>JAKFUX010000027.1:0-73661 GCA_021732465.1 Sphingomonas sp.
GGCGACAAGCGCCAGTTCCGGTGCAAGACGAATGGCTGTCGGCACAAGTTCTCGGTGACGAGCGGGACGCTGCTCCATTGCCGCAAGCTCGACTATGTCACGATCCTCGTCGCGGTGAAGCTGTTCTCGATGGGATCGAAAGGCATTCCGTCGGTCCTGCTCGGCAACGAATCCGACGTCACCAACAAGACGGCCTTCGTCCTGTGCCACAAGATGCGTGAAGCTCAGATCAAGGCCCAACTGGGCCGGCAGCTGCATGGGACCGTCGAGATCGATGGCTCGGTATACGGCGGCTACTACCACCATGTGAACGAGAGGAAGGACCGTCCCGATCTGCGGAAGCTGGGCGACATCACCGGCAAGAGGATGTCGATGGTCGTCGCGCGCGAGCGCAGCACCGCTGATCGGGTCGGCCTCAGCATGTGCACGATTGTTCCGCATGAGGCGGATTCAAAACCCTGGGTGTTTGACAGCGTCGACCGCATGGCGATCGTTCATGCCGACGACGGCAGTCACTGGGACTCGCTTCGAGTGGCGCTGAACGTCAACCAGGTCAACCACTCGCAGCGGTTCTACGACAAGGGCTCCTGCACCAACCAGGCGGAGAGTTTCTTCTCGCGTGTGGATCGGATGGAGATGGGCACCCATCACCACATCGCGGGTCCCTACCTATGGGGCTACGGCTGCGATGCCGTCTGGCGCGAGGATCACCGGCGTGAGACCCAGTCCGAGAAGTTCGACGACCTGCTGGGCGCGCTGCTGTCGAACACCGTTTCGCGCACGATGAAGGGCTACTGGCAGCGTCACCTGGAGACGTTGCCTGACGTAGCCTCGGTGATGGCGGCGATCGCTGATGATCAGGATGCCGACGCCATCACCGAGTCGCGCGAGCTTGGGGCTGACGAAGGTCGGATGAGCCGCGAGGACGTGATCAAGGCGTTCGGTCCCGATGCCGCTGAAGCCATGATCGGCCCCGAGACGAAGCCGGGCCGTCGCAAGTGGAAGCGACGTGCGCCGTTCGCCCCGAAGGTCGTGAGCGCGCGGCCGGAGCCATGGTCGGAGTTGAAGAGGCCGCTGGGGTTGCCGTCGTTTACGCCGTAGGCGGCTAGCGAGGTCGAGATCAAGCTTTACGGATTTCTAAGCATGATCAGGCAAATGAGCTTCCATGCCGAAGCGATTCTTCCGAGATGTTGTTGTTTCATGGATGCGGTCGAACGTGTTGGGCACCGCCGCACTGGTGCTTGGCTCTATTGCGTTCATCGCCGCATCAGCAATCGTGCTCCGGTCGTTCGAGGACAACTTCGCCACAATGGCTTCATCTTCCTGGGTGTCACCACCTCATGATGAAGAGAAACAGCCATACATGGCCGGCAAGCGCTACGACTTGTCCAAGGACGGCATCAACATACCACCATCGCGTGATGAGCGGATGAAAGAATCCGATGACAAGAAGGCTGCACAGGGTGCCGAATACTATCGCCGAGGATGCTATGAGAAGGCCAGCACCCTCGAGGAATCTGACCTGTGCGCCCAATGGTCCAATGCTGCCGCCGTTCGCTTTGGCAACCGGATCGCGCTTGAGTCCTTCCGGCTGAACAGCTGGATTGGCTTCCTGACTGCCTTCGGGATTTTTTTGGCCGCCATAGGCGTGGTCTTCGCCGGCATGGCGAGTTTGCAGGCGAGCCGCGGCCTTTCGATGATGGCCTACGGCTTCATGCCCGCGCTGAGTTTCTCCGTGCAGAAGGGGAAGTCGGGCTGGGTCAGCGTGACTCTTCGCAATGCAGGCACCGGGCCAGCAGCGGACATCCGGCTCATTGTCGGCGGCAAACCAGCTGCCATGCGGCAAGACCGGCTCGGAGCTGGATCTCATGTCACCTTGGAATGCCGGGTTGACACGCAGGCGCTCGAGATAAGCGCCGTGTGCCTCGACCTCTCCAAGAAAAGGCGCACCTTCACTCAATGGTTCGTTCCGAATGGTGCCGACTGGGTGCTGAGCGAAGATCAACCAGAGAACACATAGCAATAATTTTTCCATATTCCGTCTCCTTCGGAGGCGGCCACATGGATCGGGCAATTGGAGAGCGCATATTTGCGCTGGCCGCCTACTGTCTGAAAGGAGCGCTAAACCTGCCTCGGTTGATGCGATGCATCACCGAGGCAGCTTAAACGCTATCTGCTGGTCCCCGTTGCTACCGGAAGCTGTGAAATTCGGGCAGTTCATCAAGGAATAGCACGCCGAGATGCGCCAGACTCACCTCCCCCGGCTTTACCTTCAACCCGCCGCCGACCAGCGCCGCCATCGATGCCGAATGATGCGGCGCACGGTAAGGCCGCGACCGGGTAAGCCGCCCGCCCTGAAGCGTTCCGGCAACCGATGCGACCATGGAAACCTCCAGCGCCTCACTCGAATCGAGCGGCGGCAAAATCCCCGGCAGGCACGACGCCATCAGTGATTTTCCCGATCCCGGCGGGCCGACCATCAGCAGATTGTGCCCGCCTGCCGCTGCAATCTCCAGCGCGCGCTTGGCGGTTTCCTGCCCCTTTACCTGCCGCAGATCGGGACCATGATCGGCCAGTTCCGCGATCCCCGGCTCGGGCGTGGCGAGCAGGCCATGGCCCTTGAAATGGTTGAGCAGCGAGAGGAGGTCGGGTGCTGCAATAACCTCGATTGATCCCGCCCATGCCGCTTCCGGACCTTGCGCTGCGGGGCACACCAGCCCCTTTGACTCGGCAGAGGCGTGCAGCGCTGCCAGCAGCACGCCGGGCGATGTCGCGATCCGCGCGTCCAGCCCCAGTTCGCCTACCACAACATAATCGGCCAGCGTTTCGGCATCCACCACGCCCATGGCGCCCAGCACGCCCAGCGCGATGGGCAGATCATAATGCGACCCTTCCTTGGGCAGATCAGCGGGTGACAGATTAACGGTAATCCGCTTGGGCGGTAGCGCCAGGCCGAGTGCGGCAATGGCTGCACGCACGCGCTCGCGGCTTTCAGCGACAGCCTTGTCCGCCAGCCCCACGATATTGAATGCGGGCAAACCGGGCGCGACCTGCACCTGCACTTCCACCCCGCGCGCCTCAAGCCCAAGATACGCCACTGTCGATACGATCGCGACCATTGCCCCTCCGCCCCCCGTCAGGCGCGCGCCATCCGGCTAATGCCCTGTTCATACCCGCTTTCTTAAATGAAGGAAGCTTGCGGAAAGACTGTCTTGCAAAAACAACACACCACCCCCACATCGGCAACCGTGTCGATAGCGCATCAAATCCGCCCGCGTAGCGCCGCCGTCCGCCTCGGCCTGACGCTGGCTGGTGCGCTGATCATTCTGGTATCGCCGCTGGTCGGCGTTATCCCCGGCCCCGGCGGCGTTTTCGTATTTGCGGCAGGGCTCGCGTTGATGTTGCAGAATTCGGCCATCGCAAAGCGGGTATTTGTGCGGGCGAAGCGCCGTTGGCCGCCGCTTGGCTATTATGCCGATCTTGGCCTGCGCCGCGCCAGCGCCTTGCGCCGATTCGAACGGGACCGCCCGCTGGGCAAGGATGGCAAAAAATTGTCAGCCTTTGCCAGTTTTTGGCGCACGGCCAGGGATTTCGTCAGTGGTCGCCCGACCTGATCTGTTGTCATCGTTGACTTGGGTGCGGGGCTCCCCTAAGGGCTTTCGCCAGTCGGCCGTCGTTTTTGGCGGCCTTTTTGCATTTTCGATGATCAGGGAATGAGTGATGAAGCGGACCTTTCAGCCGAGCAATCTGGTGCGTGCACGCCGCCACGGCTTCCGCGCGCGGATGGCAACGGTGGGCGGTCGCAACGTCCTCCGTGCACGCCGCGCACGCGGTCGCAAGAAGCTTTCGGCATAATATCCGGCAACAGCCCTGCCCCTGTGGTGCGGGCTGAATTGCTGGTGCGGGCTGAAGTGGCGTTGGGGACCGAAGTCTCCGGGGCCGTTATCCACGGCCTGAAAATTCGCCGCGATTTCCTTGCGGCGAATGCCGGTAAACGTGCGCCAATGCCGGGCTTTGTGCTGCTCGCGCGCGACCGGGCTGATGGCGTGGCCGATATGCGGATCGGCTTTACCGTCACCAAGAAAATCGGCAATTCGGTGGTGCGCAATCGCCTGAAGCGGCGGTTGCGCGCTTTGGCGCGTGATGTGCTGCCCAGGGCAGGGTTGCCGGGCCATGATCATGTGCTGATTGGCCGTTCGGATGGGCTGCAGCGCGATTTTGCAGTGCTGCAGGCCGATCTGGCCAAGGCGCTCGCCAAGGTTGCCCGCGGGCCGGCCAGATGATCGCCCGGCTGCTGATTTTGCTCACACGGGGCTGGCAATTGGGGCCGTCGGTCATCCTGCCGCCGTCCTGCCGCTATGCGCCGTCCTGTTCGGCCTATGCAATCACTGCACTTCGCCGCTATGGCGCGCTCAAGGGGAGTTGGCTCGCGGCAAAACGGATCGCGCGCTGCCATCCCTGGGGGGGATCAGGCTATGATCCCGTTCCTTAAACGCACAGAAATTCACGATCGGGACAGTCTTCAGTGAACCAAGAAAATCGCAACATGGTGCTGTTTCTGGCGATTGCCGCGCTGATCCTGGTCGGCTGGCCGATTGTGTCGCGCAGCCTGTTCCCGCAGCCTGTTCGCCCGCCCGTCGCGCGCGTGCAGCCAGGCCCCGCGCCAACCGGCGTCGTTAGCTCCACTGCAACGGCCCCTGCCGTCGACGCGGTAAAGGCGACGCGCGACCGCGCCGTCGTGCTGGCGGAAACCCCGCGTGTGGCAATTACCACGCCGTCGCTGAAGGGCTCCATCAACCTGAAGGGCGCGCGGCTCGACGATCTTGTGCTGTTACGCCATGCAGAAACCATCAAAAATAATTCCCCGCCGGTGCGGTTGCTGTCGCCATCAGGCACGATGCACAGCTATTTCGCGGGCTTTGGCTGGACGGGTGACGGCGTCGCTGCGCCCGACAAGAACAGCGTCTGGACCGCCGATGCGACAACCCTGACGCCGGGCCGCCCGGTGACGCTTAGCTGGGCCAATCCGCAGGGGCTGCGCTTTCAGATCAAGATTGCGGTCGACAATGATTATCTGTTCACGGTTGAACAGATTGCCGGCAATGGTGGCACCACCCCCGTCACTTTGCGCCCCTATGGCCTGATTTCACGGACTGGCGTGCCAAAGGATATCGACACCTGGGTCAACCATGTCGGGCCGATCGGCGTTTTCGGGCCGGGCGCGAACTACGACATTGGCTACCCCAATCTTCGTGGTGAAGAGCCAGGGTTTTTCGACGCGATCGGCGGCACCACGGCCAAGGCTGGTGCCAATTACTTTGATGCCAAGGGCGGCTGGCTGGGCTTTGGCGACCTGTATTGGCTGACCGCGCTGATCCCTGATCAAGGCGCGCAAGTGCATTCGGGTTTTCGTGCATCGGGCGATGTGTTCCAGGCCGATTACGCCAGCACCCCGGTAAAGATCGCGCCCGGCAAAACCGCCAGCACATCTTCGCGCTTTTTTGCAGGTGCCAAGGAAGTGCGGCTGATCGACAAATATCAGGACGGCGGCAACATCGCCAATTTTGACAAGGCGATCGACTGGGGCTGGTTCCGGATCGTTGAAAAGCCAATTTTTTATTATCTCGACTTCCTGTTCCGGCTGGTGAGCAATTTCGGCGTCGCAATCATTTTGCTGACGGTGACGATCCGTGGGCTGCTGTTCCCGATCGCCCAGCGCCAGTTCGCCTCGATGGCGAAGATGAAGGCGATCCAGCCCAAGATGAAGCTGCTGCAGGAACGTTACAAGGACGATAAGCCGCGCCAGCAGCAGGAAATCATGGCGCTGTACAAAACCGAAGGGGTGAACCCGCTGGGCGGCTGTGGCCCTACCCTGTTGCAGATTCCCATCATGTACGCGCTGTACAAGGTGCTGCTGCTCTCCACCGAAATGCGGCACCAGCCGTTTGTGCTGTGGATTCGCGATCTGTCATCACCCGATCCGCTGACACCGATCAACCTGTTCGGCCTGCTGCCGTTTACGCCGCCGGTGTTCATTGCGATTGGGATCATCCCGATCCTGCTGGGCATTTCGATGTACTTCCAGTTCAAGCTGAACCCCGCGCCAATGGACGAAGCCCAGAAACAGGTGTTCGCGATCATGCCGTGGATGCTGATGTTCGTGATGGCACCATTCGCCGTCGGATTGCAGCTTTACTGGATCACGTCGAACGTGCTGACGATCCTGCAGCAGCGGATGCTCTATGCCCGGCATCCCGAGATGCTCGTCCCCGCCACGAAGAAATGACTTGAGATGGCTGAATTTGACGAGGATCTGATCGAGGCGGCACGGATTACCTTTGCCGGGCCGATCAGCTTCCTGAAATCTGCACCAACGCTGGAATTTATTCCAGATCCAGACGTGCCCGAAATTGCGTTTGCGGGGCGATCCAATGTCGGCAAGTCGTCGCTGTTAAATGCGCTCACCGGGCGCAATTCGCTGGCGCGCACATCGAACACGCCGGGCCGCACGCAGGAGTTGAACTTCTTCGACGTGGGCGATCCGCTGAAACTGCGGCTGGTGGATATGCCGGGCTATGGCTTTGCCAAGGCGCCCAAGGACATGGTCAAGAAATGGCGGTTCCTGATCAATGATTTCCTGCGCGGTCGGCAAGTGTTGAAGCGCGTGCTGGTGCTGGTCGATTCGCGCCACGGGCTGAAGGATGTCGACCATGAAATCATGGAAATGCTCGACAAGGCAGCCGTCAGCTATCGCCTGGTGCTGACCAAGGCAGACAAGATCAAGCCGACCGAACTGCTGAAAATCACCGAAGCCACCGCCGCAGAAGCCCGCAAACGGCCCGCCGCGCATCCCGACATCATGGCAACGTCAAGCGAGGTTGGCTTCGGCATCCCCGAATTGCGCGCGGCGGTGATTGAAGCGATTGGGTAGGCTGGCGGATAACCTGCCGATTTAGCAACTTCCGTCACCCACGAGCGGAGCGAAGCAATCCAGCCGCGCCGCACACGGTGACCCTGGATTGCCTCGCTACGCTTGCAATGACGATCAAGTTTTGTTCGCGCCACCTGCCCCCTCACCGCTTCCCCGGCGAAGGCCGGGGCCCAGTCGCGGACGGGTTGTCGGCTTGGTCAGCGCTCAATCAAGACCGCCGGGGCAGCATCCGCCGCCCCGGCGCCTAACACCCCGGCTTACCGGAACTTCTTGGTCAGCCGCACACCGAATTCGCTGCGATCATTGCTCACCACAACGCCCACAAAGCCGCCCTGGTCCAACCGGCCCTGATCATAGACTTCGTTGAAAATGTTGCTGCCATAGATGCTGAAGCTCAGATCACGGGCTTCATTTTCATATTTCAGGTTGAAGCCCACCAGGCTGCGCGCGTCGATCAGCTCGGTGGCGCGTGCCACGGGCTGGCCGAACTGCTCGCCGCGATAGGAATAATCGCCCTGGGCGGTGATCGAGCCGCCATTCGCCAGATCGAAGGTGTAGCTTGCCGTCACCGCCCCGGTGAATTCGGGGCTGAGCGCGGTCGGCGCACCAGCGACCGGCGTGCCGCCCGTCGGGAAGAACGCCGGCGGCAGCGAGTTGACGCGCGTGATCTTGCTGTCGAGATAGCCGAGCGATCCCTTCAGGCGCAAACCGCCAAAAGTGACGGTTGATTCCGCCTCAATACCACGCGCCCGCGCATCCGCCGCGATGATCACGGTGTTGAAGCCGTTCGCGTTGATGAACGAATAGGGCAGCCCACGATCATCATAGGTGGTGGTGAATGCCGACAGCAGCACCACCCAATTGGGGGTAATGCGACCCTTCAAGCCGATTTCGTAATTGGTTGCCGTGGTTTCCGGTGAAGCGTTGAACGATGCCGGACCACCAAAGGGACGCGGCGTGAAGCTGCCCGGCTGATAGCCAAGCTGGATCGTGCCATAGACCGACACGTCTTCGGTAACCTTGTACGTGATATTGCCCTGCGCGGTGACTTCATCATAGCTGGCAGTGCGGGTGATGGGGCCAGGAAAGCTCGTGAATTGCGCCGTCGCGCGCTTGTCATCACTCGAATAGCGCACGCCGGCACCGATCGAGAGCTTGTCGGTGATATTGTAACTGCCATTGGCATAGGCCGCATAGCTGTTGGTGGTTTGCTGGAGCGTAAAACTGCTATTGCCGCCGAAGAAAAACGCCGGTGACGAATCGTTGCTGCCATCTTCGTAGAAATAGTAGAGACCGGTCACGAAGTTGAACGCGCCGAATTCGCCATTCAGCTGCAGTTCGGTCGATACCTGCTCGGCATCACCGCTTTCCGGGAAGACCGACTGGCGCGAAATGTTGTCGGTGTCGGAGAGGCCGCCCGTATATTTCGTCTGGCGATAGCTGGTGATAAATTTGGTCGTCAGTTCGTCACTCAGCTTCAACTCGGCGGTGATCGATGCGCCGAACAGATCGAGCGAGGTCGATTCAAGTCCGGGAACATCGGTGCCCGAATCGTCCGGGCGCACCTGCGTCGCTTGGGTGAAGCCAGCGGCGGCCGGATCATAGATATCGACCTTGTACGGCGACTGGCCGCCGCGTGAGCGCACGAAATCGACCGCGGTCAGCACCGAGAAACTGTCGCTCGGCGTCCAGTAAGCAGCAGCACGGCCGCTGAAGTCATTCTGCTCGCCAATCCGCGCGCTGGGATTGGGCACGTTGACGGCATCGCCAACGCCGCCACGGCTTTGATAGCTGCCGTTAATCGACACCGCGAGCGTTGGGGCTACGCGCGTATCGGCATAAAAGCTGCCGTTGATCCGCCCGCGCGACCCGACTTGTGCATCAACCTCAACCGACTCTTCGCTGCCCGGCTTGCGGGTGATGATGTTAACCGCACCGCCCAGCGTATTGCGGCCATAAAGCGTGCCCTGCGGACCACGCAGCACTTCCACCCGCTCGATATTTTGCAGCGACAGGTTCGATCCAAGCTGGCGACCAAGGTAGACGCCATCAAGATACACGCCGACGCCCGGATCAGTGGTGATCAAGTGATCCTGAAGCCCGATGGCGCGAATGAAGATCGCGGCCTGCGCGGTGTTGCCGACGCCGTATCGGCTGATCGTCAGGTTGGGGACATATTTGCCCACATCTTCCAGATTGCGCGCGTTCAGTGCCTTCAGCGTTTCCTCGCCAAAGGCGCTGATCGCGATCGGGGTGTCGAGCAGGCTTTCCTCGCGGCGGCGGGCGGTAACAACGATATCAATGCCATTCGCGTCTGCGACTTCGGCCTTGGCAGGCGCATCGGCGCTAGGCTGAGTCTGGGCAGCCGCAGGGCTTGCCGCCATCAGCGCGGCCATCGCCATCACCGACACGCTGCCCCAGTGGCCCAGAGCCCGTCGCGCAAGCACTGCAAAACCCGTTCCGTCGGCATTGTTCATCATCATTTCAATTCTCCGCGACTGGCCCGAGGATGACGGGCACCTGATGTGTGTGGGCGTGCGATCTGGCGTGTTCCGCCAGCGTTTGCTCAGCGGATCGGGCGCCAGATTGCGCCATTGCAAAATCCTATCGATATCTGTGACAGGGCCGCAACGACATTGTTTCGGATCGATGACAATCCATACACAGTGTTGCAGCAGAGCATCACACCAGGCGGCTAAGCTGCTCGAACTGAAACAATAAAGCACATTTATGGGTGAATTTAGCACCACAGGATAGTTTCGGCTCCGTCGGGCGAGACAGCCCTTAAGGCGTCGGGGCTGGACATTTGGCCCTCGCAATCGGCATGACTCACCAACGCGCAACGGAGAATAGCGGCATCGTGATCAAGTCTGATGAACGTCGCGAAACGCTGGTCGATAAATTGGCCGATCATGTGCTGGCAGAGGGGCTGTCCGCATCAAGCCTGCGGCCGCTGGCCAAGGCGGCGGGGATCAGCGACCGGATGCTGCTTTATTACTTTAAGGACAAGGCAGAGGTGATTGCCGCCGTGCTGGAGCGTATTGCCGCACGCCTGGTAACCATGCTCGATCAGCACCGTTCGCCTTCGCCAATGCCCGTGGAAGTGCTGCGTGGGCAGCTGCTCGCGATCCTGTTTGATGATGCGCTTTGGCCGTATATGCGGATCTGGCTTGAAGTGGCGAGCCTGTCTGCGCGCGGTGACCTGGTGTATCGCGCCATCGGCGCACAGATCGGCAGGGGTTTCTTTGCTTGGGGTTTGATGCAAATCGACGGCCCAACGCCGGAAGCGCGGGCGATTGATGCCGCCCGGCTGATGGTGGCTGTAGAGGGCGCACTGGTGCTCAAAAGCCTTGGCCTGCACGATATTGCCGAGGCGGCTTTCGGGGCGAGCTAAGCCAGACTGCAACTGCGCTTCGGCCTGTTTTTCAGCCTGCGTCCAGCAACGCTTGGTTGCCGCCGTCCCGGCGCAGCGCTATTCCACCTTCCATGCTCAAACTCATCATCGGCAACAAAACCTATTCATCCTGGTCGCTGCGCGGCTGGCTCGCCTGCAAGCAATCAGGCCTGGCATTCGACGAAGTCGTTGTGCCGATGTTTGACGATGATTGGGCGGCACGACGCAAGGCACCGGATCTGGCCCCTTCCGCTGGCAAAGTGCCAACGCTTTGGGATGGCGACGCGGTGGTGTGGGACAGCCTGGCGATCGTTGATTATCTCGACAGCCAAACCGGCGGCACGCGCTTTTGGCCAGCAGACTTGGCCGCGCGCGGGCTGGCGCGATCAATGGCGGCGGAAATGCATTCGGGCTATACCGCCTTGCGCAGTCGCCACGGCATGAACGTTCGCCAAACCTTCGAACCGGTGGCGCCCGATGACGAGGTGGCGGCGGAGCTTTCGCGCATATTTGCGCTATGGGCGCAGGCGCGCGCGCGTTTTGGCGGCGAACAGCCTTACCTGTTCGGCGCGTTCGGTGCGGTCGACATCATGTTCGCGCCGGTGTGCACCCGCATCGTCACTTATGGCCTGCCCACCCCCCGGTTTGCGCAAGCCTATGTCGATGCAATCATCGGCCATCGCTGGATGCAGGACTGGATTGGCGCCGCCCAGGAAGAAGAATGGGTGATCGACAAATATGAACGCCCCGTCGGCGTTTAAACCAGATAATGGCCCCGCCTATCGATGTTACCGCCCTGACCGCGTCGCTGATCGCGTGTGACAGCGTAACACCCGCTGGCTCAGCGGTATTCGACGTGCTCGAAAACGCGCTGCTGCCGCTTGGCTTTACGGTCGAGCGGTTCGTGGCTGGCACAGCGCCGGACGGTCCAGTTGAAAATCTGCTTGCCCTGCGCGGAGGCGGGAGCGGGGGCGGGCAGCATTTCGCCTTTGCCGGTCATCTGGACGTGGTGCCGCCGGGCACTGGCTGGACGGGCGATCCGTTCGAACCGGAAGTTCGCGGCGGGCTGCTATACGGGCGCGGTGCTGTGGATATGAAGGGCGCCATCGCCGCCTTTGTGGGCGCGGTGGCACGCATCCCCGCCGATGCCGGAACGATCAGCATGATCATCACCGGTGACGAGGAAGGCCCCGCCACGCACGGCACTGTCGCCCTGATTGAACGCATGGCGGCGCGCGGCATCTGCCCCGATCTGTGCCTGGTGGGGGAACCCACCTCGGTTGACCGGCTGGGTGACATGATCAAGATCGGGCGACGCGGATCGGTGAACATCTGGATCGATGTGCCCGGCAAACAAGGCCATGTCGCCTATCCGCATCTGGCCGACAACCCGATCCGGCGGCTGGTCGCGCTGGTGGCGGAAATTAACGCCATTGTCCTTGATCAGGGCAACGACTGGTTCCAGCCGTCGAATATCGAAGTGACTGACCTGACCGTCGGCAACCCGGCCACCAATGTCATCCCCGCCAAGGCAAGCGCCCGGCTGAGCATCCGGTTCAATGATCAGCAACGCGGTGATGCGCTGGTTGAACGGATTACGGCGCTGGCAACGGCGCATGCCCCCGGCGCCGTGGTCACTGCCCGGATTTCAGGCGAAGCCTTTCTGACGCTGCCGGGCATGTTTTCGTCGCTGATCGCCAATGCCATTGCCCGGCACACCGGGCATCAGCCAAGCTTGTCCACCACCGGCGGCACATCGGATGCTCGGTTCCTGTCAAAAATATGCCCGGTGGTTGAATTCGGGCTGGTCAATGCGACCATGCACAAGCTTGATGAGGCGGTGGCGATTGACGATCTGGCGCTGCTGACCGACATTTATGCCGACATTATTTCGCAGGCGCTTCAGCCAGCGAGCAGCTGACGCTTTTCAGTGCGCGACCAGGCGATAAAATCGTCCTCGGCCATGGGATAGGCAATCGCATATCCCTGAATCACATCACAGCCGATCACGCGCAAAACATCTGCCTGGGCCTGGTTTTCGATGCCCTCGGCAACCGCTTCGCAGCCAAGCCCGTGGATCAGCCCGATCACCGCCTGCACGATCGTGCGCGCTTCGGGCTTTACCGCGATATGTTCAATCAGGCTGCGATCAAGCTTTACCCGATCGACGGGCAAATCGCGCAACCGGGCAAGGTTGGAATAGCCGGTCCCAAAATCATCAATCGCGATGGTCGCGCCATCGGCGCGCAGCATGGATATGGCCTCGATCACCTCTTCGCTGCAATGCATCGCCAGCGTTTCCGTGATTTCAAGCTCCAACAGCCTTGCGGGCGCATTGGCCGCAACCATTGCTTCCTGCAGCCGACGAAAGAAGCTGGCGTGATCGAGCTGGCGGGGCGAGATGTTGATGGCGAGCCGCTGCTCAATACCCATCGCTCCCCAACGTGCAATCGTATCGGCGACGGTCGCGATCACCCATTCGCCGATCTCAACAATCAGCCCGGTTTCTTCGGCGCGCTTGATGAACGTGCCGGGCAGTTTGACGCCCAAAGTGGGGTGACGCCACCGCAACAAAGCCTCTGCTGCGACAATGCGGCCATCAATTGTGCTGACCTGTGGCTGGAAGACCAGGGCAAATTGGTTGAGCGAAATCGCCTCACGCAAGTCCAGCTCAAGCTGCGCCCGATCGGCGATCTGCGCGGCGAGTGATTCGGTGAAATGCTCGGCGCGACCCCTGCCGGTCGCCTTGGCGTGATACATGGCGGCATCGGCTGCGCGCATCAAATCGGTCAGCGTCGCGCCGTGCTCCGGCCGCAGCGCGATGCCAATGGACGCGCCGATCTCCACATCATGTCCGCCCAGATCAAATGGTTCGGCGAGTGCAAACAACACCCCCCGGCTGATCCGCGCGGCTT
Organism: Sphingomonas sp.; assembly: GCA_021732465.1. GTDB lineage: Bacteria > Pseudomonadota > Alphaproteobacteria > Sphingomonadales > Sphingomonadaceae > Sphingomonas. The sequence continues at coordinate 13,241 of JAKFUX010000027.1, forward strand.
CGGTTGAATCTGCGATGTCGGGGAAAAACATCGTAAACTCATCGCCCGCCAACCGGCCCAGCAGCGGCAGCGGCTGACCAGCATTGAGTGCCTTTTCTGCTGTCACCCGATCAGCAACCGCGCGCAGCCGATTGGCAACCATGCCCAACAGCATGTCCCCCATCGCATGGCCCATCGTGTCGTTGACGGACTTGAACCGATCGAGATCAATGAAAAACAATGCCGCCGCTTTGCCCATCGGCATATCGGTCAACATGCGTTCGCAGCTGCGACGAAAATGGGTCCGGTTCGGCAGGCCCGTAACCGGGTCAAACATCGCCAAACGGTGCACATTTTCGAGATTTGCGGCGATTTGTTGGAACAATCCTTCCATTGCATGCGCCAATTGCGGCACATTCTCGCCAATTTCGGGCGGAATCTTGCCTTCCAGGTCACCATTTGCCGCACCAGCGAGCCGGGCAATCGCTGCGTCAATCGCGCCTGCCGTGGCAGAAATGGCACGCTCAGCCGACGCCCAGGACATGACGGCGCAAACAATTGCGGGGATCAGCGCGCGGGCAACACTGCCGGAATCAATCTGGCCATTGGACGTCGCGGCCAGCGCCAGGATGAAGGAGGCAGCACCCGTCGCCAACGCAAATGTAACGGCGCGACTTTTGAGCGAAGCTCCTCCCATCGCGGTGCAAAACCCTTTTGAATGATGGGCGCATAACGCCCGACCGAAGGCATTTACTGCCATCAAAAGGTTAATATTTTCGCTCGTTTCGGGTGCGACGCAGGACGATATACAGCGCGCCCGCCCCGCCGTGGCGGGGGTGTGCAGGGCGAACCGATGCAATGTTCGCCGCGTGACGCGACGCCGCCAGCCAATCGCCGACGGCTTCCCGAATGCGACCGCGCGCATGCGGCCTTTCGCTTTCGGGACGCGGCGGCTTGCCGGTGATCAACAGCAATATCCGGTCGCCGCGGGCAATCGCCCGATCAAGCCCGGCATCCAGTTCACCATAGGCCGATTGGAGCGTGTGGCCGTGCAAGTCGATCACACTATCGGGTGCCGCGTTGCCGGTCGCGAGCTTGCGGTCCCAGCTTGCATCAAGCGTGGTGCCGGGCTTGGGCTGCGGCTTCAGCAGCGCAGCTTCCGCTGGCCGCGCCCGGGGTGGAGGGGGCGATTTGGCTGTCACCTTCACCGGCCCAGCAGCGGGACCGGCTGACGTACCCGTTGGCACTTCGGGGCTGGCCGTGCTCGGCTTTGCGGGGGCCGGACGCGCTGGCCGAACAGTGGCCATCACCCGCCGCCACAAGGCAGCCTCGTCAGGGGTTAAGCGGCGCTCCGCCATTCGGGCTCCCCGACAAAAGCCGGGCGAGCGTTCCACGCGGCACGAGCACAAACGCCATGCCCCGGGCTGACATGCCGCCTGCAATGCTGCTTGCCTCCGGCCCGGCACCCCAGAAAGTATCGACACGGTTCGCACCGCGAATGGCACCACCGGTATCCTGCGCAACCCACAGCCGAGAGGCCTCCGGGCGATCCATTGCCAGCAAAATGGGCGCGCCGAGTGGCACGAATTTTGGATCAACCGCCGCGCTTACCCCGCCTTTAACAACATAGCCAAGCGCGCCCTTCGCGGCGGTTTGCTGTTCACGAAAGAACACAAAGCTCTTGTTTTCCCGCATGATCGCCCGCCCCTCCTCCGGATGCGCGCGCAGCCAGGCAACAATGCCCTGCATCGATGCCTGCCCCGGTTCAAGCAGCCCGCGCTGGCGCATCAACGCCCCAATGCCGGTATAATCGCGACCGTTCTGGCTATCATAGCCAATCTGCATTACGCCACCGTCGGGCAACCGCAATCGCCCAGAACCTTGAATTTGCAGAAAAAATATATCAATGGGATCCGCAGCCCAGGCGATGATAGGCGCCAGACGATCAATTGCGCCGGCTTCTATTTCGGCGCGGTCGTAATAGGGCACTAAGGTTGATCCGTTGACCCGCCCGCGAAGCTTGCGGCCTTTCAAATTATCGGAAAAAAGCCCCAGGTCGACGTCGATCAGCGTGGTTGGTCGCGCATAGATTGGCACGTCATAGCCGGGCCTGCGATCGCGCGATCCGGCGATTTCCGGTTCGTAATAGCCGGTGGCGAAGGCCTTGCCGTCGCCGATCTTCACCGTTTCGAAATTGCGTTCAAAAAAGGCACGCGCTTCGTCATCAGCGGCGGTGTTGGCTTCGCTACATGCCACCTGCCAATCTGCGCCCTGCGTGAGTCCGCTGGCATCGGTGCGCTTGGTCAGGCTGGGACATGACGTGCGGAACGCCGCCAGCGCGCGAACCGCTTGGTCCCGGCTGATCGGCAGTTCGCGAATTGACGGACCGGCCAGCACACCTGCGGCAAGCGCGTTCGGCACTTCTGGCGCGGATGGCGTCGGAGTGGGCGCTGGGCGCACATTCGGCCCGCTCGGCGGGGTAACGCCTGGTGACGGCGGCATAACCTGCCCGCTGCATCCCGCCAGCAGCAAGGCAAAAGCTGCCAGCTTCCACCCCTTGATCACCACAATCTTATGCCTCGTCGGTTTCGACAAGTTTCCAGTTTGGATCGCTGCTTTTCAGTGTGCGGCCAAAGGTCCAGATTTCGCGCGTTTCCACGGCATCACTCATCGAACCGGATACCATGTTACCATCGGCATCGCGTGTGATTGCGGCAATATCCGCCTCCAGACGCACCATGATCCGGGCGTTGCGTCCCGTCAGTACCGCATCGGTGATGACCGCGCGTTCGATGCTGACCAAGCGATTGTCGAGAACATGGCCCGCGGCTGCCCGCGCTTCGATAGCTTCAACAAAGCTTTGGCGCACTTCGTCATCGACCAGCCAGTTGAGGGTATCGGTATCCCCCTTCCAATAAGCCTCAAGAATCATGCGATAGGCAGATTTTGCACCGTCAACGAACTGGCCAACATCAAATGATGAATCAGCCGCAATAATTGCACGCACGCCTTGTTCGGCACCTGGCTCGATATGGCGATTCGTAATGTCAGGCCGGTCGGCGGTTGGCTCGATTGCGCGCGCCGTTACCGGGGCAATGCCGACGCGCTCTTCGGCCGGCTTGGGCAGCGGTTGCTCATGCCCGGTCCGCTTGCCGAGCACCATGTACAGGCGCAATGCAAGAAAACCCGCGATCATCGCTAAAATTACTACGTAAACCACTCTGCCTCCAGTGTTCGGCGAAGTCCTAACATAGGCGCATCAACGCCGGGTTTCAAATAGGCGAATTACCGGCTTTGGCGCATAGCGTTGAATCAATGCCGCACCCCTGCTAGGCGCGTCGCGCATTGGCAAATCAGTGACGCCACCGGGCGGCCCAAACCCTTATGAAGAAAGATCGATCAATGGACGACCAGGAAAATGGCGGCGCACCCATGGCCAACGGTGCGGATACCACGCCCGTTGCCGGGATCATCTCCCAATATGTGAAGGACCTGTCGTTCGAAAATCCGAACGCGCCGGCCATCTACCAGAGCCAGTCGATGCCGCGCATTGATGTGCAGTTTAATATCGGCACGGTGCAAGTGGCTGAAGACGTGCACGAAGTTATCCTGAAAATCGACGTCCGCTCCGAAACCGATGACGGCGTAGCGTTTGTCGTCGACCTCAGCTTTGCCGGTCTGTTCGGCCTGCGCAACATCCCCGCCGAACACCTTCAGCCGTTCCTGCTGGGCGAAGCGCCGCGCCTGTTGTTCCCATTTGCCCGCCGCGTTCTGGCTGACACCGTGCGTGACGGCGGTTTTCAGCCGCTGCTGCTCGAACCCATTGATTTCAACGCGCTGTACCTTTCGCAGGCGCAGGGCCAGCCGGGTGCAGACCTGCCGATTGAGGATATCGGCCACGCCTGATCTCCGGACGTCGGCAGCCCTGTCGACATGAACCTGACGCGCGCTCTGGGCTCGGTTGGCGGGCTAACGCTTGCCAGCCGGGTGCTGGGGCTCGTGCGCGATGCGCTATTCGCGCGCTTTGTTGGTGCCAGCTTTGCGTCGGACGCATTTCTGGTTGCGTTTCGCCTGCCCAATATGTTTCGCGCACTGTTTGCCGAAGGGGCGTTCAGCGCGGCCTTCATTCCGATGTTCAACAAAAAAGTATCGGAAAAAGGCGGCAGTCTGGCCGCAGGGCTTAGCTTTGCAGAAGATGCGCTGTCGGTGCTGTTGCCAATTCTGATCGTGCTGACGATCGTGATGGAAATATTCGCCTGGCCAATCACATGGGCACTTTCAGGCGGGTTTCGCGGCGTCGGGCCGGATCAGTCCGCTTATGTCGTCTCGCTATCGCGCATCACCCTGCCCTATTTGCTGTTGATATCGCTGGTGTCGCTGCTGGGCGGCATCCTGAATTCAATGCAGAAATTCTGGGTCAATGCGGCAGCGCCGATCCTGCTGAACCTGACGCTGATCGCCGCGCTGCTTTTCTTCCATACCGCTGATCCGCTGGCGACTGCGCGAAACCAGGCGGTTGCAGTAACAGTATCGGGCGGGCTCCAGCTGCTGTGGCTATGGATTGCGTGCATCCGTAATGGCGTGAACCTGCGCCCGCGCCTGCCGCGCCTGACCCCCGAGGTAAAGCGCCTGCTCGCGCTGATCGGCCCGGCGGCGGCAGGGGCCGGTGCGGTGCAGATCAACCTGGTCGTTTCGACCGCACTCGCATTCAGCCTGCTCGGCGAAGGATCAGTATCATACATCTATTATGCTGACCGGCTGAATCAGTTGCCGCTTGGCCTGATTGGAATCGCTTTGGGCACCGTGCTGCTGCCCACCATCTCGCGCCAGCTTGGCGCCGGCGATGAAGCGCAGGCGATGGATACCCAGAATCGGGGCATGGAACTGGCGCTGTTCTTCACCCTGCCGGCGACCGTCGCGCTTATCGTGTGCGGCGTGCCAATTGTTGCAGCGCTGTTCCAGCACGGCAAGTTCACTCCTGATGACACGATCGCCACCGCACAGGCCCTTGCGGCGTTTTCGCTGGGGCTGCCCGCTTACATCCTGGTGAAGGTTCTGACGCCAGGATATTATGCGCGCGCCGATACCAAAACGCCGGTGCGCTATGCGACGATTGCGATTGGCATTAACTTTGCCCTGAACCTCGCGCTGATTGGTCCGCTCAAGCATATGGGGCCACCACTGGCGACCGCGATTGCCAGTCTGGTCAACCTCGCCATGCTGTACCGCACTCTTGCGAAGCGCGGCCATTTTGTGCCCGACACCCAATTGCGTAAGCGGTTCTGGCGGCTTGGTGGGGCTGCGCTGGCGATGGGTGCGGTCATGTATTTCCTCAATGATCGATTTGCGCCGTATACATTGGGCACCGGGATGACGCGGTGGTGGGCGATGCTGGCGCTGGTGGGAATTGGCGGCGGCGTTTATGCAATCGCCTGCTTCATCCTTCGCGCCTATCGCCCGTCCGATCTGCTGGCGGTGCTGCGGCGACGTGGACCCGCTGCACCCGAAACTCCAACCAAAAAGGCCCCCTGATGCGCGTTGTTTCTGGCATTCAGCCAACCGGCAATCTCCACCTAGGCAACTATCTGGGCGCGATCCGGCAATGGGTGACGATGCAGGATGAAGTGGCGGCGGGCGGCGGCGACTGCCTGTTTTTTCTCGCCGATTTGCATGCGCTGACCCAGCCCGTCGTGCCAGCCGAACTCGCCAATGCAACGATCGAGATGGCGGCGACGTTGATGGCCTGCGGGATTGATCCCGCCAAAGCGATCCTGTTCAATCAGGCTCGTGTGCCTGCACATAGCGAGCTTGCCTGGATTTTGAACGGCACCGCGCGGATGGGCTGGCTCAGCCGGATGACCCAGTGGAAGGACAAGGCCGGCAAGGATGGCGCTAGCCAGAGCGTGGGCTATTTCGGCTATCCCGTGCTTCAGGCTGCCGATGTGCTTCTGTACCAGGCCACGCATGTGCCGGTGGGCGACGACCAGAAACAACATCTGGAGCTGGCGCGCGACATCGCCACCAAGTTCAACACCGATTACGCGGTCGATCTGTTCCCGCTGCCCGAACCGCTGATCAGCAAGGCCGCGCCGCGCATCATGAGCCTGCGCGATGGCACCGCCAAAATGTCGAAGTCCGATCCTTCGGAAGGATCGCGAATCAACCTGGTCGACAGCGATGATGTGATTGCGCAGAAATTCCGCAAGGCAAAAACCGATGCCGAACCGCTACCGGATACCTTCGCCACGTTGGCCGACCGGGCGGAGGCCCGCAATCTGGTGACCATCTATGCCGCCCTAGCCAATCGTTCAACGGACGCGGTTTTGGCCGAATTTGCGGGGCAGGGTTTTGGCGCATTCAAGCCGGCGCTTGCTGACCTTGCCATATCCGTGCTCGCACCGATCCGTGAACGCTTGATGCACTTGCTGAATGATCGCGGTGCGGTGGGTGGCGCTCTGGTCGACGGCGCAGCCCGTGCAAGCACGCTTGCCGCGCCCACGTTGTTAGCGGCGCAGCGCGCAATCGGATTGCAGGTTTAACGACCAGGTCTTACAGACAAGGGCGTTCAACCAACGTTCATCAGCGCCGTGACAAGCTGTGTAAGCGTTTGTTTATTTGTAATTTTTTGTGTCTCCCGAAGGATGAGCCCATGAAGAAATCATTCCTCGCAGTTGCTGCCGTCCTTGTTTTATCAAGCTGCGCAACGCCGTTCAGCGCCAAAGTATCGCGTTTTCAGGCACTTCCCGGGCCAGCCGCAGGCCAGACTTTTGTGGTGCAGGCCAGCAACCCGCAACTTCAGGGTGGACTTGAATTTGGGCAATATGCCCGACTCGTCAGCGCGCGCCTGGTGGAACAAGGGTATCAGCCTGCCAGCAACCCCGGCCAGGCGCAGTTAATCGTGAAGATGCATTATGACGTGGATCGTGGTCGCGAACGCGTTCGGTCCAGCGGCCTTGGCTATGGCGGCTTCGGTGGATTTGGCGGCTTTGGCGGCTTTGGCGGTCGCGGCTTTGGTGGGTATGGCGGCTTCGGGCGCGGCAACTTCATCTACGGTTTCAACGACCCGTTCCTGTTCGGCGGCGGGTTTAATGATGTGTATAGCTATACCGTCTTTACCAGCGAGTTAGATCTGCAGATCGAACGCACCGATAACGGCCAGCGGGTATTTGAAGGTACCGCGCGCGCGCAGTCGGACACCGATGATCTCCCCAAGATCGTCCCCAATCTGGTTGAAGCGATGTTCACTGGCTTTCCCGGCAATTCGGGCGAAACCGTGAAAATCACGATCGCACCGCAGCGCAAAAAATAAGCGCACGCGCCAAGAACAGAAAAAGGCTTCCGGTCGCAAACCGGAGGCCTTTTTTGTTATCTAACGGTGTATCGGCGTAGCGCTAGAATCCGCCCGTCGACGGCTTCAGCCCTCAAGCTCGCGGAGCAGCACCCGCACCGCGCTGTCGACATCGGTATCGCTGTCACGCAATTGTTCGATACGGCGCACGGCATGGATGACTGTCGAATGGTCGCGCCCCCCAAATTTGCGACCAATTTCCGGCAAGGAGCGCGTGGTGAGACGCTTGGCAAGGTACATCGCGATCTGGCGTGGCCGCGCGACAACTCTAGCCCGACGGGCGGACACCAGCTCAATCGGTTTCAACTCGAAATAGGTTGATACCGCGCGCTGGATCTCGTCGATTGTCACGCGCTTCTGCACGCCCCGCAGCACATCGCCCAGCGTCGCGTGGGTGAAATCCATATCGATTGTCTCGCCCGTCAACTGAGCATAGGCGACCAGCCGGTTCAGCGCGCCCTCCAGCTCGCGAATGCTCGACGTTAGCCGAACCGCGAGCATCTCCAGCACATCGCCGGGCACCTGCGCTTCAGGCATATCGACCAGCTTGCGTGCCAGCACGGCTCGGCGCAGCGCGAGTTCAGCCGGTTTGATATCAGCAACAAAACCCACCGACAGGCGCGACAATATTCTCGCCTCCACCCCGTCCAGCGCCTGCGGGCAGCGATCAGCGCTGACGACCAGCCGCTTCCCCGCGCTCACCACTTCGTTGATCGTGTAGAAAAACTCTTCCTGCGTTGCATCCTTTCCGGCGATGAACTGCAGATCATCAATCATCAGCAAATCAACCGAGCGCAGCCGCGCCTTGAATGCAAAAGTATCGCGCGCCCGCATCGCCTGAACGAATTCAAACATGAAACGCTCAGCCGACATATAGATAACATTGGCAGAAGGCTGCGCCGCCAGAAAGGCCGCGCCAATTGCGTGCATCAGGTGCGTTTTGCCCATGCCCGTGCCGCTGTGCAGGAATAATGGGCTGAAACGCGGCGGCCCGGGTTCAGCAAGCGCCTGTGCCGCATTCATGGCAACACGGTTAGATGCGTCGACGACAAAACGGTCAAAGGTGAAGCGCGGGTCCAGCGCGGGGCGCGCGCCCGCCATTGCCGCTATTGGACCTGGTTCGGGCGATGCGGGAGGTTGAAGGTCAATTGCCTTCAGCACGGGCAGCGGCGCCGCTTCCGTTGCTGTCTCAATGATCACGGAATTGATCTGGGGCAACAATGCGCGGAATTCCTGCGCAAGCCGCTCAGCATAATTGTTGCGCACCCAATTGGTCATGAAGGCCGATGGCAGCGTCAACCGCACCGTATCAGGCTCGTCGCTTAGCCCAAGCGCCAGCGGCTTCAACCACTGGTCGAACAGCCGGGTGCCAGCCGATTCGCGCAAATGCCCGCGAATGCGTACCCAAGCCTTTTCAACGTCCGTCGTTGGGGTAGCCTTAAACACACCGGCAATCGTCACACGCAACTCTCCACTCGCCCGAGTCACATGCTCAGCCGCCCTGATTTCACACTATAAATTTACCCCGCAGCCGGAATCGCATCCGCCTGGCGTTGAAGATAATCGTAGCGCCGGGAGAGATGATCTCTGCGGCGAACGATGATTATGAGCACATCGCCGAGTCGAGCAAGAGCAGTTTATGTCAAGAATTTGAAATAAAGTCGTTGACTCGCGTTCAGCCGCACAAACGCGTCAAAAATCGCACAAGCGATTGTTTATACAGATTATTAAATTTGTCACTAATCCGTAATGATCGCGAATCGTGGTGAATCCGCGGTTTTGAAATCAACGGTATGGGAAAGCCCGATTATTGCAGGCACTGTGCCATAATCGTACGGAATCAGACCGCAGTAACGACAAAAAGCCCGCCGGGACGCTCCCGACGGGCGAATTGTAACCAAACCGTAATGACTTATGCGAGTGCGGACACGCGCTTGGTAAGCCGCGCAAACTTTCGCGATGCGGTGTTCTTATGCAGCACGCCCTTGGCCACGCCACGCGCCAATTCTGGCTGGGCTGCGGCCAGTGCCGATGTCGCGGCAACCTTGTCGCCCGAATCGAGTGCAGCTTCGACCTTTTTCACAAAGGTGCGGATACGCCCGACGCGATTGGTGTTGATCTCCGCACGGCGGTCGTTCCGCCGGATACGCTTTTTCGCTTGTGGCGTATTCGCCATGCCGTCCTCGAACCTTTTCAATGAAAAAGGGCGGGGGAAGAAGTCCCGATCGCCCTTCGAAAGCGCGCCTCTTAACCCCGGCCCGCGCTCTGGTCAACCACTCAGCGCTGGCATTTACTGCACCAAAAGGTTGATCGTCCGCCTTCTGGTCGCCGCAGCACCAGCGCGCCACAGCCACACGCCTCTCCTTCCCGGCCATAAACGCGCCATTGCTTCGAAAAATACCCGAGTTCGCCGTCAGGCCGGGCATAGTCGCGTAACGTGGAACCGCCCGCCGTGATCGCCGCTGTCAGCACCTCGCGGACCGCTTCCACCAATGCCCCCAGGCGCGCATCGGCGATTCGCCCGGCCGCGCAGGAGGGCGTGATGCCCGCCATGTGCAGCGCCTCGCAAACATAGATATTGCCCAGCCCCGCCACGATCCGCTGATCCAGCAGCATCGCCTTGATCGGGGCCGCCCGTCCCTCCAGCGCGGTGCGGAGATAATTTGCGGTAAAATCTGGCCCGAGTGGTTCCGGCCCCATGACCGCGAAGGGCGGATATGCGGCCAGATCCGCCGTCGGCACCAGATCAACCGACCCAAAGCGGCGCGCATCGTTGAGCGCCAGGGTGCGCCCCGCCCCGGTCGTGAGCACCAGATGATCATGCGTCAGCGTTTCGGACGGGTCGACTCGCCACCGGCCCGACATGCCAAGGTGAAAGATCATCGTGTCGCCGCGATCAGTGTCGATCAGCCCATATTTGGCGCGGCGGTGCAGCGCTGTCACGTGGGCGCCCGTCAGCCGTTGGCCCAGATCAACGGGAAAAGGGCGGCGCAGATCGGCCCGGCGCAGCAGCACGCGCGCAATCTGCTGCCCCTCCAGTACGGGGCGCAGTCCTAAAACAGTGGTTTCAACTTCGGGAAGTTCTGGCATTTCGATAATGCAGCTAGGTTGGGTTTGCCCCGCCCACAAGGCCAAGCTAGAGCGACCGAATGACTGATACCGTCTCCTTCGGCTATGAAGACATTGCCGCATCCGAAAAAACCGCCCGGGTGGGCGACGTGTTCAAAAGCGTCGCGCCCTCCTACGACCTGATGAACGACGCGATGTCGGCAGGCATGCACCGGTTGTGGAAAGACCGATTCGTGCGCCGTGTTCAACCGCGCGCTGGCGATGCAATTCTCGATATGGCGGGCGGCACGGGCGACATTGCCTTTCGCATGGCCCCTTCAGGGGCTGCGATTACCGTTGCCGATATCAACCCGGCCATGCTCGAAATAGGCATTGAGCGCGCGGCGAAGCGCGGCATAGACGGGCTGGTCTGGACTGAAGCGAATGCTGAGACGTTGGTGTTCCCCGATCGCTTTTTCGATGCCTACACGATCGCGTTCGGTATCCGCAACGTGACGGACATCCCCAAGGCGCTGGGCGAGGCGCACCGTGTGCTGAAGCGCGGCGGGCGGTTCTTTTGCCTGGAGTTCTCGACCACGCTGTGGCCGGGCTTTGCGGAGGTGTATGATCTATATTCGCACAAGCTGGTCCCTCAACTCGGCAAGCTGCTGGCGAAGGATGAGGACAGCTACCGCTACCTGATCGAATCGATCCGCCGTTTTCCCGATATGCCGACGTTCGAACGGATGATTGGCGATGCGGGCTTTATTCAGACCAAGGTGGAGCCAATGCTTGGCGGACTGGTCGCGATTCACAGCGGCTGGAAGATTTGATGCTGCCAATGCAATCCTCCCCGGCACGGGGAGGGGGACCGCGATGCGAAGCGGCGTGGTGGAGGGGGCTCTCCACCGGCGCTGCGCTGCGAGGCGCGCCCCCTCCACCAGCTGCGCTGGTCCCCCTCCCCGTGCCGGGGAGGATTTTCTTATGACCGCCCCCGCCGTCCATCTCTGGCGCCTCCTGAAATGGGGACGCACGCTTGCCCGTCACGGCGCGCTGCAGGGGATTGAGCGTGATCCCAATACCCCGGCGGGCGTGCGTCGCCTTGCCCGCATCGCGCGGTTCGGCGTGCGGCTGCCCGCGACGCCGGGCTATGCCGATGCGCTGCAGGCAATCGGCCCCGCCGCGATCAAATTCGGCCAGACGCTTGCCACCAGGCCTGACATTGTCGGCGAAGCGGCGGCGAAGGATTTACAGCGGTTGCAGGATGCCCTGCCCCCCGTTTCCTTCGACGTGATCCGCACGGCCATGATCAACAGTTTTGGCCGCCCGCTCGACACGCTTTTCGCCTCGATTGACCCCGTGCCGGTGGGTGCAGCGTCCATCGCGCAGGTCCACCGCGGCGTGACGACCGATGGCCGCGCCGTGGCAATCAAGGTGCTGCGCCCCGGCGTTGAGGACGAATTCGCCCGCGCCATTGACACCTATCAATGGGCCGCTGCGCAACTTGAATCGATGGGCGGTGAGCTTGCCCGGCTCCAGCCCCGGCTGGTCATCGAAACATTCAAGCGCTGGACCGCGCGCGAGCTTGACCTGCGGCGCGAAGCCGCCTCTGCATCAGAACTTGCCGAAGCGATGACGGCAGAACCTGATTTCGTTGTGCCCGCGATCGATTGGCAGCGCACCACCGGCGGCGTGCTAACGCTTGAATGGATTGACGGCATCAAGATGTCGAACCGCGCAGCGGTGCTAGCAGCCGGGCATGATCCAGCCCGATTGGCGCATATTCTGGTCCATGCTTTCCTGCGCCAGGCGATTGCGGAAGGCTTTTTCCACGCCGATTTGCACCAGGGCAATTTGTTCGTGCTGCCCGGCAACCGGATCGCCGCAATTGATTTTGGCATCATGGGCCGGATTGATCGGCGCGCCCGGGTGTGGCTGGCAGAGATTCTGTACGGCCTGATTACCGGCAATTATCGCCGGGTAGCTGAAATCCATTTTGAGGCCGGCTATGTGCCGCCGCACCACGACGTCGCCGAATTCGCAACGGCGCTGCGCGCGGTGGGCGAACCGATGCGGGGCATGTCGGTAAAGGACATGTCGGTCGGCAATATGCTCGACGGGCTGTTCAACATCACCCGCGATTTCGACATGAAAACCCAGCCCCACCTGCTGCTGCTGCAAAAAACGATGGTGATGGTGGAGGGTGTGGCGACCGCGCTCGATCCCGATATCAACATGTGGGAAACCGCCGCTCCCTTTGTGCGCGAATGGATACGGACAGAACTTGGCCCCGAAACTTTTGTCGCTGACCGGCTGACCGCTGATTTCAAGACGCTGGCTCGGCTGCCCCAGTTGATCCGCAACATCGAACGGCATTTCCCCGATGCAGGCGGTGCCCCCCCTGCTCCGCCGCTGCAGGAAATACAGGTGGTGCGGATTGGCGGCGGTTGGCGCTATGCCGCCGTCGCACTGCTCGCCTCCGGCCTTAGCGTCGCGGCGATGTGGGTGCTGCTGGGATAGGATGGCCCGGCCGCGCCCGCCCTTATGGCTTGCCTCGCCAAGCCGCTTTGCGGCCCTGAAGGCACCGCGCGCCAAATCTGGCTTGATCCTGCTTTGCCTGTTCCTGCTGCTGTGCCTCAGCGCGCTGTTCGTGGCGGGGCCACCACCGGTAAGCGGTGATCCCGCCAACCGCGCCAATGATCAAGCCGATGTCATTTTGTACGAAACAATCATCGCAGGCGTCCGCGGCGGGGGTGATTATTATGCGGTAACCGCCACCGCACTGCGCGCAGGTGATTACCCGCTGCGGCCGTTTGTCACCTTTCGATTGCCAACGCTTGCAATGGTGCAGGCAGCACTACCCGCCCCGCTGACCTTGTTGCTGCTCTATGGACTGGCGGCGGGCGTGGTTGCCGCATGGTTCATCCGGCTGCGCCAAGCGATCACCAGGCCGCCCCCACTGGCGATCGCGCTGGTGTTGCTGGTGGGGGGGATGGTGGCGTTTGTGCAGCCCTCGCTCACCGCTTTTCATGAGATTTGGGCAGGCTTGCTGATCGCGCTATCCTTGGCACTGCGGCGACCGGGCAACTGGATTACCGCCGCTGCGGTCGCAACGATCGCGATGCTGGTGCGCGAAACGGCGGCGCTGTATGTGGTCGTGATGCTGGGCATGGCCGTGATTGACGGGCAACGGCGTGAGGCGATGGGCTGGGCAGCGACGCTAGGCGTGCTCGCTGCCGTGGTCGCGGCCCACGCCTATGCAGTTGCGCAGGTGGTTGGCCCGGCGGACCCTGCATCGCCGGGTTGGGTGGGGCTGCTGGGTTTTGGATTTTTTGTAAAAACCATGTCGATTGCCACCGCGCTAAACCTTGCGCCCGCATGGCTGTCTGCCCTGCTGGTGGGCTTTGCGCTCTTCGGTTGGGCGAGCTGGCGCGATCCGCTGGCGGTACGCGCGCTTGCGGTTTTTGCGGCCTATGCGGTTCTCCTCAGCCTGTTTGGACGACCCGACACCTTCTACTGGGGCCTGCTTGTCGCGCCGACGATACTCGTGGGACTCGCCTTTGCGCCAGATGGCATTCGCGATCTGACCGTCGCCGCGCTCGACAGCCGCCGCATTACCGTGACAAGAAGCGTCCGATGAAAAACATCCTTTTGATCGTCGGTGGCGGCATAGCGGCGTATAAGGCGTGCGAGCTGATCCGGCTGGCGCGTAAGGCAGATATCGGCGTGCGCTGCGTGCTGACGGCGGGTGGCGCGCAGTTCATCACCCCGATGACGCTGGCGGCGCTATCTGAAAATCCCGTTCACACCAGCCTATGGGATTTGAAGGATGAGGCCGAGATGGGCCATATTCAGTTGAGCCGCCAGGCCGATCTGGTCGTCATCGCGCCCGCCACGGCTGATCTGATGGCCAAGATGGCGGCGGGCATTGCCGATGATCTGGCCACCACGCTGCTGCTCGCCACCGACAAGCCCGTGCTCGCTGTGCCGGCCATGAACGTGCGGATGTGGGAACACCCCGCCACGCGCCGCAACGTGGCGCAACTGCGCGCCGATGGTATTACGGTGATTGAGCCGGACGAAGGGCCAATGGCGTGCGGTGAGTTCGGCGCTGGTCGCCTGCCCGAGCCTGAAGCGATTCTCGCGGCGATCCTGCACGCGCTGGCAGACTGAACGGCAATGCTGGCGACCACGCATATCATCGTCACCGCCGGGCCAACGCATGAGCCAATTGATCCGGTGCGCTACCTTGCCAACCGATCATCCGGGCGACAGGGTTTTGCCATTGCAGAAGCGCTGGCAAAGCTGGGCGCGCGCGTCACGCTAATTGCCGGGCCGGTCTCGCTGCCCACACCGCCGAGGGTAAGCCGGATCGACGTGGAAACCGCGCTGCAAATGGCCGCTGCCGTCGATGCAGCCCTGCCCGCCGATGCCGCCGTCATGGTCGCCGCCGTTGCTGACTGGCGCGTTACCCCGACAGTGCAAAAGATCAAGAAGGGCAGCCGAGCGCCCACGCTGATGCTGGTCGAGAATCCCGACATCCTGGCGACATTGGCACGCAGCCCGCAGCGCCCCCGGCTGCTGATCGGCTTTGCGGCCGAAACCGAACGCGTCATCGATCACGCCACCGCCAAGCGCGTCCGCAAGGGCGCGGACTGGATCATCGCCAACGATGTTTCGGGCGATGTGATGGGCGGCGATGCCAACGCCATCCACCTGATCACCGCATCCGGCACCGAAACCTGGGAACGGATGCCAAAGGAAGCCGTTGCCGAGCGGCTGGCTGCACGGATTGCGGATGCCCTGCTGACTACTACCACAGGAATGACGGTATGAACCCTATCACCATCGCCATTCACCGGCTGGCTAACGGCGCAGACCTTCCCCTGCCCGCCTATGCAACCGCTGGCGCTGCCGGGATGGACGTTGTGGCGGCGGAAGCGCTAACGCTGGCGCCGGGCGCGCGGCATGCGGTTGCTACCGGGTTCGCGATCGCCATTCCGGACGGTTTTGAGTTGCAGGTGCGCCCGCGTTCCGGCCTCGCGCTGAAACATGGCATTACCTGCCTGAATTCCCCCGGCACGATCGACAGCGATTATCGGGGCGAAGTGAAGATCATCCTCGCCAATCTGGGCGATGCGCCCTTTGCCATCGCGCGCGGCGACCGGATTGCTCAGCTCGTCCCTGCCGCTGTCCAGCGCGCGACCCTGAACGAAGTTACCAGCCTGGATGAAACCGAGCGGGGAATGGGCGGTTTCGGATCGACCGGGGTGTGATGCTCACCGACGCCCAGCTTGATCGATACGCCCGCCACATTGTGCTGCGGGAGATTGGCGGGGGTGGGCAGGCGCGGTTACTCAACAGCCATGTGGTGGTCATTGGCGCGGGCGGAATCGGCTCGCCCGCGCTGCAATATCTGGCCGCGGCGGGAATCGGGCGGCTGACAATCATTGACGACGATCACGTCGATCTCAGCAATCTGCAACGCCAGACGCTGTTCGGCACCGCCGATATCGGGCACCCCAAAGCGCAAGCGGCGGCGGATGCGATCGCTCGGCTCAACCTCGATGTCGCCGTGGTGCCGGTGGTGCAGCGGATCACCACGCAAAACGCCGCCATGCTGCTCGCCGGGGCCGATGTGGTGCTGGACGGGTGCGATAACTTCGCCACGCGGCTGGCGGTGGCCGATGCCGCGCTTGGCCTCTGCATCCCGCTGGTTTCCGCCGCTGTGGCGCAGTTTGAAGGGCAATTGAGCGTTTACCGCGGATGGGAGCCAACACTGCCCTGTTACCGCTGCTTTGTGGGGAATGATCCCGACCGTGCCGATACCAGTTGCGCGGACCAGGGCGTGCTGGGCGCAATGACCGGCATCTTGGGAAGTATGGCCGCGATGGAAGTGATGCGCGCAATCGTGCCGTTTGGTGAAGAAACGGCTGGCAAGCTGCTGATCGTCGACGCGCTCGATTTCCGGTTTCGCACGCTGTCGCTGCCCAAGGACCCCGGCTGCTCTGCCTGCGGGCCAAGGCCGCAGCCATGAAGGGGCTGGCGATCATTGTCGCCTCCCCCGATCCAGCGCGGTTCCGCGCCGCACTGACGCTTGCCGTGGCGCAGACAGCGTTGGGTGGCCAGGTACGCCTATATTGCCATGAGGCCAGCGTTGCGCTGCTGGCGCGTGCTGAGCGCACCGATGACGACAGCGTCACGCTTACGGTCGCCGGGCTGCCTGACCGGCTTGGGCTGATCGCGATGGCGCTGGCCAGTGGCGTGATTCTGATCGCGTGCCAGACCGGCCTTGCGGTGGCGGGTTTGGCGATGGACGATCTGGCAGCGGGTGTGGAGGCGGGCGGAATGATGGCCCTGCTCGCTGATCTCCGGGATGAACGGCTGGTAACGGTTTAGCGGCGGCTGCGATGGCCTTTGTTAGCGCCACCGTTGCAGGGGTTGGGGTTGATGCCCGCCCTTGCTCAACCCGCTGCAGCCCGTGCCAGCGCCAGCCGTGCGCGATTGCGATAGGTATCAATCACCTCGGTGAGTCCTTCGACAAATGGGATTTCGGGCCGCCAACCCAATTCGCGTTCAATGCGGCTAGGGTCCACCGCATGCCGCCGGTCCGCCAATCGCCGATCATGCAAAAAGGTAATCAACGACCGCCGCCTGCGACCATCCGCGCGCGGTTCGAGTCGGTCGAGCAGGTCGCAAATGATCGCCACCACCGCCAGATTGTTATGCTCCTCGCGCCCGCCGATCGCATAGGATTGGCCGTTCTGCCCGTGGAAAAACACTGCCTGCAACGCGCGCGCATAATCCTCAACATGCATCCAGTCGCGAACTTCCGAACCGGCACCATAAATCGGCACCGAAATGCCCTCAATTGCAGCGATCACCGCATGGGGAATTACCTTGCCGGGCTTTTGCCAGGGGCCATAACCCGCATTGGCGTGTGACAGCACCACCGGCAGGCCAAAGCTGGCGTGCCACGCGCGCACCAGATGGTCTGCGGCCGCGCGCACGGCGGCGACCGGCGATGTTGGCTGATAGGGTGCGGTTTCATCAACGGCGCCAGACCCAGCGGAACGATCCCCGAACACCGCGTTTGTCGACACGTGGTGGAAGCGGAAACGCGCGCGCGCGTCTGGCAACAGCGTGCGCCAATGCTCGAGCGACGCCTCCAGCATCTGATAGGTGCCGCCAACATTGGTATCGATGAAGGGCGGCATATCGCCCCCAGCCCGATCCGCCCGGCTTTCAGCGGCAAGATGGATCACGCCGTCTACGGCCTCTTGCGCCATCACCCCGGCGACAAGCGCGCGATCAAGAATATCGCCCTCGACAAACCGGTAATTGGGTTGGTCAGCAGGCACCGCAAGCGCCTCTGCATCGACCGAGTCGACCAGCGAATCGAGGTTGATCACCCGCAATGAGCCATTGCTGGCAAGCAACCGGCACACCGCCGAACCGACAAACCCGGCCCCACCCGTCACTAAAATCGTCCGCTCAGGTGGCGTGTAGGTGATGCGGATTGGCGCCCGCGTTACCACCGATTGCACCCGGCACCGAAAATCGACGAAATTCTCGACATGGCATTGCCCTCGCTGGAAATTACCATTGGAAATATCCCTGGGGCAATTTACCGGCCAAATCTTAAGCGAACCTTGCGATTAGCCGCCTTGGGCGTCAGTAGATTTCGCTAACCATCTCTAGAAACGATGATTTTCGTGGGCAGCTCAACCCCGGGCGAGCAGATCAGCGGCAAAGGCCCGAACCGCCGGGCCAATATCGTCGCGCGCCAGCGCCACCGCCAGATTGGCCTGAATGAAGCCCGCCTTGTCGCCGCAATCATAACGGGTGCCGTTAAATGTTAGCCCGTGAAATGGCTGGAGACCAATCATGCGGGCCATTGCATCGGTGAGCTGGATTTCACCACCTGCGCCTTTTTCCTGGGTTTCCAATACCCGCATCACTTCTGGCTGCAGGATATAGCGACCGATGACCGCCAGGTTTGACGGCGCAGTGCCGGCCGCAGGCTTTTCCACCAGGCCCTTCACTTCGGTCAGCGCGCCGTCGCGGTGGCCGGGGGTTATTACGCCGTATTTGTCGGTCTGGTCATCAGCAACTTCCTGCGCGCAAATCATGTTGCCGCCGGTTTTGTTGTACGCCTCCACCATTTGTCGCAGGCAACCGGGCGTACCGACCATGAAATCATCCGCGAGCAAAACCGCAAACGGCTCGTCGCCAACGATATCGCGGGCGCACCAGACTGCATGGCCCAGGCCCATCGGCTCCTGCTGGCGAACATAGGCAACCGCACCGGGGGTCAACCGGGTCTGGTGGAGCAATTCCATCGATTTGCCGCGTGCAGCCATCGTCGCTTCCAGCTCATAAGCGATGTCGAAATGATCCTCGATCGCCGATTTTCCGCGCCCGGTGACAAAGATCATCTGCTCAATGCCTGCATCCAACGCTTCATCAACGGCATATTGGATCAACGGGCGATCGACGACGGGCAGCATTTCTTTTGGCAGCGCCTTGGTCGCCGGCAGAAACCGTGTTCCGAGCCCGCCGACCGGAAATACTGCCTTGCGCAGGGGCTTGAACGTCATTGTCGTCTCCATCGAAGTGCCGGCCGTAACCGCGTAGCTTGAAACTGGCAAATCCTGTCAACCGGCACGGCGACGCTACAGCATCGTTAGCGCGGCTTTAAGCAGCGCAGATTAAGGCATCGATATGACATCCAATCGCTCGCCCCGCGTCCTTTTGATCTTCGGCACCCGACCAGAGGCAATCAAGTTGTTTCCGGTGATCGGCGCTTTAAAGCATGTGCCGGGTCTGCAGGTGCGAACGTGCGTTACGGCACAGCACCGCGGTCTACTGGATCAGGTTCTCGGCATTGCCGGGATCACGCCCGATATTGATCTGGACCTGATGGAGCCGGGCCAGACGCTTGACCGGCTAACGGCACGGCTGCTGACCAGCCTTGGCGAGGTAATGGACGCTGAGCAGCCGGACCGGGTGATCGTTCAGGGCGATACCGCAACCGCAATGGTCGGCGCGCTGGCGGCTTATTACCGGCGTATTCCAGTCGGCCATGTCGAGGCAGGTTTGCGGTCGGGTGATATCTATCATCCCTTTCCCGAGGAGGTGAACCGGCGCATCGTTGCCCCGATCGCCGACCAGCACTTTGCCCCCACGCAAACGGCAGCCGATGCCTTGTTGCGGGAGAATATCTCACCGGCAACGGTATATGTAACGGGCAATACGGTGATCGACGCGCTTCACGCGACGAGCGCAAGGTTGGCGGCTGATCCAGCGCTTGGCGCTGGGCTGGACAATATTGCCGAGCGCTTTGCTGACAAGCGCATCATCCTCGTCACGACCCACCGCCGCGAAAATTTCGGCGGTGGCATGGAAAGCATCGCCCGCGCCATCAAACGAATCGCCGAACGCAACGATGTCGCGGTCATTTTTCCGGTGCATCCCAATCCCAATGTCATCAGTGTGATGGACGCGGTGCTGGGCGACCAGCCGAACATCGCGCGGATCGATCCTCTCGATTACCCGCATTTCGTTCGTGCGCTGGGGCTATGCCACATCGTCCTGACCGATTCGGGCGGCGTTCAGGAAGAAGCACCCGCGCTTGGCAAGCCCGCGCTGGTCATGCGCGAAACGACCGAGCGCCCTGAAGGGATCACCGCAGGCACCGCAAAGCTGATTGGCACCAACGAAGATCGGATCGTTTCCGAAATCTTCACCCTGCTCGACGACAATGCGTCTCATCAAGCGATGGCGCGCGCGCACAACCCGTTCGGCGACGGCCACGCATCGATTCGGATTGCAAAGGTTGTCGCGGATGGTTTCGGACTCTGATCTAAAGGTCGCGGTACTTGGTCTCGGCTATATCGGGCTGCCCACCGCCGCCGTCATCGCGCGAACCGGTGTGCAGGTGCTGGGCGTCGATGTAACCCAAAGCGTGGTCGACACCGTCAATTCGGGCAAGGTCCATATCGAGGAAGTCGATCTTGACGGGCTCGTCTCCGGCGTCGTGGCGCGGGGCAATTTGCGCGCCGCCACGATGATTGAGCCCGCCGACATCTTCGTCATCGCCGTGCCGACCCCCTTTGGTGAGAACCACGCGCCCAATATCGGCTATGTTCTGCAAGCCGCCACCACGATTGCAACCGTGCTGAAAGCTGGTGACGTCGTCATCCTCGAATCGACTTCCCCTGTTGGCACCACCGAAAAGGTGCGCGACTTGCTGGCCACGTTGCGCCCTGATTTGAAGGTGCCGGGCAAATCAGGCGAAGGCGCCGACATCGCGATCGCCTATTGCCCCGAACGCGTCTTGCCGGGGCGCATTCTGGTTGAACTGATCGACAATGACCGGGTCATTGGCGGCATTACCCCGCGGTGCGCGCGCAAGGCATTGGCCTTTTATCGCCGATTCGTGCGCGGCGCCTGTATCACCACCACGAGTCGCGCGGCCGAGATGACGAAGCTGACCGAAAATGCCTTTCGCGACGTCAACATCGCCTTCGCCAATGAACTCAGCCTGATCGCCGATACAATGGGCGTGGATGTGTGGGAAGTTATCCGCCTTGCCAATCGCCATCCCCGCGTGAACATTTTGTCGCCTGGCCCTGGTGTTGGCGGGCATTGCATCGCCGTGGACCCGTGGTTCCTGGTCAGTGCGGCGCCTGAGCAATCTCCCCTCATCCGCACTGCGCGCGAAGTGAATGACGGCAAGGTAGCGCACACCATTGCCCGCGCGATTGATTTGATCGAACGATTGCCTAGTGTGCCCGTCGCCTGCCTTGGGTTGGCATTCAAGGCCAATATTGACGATTTTCGCGAAAGCCCCGCGCTGAAAGTAGCCGCCGACCTCGCCAAGCTTTTCGGCGATCGGATCCGCATTGTCGAACCCTATGCCGATGCGCTGCCGCCTGCATTTGATGGCACCGCCGCACGACTGATCGACATCGATACGGCGATCGAGACCTGCCCGATCATGATCGTGCTGGTCGATCATGAGGTGTTCAGATCGGTGCCGCTTGATGAGCGCGCCGATAAACTGGTGTACGATACGCGCGGCATCTGGCCTGATCAGCCCCCAGCATCCCTGCCAAAGCCCGACCTCCGCCTGGCGGGCTGATCGGGCAAGCCGTACGCTCAGCAAATTTAGCGTATCTGCTCCCAGAAGGCGTGGGGTGTGGCCGCACGCTTTTTGCGTGCGGTTTAGGGTGTTTTGTGCGTATTTTTGCGAGTAGCACACGTACCTTCTATTGGTGTCGTGCGGGGTTATCGCGCGGGTGAGACCAGTTTCGGGGGAAGCGTGTCGTAATGTTAAAAGTGACGACAGCGGCCGTTCAGCAGGTAAGGCCGACAGGACTGGGTCGGCTTCGGTATCAGTTGCTTGTGGGCCTGCTTCTGGCTGTGGCAATGCCGGTCGTGCTGCGTGCAGGTTCCGGCTTAAGCGAATTTGTGTTTAGTCCATCGGGACGGAACACGTTGCTGGCGTGCATAGCCAGCCTGGTCGGCGGGATTGTCGTATTTCGACGGCTGGTCATCTTGCCCGGTGTGCTCGGCTATGCTTACACCCTGCCGTCGTTCGGCTTCAGCTATCTGGGCATCGCCGCTGTCCTGCTGCTATTCAAGGCAGATTATGTCCGCTCGGTATTCATCGCCAGCCTGGCAATTTCGATTGGATTATTCTTTTTCGTTTCCTACCGTGAGTCGCGTCGTTCGAAGCTAGTGTTTGCGATCGTCCCAGACGGCGATGTTGACGATCTGACGGATATTGAGACGGCGAACTGGACGTTTCTAACCGATCCGACGCAATTGCCGCAGGCCGTTGCTGCAATTGTGGCTGATTTCCGCGCTAATCTGAGTGCCGACTGGGTCAGGCTGCTCGCGGATGCAACCTTGGCGGGGATCCCCGTATTCCACGTCAAGCAGATGCGTGAGGTACTGACCGGTCGCGTTGAGCTGGAACATCTTTCCGAAAACAGCTTCGGGTCGCTGATCCCGAACAATGCGTATATGAAAGTAAAGCGACTGATCGATTTTACGACTGCGCTGATCGCCCTTCCGATTGTGGTGATCGTGCTTGTGATTTGCGGTGTGCTGATCAAGCTCGATTCGCCCGGTCCCGTGCTGTTCCGGCAACAGCGCACTGGCTATCGCGGCAAGCCTTTTGTTGTCATCAAGCTGCGAACAATGGCCGTTCAGCCCGCCGACAAGGGTGATCTGGAAGCCGCGATGACCCAAGTTGATGATGCGCGGATTACCCGACTGGGCGGGTGGCTGCGCCGGACGCGGATCGATGAACTGCCCCAGCTGTTCAATGTGCTGCGCGGTGAAATGAGCTGGATCGGCCCGCGCCCCGAAGCCGTGCCGCTATCCAGCTGGTACGAACAGCAACTGCCATTTTACAGCTATCGCCACGCTGTACCGCCCGGCATCAGTGGCTGGGCACAGGTAAATCAGGGCTATGTGACGGGGCTGTCTGATGTCCATCTCAAGCTGGGGTATGATTTTTACTACATCAAATATTTTTCGCTGTCGCTTGATGCACTTGTCTTTCTTAGAACAATCATCACGGTCGTTACCGGGTTTGGTTCCAAATAGAAATCACGCCATCCGAGCATAAAATACAAATTCAATTTTAAGTTTATAAATAATATTTATTCATATCTGGAAACTTTTCACAATTTAACTATGCGCAATTAAATACCATAGCTTCGGGGCGGAATAATGTCGTTTTCTATTGATAAAAAAACAGTTTTTATAGCTGGGCACAACGGGATGGTCGGATCAGCCTTGGT
Organism: Sphingomonas sp.; assembly: GCA_021732465.1. Classification (GTDB taxonomy): domain Bacteria; phylum Pseudomonadota; class Alphaproteobacteria; order Sphingomonadales; family Sphingomonadaceae; genus Sphingomonas. The sequence goes on from JAKFUX010000027.1 coordinate 36,434, forward strand.
GCGAAGGCTCGCCCGCGAAAATTGTACCGTCGTCACCGCCGCTCGCTCCGATCTTGACCTGCGCAACGAAACTGCCGTCGATCTCTTCATGCGTGAAACGCGGCCGGATGCCGTTATTCTCGCAGCGGCCAAGGTCGGTGGAATTATGGCGAATAAAACCTATCCGGTTGAATTCATGCTCGATAATTTGATCATTCAGAATAATGTGATCGCGGCATCGTACAACGCCGGGGTCGAAAAACTTCTGTTTCTGGGATCTTCGTGCATCTATCCCAAATTTGCTGACCAGCCGATCACTGAAGATGCATTGCTGACATCGGCGTTGGAGCCGACCAACGAAGCTTATGCGCTGGCGAAGATCGCGGGGCTGAAACTATGTGAGGCCTATCGTAGCGAATATGGTGCCGACTTTATTTCGGCGATGCCCACCAATCTATACGGCCCCGGGGATAACTATAACCTCGAAAATGGGCATGTGATCCCGGCGCTGATCCGAAAGGCGCACGAAGCGAAGCTGGCAGGGGCATCGAGCGTAGAGATTTGGGGCACGGGGCAGGTGTACCGCGAATTCATGCATGTCGACGATGCAGCCGACGCGCTCGTCCATCTTCTTAAAACCTATTCAGCAGCGCAGCACATCAACGTAGGCACCGGGCAAGACACCACGATTTATGCCGTCACGCAGACGATTCTGGATGTCGTCGGGCTCGATGCCGCGATCATCACCGATCCATCAAAGCCCGATGGCACACCGCGCAAGCTGCTTGACGTCAGCAAGCTGTTCGCGACGGGCTGGAAACCGCGTTTCACCCTCGAAGCGGGGTTGGCCGACGCCTATGCAACATTCCTAAGCGCGATCGATCGTGGTGAACTTCGGCTGCGATAGGCCGCTGTTTCCTTAAGGCACCAGCCACCACCGCAGCAGCTTGGCGACCACTGCCAGAACGGCCACGCTTGCAGCCCAGATTGCCGCCATCCAGGCCAATTGCCGCCACAATGCAGGGCGTGGCGCCTCGGGTGCCATCAATGATACCCCTCGCCCACCTTGCCGCGAAACACCCAATAGGCCCAGCCAGTATAGCCAAGGATCAGCGGCATCATCAGCCCCACGCCGATCAGCATAAAGACTTGGCTGTTCTCCGGTGCGGCGGCATCCCAGATCGAAACGCTGGGCGGGATTATATAGGGGAACATGCTGATCCCAAGCCCGGCAAAGCTGAGCGCAAACAAGCCAAGTACGGTAACGAACGGCACAATCTGCGCGTTTTTGCCTAGTGCCCTCCAGAAATAGAGGCCCAGCGCCGCGACCATAACCGGCACCGGCGCAACCAGTAATATGTTGGGGAAGGTAAGCCAGCGGCTGTAATAATCCTGATCGAGAAAGGGGGTCGCGGCGCTGACGGCAGCAATTGCAGCCAGCGTGATCAGCCCGAATTTGCGCGCAAGACGGTAAGCATGTGCCTGCGTCTGTCCCTCGGTCTTCGCGATCAGCCAGCACGCGCCCAACAGCGCATAGCCGGCCACCACGCTGCCCCCGGTAAGGAGCGAGAACGGCGTTAGCCAATCAAGCCACCCCCCCGAATAGGCCCGGCCTGTCACCGCTACCCCCTGCAACAATGCGCCAAGGATAATGCCTTGTGACAGCGCAGCAATAATCGACCCACCCGTAAACGCCGCGTCCCAGAATTTGCGGTGGCTGGGATCGCGCCACCGAAATTCGAACGCAACACCGCGAAACACCAGCCCCAGCAGCATCGCGATAATCGGCGGGTATAGCGCGGGCATGATGATCGCATAGGCAAGCGGAAACGCCGCGAACAACCCGCCGCCGCCCAGCACCAGCCAAGTCTCGTTGCCATCCCACACCGGCGCGATCGCGTTCATCGCCTGATCGCGTTCCTTGCCCACCGCGAATTCGGGAAACAGGATGCCGATGCCCAGGTCAAAGCCATCGAGCACTACATAGGCGAACACGGCAAAGGCGATGATGAACGCCCATATCGTCGACAGATCATAGTTGATGTTCATGCGATCTGCTCCGCAAATTCGTGCGCTGAGCCGGCTGACCCGACACCGCCCGTGCGGATCGGCGCGCCATCATCCTCGCGCTCGCCGACATGCACGCCTGCCGCCATCAGCTTCAAAATATACCATGTGCCGACGCCGAACACCGCGAAATATACGACCACGAAGGCAATCAGCGATGCGGCCACGGCGGGCGCGGCCAGCGGCGAAGCGCTGTCTGCGGTGCGGAGCAGGCCGTACACCGTATAGGGCTGTCGCCCGACTTCGGTTGTGATCCACCCGGCAATGACCGCAACAAAGCCCGCAGGCCCCATCACCAGTGCAAGCCGGTGCAGCCACACCCAATCGTACAGCGTACCCCTCACCCGCGCGATAAGCCCCCAGATGCCCAGTGCCAGCATCGCCAGGCCCAGGCCCACCATCACCCGAAACGACCAGAACAGGATCGCCACCGGCGGTTGCTTATCCAGCGGCACGCTCTCCAACCCAGCGAGCGGCGCATTCATGTCATGCTTCAGAATCAGTGACGAAGCCTTTGGAATCTCAATTGCATAATCGACCCGGCGTTCAGCCGAATTCGGAATGCCGAACAAAATGAGCGGCGCGCCATTAGGGTGGTTTTGATAATGTCCCTCCATCGCCATGATCTTGGCGGGCTGATACTCCAATGTGTTGAGCCCATGCTCGTCGCCCGCCAAAATCTGCAACGGGGCGACCGCCATGATCATCCCCATCGCCATCGCGAACATTTTGCGCGCATGCGGCTCAGCATTGTCTTTCAGCAAGTGCCACGCACCCACGGCCCCCACCACCAGCGCCGTTGTCAGATATGCTCCCATGACGGTGTGGACCAACCGGTAGGGAAAGCTGGGGTTGAAGATGACCGACAGCCAGCCATCGACCATGACAAACTGCCCCTTGTCGTTGATGCCCCACCCCTGCGGCGTCTGCATCCAGCTGTTCGCGGAGAGAATCCAGAATGCCGAGATAAACGTGCCCACCGCAACCATCAGCGTGGCGGCAAAGTGCAGCTTTGGCCCGACCTTGCTCATCCCGAACAACATTACCCCCAGAAAACCGGCTTCCAGGAAAAATGCCGTCAGCACCTCATAAGCGAGCAATGGCCCCAAAATCGGCCCGGTCTTGTCTGAAAACACCGCCCAGTTGGTCCCGAATTGATAGGACATGACGATGCCGGACACGACGCCCATCGCAAAAGTGACGGCGAAAATCTTGAGCCAGAATTTGAACAGGTCGAGGTAAACCGTGTTCTTGGTGCGCAGCCACAGCCCCTCCAGCACCGCCAGATAGCTGGCCAGCCCGATCGAAAAAGCGGGAAAGATAAAATGAAAGCTGACGGTGAAGGCGAACTGAATCCGCGCGAGAATAATCGGGTCGAAACTATCGAACATGGCGACATCACCTCTCGCGGTCGCTCTGCGCGCGCCATCGACACGGTGCAAGTGCGCAAGGTGCATTCACGATAACGTACTGCGCACCCGAAAGACCCGGTGGCGGCTATATTCCGCCGCTACCGACCCGTTCGGACTGAGCGAATTGGAAGTCGCCCCTGCGAAATTACCGCGTTGGTTGCGGCGCGCCCTGCGGCTGTGGTGGACCACCCTGAATCTGCTGCTGCAATTGCTGCTGCATCTGCTGTTGCTGCTGCGCCTGGCGCAGCACGCTTTCGGGCAGGAATTCGATCAGTTCGATATCAAAGATCAGGATCGAACCGGGCGGCAACTTGGCAGGATCGGGCGATTGTTCGCCATAGCCCAGCTCAGGCTTAATCCAGGCACGGATTTTACCGCCCTTTTTCATCGCCTTGAGTGCTTCCGAAAAGCCCTTCACAACACCGGCAACGGGCAGCGGTGTTGGCTGCTTGGACGCATCGAACACGCTGCCATCCCGCAGCGATCCGGTATAGTTGATCAACGCGACATCAGTATCGGTCGGCTGAAGATCGCCGGCGCCTTCCTTGATCACGCGGTATTGCAGGCCCGATTCGGTTTCCACCACGCCAGCCTGGGTTTTGTTATAAGCAAGGAAAGTCGCGTTATCGCCCTTGTCGGCTACCGCGCGGGCAGTACCGAAAAAAGCGAGCATCCCCGCCAGCGCCACGGCCAGCGCAATCCCCACCCACAGCAACGTCAAGGTTCCGCGCTTGGTAGGCGGAATTGGCACGGCGGTGATCGACATGAGGACGTTTCCAGCAATTTTGAGTATCATCAGCGGATGCAGGGCACCGGCCCCGCATCCTGAACGACCGGTATCTTACCGTGCGCCGTCACGCTCCAGGCGCTTACGCTCCAGCTTGCGCGCACGGCGCACAGCGGCTGCCCGCTCACGCGCACGCTTTTCTGACGGCTTTTCGTAATGACGGCGCAGCTTCATCTCACGATAAACGCCTTCGCGCTGCAGCTTCTTTTTCAGGGCGCGCAGCGCCTGATCGACGTTATTGTCGCGAACGATGATTTGCATAAACGCCCAGGTCTCCGGATAAATAGATTAACGTCGTCGCAGAGGTGACTCCGCGCCGTATCGGGCAGCCCCTAACAGCGTGGCACCGGCATATCAAGTCAATTGGCAGCGAATTGCGGCGCGCGGCACACGCCGCTATGGCCGCGCGATGACTGATACGCCGCTGAAGCTTTATAACAGCCTTTCCCGACAGGTCGAAAGGTTCGAGCCGATCCGGCCTGATGACGTGCGCGTCTACACCTGCGGGCCGACGGTGTATAACTACCAGCATATCGGCAACATGCGCGCTTTCCTGTTCGCCGACACGCTGGGGCGGGTGCTGCGGTGGAAAGGGTTTCCCACCCGCCACATCATCAACATCACTGATGTCGGCCACCTGACCAGCGACGCCGATGCCGGCGACGACAAAATGGAAAAAGCCGCTGCGGCGCAGGCCAAATCGATCTGGGAGATCGCCGCGCATTATACTGAGGCGTTCAAGCAGGATGTGGCCCGGCTGAACATCACCACCACTACTGAATGGACGGTCGCCACCGATCACATACCGCAAATGATCGATTTCGCCAAAACGATCGAAGCTGATTGCTACGAGATCGAAGGCGGGCTGTATTTCGATACGTCGAAAGTGCCGCATTACGGCGCCCTCGCGCGTGCCGCGACTGACGAAGGCGAAAGCCGGATCGATCCGGTCTCCGGCAAGCGCCACGCGGCGGATTTTGCGATCTGGCGCAAATCACCCCCCGGCGAGCAGCGCCAGATGGAGTGGGACTCGCCCTGGGGCAAAGGCGCGCCCGGCTGGCATCTCGAATGCTCCGTGATGAGCCTCCAGCATCTTGGCCACCCGTTCGACATTCACACCGGCGGTATCGACCACCGCGAGATCCACCACCCCAATGAAATCGCCCAAAATCAGGCGTTTTGCGGGTGCGCGGATAGCGGTGCGCGCATCTGGATGCACAATAATTTCCTGATCGATCGCGGCGGCAAGATGAGCAAGTCGGCGGGCGAGTTCCTGCGGCTCGAAACGCTGATCGACGCGGGGTTTCATCCGCTCGCCTATCGCATGATGTGCCTGCAGGCGCATTATCGCAGCGAGCTTGAGTTTACGTGGGACAATCTGGCGGCGGCCAGTGTGCGGCTGAAGCGACTGGTAATGGCTGTCGAGGGGCTCCGCTCGCGCGATGATGGGACGGCAAAGGGAGATGCGGCCCCCTATCGAGCGCGGCTCGACGAGGCGGTGTCAGATGATCTGAACACCGCTCGCGCCCTGCCCGTCCTTGATGAGATGCTCGCCGACAAGAAGTTGTCTCCGACCGTTCGGCTGGCTGCGCTGAGCGACTTTGATGAAGCATTTGGCTTGGGACTAGCGATGCTTACCCGCACTGACCTGCGCGTCCGCCCTGCAACCGCGCCCCTCACGGAAGCCGACATCGAAACCCACCTCGCCGCCCGCAAAGAGGCCCGCGCCGCCAAGGATTTTGCCCGTTCCGACGCCATCCGCGACGCGCTCACCGCAGCCGGTGTCGAGGTCATGGACGGCGACCCGCTCGGTTGGGACTGGAAAATCGACGTCTAGGATCGCCGCGCCGGAACGGCTAGCCTTTGCCAAAGACAGAAGGGGAGCGGATTGATGTCAACGGGCGCAGGGGAGCAGGAACAAGCCAGCGATCTGGCGACATGGCATCGTGACGGTGCCGTCGTTCTCGATCGCTTCTTCAGCCCTGAGGAGATCACCCCAGTCCGCGCCGATTGCGACACCATCTTCGCCGGGCGCGCCACGGCGAAAGAAGCGCTCGATCGCAAGCCCGGCGGCGGCATCGGCGTTTTCGATCCCGCGCAGTTTCGCAATCAGGAGCAGCTGCCCTTTGCTGCGAGTGCGGCGATCAACCTGATCGGGCTGCATCCCCGGCTGATCGCCTTTGCCCGCGCCGCGCTGGGCGTGGCCGATGTGCGGCTTTACCAATGCGACGCCTGGGCGAAATATACCGGCGACGCCGATTATGATCAGCCCTTTCACTGCGATTTCAAAAACCACACGCTCACCGTGCCAGGCGACGATGCCGATCAAAAGACGATCAACTTCATGATCTATGTGACCGACGTCAGCGATGATCTGGGCGCGATCCATTACGTCCCCAATCCTGCCGCGACGGACGTGGTTGGCCCCTTGCGCACCGTGCTGCCCGAAGAAGCGTTTGACGGCAAAGGGCTGAACCGCAGCACAATCTCGTTCGACCAGACAGAGGCAACTGGCTTCGGCCACCCTGCCCAGCATGCGCTGAAGGCCCATCAACTATCGGGTGCCGCCCCCGCCGGATCGATATTTGCCTACGGCATAGACGTTTATCATCGCGGCACCAACCTTACCCGACCAGGCGGGCACCGCTACACAATCACCGCCAGCTATAAAGCGGCAGGCAACGATATGATCGGCTGGGCCGCCTGGCCGTTCCACTTCTTGCGCCCGTGGCGGCGGCTGATCGAGGCGGCGACGCCCGAGCAACTCGCGTGCCTTGGCATTCCCCTGCCCGGCGACCCATTCTGGACGCCAACCACGCTCGCCCGCACCCAGCAGCGCTGGCCCGGCTGGGACATGACTGCCTATACCACGGCACTGGAGCTTACCGTCGCATGAAAGCCGTCCTCCCCGCCCTCGCCCGTCCGCTCATCGAACCGCATCTGCCCGCCGGGCTCGACGTTGCGTGGTTCGCCAATCACGAAGAGGCCACCGCAATGGTCGCCGATGCCGATATCGCCTGGGTCGATATGCAGCGCCCGGCATGGACCGCGGAGGCCGTTGCAGCGGGGAGCACGCTCAAATGGGTCAGCACGATTTATGCAGGCTTGGATGCCTTTCCGCTCGCTTTGCTCAAAGAACGCGGGACGGTGCTGACCAACGGTGTCGGCATCAACGCCATCGCCGTCGCCGAATATGCGGTGATGGGGGTGCTCGCCGCCGCGAAGCGCTTTGACGAGGTGGTGCGGATCGCCGACCGGCACGAATGGACAATTACCGCCCCCGGGCAGATCGAACTGCTCGATACGACCGCGCTGATCATCGGCTATGGTGCCATCGGCAAGCTGATCGGTGATCGGCTGGCGGCGTTTGGCGTGGGCATAACCGGCGTCACCCGATCAGGCCGCAATGGCACGCTGACGCCAAATCAATGGGCGGACAAAATTGGCGATTTCGACTGGGTGATCCTCGCCGCGCCCTCCACCGACCAGACGAAAACGTTGATCGGCGCGCCCGAGCTGACTGCGATGAAGCCAAGTGCATGGCTGATCAACATCGCGCGCGGCGACATGGTCGATCAGGATGCGCTAATCGACGCCCTCACCAAGCGCCGCATCGCTGGTGCGTTCCTCGACGTTGTCACGCCAGAACCCTTGCCGCCGGAACACCCGCTATGGTCCGCGCCCAATACCATCCACACCATGCACCTGTCAGGCCGCAGCCAAACCAAGATGTTCCAGCGCGCAACCGCCTTATTTCTCCAGAATTTGCGCGCTTTCATGGCAGGGGAAGCAATGACGAACGTGGTCGATCTCGACGCAGGCTATTGACGCAGCACCAATCCTGATCACGCCGAAGGCCATTCCAGCATTGCACGCATCGCTGATTACGCGCATGGGCATTGGCCGAATTTCCCTACGACTGGACACATGATCATGGCCGCCAATTGGGCCCCCGAAAGTTGGACCACGCATGAAGCGCGCCAGCTGCCACACTATCCCGATCCCGCTGCGCTGTCCGCGGCGACGGATACGCTGCGCACCTATCCTCCGCTGGTCTTTGCAGGCGAGGCGCGCGACCTGACGGTCGATCTGGCCCGCGTCGTGGAAGGTAAGGCTTTCCTGCTGCAGGGCGGCGATTGCGCTGAAAGCTTTGCCGAATTTCACCCCAACAACATCCGCGACACCTTCCGCGTGCTGTTGCAGATGGCAGTCGTGCTCACCTTTGCCTCCAAACTGCCGACGGTAAAGCTGGGGCGCATGGCCGGCCAGTTCGCCAAGCCGCGCTCTGCCGATACCGAGGTGATCGACGGCGTGGAACTGCCCAGTTACCGGGGCGATAACGTTAACGATATCGCCTTCACGCCGGAAGGCCGCGCGCCTGATCCCAAACGGATGGTGCAGGGCTATCTGCAATCCGCCGCCACGCTGAACCTGTTGCGCGCCTTCGCCAGTGGTGGCTATGCCAATCTGCACCAGGTGCACCGCTGGACACATGATTTCATGGGTCGCAGCCCCTGGGCGAAGAAGTTCGCCGACGTGGCCGACCGAATCGGCGAAGCGCTTGAATTCATGGAAGCTTGCGGGATCAACCCGGAAACGGTGCCGCAGCTAAAGGGCACGCAATTCTATACCAGCCACGAAGCGCTGCTGCTCCCCTATGAGCAGGCGATGACGCGGCAGGATTCGCTGACCGGCGATTGGTATGACACCTCGGCGCACATGCTGTGGATCGGCGATCGCACGCGATTTGAAGGATCAGCGCATGTCGAATTCTTGCGCGGGGTGGGTAATCCCATCGGCATGAAATGCGGCCCAAGCCTGGAGCCTGATGCGCTGCTGCGGCTGCTCGATACGCTGAATCCGGCGCGGGTAGCGGGGCGGATGACGCTGATCACCCGGTACGGCCATGACAAGATCGAGGCCGGGCTGCCCAGGCTGGTCCGCGCGGTGCAACAGGCAGGGCACCCGGTGGTGTGGAGCTGCGATCCGATGCACGGCAACGTCATTAAGACCAATAATGGCTATAAAACGCGGCCTTTTGATCGTATTTTGGCAGAAGTTCGCGGCTTTTTTGCCGTCCATCGCGCAGAAGGGTCAATTGCGGGCGGGATTCACGTCGAAATGACGGGACAAAACGTCACTGAATGCACCGGCGGCGCGATGGACGTGACGCAGATGGATTTGGCGGATCGATACCACACGCACTGCGACCCGCGCCTGAATGCCGGACAGAGCCTGGAGCTCGCCTTCCTGCTCGCCGAGATGCTGAATGTCGAAATGGAGGAACGGCGGCGCGCGGCAGCGTGATGGCGCGATGGCCCAGCTTGTCGGCCGGGGTTGAGGGCGAGCCCTCGCGCTAGGCTTGACGGCAATCGGGCGCCCTCGTAGATCGCCCGTTCAGCTACAAACGGCCCCTTCGTCTAGCGGTTAGGACGTCGCCCTCTCACGGCGAAAGCACGAGTTCGATTCTCGTAGGGGTCACCATATCAAAAACAACGCGTTGTTATGGTAGCCGGGTGACGGCGTTGCGGTGAGGCGGTGAGGCACTCCCAAACACCCACCTCCCCTTTTTGTACTCGCCGATTTGGCGGTTCAGAACGCGAAGCGAAGCCCAACACGCACATCTCGACCGCCAAGGGGGGCAAAATCTTTCAATAAGCTGGCATGTCGTCGTCCGGTGGCGTCAAGCAAGTTGTTCGCTGACAACCGAAACTGAAACATGGAGCCCGGCCCCAAAGGCCGCCACGCCACCGATAGATTGACCATCGCAAAACCATTGGTTGTCGTTTCAAATGCCGAAATGCGGCGCTGATCGAACACATATTCCACTTCCGCCCGGCCGTTCAGCGCGGCAGACCCGGTCTGTGCGCCAAGCAGCAGCCGCAGCGGTGGAATTCGAGGTACCGGCGATCCATCGGAAAGGGTGGCGCGCGTATAATCAATCAGCCCATCCAGCTGGACGGCCCATTGATCGATCCGGACTACATCCACCGAACCCTGCACCTCAAACCCCAGATAGTCGGCCGCCTGCTCAAGAAACTGAAACACCGGCAACCCGTCGATCACGACGCCGGATTCACGAGCGAAGATGTAATTTGAGAAGCTGGTGTAATAAAAGGTCGCACTGCCTGACCAGCCGCGCCCCTTGCCGCGCAAAATTGCTTCAAGACCAGCCGATGTTTCGATGCCGAGCGCAGGGTTGCCGATCAATTGGCCCTGCGTCCCCGGATCTACCCCTTGGGTGAACAACTCTTCCACAACAGGGGCACGCTGCGAAAAATGGCCGCTCAGCGCGATGTGCCAGCCACCGGCCAGCGCATAATTTACGCCCCCGGCCAATGAAAACAGGTCGAAAACGCGATCAGCGGTTGGATTCGCCAAAATCGGATCAGCCGAGGCGGTGATGCCGACATGCTCATATCGTGCTGATGCCTCTAGCTTCAGCGCCCCAAGCTTTAGCTCTTGCAGCGTGAACAACGCCAATTGCTCGGTTTCGGTGGGCGGCAGTAACGGCGCGGCGCCGACAACGCGAAAGTCGCGCGAATAAAACTGCCCGCCAATCGTGGATTTCAAGGCGCCGCCGGGTGCGCCAAGCACCGCCTCCAGCCGCGATTCATGACCGATGTTCTGAAAGGTTGCCGTCACCGGCCCGCCAACGATCACTTCATTATGCCGGTAATCCGCCCAACCGAATCGTCCGCGTACGATTTGCAACACACCGTTTCCGTCGACTTCGAAGCGCACATCAACGCGCTGCTGATCAAGATCGATAACGGTATCAGGCACTGGATTGGCAGGATCGAGCGAGAAGCGCGTCGGCAAGCCATACAGGCTATCATAATTGCCAAACGAAAAGCCGATATGTCCATTCGGCAATATCAGCGAGGCGCCACCGGCAATCTCCCGGGTCTCGGCCTGCGTATTCGGCAGTGTTCCCCGCAGCGCGGCTAGGCCAGCGATCACCGGATCAGAAGAACCACGCGCCTGTGCACCCGGCACCGGCCCGAGGACAAGGCCGCCGGTCCGGATCGGCTCAGCACCGAAATATTGACCGTCAAGATGGACAACGACCTTGGAAGTTGCAGCGGCATCGATTCGAAAACCGAGCGAGCGTTCATCGGCGGCGCTGCCAAAGCCAGCCGCGAGTACTGCATCAACGCCGTCACGCGGCGTGCGTTGCGCGATCCGGCCACTGACGCTGTTGACCACCCCGCCAATGGACCCGGAGGCATAAAGGAGCGCGATCGGCCCGCGCAGCACTTCGATCCGGTCCGCAACCAGCGGGTTGAGCGCGACGGCATGATCTGGGCTGGTGTTCGACGCATCTAGCGTGCCGATGCCGTCGATCAGCAATCGTGCCCGTTCGCCCTGGAAACCGCGCAACACTGGCCGCGATGCGCTTGGCCCGAACGAGGTTGATGATGCCCCGGGCAGATGCGCAAGCGTTTCACCAATCGTTGATCGCGCCTGGGTAGCCAGCGCTTCGCCTGTCAGGACCGTGCTTGAGGATATTTCGCTCGCGCGGAAGCGGAGACGGGTGCCGGTGACGACGATATCCGCCGGAATATCGGCCATTGCCATCATGTCGAGTGCGTCGGCGACGGTCATACCGTCGACCATGTCAGCCATCTGCTCGGATGACATCGCGTCGGTATCAGCCGGTGCGTCGGCGGATCGCTGATCCGCCAGAACCGGCGGCGCCGACTGATCAGATTGTGCAAGGACGGGGGTGGCGCTCAATATGAGCGCCACCCCAACGATGGCCCTAAGGGGTATAGGGGTGTCCATCGCTTAACGTCCAAGCGGGAGTGTCATTAGTTGATGCGGTACACGACAGGGCAGTTCACGACGAACCCAACCGCGCGGAAGGGGCCGCCATCAAGGCTCTTCAGGAAGCCGCGGGTCGACATTTCCGCAGCCTGCAGTGCGCTGGTCATCCGGTAGCGATAGCCCTTCTGGATGGCCTCGGCCGACCAGACCGCCGGGAACACCCGCCACATCGGCGAATAGTCCAGGTTGATCGTGGGGATGCCGCCGAGGATGTTGAGCGGGCCGCGACCATCGGTGAGCGCGCTTTCCAGGCCCTGGCGGTGCGGGTTATCCAGGCCGCGCGGCCCGTTGACGACAACGACGATGCGCTCAGCCGATTCGCCGGGCGACGCGTCTTCCAACGCGAACGGCAGGTCTTCCAGTGCTGGCGTAAAGGTAGCGTTTTCCAGAGCCGCGACCAGCGGGTTGTTGGCTTCGGTCGATAGATACTGGATCGGCTTGTCGAAGGTGAAGCCAAGCGTCAACGACAGCGTGACGGTTTCATCGCGCGGGCAGATCGCGACAACCTTGTCATGAACCTTCGACTTATCGACATTGCCGCCGCACATCGCATTCAGCTCAGCTTCGGACGCTTGCGAAACGACCGGCGCGTTCATCAGCACTGATTTCGCCGCATTGTCGAGATAGACCATCGGCGTGTAGGTCGCATCGCCGACGCTGCCGGGCTGGAAGCTCTTGGGCGGGAACGGGTTGGCAGCGGCACCGGGGACGACCGACAGCACAGGCTTGAAATCGACGCTGCCGGTGTTGAAGGTGAAGCTGCCATCCTTTTCGATCGTGGCGTGGCGCGATGCGACACCGGTCAAACCATAGGCCATTTTGGGTGCGTAGTTGACGCCGTGGAGGTTCGACAGATTCTCATCGGTCGTATCGGTGATGATGAACCAGACGGGCGTGCCGTTCTTCAGCTTGCCCTTGCGTAAGGGGAGCGTGGCGGTGCCCTTTTCGAGATCGATGTGTGCGGACTTCATCATCACCACGGGGCCGAGAAACTCGGGCTTGATTTCGGATGGCGATGGCTGGGCGACGATGGTGCGCAGATCGGGATAGATCGACGCTGGCGCCTGGCGGATTTCATCGAGGGGCTTGCCCTCCTTGCCGCGAACAACAACCTCCGCCGACAGCGGCGCCGCCGCGAGCATCGCGACAAGCGCGCTACTGGAGGCCAATGTTACAGCGTGTTTCGAAAATCGTGTTGGCATGTGCCAGCTCCCTGGTTTCATAACGGGGCCAACGCAGACTAGCCTGGTGATCCCAACCCGTCTTTTGCCAAGCACATCAGGGTAATTGCTTTGGCTTTGCCGCCTGTTTTGTCATTCCTTGCGGTTGCGCCATTGGTGAGATTTTTATAACATCGCTAATGCGAAATTGAGCGCAACATCGCGATAGCCACGAAAATAGTTTCTGCCTAAATTGCCATATCGGAGAGATCGATATGGCATGGAAGCACCTGTCGTCCTGGATTGCGCAACGATCATCTTCGCTTGGGTATTCGCCCCCCCCGCCGCTGACGCTGGTTACGATAGCCAGCATGGGGGATGACCCCGATGCATCGGCATTTTACGCATCGACCGAATTTGAAATGCTGATGGAATGGGCCAAAGCAGGCCAGTTTATCCTCGCTTTTGCTACCCATGACCGCAGCGAGCTGACCTTGATCTGCGCAGATCCGGTGGATGAAGTGGTCGCGCGCATCAACCAGTTGCCGCTGATCTGTGCTGGCCTGGCGCACGCTGACATTCGCGCGGTTTCTAGCTTGCGATTGCCGATAGGATCGGACGCGGCGATCCACTGAAGCCGGCGCCCTGCCGATCCAGGCGCCATCCGCGATTGCGTGATGTTGCGGTTTTCGTGCCCTTACCCCGCCCGTGCGCTGGATAACGCGGCCCGCTGCATGATAAAATGCCGTCATCAATCGCGTTCAGGGTGCATCGCGATCAGGGCGCATAATGCCGCGCTTAATTGTGCCCGTGTTGGGCCAGACCACTGTCGTGGGGCCCATAACTCTGGCGGGGGAAGGCATAATGGCGCAGTTAAGCTCTGGCGTTGCGGCGTTTCATGCCGCCACAGGCCATGTCGAATATGATTCCGTCCAATTCAGTGCGCCGCCGATCGCCGATGCACTGTCGACATGCGACAGCCCCTTGGCCGTGGTCGAACATCTGGGCGTTCAGTGCCAAGGCACAGCGACGGCAGTCCACACCTCTTTGCGCGATACCCTGGTCGTCAGCCTGGGATCAGGCGGACAAGTGTTCGGGCAGCTGGATGGCAAATCATTTCGTCAGGATTTGCAGCGCGGCAATATCGGCTTTGTCCCGCGTGGCATGGATATTGAAATGGAGTATCCGGCGTCGAGCGGTTCGCTGATGCTTTTCCTTCCCGATGCGCTGTTACCCGGGGTGATGGCCGAAATGGGCATCACCGGCATTCCCGCAATGGCCGCCGCACAAAATGAGCGATTGCGTCGGCTGATCTCGCTGGTGGACAACGAACTTCGCGCGCCAGGTTTTGCCTCGGAATTGATGATCAGTGGCGTTTTGCGGGCCATTGCCAGCATGTTGGTGCGTGGCAATCAGCCGGTTGATCCGGGCATTTGCAGCCGCGTGTATATGTCACAGGCAAAGCTGCACCGGGTGATTGATTTTATCGAAGCAGGCCTCGACCAGCCATTGAGCCTGGAGGATCTGGCAAAGATCGCTGACCTGTCACCGTTCCATTTTTCCCGCGTTTTCAAATTGACGACGGGTGAGACGCCCTATCATTTTGTGTGCTCTCGGCGATTGGCGCGGGCGCAGCGCCTGCTGACCGACAGCGAGATGGAGCTGGCCGAGCTGGCGCTGTCGTGCGGCTTTGCCAGCCAGTCGCATTTTACCGCCGCCTTCTCAAAAGCATTTGGCACATCGCCGGGCCGCTATCGGCGTGCGCGCGCACGATCATAGCAATTTACGGACAAATCGTCCCGTGTTTGAAAGCCGCGCGCCTGATTGCCGCCCTAAAGGATAGCTCGTCCTCAGGAGTATTCGCGGTGCAGCCTATGTCGATCCTTTCCAACCGACTTGCGGGGCTAGCGCTTGCTGCGCTCGTTATGGCGCTGCCGGTTGCAAGCGCGTCGGCAGCCGATGTGGATACTGCGCCGCCTGTCGCAACCCCGGCGGCTGGCGAAGCCGAAGCAGCATCGCCCACCGAATGGACCCCGCTCGATTTCAATCGTTTCGGCGATGAACTGACCGAAAAATGGATCCCCGTTCCCAATGGCGACAGCGGCGCACCGCGCCAGGGCTGGCTAGCCACGGCAGACGGGTTTTTCACGCGGGAAGCGCATCTCGCCTATGATTATGTCAACGGCAACGGGACTGATCAGCATACGGTGCTCGCGCGCTTCCATCACCCGATTTCACGGCGTCTTTGGGCCGGGCTTGAAGTGCCGTTCTTCCAGCAATCGGGCAATATCCGCGATTTTGGCGATATCACGCTGACAACGCAGGTGATGCTGCACGAATCCAGAAACGTATCGATCAACGCAGGCGTGGGCTGGCGGTTGCCAACCGGCACGCTGCAGCTTGGCAATCAGGTGTTCGCCGCCCAGCCCCAGCTTAACTTCTGGAGTGATGTTGGCCGTGGATTTTCGCTGCGCGGCAGGGTCGGTTATGAATTTGCCGATCGCGGACGCCCGGACAATTTTGTCCTGAACGCAACATTCGGCCAAACGATCACCAAGCATAGCGAGGCCCCATTTGGCGATCTCAGCTGGTATCTGGCCACGAATTGGCGCGAACCAACCAATGGCGGGGGCCGATCATTCGTCAGCCTGACGCCCGGCATGCGTACCCATGTTGGTGGTAATCTGTTCCTGCTCGCCGGGGTGGAATTTCCCGTCACCAGCACGCGCGATTCGTTTCAACAACGCTTCATCGTTCAACTCGTCCAGGGATTTTGACGCCTTCGGACATTGCCGATTCCCCTGCCGATCCTCCCATCGCCGCCGCTATTCCCCCATCCCCCCGAAGCGGCGGCGATACTCTGCCGGGGTTGTCCCGGTGATGGATCGGAACTGGGTGGAAAAATGGGCATGGGTGGCAAAGCCGCACAGCCGTGCAGCCTCGGCAATGGGCATGTCGCCTGCGCGGATCATCTCCTGCGCCACCGCAATCCGTTCACGGATGACATAGGCATAGGGCGGCAGGCCGGTGCTCTCCTTGAAGGCGCGGACAAAGTGAAACCGGCTATAGCCAGCCACTTCGGCCAGTTCCGTCAGCGAGATGCGCCCCCCGATATTGCTGCGAACAAAATCCCGAACCCGCGATATGGTGTGCGGGCTCAGCGCCAATCGACGATATTGCCGAAACTCGCCACCCCAGTGCGATGTTGCTGCAAGCCTGACCAGCAAGGCATCAAAATAACAATCTGCCGACAGCGCCCAATCAGGATCACCCCGCTTGTCGAGCAGCAGTTCAAACAGATTGGCGGCATGGGGATCAGGGCGACCAATCGTCTCCGCAAAGCTGACGGTTGACGGGGCACGGCCATAGGTTTCGGCGACCAGCGTGGAGAAATAATCGGGCGCAATGTACAGATGCGCAAACCCAATCGGCCCCTCTGTCCGCCAGCGGTAAACACTGCCTGCTTCCACTGTCGTGGTGGCATTCAGCTCCACCTCCACGATCCGCTGCCCACCGCCGCCATCACGCTGAACCCGTTTTGGCCCGCGCTGATGCAGCACGACAAGATGATGATCGAGCGCGGGCTGGTGCATCGCCGAATTGGTATCGGTAAAGCTTTCCAGAAATCCGCCGGCCAGAAAATGTGGCTCATAATCGTTGGCAGCAGGTACTGACACCCAGTCCCGCCATAGTCGGGGATCAACTGTTATCCTCCGATCAGGCACCGCCATATCCAAACGCCCTCAATGTTACTACGCGTATGGGCTAACGGTTCGCACCCCACGGTGCAACATGCGGTTTTGACGCAAGGTTAGTCGCAGCGTAACAATAAAGCACAGCTTCTTCAGCAATCAGTGCCAGTCGGGCGGCTGGGGCCGCGGCACTGCTTCAGGCGTTGGCAGGGCTCACCGAGGCGATCAGCCGGCGCGCGCGCAGATACATTTCAATGCGTTGCGCGGTGAACAGCCCAAGCGCCATCACAATCAGCATATCGGTCAGCACCAGCGCGTTGATGTGGAACACACCGCCCTGCCCCACCAGATTACGCGCGCCGATGCGCACCGCGACCAGAGCGACCAGCAGGATCAGCGTCCCGGCAGAGGCGCGCTGGTTCAGTTCATGCGTTTGCGGATCAACCTCAATATGCATCAGCTTGCCGCGCTGCCAGCCAAGCGCAGCGCCCACCAGCAACGCGGCGGCGCACAGCGCCCATTGCGCGCCAACCGGCGGAAATTCGAACAGGATAACGCTGGCCAACACCATAAAAAGCGCCGGAAAAATCCACAACCGCTCGATATTCAGCGGACGTAGCCGGCTCATCCGCCGCATCCTGAATGCCAGCACAAAGGACATAATGACGGCGGCAATTACATAGCCAATCCACTGTTTCGGATCGGCAGTATGAACCGGCATGTCAGTCCCCCGTTGACCGCCCAAATGCGCGCGACACCAACAGATACAGGAATAATCCGGCAGGCCCCGCCAGGAAGGTGAGCGCCAATATCGGGGCCTGCACCACCCGGCCCATGCCGCGCCGATCAGCATCTTCCGCAATCCACAGCCCGGTAAACAGATCAAGCGCCAGATAATGCGTCCAGCCCGTTACCACACCGCCATCGGTGGCGAAAATCGCGCGAATGCCCGCAATGGTCGTGAAATCGGGTGCGGGGCCGCCAGTGTCGCCAAACCCGATTGTCAGCGCAGTCGTGATCAGCACGACATAAAACAGGCTAAGCCCGCCCGCCCCTGCAATCCGCAACTGCCCAATCCCGCCCCGCCAGCGCGGTGCCAGGATCAACACCAGCCACAGCAGCAGCGCGGTGGTGTTGACGATCTGGAAGATGGCGGGCCAGGTCACCTTATTCCGCCGCTGCGGCCAGCGGGGCGGGTTTCCACACCAGCACGGGTTTGCGCGCTGCCAGTGTTTCATCCAGCCGCGCACGCGGGGCGTAATGCGGCGCGGTTTTCAGCGCAGGATCGCCCGCCTTGGCGCGTTCCGCCACGTGGCGCAGCGCACCGATGAACTGGTCGAGCGCGGCCTTGCTCTCGGTCTCGGTCGGCTCAACCAGCATTGCGCCGTGCACGACCAGCGGGAAATACACCGTCATCGGGTGGAAACCTTCGTCGATCAGCCCCTTGGCGATATCGAGCGTGGAGAAGCCTTCCGCCATGCCATTATCGCTGAACAACGCCTCATGCATGCATGGCCCGCTATGCGCAAACGGCGCATCGAGCACGTCCTCAAGGCTGCGCAGCACATAATTGGCGTTCAGCACCGCGTCCTCCGCCACTTGCCGCAGGCCATCCGCCCCGTGGCTCATGATATAGGCCAGCGCGCGGGTGAACATCCCCATCTGGCCGTGGAACGCGACCATCCGGCCAAAACTGCCCGCATGGTGATCGCCCGAGGTTTCTTCTTCGATCAGGACAAAATGGTCGCCCTGCCTTTCAACAAAGGGCAGCGGCGCGAAGGGCGCGAGGGCGGCGGACAGCACCACCGGCCCGGATCCCGGTCCGCCGCCGCCATGCGGGGTCGAAAAGGTTTTGTGCAGGTTGATATGCATCGCATCAATGCCCAGATCGCCGGGGCGGACGCGCCCGACAATGGCGTTGAAATTCGCGCCGTCGCAATAGACCAGGCCACCAGCGGCGTGCACTGCGTCTGAAATTGCCCGCATATCGCGCTCAAACAGGCCGCAGGTGTTGGGGTTGGTGATCATCACCCCCGCCACATCCGGCCCAAGCCGCGCCGTCAGCGCTGCCAGATCAACCCGGCCCTCTGGCGTCGCGGGAATATCCTCTACCTGATAGCCCGCAAAGGCAGCGGTTGCCGGGTTGGTGCCATGCGCCGATTCGGGCACCAGGATAATCTTTCGATGCCCCTCTCCGCGCGCTTCCAATGCAGCGCGGATTGCCAGAATGCCGCAAAGCTCTCCATGCGCCCCTGCCTTCGGGCTCATCGCCACGGCTTCCATCCCGGTTAGCGTGATCAGCCAGTGCGCCAGCTCGTTGATCACGCCCAGCGCACCCTGCACCGTATCAACGGGCTGGAGCGGGTGGATATCGGCAAAACCGGGCAGCCGAGCCATCCGCTCATTCAGCCGCGGATTGTGCTTCATCGTGCAACTGCCCAGCGGGAAAAAGCCCAGATCAATCGCGTAATTCTGGCGGCTGAGGCGCGTATAATGGCGCACCGCTTCGGGCTCGGACAAGCCGGGCAGGCCGATTTCGGCACGGCGTTCCAGCCCACCCAATCGCGACACCGCCGTTCCGACAGGGGCAAAATCGACTCCGGTCGTTTCAGTCGAGCCGATCTCGAAAATCAGCGCTTCGTCGAGCATCAACGCCCGGTTGCCGGTGAACGTCGCGGGGCCTTCGGTTGCGCCACCGACCATGCTGGGCCGCCAGCCGCCTGCGTTGATCGTCATGCCAAAACCTCCGTCAGCGCGGTCGCCAATGCTTCAATATCGTCAGCGCTCGTCATCTCGGTCACCGCGACGACCAGCCCGTTTTCCAACGCCGGATGGCCCGGATACAGCCTGCCAAGCGATACACCCGCCAATATCCGGCGCTCAGCCAGCTTGCGCACAATCGCGCGTGCAGCTTTAGGCAGCTTTACGGTGAATTCGTTGAAAAAGCTGTCATTTACAAGAGTTACACCGGGAATCTGTACCAACCGGTCAGCCGCCGCAATGGCATTCTGGTGGTTAATCGCCGCCATGTTGCGCAGCCCCTTTTCCCCCAGCAACGTCATGTGGACACTGAAGGCCAGCGCACAAAGCCCAGAATTTGTGCAAATATTTGACGTGGCCTTTTCACGGCGAATATGTTGTTCCCGCGTGCTGAGCGTCAGCACGAAACCGCGCTTGCCGGTCGCGTCGACGGTTTCGCCGCATAACCGCCCCGGCATCTGGCGCAGGTATTTTTCCTTGCAGCCGAACAGCCCGACATAGGGTCCGCCAAATTGCAGGCCAACGCCCAACGACTGCCCCTCACCCACCACGATATCGGCGTCCATTTCGCCCGGCGACTTGATCGCGCCCAGCGCAACTGGCTCGGTCACCACCGCGATCAGCAATGCCTTTTTGGCGTGGCAAGCAGCCGCAATCGGCGCGAGATCAGTGATGCGGCCCAGAATATCGGGATATTGAACGACAACGCACGACGTATCGTCATCAATCGCCGCAATCAGCGCGTCTGCATCAGTCGCAGCGCTCAACACCGGCGCTGCGGTTTCCAGCGCGTCGCCGGTAAAGGTCGCCATCGTCTTGGCGACCGACACATAATGCGGATGCAGGCCTGATGACAGGATAGCCTTGCCGCGCTTGGTAATGCGCCGCGCCATCACAATCGCCTCCCAGCACGCCGTCGAGCCATCATACATCGATGCGTTTGCCACATCAGTGCCGAGCAGGCGGGCGACCTGAGACTGGAACTCGAACAGCATCTGCAGCGTGCCCTGCGCGATTTCCGGCTGATACGGGGTATAGGCGGTCAGGAACTCGCCGCGCTGGATGATGTGATCAACCGACGCCGGCACATGGTGCTTATACGCCCCGCAGCCCAGAAAAAACGGCACATCCCCCGCAACCAGATTTTGCCGCGACAGCGCGGTCATGTGCCGCTCGACCGCCATTTCGCTGGCGTGCATCGGCAGGCCGTGGATGGGGCCATCAAGCTGCGCCACTTCAGGCACATCGGCAAACAGCGCGTCGATTGACGACACCCCAATGGTACCCAGCATTGCCTGGCGATCAGTATTGGTAAGCGGCAGATAACGCATTATTTTCTCCTGGCCCCTCGCCTTTAAGGCCCCTTGCCTTCGGACTAGGGATAGGGGGTGGGCAGCTTCAACCGGATGCGGGAATTGCGGATCGTCATTACCTCGTCACCCTACCGCAAGCGGCAGGGGCTCAGGCACATCAAAGCCTGGCGACGAATGCTTCGTAGGCGACTTCATCCATCATCGATTCGACCTCGCTCGGATCGCTCAGCGTAATCTTAAAGAACCAGCCATCACCTTCGGCATCTTCGTTGACGAGTGCGGGCGAATCAGCGAGCGCGGCATTGCCCTCAATCACCGTGCCGGACACTGGCGAATACACGTCGGACGCAGCCTTTACCGATTCGACCACGGCGGCCTCGTCACCCTTGGTCAGTTCCTTGCCCTCTTCAGGCGTGTCGACGAACACGATGTCGCCAAGCTGTTCCTGGGCGTATTCTGTGATGCCGACGGTGCCGATTTCGCCGTCAAGCTCAACCCATTCATGATCTTCGGTGAAATAACGGCTCATTTCGCTGCTCCTCGAAAGTAGCGGTGGGGGATGAAGGGCATCGCGGTAACGGTGCCGATATGGATTTTGCCGCGCTGGGCAATACGGACCTGCGTACCGGGTGCCGCCATGTCGGCGGGCACATAGGCCATCGCAATCGGCGCGCCGACGCTGGGGGCGAACCCGCCAGAGGTTAGCTTGCCGACCGGTATGTCATCGGCGCCGATCACCTCGGCGCCCTCACGCACGGGCTGTTTGCCATCGATCATCAGGCCAACGCGCTTTGTGGCGGCACCCGCAGCGCGCTCTGCCAGAATGCGTTCGGCGCCCGGGAACCCGCCCTCTTCGCGGCGACGCTTTGACAGGGCAAAACCCAGATCGGCCATGACCGGCGTCGTCTCTGGATCAAGATCATGCCCGTAGAGCGGCAACCCCGCCTCTAGCCGCAGCGAATCGCGCGCGCCCAACCCAATGGGTTTCACTTCCGGCTGCGCGCACAACGCATCGGCGAGTGCCTCAGCCGCGTCGGCAGGCACGGAAATTTCAAAGCCATCCTCGCCGGTATAGCCTGACCGGCTAACCCATAGCGGCGTGCCGTTCCAGTCGAACCCCGCCGCCGTCATGAATACCAGCGCCTCAACACCCGGCACGATCCGCGCGAGCGCATCCACCGCCTTTGGCCCCTGCAGCGCCAGCAGCGCCTGTTCGTCGAGGTGGTTCAGCCGAACATCATCGGGCAAATGCTCAACGAAATGGGCGATGTCGTCCGCCTTCACAGCGCCGTTGACGACCATGTAGAACGCGGCTTCGAACGTTGCTCCATCGGGCAGCCGCGTGACCATCAGGTCGTCCAGAATCCCGCCATTGTCGGCCAGCAGCAGCGAATAGCGCATCTTGCCCGCCGCCAGCCCCTTGATGTCGCCGGGCAGCAACGCCTCCAGCGCCGCCGCCACATCGGCGCGGTCGCCGTCTGGGGCAAACAGCAACTGCCCCATATGGCTGACATCAAACAGGCCCGCATTTTCACGCGTCCACAAATGTTCGGCCATGATGCCATCATATTGGATTGGCATGTAGTATTCGGCGAACTCAACCATTCGCGCGCCGCGCGCACGGTGCCATGCATCAAGCGGCAGGTTTTCGACGGTATCGATAAATTCGATCTGGTCGCTCATGACAGGCCTTTTCCGCAAATGGGGGTTACGACTGGCCGAGCGCGGTTTCCCGGCTGCGACGCGCCGCCCCCTCTGTCACGGAACCTGAGAGCTTTCGCCGCCCGCTTTATGCCAGGCCGGCTTACCCCTTCGGTGGGCAGAGCGAACGCCGCGCTGCCGCTTTCCAGAGTATCGTTTCAGGTCAGCGCGGTCCCGATTGCCTGAGAGATTCCGGGGCGGTTGCTCCTTCGGCGGTTTCGGCCAACCTTTGGGGTTACCCGAAACGCTCTCCCGCGCTTACCCATGCCGGTTACCCGCCATCGATGACGCAGCTTTGCCGCGACGCAACAGGCGAGTCAATCGTCAACCTGGGTCGTATGTTCTGGCTGGGCGAACGTATTGCTGCGAACATCCTTTTTCCCGTCCGCACCTGTCGACGGATATTGACGGTGGTGAGCCAGTTCTAGCAACTTGGAACGAAGCTTTGCCGCAGTTGGCGTCTTTACCAAAGACCGCAGGAGCCGGTCACCTGCGGGTGTAGTTGCAATCAGCGCGTCACCTTCCCAGCCGCTCGTCTTAACGAAACGCTCGCCGTTTACAGCAACGATGGTCACATCACCGATGTGGCTTTCGCAAACGCTGCCCAACCGATTGAGGCGTCGCCACAAGGGCGCCCAAGGTTCACTACCTAGCTCCACACTGGTTCGGCCATTTGAAAGGCGGACTAAATGCATCAATCGCACTCCATGACTTCGACCCTAAATGGGGGAACGTCCCTTTGTTGACAAGCTTGAGGGACGGCTAGCGGCATCGATAACCTTTAGCCAAGACCCGTATCTTGCAAACTGATCCTCGGGCTTCGGACCAAGCGGATCACCATAAATTGTCACATTTCTCGCTTCGATAACATCGAGTATTTCCTGCGGCAGGCCCTGGCGGAACTTTCGCTTCAACTGATTACGCGCAAAGACGGCCCGCCGGGCGACCATTTCGACAGGCTCGCCGCTTGCAAGCAGCACATCGCAAACAAACCGGATGGCACGAACCTCTGCCTCATAATCTTCCCGCACCATCGGCGCGATCACCGTGTGACGTTAAACTTCAGCTGGTCATCGGTTAGCTGGAAACCCACCAGCGCTTCAAAGCTTGCGCGCTGCACCGCCTGACGGATTTCGGGGCGCGACAGCGGGTCAACCGCTGCGTCATCAGCCCCGGCCTTGCGAATCCGGGTGAGTGATTTGCGAATCTCCCGCGGCAGGGTTGCCGCTGAGCGCAGGACATTGGCCGTTGCCTGCCCGGTCACCGTTGCGCGCAGCTGGCCATCGTCAAAATGCACCGACACCCGGCCGATCCGCTTGGCGACCACCGCCGTGCCGCCCTGCACCACGGTGATGAAATAGGGCAAGGTTATGTCACGCGCGCCCTGGGCATTGCTGCGGCGCGCGCGCACCTCAAAGCTGACGACCGTCTGCACATTTTCCCCCACATCAGTGCACGCTGACCTGACGTCAGTCATCAACGCCGTAACGTCGAGCGCGGAAAGATCCTGGCTCGATGCCGGGTTGAACAGGGTAATATCCCCCGTCCCCGCTGGCACGGCGACCGCAGGGCACGCGGTACGGATTGCCGTGATGCCGCCCAGGGTGACTTCACCGGTTTGGGCACAGCCTGAGGAAAGCCCAATGGAAACCAGGGCAAGGGCGACGGGGAGAGCGATTTTCCGGGCTGTCACAAGCGTACGCACCTTTTTCACAAAAACGGGATTTGACGAGAACGGGGCCGCCGCCGGCAGAAGCAGCAGCCTTTAAGGCGTATAGCATAGGAACCGGCTTTCGCACGCGCAAGCAATCGCGTAGGAATGGGATATGACTAGCGCCCTCAAACCCACCCTCGACCTGTTGATCGCCGCGCCGCGCGGCTTTTGCGCGGGGGTCGACCGCGCCATCCACATCGTTGAACTCGCGATCGAGAAATATGGCGCGCCGGTCTATGTCCGCCACGAAATCGTCCACAATAAATATGTGGTCGACACGCTGCGCGAAAAAGGCGCGATCTTTGTCGAGGAACTCGATGAGGTGCCAGACGGTGTGCCCGTGGTGTTTTCCGCGCACGGCGTGCCCAAATCGGTGCCAATCGAGGCGGAGGATCGCGGCCTGGCCTATCTCGACGCCACCTGCCCGCTCGTGTCAAAAGTCCACCGCCAGGCCGAACGGCTGGTCGACGCAGGCCGCCACATCATCTTTGTCGGCCATGCCGGCCACCCCGAAGTCATCGGCACCTTTGGCCAGGTGCCGCCGGGCGCAATGACGCTGATCGAAACGATTGAGGATGCGGTCGCCTTTGTCCCCGAAGACCCCAATAACCTGTCGTTCCTGACGCAAACGACGCTGTCGGTAGACGATACAGCCGATATCGTCGCCAAGCTGGTTGAGCGTTTTCCCGGCATCAAGGCGCCACGCGGGGAGGATATCTGCTACGCCACGTCCAACCGGCAGGCAGCGGTAAAGGCCATCGCCACACAGTGTGATGCGATGCTGGTGATTGGCGCAACCAATTCGTCCAACTCGCTTCGGCTGGTGGAAGTCGCAGAACGGCACGGCATTCCGGCCAAGCTGATCCCGCGCGCAGAAGACCTCGATTTCGCCTGGCTGGAGGGCGTAAAAACCCTGGGCATCTCCGCCGGTGCCTCTGCGCCGGAAGTGCTGGTGCGCGAACTCGTGTCGCGGCTGGCCGAACGCTATACGATCACCGAGCGCGAGGAAGAAACGACCCGCGAAACGATATCGTTCAAGCTGCCCCGCGGCCTTGAAGTCCCCGCCTGAACCGGGGGGCCTGAACCCGTGGCGGTATACACCCAGGTCTCGTCAGAGGCGCTGGCAGAGTTCCTGACGCGCTATGACGTGGGCGAGCTGGTGTCGGCCAAGGGCATCGCCGAGGGCGTCGAGAACAGCAATTACCTGGTCGATACGACCAAGGGCCGCTTCATCCTGACGCTCTATGAAAAGCGCGTCGATTCAGGCGACCTGCCCTTTTTCATGGCTTTGCTCGACCACCTTGCCGGCAAGGGCCTACCGGTGCCGCCGGCAATCAAGGACCGGCAAGGCATCGAGATTCAGCAATTGGCCGAGCGGACCGCCTGCCTGATCAAGTTTCTGCCGGGCGTGTCGCTCACACATCCGACTGCGGCCCAGGCGTTCGCGGCGGGCGAAGCACTGGGGCAGCTGCATATGGCGGTCGCCGACTTTGCCGGATATCGCGAAAATTCGATGGGGCAGCCGAGCTGGCAGGCGCTGTACGAGCGGTGCGGGACCAGCCTCGACACGATCGCGCCCGGCCTTCACCGCGACCTTGGCTTGGCGATCGGTGATCTCGCGGCGACCTTTGACCAGGACGGTTTGGACCGGTGCGCGATCCATGCCGATCTGTTTCCCGACAATGTCCTGATGCTCGGCGACCGGGTGACAGGGCTGATCGATTTCTACTTCGCCTGCAACGACATCCGCCTCTACGATCTGGCGGTCATGCACACCGCCTGGTCATTCGACGCGACCGGCAGGCAACATGACGCGGCGGTCGGCGCGGCGCTGATTGAGGGGTATTCGCGTCACTTCCCGCTCAACGACGACGAACACTCGGCCTTCAACGATCTTGCGGTCGGCGCATGTATCCGCTTCACCCTGTCGCGCGCCTGGGACTGGCTCAATACGCCCGCCGATGCGCTGGTGACGCGCAAGGACCCCCTGTCGTTTTGGCGGCGGGTGCGTGTCTATGATCCCAATCTCGCCACCCTGTTGCCGACGCTGCAATGACCGAACTCCCCAAGGTCGAGATTTTCACCGACGGCGCGTGCAAGGGCAATCCAGGCCCGGGCGGCTGGGGTGCGATATTGCGTATGGGCGACAAGGAGCGCGAACTGTCTGGTGGTGAGCAGCTTACCACCAACAACCGCATGGAAATGATGGCGGTGGTGGAGGCGCTGAGCGCGCTAAAGCGGCCGTGTGCGGTGACGCTTTACACCGACAGTCGGTATGTCATGGATGGCCTGACCAAATGGATCAAGGGCTGGCAGCGCAATGGCTGGAAGACCGCCGACAAAAAGCCGGTAAAAAACGCCGATCTGTGGCAAGCGCTGCTCGCCGCCGCCAAACCACATCGGATTGAATGGCAATGGGTAAAGGGCCATGCCGGCCACCCCGAAAATGAACGCGCCGATGCGCTGGCAAGCGCAGCAGCAGTCGCCGCCGGGCGCAGCCGAGCGAGCGTGGGGTGAGCGCCACCTAACGGACGCCCGACTGCACCGGGACGGTGCAACCGGGCGCCTTGGCTAGATTACGCCTTTACGCGGTGCAGCGCACACAATTTATTGCCATCGGGATCGCGCAGATACGCCAGGTACAATGCCCCCATTGCGCCCTGACGGATGCCGGGTGCATCTTCGCAGGCCGTGCCGCCTGCGGCCAGCCCGGCGGCGTGCCACGCATCGGCGGCTTCGGGTGTGGCGGCTGCAAAGCCAATCGTGGAACCATTGCCGTGGCAGGCAGGCTCGCCATCAATCGGCGTGGAGATGGAAAAGATTCCGGTAGGGTTAACCCAGAACACCCGGCCCTTGTCATCCTGGTTGCCCGCCGGATACCCAAGCGCGCCGAGCGTGGCATCATAAAATTTCTTGGAAGCGCTCAGATCGTTGGCACCGACCATGATATGGCTGAACATGTCGCATAATTCCTTTGCTCTTCGGGGATTTTGCCGATTGCGAGGTTCCTTTACCGCTTGATTGCTGCCAAATCCACGGTGTTGGCGGGCTGAAACGGCCGGTTCACCGCAGAGGAGGGGTTTTTGTATTTTGATGACGTGATTCTGGGGCGGCGAAGCATTCGCGGTTATAAACCAGAACCAGTGCCGCAGGCGCTGATCGCAGAAGTGCTGGCGCTGGCGATGCGCGCACCTTCATCAATGAACACCCAGCCCTATCATTTCTATGTGATCACGGGTGAGGCGCTGGACCGGATCCGCGCCGGGAATACCGAACGGATGGTGGCCGGCGTGCCGCAATCGCGCGAGTTTCGGACCGGACAGGCTTTTGCCGGGCCGCACCGCGAACGCCAGATTGGCGTTGCCAAGCAGCTTTTTGCCGCCATGGGCATCGCCCGTGACGATCAGGCTGCGCGCGGCGATTGGGTGTTGCGGGGGTTTCGCCAGTTCGACGCGCCTGTGTGCGTCATCATCACCTATGATCGCGAACTGGCGGGCAGCGACGATACTGCCTTTGATTGCGGCGCGGTTGCCACCGCGCTGGTCAACGCGGCATGGTCGCGCGGCCTGGGCACCGTGATCAACAGCCAGGGCATCATGCAATCCCCCGTCGTGCGCGAACATGCCGGCATTCCCGCCGATCAGGTCATCATGAAAAGCATCGCGCTGGGCTGGCCCGATCACGACTTCCCCGCCAATGCCGTGGTATCAGAGCGACGCCCGGTCGAAGAAGCCGCGACCTTTATCGGGTTTGCCGGTTAACTGCGCGGCGTCAGCTTTACGCCGCTCAGTCGTCAATCAATCGTCAAGCCCCAATCAACCCGGGAATCTTTTCCTTAAAGGCGAAAAATCCCTTTGCGGCATGCGGCCAAGCTGCGCTGTCCCAATCGCGCCGCACGGGCACCAGCGCGATTCCGGCAGCCGCAAGCACGGGCGCGATGGCCGCCAGCTGATCGCTGACCGGGCCGGTGGGTGCAAAGGGCGTGACGATGGCTTTCACCTTGTTCGCCTGCGCCCATGCAATCACATCATCGCTTTCGAAGCTGGTCAGCATCGTACTGGATGCCCGCGACAGCGATGCACTGCGCGCAAGCGCCTCACTCAGCGCCGCTTTGGCAAACCCGCTGACCATCGCGGACCGAGTCGGGGGCAGGGTCGCGGCGGCCAATGCCGTTACGCGCAAGCTGCCAAGATCAAGGCTCTCGGGATGCAAATCCTCCTCGGTCAGCAACAGGCCAACCGCGCCTTTTGGTAGCGGCAACGCGGCTGGAATCGGCGCGGGGGCAATTGGCATTTCGATCAGCGGCCCCGGGCCATGGACAAAGGGCTTTGGCGAAAAGCGCCCATTGGTGAATTTGGCGATGTTATCGGCCTGCGCCAGATAGGTTTTGCCCGCCGTCTGCAAACCGGCCACCCAGCGCCATGACAGCGTGTTCGATGCCGGATCGCCATCCAGCAAATGGTGGCAAAAGAAATCCGCGCCCAGTTGCCACGGCAGGCCCAGCGTAAAAATCCAAAGGCTGGCAAACCACATCCGCGCATGATTGTGGAGGTAGCCGGTCTGTTTCAGCTCATCCGCCCAGGCATCAAAACACGCAATCCCGGTCGTGCCTGCACAAGCGGCATCATAGCCCGCAGGCCGGGATAAGCTGGCAACATCTGCGCGATATTCCGCCCAGACGGATGGCCGCATCTGCAACCAGCCCTTCCAATAGGTTCGCCAGCAAACCTCCTGAATAAATTTTTCCGCATCGGCGAAACGGTGGCGGCTTAGCACGCGCTTGATCACCTCCTGCTCGGTGATCATCCGATGCCGGATATAGGGCGACAGCATTGATATGTTGGCGCGATTATCAGGGCCATGATCGAAATTGCGCTGTTCGGTGTAACGACGCCCGGCCTGCGGCAAAAAGGCTTCGAGCGCGGCCAACGCAGCCGCGCGTGACGGTTGAAATTTATGGTACATAAAAAGAACATTATCAGTCTTTGGAGCGCAGCGACAGGCTTAGTTTACCGCACCATTGCGCCCTCAATTGGTCACGGCGCGCAGACCACATCGCCCGCGACAAACCCCAGCCGCGCCTCGACCGAGAACAAGAGTTCGCGCGTGTAGAACTGCAGCGGCCAGTCGCGCTGGCCTCGCGGCGACAGCAGCAGTGCATTGACGCGTTCGGCCAGCCCCTGCCCGGCGGTTTCGCGGGCATGGTCGCGCACGGCATTCAAGAAACAGCAGGTGATCGTGTGGTGATAACCCTGCGCCGCATCATTCACCCCACCCACGCTTTCATTATAGGCAGAGATGATGCCGCGCAGATCGGCGTCCAGGTCGATATCGGGTCGCTCAACCACCAGCCACATCGTCGCTGCCAGATGGCCTTCATGCGTCCATTCCGGGCGCGGCAGCGTGCGTGCCAACAGCCCCCGCCCGACGTACCGGACGGCATCGTCGGACTCGAACAGGCGGGGTGGAAGGGCGGGTATAGGGTCGGTCATGATTCGGGCTTTGTGTTGCGAAGGCCCGGATGATCGGGCCGGTCAGGCGGGCTGGCTTACCTTGGGCGCGGATTGTCGAACGCCTTCGTCGACATGGTCCGCGAATTGCGCGAAGTTTTCGACGAATTGATCGACCAGCTTGGCGGCGGTCGCGTCATAGGCTTGCTTGTCCGCCCAGGCTTCGCGCGGATCGAGGATGCCGCTGTCGACACCCGGCACGCTGGTGGGCACCTTGAACCCGAAATTGGGATCGGTGCGGAATTCGGCGTCGTTCAGGCTGCCGTCGAGTGCCGCGTTCAGCAGCGCGCGCGTTGCCTTGATCGGCATGCGGCTGATCCCCGGCATCGTCGCCTTGCCGCCGGTCCAGCCGGTGTTGACCAACCAGCAATCGACCCCGCCCTTGGCGATCCGCTCCTTCAGCAGATTGCCGTAAACACTCGGGTGACGCGGCATGAAGGGCGCACCAAAACAGGTGGAAAAGGTCGCATCAGGCTCTGTCACGCCAATTTCGGTGCCGGCAACGCGCGCGGTATAGCCCGACAGGAAATGGTACATTGCCTGATCGGGCGTCAGCTTGGCGATGGGCGGGAGGACGCCATACGCGTCCGCCGTCAGCATCACGATGTTCTTGGGCACTGGCCCCATATTGTGCTCGGACGCATTGGGGATGAAATCAATCGGGTATGAACCCCGGCTGTTTTCCGCCAATGTCGCATCGTCGAGATCAAGCTCACGCGTTTCTGCGTTCATCACCACGTTTTCCAGCACCGTGCCGAACCGCTTGGTGGTCGCATAGATTTCCGGTTCGGCATCTGCCGACAAGCGGATCATCTTGGCATAGCAACCGCCTTCGAAGTTAAAGACAGCCGTGTCGGACCAGCCATGTTCGTCATCACCAATCAGCGTGCGGCTGGCATCGGCGCTCAGCGTCGTCTTGCCGGTGCCGGACAGGCCGAAAAACACCGCAGTATCGCCCTTGGGGCCGATATTGGCGGAACAATGCATCGGCATAATGCCGTCGACAGGCAGCAGATAGTTGAGCAGCCCAAACACGCTCTTCTTCATCTCACCCGCATAAGCGGTGCCGCCGATCAGGATCAGCTTTTCGGTGAAGTTCACCGCGATCACGGTTTCGCTGCGGCAGCCATGGCGCGCAGGGTCTGCGCGGAAGCTGGGCAGATCGATGATGGTATATTCGGGGTCAAAACCCGGCAGCGCAGATTCGTCAGGCCGGACCAGCATCGTGCGAATGAACAGATTGTGCCACGCCAGCTCGTTAATGACGCGCACCCGCACACGATGTTCAGGCTGCGACCCGCCAAACAGGTCCTGCACGAACAGCGTGTCCTTTTGCGCCAGCGCCGCCACGAAATCTGCTTTCAGCGCGGCAAAATGGGCAGGGTCCATCGCGGCGTTTGATTTGCCCCACCAGACGGTATTTTCCGTTTCGGCATCGCGCACGATGAACTTATCCGTCGCTGATCGACCCGTTTTCGCGCCCGTTGCCACCACCAGCGCGCCGCCATTGGCGAGATGCCCTTCACCGCGCGCAATCGCCTGTTCGACCAGCGGCGGGGTGATCAGGTTCCAGTGAACCTGCGCATTGGTGGCGAAACCCTGGGCCTCCAGGCCCTTATGGGGGGTACGCTCAGTCACGATATTCTCTCCTGAAAAGCAGCATCGCTTGCGGCGATAAATCTTAATATCGTCGCGCATATCGCCCATCGACCAGCCGGTCAAACAGTGCGGCGATAGGCCAATCCCCGTCGGCCCGCACGCGGCCCCCGCGCGGCTCGCAGGCGGCTCGCACGGGGGGCAGTTGAGCCGCATCGCGCTTTGGCCTAAGTCGTTTGGCCGTAACAAAGGATTTGGTTGCCGATGACGGCTACAATCGCGCTCGTCGATGATGATCGCAACATCCTCACCTCGGTGTCGATCGCGCTGCAGGCCGAAGGGTTTCTGACGCGGGTCTATTCCGATGGGGAAACCGCGCTGAAGGCGTTGATCGACAACCCGCCCGATCTGGCGATCTTTGACATCAAAATGCCGCGCATGGATGGGCTGGAGCTGCTGCGCCGCCTGCGCGAGAAAAGCGCGCTGCCGGTGATCTTCCTGACCAGCAAGGATGACGAGCTGGACGAGGCGCTGGGGCTGGCGATGGGCGCGGACGATTATATCGCCAAGCCATTTTCGCAGCGGCTGCTGATCGCGCGGATCCGCGCCATTCTGCGCCGCGCCGAGCTGACCAGGCCGCCCGCGCCCGGTGAAGAGGCCGCGCCAACCGAAATTCTGCAGCGCGGTCGGCTGGCGATGGACCCGGCGCGCCACCGCGTGACATGGGATGATTTGCCCGTCACGCTGACGGTGACCGAATTTCTTATCCTGGAAACGCTGGCACAGCGGCCGGGAATCGTGAAGACTCGCAACCAGCTTATGGACGCGGCTTATCAGGACGACATCTATGTCGATGACCGGACGATCGACAGCCATATTAAACGCGTTCGTCGCAAATTCCGCCAAGTGGCTCCGGAATTCGATGCGATTGAGACGCTATATGGCGCAGGCTATCGATTCTCGGAAGAATGACGAGAATGATAACGACCTGTCGTTGCGCTGGTCGGGCCGGGTTTCGCTCACCCGGCGCATCCTGGCGGTCAACATTTTTGCGCTGGCGATGCTGGCGGGCGGATTTTTCTACCTCGACAGCTATCGCAGCCGAATCGTCGACAGCCGCGTAGCCCAGGCGGAGCGCGAGGCGCGGCTGATTGGCGAGGCACTGGCTGCCGCCAGCGCTGATCGGCGGCCCGCCCTGGCGCTTGAACTCGCGCAGAGCACGGGCACGCGCATTCGCCTGTTCGACGCGCGTGGCGCGCAGACCCGGGATACCCGGGCGATGGGCCTGCGTAATTTCGCGCTGATCGACCCCGACAAGGAAGGCTGGGGCCCCACGGCGGGCCGGTTTCTGGATGCCATGATCGATACGGTCGTGGGTGCTGAACGCGCGCCATTGTACCGCGAACGCCGCATCGGCCAGACATGGCCGGACGTGCCGGCCGCACAGCGCAGCCATGCGCCGGTGGCCACGGTATGGCGCGCGCCCGATCGCACGCCCGTCATCACCGCCGCCGCGCCACTGCCGGGGAATGAAGCGGTGATGACGGCGGTTAACGCGCGCGACATTACCGCAACGGTGCGGATCGAGCGATTCCGGCTCAGCATCGTGCTGCTGGTGGTGACGATCGCATCGATTTTGTTGTCGCTGTTTTTGGCCCGAACCATCGTTCGTCCCTTGCGACGTCTGGCGCGCGCTGCGGTGCGCGTACGTTTGGGGCGTGCCCGCGAAGTCGTGGTGCCCCGCCTGCCCTCTCGCGGAGACGAAATTGGCATGTTGGCGCGCGCGCTTTCGGATATGAGCCAGGCGCTGCGTGCGCGGATCGACGCGACAGAGGCTTTTGCCGCCGACGTAACGCACGAAATGAAAAACCCGCTCGCCTCGCTGCGATCGGCGGTTGAGGGGCTGGGCAATGTGCGCGATCCAGCATTGCAGGCGCGGCTGCTGGCGATTGTGCGTGACGATGTGCACCGGCTTGATCGGCTGATCAGCGACATATCGGAAGCATCACGGCTTGACGCCCAGCTGAGCCGCGCGAAGTTTGAGCCGGTTGATATCGGCGCGATGATCGGCGCCTTGCTGGCTGCGCGCACCGATCGCGGCATCGAACGCGGGGTGCAGTTGCAGTATGATCGCCGCATTGACGGGCCGGTGGTGATCATGGGCGAGGATGGGCGGCTTGAACGCGTGTTCGAAAACCTGATCGACAATGCCATATCCTTTTCCCCCGACAATGGCCTGATCGGCATCGGGGTGGAGCGCGACGGCCGCGACATTGTGGTGGAAGTGGAAGATGCCGGCCCCGGCGTTCCCCCCGAAGCGCGTGACCAGGTGTTTCGGCGTTTCCAGTCAATCCGCCCCGAAAATGAAGAATTTGGCAAGCATTCCGGGCTAGGCCTTGCCATTGCGCGGACCATCGTTGAGGGCCATCAAGGCGAAATCGCGGTCGAATCGCGGCATGATGCCCTTAGCGGCGCGCGCTTTGTTGTCAGATTGCCTTGCGCCGAAACGCATTGATTTAGTACGCTTTCGACCTTCGCACGCTTTGGTTCAGGAGCCGTAATGGCCATTGTTTCTTCTGAAACACTCCACGCATCATGCGTCGCGATTGGCGAGCATGCCGTGCTGATCGAGGGGCGATCAGGCGCGGGGAAATCCGATCTGGCGCTGCGGCTGATTGATCGCGGCGCAGCGCTTGTCAGCGATGATTACACCGTATTGATGCGATCCGCCCGCAAGCTGCTCGCCACGCCGCCCGCCACCATTGCCGGTAAGATCGAGGTACGCGGGCTGGGCATAGTGGACATGCCATATCGTGACCGGGTGGCCGTTTCCCTGCTGGTCGAACTGGTCGACGAAGTCGAACGGATGCCGCCCGAGCCCCAGACGCGCCGGATCGCGGGCATCGATGTGCCGGTCGTGGCGATGAACGGGCACGACGCATCCGGCCCGATCAAGGTTGAGCTGGCGCTGAAGCGCCTTGCGTCATCCGCGCCATGACCCAGTCACCCAAGCATATCCTGCTGGTTACCGGCATGTCGGGCGCAGGCAAATCGACCACGCTGAAAACGCTGGAGGATTTGGGGTGGGAAGTGGTGGATAATCTGCCGCTGCTACTGCTCGATCGGCTGTTATCGACCGAATTACCGGCAGGATCAGGCGTAGATGATCGACCGCTGGCGATTGGCATCGGCGCACAAACGCGCGGCTTTGATCCCGACAAGATCGTCAAGCGCATTAAAAAACTCCAGTCCGATCATGGGCATGACATTGGCACGCTGTTCCTCGATTGCGCGGGCGGCGAGCTGGAACGGCGCTATTCGGAAACGCGGCGGCGGCACCCGCTGGCGCTGGATCGCCCCGCATCGGACGGCATTGCGCGCGAGCGTGAACTGCTGGCCCCGCTGCGGCGCTGGGCGAATCGGCTGATCGATACGACCGATCTGTCGAGCAACGCGCTGGCGCAACAGATTCGCGCCAGTTTCGCGCGCGACGGCCTGAGCGCACCCACATTATCGGTCATGTCGTTCGGCTTTGCGCGCGGGCTGCCGCGCGATGCAGATCTGGTGCTCGACATGCGTTTTCTGCGCAACCCGCACTGGGACGATGCGCTGCGCCCCGGCACCGGCCTTGACGCAGACGTGAGCGCCTATGTCGCTGCCGATCCGGCCTATGATGACGCCATGGCCGCAATTGATAATTTGATCCTGCTATTGCTGCCACGCTACCGCGCCGAAGGAAAATCCTATGTTACCATAGCGTTCGGCTGTACCGGGGGCAGACACCGATCAGTGCATGTTGCCGAACGCATGGCGAAGCAGTTGCGCAGCGCGGGATTTTCGCCCACGGTTACGCACCGCGATTTGGCGGCGGCGTCGCAGGACGCGCTTGAAGGCGCACCGACGATACCGGTGATCGTATGACGGCCACAGATATGGTGATAACGGGGATTATGCTGAAGTGATCGGGCGGCGATGATCGGGCTGGTACTCGTTACCCATGGCCGTCTGGCCGAGGAATTTGTGACGGCGATGGAACACGTCGTCGGCAAGCAGGAGCGCATTGCCACGATTTCGATCGGTCCAGAGGATGATATGGAGGGTCGGCGCGCAGACATTGCCGCCGCCATTACCGAAGTGGAAACCGGCCAGGGCGTGATTGTGCTGACCGATTTATTTGGCGGCACGCCGTCTAATCTGGCGATCTCGCTGATGGAAACGGGCCGGGTGGAGGTGATTGCGGGCATTAACCTGCCCATGCTGATCCGTCTGGAAGGTGCGCGCAAATCGATGAAGGTTACCGATGCCGTCGCGGCCGCGCGGGAAGCGGGACGCAAATACATCTCGGTCGCGTCCGAAGTGTTGGGCGAAGCCGCAGCGTGACCAAAATTGCCCGCACCGTTACCATCACCAATCGTCGCGGCCTGCACGCCCGGGCGAGCGCGAAGTTCGTTACGCTGGCGTCAGCGCAGCCGGTTGAAGTCGCGGTCGTGAAGGATGGTTCGCCGGTTACCGGCACGTCGATCATGGGGTTGATGATGCTGGGCGCGGCGATGGGCGATCACATCACGATCAGCGCCGAAGGCGAAGGCGCGCAGGCCACCGTTGATGCACTGGCGGAGCTGGTCGAGGCCAAGTTCGGCGAGGATTAACCCCGCCAATGCCGCGTGAAATAACCGCCTATTCCAACCCGCTGATCAAGCGAATCCGCACCCTTCGCGACAAGCGCCATCGCCGCGAGGAAGGGCTGTTCCTGGCTGAGGGGCTGCGCATCCTGACGGAGGCGCGCGAGACCGGGCGGCTGCCGCACTATCTTTTCTATGCGCGCGACAGTGCTGATCACCCGCTGGTCCGCGCGCTGATCGCCGATGTTGAGGCGAACGGCGGCGAGGCGATTGAGACGGTGCCGGACATCCTGTCGAAATTGTCGGGCAAGGATAACCCGCAGGCGGTGGTGGGCGTGTTCGCCGAATTCTCGCGCGCGCTGGCCTCGCTTGACCGGGCGAGCGCGGATATCTGGCTGGTGGCCGAGCGGCTGCGCGATCCCGGCAATCTGGGCACCATCTTGCGCACCGGCGATGCGGTGGGTGCAGGCGGGCTTATCCTGATCGGCGACTGTGTTGACCCATTCTCGCTAGAGGCGGTGCGCGCGAGTATGGGGGCGCTGTTCACGGTGCCGGTGGTGCAGTGCGAATGGCCCGAATTCCTCGCCTGGCTGCGCGCCGGGCCGGGGCAGCTGGTGGGCCTGAGCCTGGATACCGACACCGATTACCGCGCCGCAACCTACACCACCCCCACCTTCCTGCTGACTGGCAACGAAGCGCAGGGCATGCCCGCAGACTATGCGGCGGCGTGCGACCTGCTGGTCAGAATCCCGATGCTGGGCAAGGCCGACAGCCTCAACGCGGCAGTGGCGACAGCGGTGATGGCGTATGAGGTGTTGGGGGGAAGGTGAATGGCCAACGCGGCACCGCTAATGTGGTAGAACTGAAGTTCATTGCATCTCTTATCCGTCATGCTGAACTTGGTTCAGCATCCACCTCGCCACACTGGCGACTGGATTTGTGGCACAATGGACCCTGAAACAAGTTCAGGGAGACGGGCCTTGTGTTGAGAATTTCGATTCCACCCCACTGGTTGTGCTCCCGCGAAGGCGGGAGCCCAGCCCGCCCGCCCACGCCTTCGCGCGGGGGATAATCTGCGGGAAGTA
>JAKFUX010000026.1:0-70072 GCA_021732465.1 Sphingomonas sp.
CCCCCGCACCGCCCCCTGCCCTACCCGATCTTGACCAGCTGGCTGATCGGCTGGAGGCGATTGCCGCTGCCCTTGAGAAACCGGCACAAAGCGCCTAAATACGATCCCGGCGGGTACTGCCCGGTACGAGCTTCACGAACATCCCTGAGGCGATTATTCTTCCTAGGGGGCTGTCCCTTCACGGATCCTGGTCCGGGAACATGGTCCCCACCTGACGTTACTGGCGTCAGAGGATATTCAGGCAAACGGCCATGGTGGTCCCGCCACTCCTCCCGGCCGGGGAATGATATGGCGCAAACCGACAAGCAAGGCTTGCGTGACAGGATGCGCGCAGAACGGCTTGCCTATAGCGCCGTTGCCCCGCCAATCTTGCCGCCCCGCGCCTTTCTTGACCGTCTTCGCCCCACAGGGGTGATTGCCAGCTATGTCGCGATCCCCGGTGAGGCCGATCCTGCGCTGCTTGCCAATGCTGCCCATCAACGGGGTTGGCAGATCGCCCTTCCCCATATCACCGATCGCGCAAGCCCGATGCGGTTTCTGGCCTGGCAGCCCGGCGAGCCGCTGGTGGCCGGCCCGTTCGGGCTGCACCAGCCAGCCATCACCGCACCAGAATTAAAGCCGGACATTGTATTGACCCCGCTGCTCGCGTTCGATTCGGCGCTGAACCGGCTGGGTCAAGGGGCTGGCTATTATGACCGCGCGTTCCACGGGCTGGAGCCGGTATTGAGGATCGGCGTCGCCTGGTCCATTCAGCGCGTGCCGGCGCTGCCGGTCGATCCGTGGGACGTTCCCCTTCACGGCATCATCGACGAATATGGCTGGAACGAACCGGAGCAAACCGCATGACCCCAAGTTGGCGCAAACCCGCAGGCGCGCTGATCATGATCGCATCGATCATTATCTGGGCGGTGTTGATAGCGAGCCTGGAGGATACCGTGTCGGGCTGGCCTGTCGTCGTTCAGATGGTATTCTATGCGTTTGTCGGCATCGTCTGGATCATGCCGATGAAGCCGTTGTTGCTGTGGATGGAAACGGGGCGCTGGCGGGTTTAATCAAGGAGAATCGACAGGAGGCAGGTTTGGTTCCCTATCTGAATTCTTCGATGATCCACTGCTGGGCTTACGGAAGTTACGAATCGCCACAAAAACGGCGCCGACAGCGGCAATCAAGCAACCAAATGCAATAAGAAGATTTCTTGCGCTGTATAATGTTGTGGTTGAATCATCCATTACACTTCGAGCACTCTCAAGTTTCTGCTTGATTTTCTGGTTTTTGTCGACTTCGACTTGAATGGTGAACTGCTTACTAGCAAGCTCAAGCATTGTAGGCGCACCATCCGATCCTATCGCATTTGCGTGGACCGTCAAAAGCAATGCCCGCTGACCTTCTTCGTTAGGCGTAACGCGCCACTGCCAAGTACCGAATCGTCCAGCGCCGAGATCCTTAAATTCACTATCTAATGGAATTACTGTAAACGCACTTCCATACAACCTTGCATTCATATAGCGGCCCACCTGCACTTTGACTTTGACTTGGTTAACATTTTTACCGCCAAGTGCGTCGGTTATCTTTGAAGTCTGTTGGTTGTCGCCGAGAGCGAGTGTCATGTCGATGGACCGCCCGACCACCATTTTTGTTGGCGGCAGAAAAGCCGCGAAGCCCGCGCTCAGGTGTTCTTTCTGGATTTCCATTCGTCGGCATTCCACCGCACTTACAAATGCAGATACTGCTGCGCAGTAAGGGGAACTCTCAGCCATGATCGCGTCGTTCGACGCCATTGCGTCCATTGCGTTTGCTTCCGACATCATCGCGTCATTCGACATCATTGCGCCGTCGGTTGCAGTCATGTTGTCTGTTGCCATCATGTCGCCTTCGTCGGCGGACATTTCGCTAACCATAGCGTTGTCGGTAGTCGTCTGGGTCGGCGGCGTACAAGCAGATACCATCAACAAAACAGTGAGTGGAAACAGCCAGCGCATTATTGCCCCTCCTTTGCGACCAAGCGCAACGATACTACGCGTGGGCGATAAATTCCAGAAGGGACTAAATGAAAAGCTTTAATCCGCGCTTGACAGCGCGCTATGGCGCGAGTGACGGGGCTCGAACCCGCGACCTCCGGCGTGACAGGCCGGCGCTCTAACCAACTGAGCTACACCCGCTTGTAAAGCGTGAGGCGCGGCAACTAGTTTAGGTGCCGGGCAGTGTCAACCATTCAGACAAGCATAGCGAACGACGCTCAACCAGACGGGGTCCGCGCGGCACGTTCGTCCCGCCGCCGTTGCTGATCCAGCGTGCCTTGTTCGAACAAAAAGCCCGCAATATCAGGTTGGCCGGCCGCCCCGATCACGGTTTGCAAGATGATGAGCAGCGGCACCGCGAGCAACGCGCCCGGCGTGCCCCACACCCAGCCCCAGAAACTGAGTGAAATCAGGATCATGATCGGGCTGATCGTCAGCCGATGGCCCACGATTAACGGCGTGATTGCGTTTGCCTCAATCAAATGCGCGCCGATCAGGATGAAGGCCGGCACCATTGCCACCCAGATATCGCTGAACACCATCAACCCGCCCAGCGCGAGCAGCAGCGCCGCGACGATCGGCCCGAAATACGGCACATAATTGAGCAGCGCGACAATCCCGCCCCACATCAGCGGGAACGGCATGCCCATAATCCACAGCGCAAACGCCACAAACAGCCCCAGCGACAGGTTGATGACGGTAATCGTGCCCAGATAGGATGACGTATCGTCAACGACATCCTGAATCACCCGCGCCGTGGCCATGGCGCCATCAAAGCTGGACCGGCTGGTGATGGTGCGCCGCCGCAGCCGGGTCCAGCCCGACAGAAAGAAAAAAACCACCAGCGCGCCAAAAAATATCTGGATGAACACCGTTGGCGCGGCGCTGGCCACCAATTCGATCAATGATCGCGGCGGCACCCCGGTCGATTGCGCAACACTCGCCATTTTTTCCGCACCACCGGCCGCCAGCCGCATCGCGGTATCGTCGACATATTTGTTCAAGCTGGAATACAGGTCGACCAGCGGCTTGATATTCATTTGAATCTGACCGATTTTTTCAGGCAACGTGCGAAAAAACTGCGCGGCGGGCACAATGATCGCCGCCAGCGCGATATTTGCCGCCGCCAGAAAAAACAGCACGCATAGCAGCGCCGCAACCGCCGCCGGCACACGTCGCCGCTCCAGCCATTCAAGCACCGGCACCAGCGCCACTGCAATCACCAGTGCCGCCGTCACAGGCAGGAAAAACTCTGCCCCCGCCTTCAGCGCAAATGGCACTGCCAGCGCCAGCCCCATCCCGGCAATCAGCGTCAGCGACGCCAGCAGCCGATCCCGCCGCTGCGCCGCTACGTCCGTCAAGCCGGTCGCTGCTTCGCCCGCGATGCCGGGCAGTGCCAGGCCAGACGCGCCGACCGGCGGGCGCGGCGCAGTGGCAGCGCCAGCGCTGGGTACCGAAGGCGCATCATTATCGGGTTGTTCGATCGGGCCGGGCGTTTCTTCCATGTTCCTACTCTAGCGGCATTCCACTCGCTTGTAATCCCGGCTAGCATCGCCCGGCCATGACAGACCTTATCCTTGTAATCGACGAGGGCACGACCTCAACCCGCGCCATGTTGTTCCGCCCTGATGGGCAGTGCATCGCCACCCAGGCGATGGAATTGACACAGCATTACCCCCAACCCGGCTGGGTGGAACACGACGCCGCTGAAATCTGGGATCGCACACTGGCGGTGACGCGCGCGGTCATCGATCAGGCGGGCGGGGCGGCGCGCATTGCCGCCATCGGCATCACCAACCAGCGTGAGACGGTGGTGTTCTGGGACAAGGCAACCGGTGCGCCGCTCGCCCCTGCCATCGTCTGGCAAGACCGGCGCACCGCCGCGATCTGCCGTGACCTGAAAGAGGCGGGGCATGAGGACGCGGTTCAAGCCAAAACCGGGCTGCTGCTCGATCCCTATTTCAGCGGCAGCAAAATCGGCTGGGCAATGGCACACTGGCCGCAACTGGCCGAAGCGGGGGACCGGCTGGCGATTGGCACGGTGGAAAGCTGGCTCGTCTGGAAACTCACCGCCAATCAGAACCGGGGCGGCCTCCACATTACCGACGCCACCAACGCCAGCCGCACCGCGCTGATGGCGATTGGCAGTGGCGGGTGGGATGACGGTCTGATCGACCTGTTCGGCGTGCCCCGCGCCGCCCTGCCCGACATTGTCGACTGCGCCGGGCGCTTTGGCGAGACGAAGTTGTTCGGCCCCGCCATCCCGATTTGCGGCATGGCAGGGGACCAGCAGGCGGCGACCATCGGCCAGTCCTGCCTTGCCCCCGGCCAGACCAAGGCGACGTTCGGCACCGGTGCCTTCATTTTGACCCAGGCGGGCCCGATCCCGCCCGTATCGCGCCACCGGCTGCTGTCCACCGTCGCGTGGCAATTGGGCGGCAAGCGCGCCTATGCGCTGGAGGGGTCCGTGTTCGTCGCGGGCAGCCTGATCAAATGGCTGCGCGATTCGATCGGGCTGATCGGCACCGCAGCGGAGACCGAGGCACTGGCACGCAGCGTGGCCGATAATGGCGGCGTCTACCTCGTCCCGGCGCTATCCGGGCTGGGCGCGCCGTGGTGGCAGCCAGAGGCGCGCGCGAGCATATCCGGCCTCAGCTTCACCAACACCCGCGCGCACATCGTCCGCGCCGCATTAGAGGCGATGGCGCACCAGGCGCACGACCTGAAAACCGCCTTCGCGGCCGACGGCACCGACTGGCAGGCGCTGCGCATCGACGGCGGCATGGTGAGCAACAACTGGATGGCGCAGGACATGGCGGACATCCTTGGCATCACCGTGGAACGCCCCGCCTTCGCCGAGACGACCGCGCTGGGCGCCGCGATGCTGGCGGGCGTTGGCAGCGGGCTGTTCAGCGGGCTGGAGGAAGCAAGCGCGATGCGCGGCGCGGTCGAGGTGTTTGAGCCGGGCATGGACGGCGCGGTGC
The DNA here is from genome assembly GCA_021732465.1 of Sphingomonas sp. Classification (GTDB taxonomy): domain Bacteria; phylum Pseudomonadota; class Alphaproteobacteria; order Sphingomonadales; family Sphingomonadaceae; genus Sphingomonas. The sequence continues at coordinate 5,003 of JAKFUX010000026.1, forward strand.
GAGAGGCCCGGCTGGCGGGGTGGCAACGCGCGGTGGAGAGCGTGGTGGGCCTGGCTGGCGCGTAAAGTTGCGGGGGTGAAGTTGCGGAAGTTGCGGGTTGCCATCTGTTTCTGAAAGGCCGCAAACTAACTGCACGCGAAGTTTAGGAATGGATCACTGGGTTCAAAGAGCGGTTCTATTCATATCATTCACCGGAAATGCAGGAAAGTCCCGGCTGGTAATCGTGTTGCACCCAAATATTTTCCCCCGAAAGGCAACGGGCAATTCACATTGAAATGACTGCTCAAACCACTCAAACTTCGCAGCACCAAACTTAAGAAACGTGGATTACGATTGCGCTGAGCCCAGACCGCGCGCTAAGCTACCGACATGAGATTCAAGGTATATAAAAATGACTGATTTGATTGAGGAGGTCGAACAAGCCGCGCGAAGTGTGCGAACTGACGCATATTCCATGTCCATTAGCGAACTTGTAAGTCAGTATGAAGAGGGCGATTTAGTCATTGACCCCGAGTTTCAGCGCCTTTTTAGGTGGGAACCTGGTCAAAAATCGAAATTAATTGAGTCACTGCTGTTGGGCATACCGTTACCGTCAATATTCGTTTTTGAGACAGACATGGGAAAGTGGGAGCTGATCGACGGTTTGCAGCGCTTATCAACCATCTTAGAGTTTATGGGAAAGCTTCGTTCACCAGAAGGAGTTATTTGTCCGCCGTCCATTCTCGAATCTACACGGTATCTCCCATCCTTGCACAACGTCGTTTGGGAGGCATCCGATAGAGTTGAGGGGGTGCCAGTTGTAGATCAAAGGCCACTGGAGAAAATTCAGCAACTCGCAATCAGGCGAGCGCGCCTGGGTGTCGAAATATTAAAACGTCCGAGTGACGACGCTACCAAGTTTGATCTATTTCAAAGATTGAATGCTGGCGGAACGGTAGCAAATCCTCAAGAATTGAGGAATTCCATCGCTTTGATGGTGAACGCACCTTACTTTCGCGCCCTTCGCGCGGCAGCAGAAAACGTGGCCTTCAAGACCGTAACTGGGATAAATGAAGATCAAGAACAGAAACAACGCCATCTTGAACTTGCAATGCGCTTTCTTGTTCACACTTTCATTGAGTATGATGGAAAGCTAGACGTTGAGGAATATGTAGACGAAGGTGCCATTTCTCTTGCTCGCAATGGAGATATCGTAAGAGATACTACGACGATTATACAGACCTTTGATCTTCTTCATCAGGCTGATGGCGATAGGGCTCTTCGTCGGTATGATGGCGTAAGGCACATAGGCAAAATTGGTCTCGTTGCCCTTGAGACGATTGCCGTAGGCGTCGGAAAAAATCTTGCAGCAATTAATGCTTTACAAGATCCTGTGGGCTTTATTCGTCAAAAATCTCACGATTTCTGGCAAGATCCTGCCACTGCTAACTTCACTTCTCCGGGAGTTCGCGGCACAACTAGAATACAGCGCACCGTTCCATACGGAGCGCATTGGTTTCAACCGTGAGCAAGCCGTTTTCTAACGATGATCTGGCGTTTCAATTGTCTCGTGATCTAACCTGGCGAATCAGAGAAATTAGCGATCTTAAGTCTGCTGTAATCTTAAGCGATACTGTCGCTCGACCAGCGTTGCTCCGTGCACTCGTAACCGTTGCCTACGCACATTGGGAAGGTCATGTTAAATTCTCAGCGCAGAAATATCTTACTCACGTCGCATTACGAAAAATAACATACTCGTTGCTAACACGCCAATTTTTGAGAAATGATTTTATTCCAAAACTGGCCTCCATTAGCCAAAAGAGCCTTAAGGATCGAGGGGAAATAATCGACGCTATACTCGATAGTGGTGACCGACGCTTCGCCCATATAAACGAAGGACTTATAAACACGAAGTCTAACTTGAATTTTGAAGTTTTGTGTGACATTTGCCACGTATGCGGCGTGAATCCGGAAATATTTTCGGCGCACGAAAACTTTATTGACGTAATCCTTCTCAAGCGACGAAATGCGATTGCGCACGGCGAAGATACATTTGTAGGTATTGAGGACTTAAATTCGCTTACGGATCAAACAATCGGGTTGATGAGAATGTTTTCAAATGATTTACAGGCGAAGGCTCATTTGGGACTTTACCGGGCCATAGCCTAACTGTCAGCTTTCGGGCATCGATCAAACCAATCCTCATGGCTCATGTAGGCGCGCTCGCCCCCTTAGGCCGCCACCCCCACCCGGTCCTCAAACAGCACCTTCAGATCCTTCTTCAAAATCTTCCCGTTCGCGTTCCTCGGCAGCGTTTCCTTCACAAACCGGATCGCCACCGGCGTCTTGAAGATCGCCAGGCGCGCCTTCACCCACGCTTGCAGCTCGGCCTCGGTTGCCTCCATCCCGGGGGCCAGATGCACCACGGCGGCGGGTTCTTCGCCCAGCGTGCGGTGCGGGATGCCGATCAGCGCGCAATCGGTGACGGCGGGGTGTTCGTACAGGACGTTTTCGACCTCGCTCGAATAAATATTCTCGCCGCCGCGGATGATCATGTCCTTGGCGCGATCAACGATATAGACAAAGCCTTCGTCGTCCAGCCGCGCCAGATCGCCCGTGCGCACCCAGCCGTTGATGAAGGTTGCCGCCGTCGCCTCCGGCTTGTTCCAATATCCCTTCACCACCATCGGCCCGCGCGCCCATAGCTCGCCGACTTCGCCCAACGGCAGCTCGTTTTCGCCATTTTCGTCCATGATCTTCAGGTCCGCCACCGCCACGGCTGGCCCGGCGCTGGTGGGGCGGTTCAGATAATCCTCGGCGCTGTGCCCGGTCACGGTCGCCATTGTTTCGGTCATGCCCCAGCCATTGCCGGGCAGCGCGCCGAATTCGGTATAGATGCGCTTGACGAGTTCGGGCGCAGACGGCGCGCCGCCATAGGAAATCGCCTCCAGCGACGACAGATCATATTTCGGGCGATCAGGGTGCTCCAGCAATTGCCACGCGACCGTGGGCACCCCGCCTGTCGCATGGACTTTTTCGCGCTCGATAATCTCCATCGCCCGCACAACATCCCATTTGCGCATGAAGATCATCGTACTGCCCGCCGCGAGCACGCCCATCAGCGCGGCGCTGCACGCGGTAACGTGGAACAGCGGGATGACGGTGAGCAGCGTTTTGGGGGTTGGCGCCGGAATCTCCTCGCCGCGCCGCATCAACGTGCGCGCCGCGCCAAATGCGCTGGAGAAGATGTTGGTCACCAGGTTGCGGTGGCTGCCAAGCGCCCCCTTGGGGTTGCCGGTGGTGCCGCTGGTGTAGAAAATCGTCGCGTCATCCTCTGGCCCGATGGCGACTTGCGGGAAGGGCAGTTCGGGCATCGTTGCCCAGTCATGCGGCGTGCCGATGATCGATTCGAGCGAGGCCAGCTTGCCGCCAAGCGGCGCGGTGGCGCGCGCGACCAGAATCGATTCGACGGCGGGCAGCGCGGCGTAATGTTCGGCCATGCGCTGGTGGCGTTCATCATCCAGGACCAGCAGCTTTGCGCCCGAATCGTTGATGCCATATTCCAGCTCGCCCGCCGTCCACCAAGCGTTCAGCGGCACGATAATCGCGCCGATGCTGACGGCGGCAAAGAACACCACCGGCCATTCAGGCATGTTGCGCATGGCCAGCGCGACCCGGTCTCCCTTGGCAATGCCCATCGCCTGTAACCGCGTGGCGAGCGTGGCGACGGCGCGGTACTGCGCTTCATAGGTAACGCGCTCATCCTCATGAATCGTGAATTCCCGCTCGCCGTGGCTGCGCGCGAACTGCACCAGCAGCGCCAGGTTGGGCGGTGCGTTTTTCCAGGTGCGGGTGGGCACGCCGCCGATCTCGACGGTTTCCATTTCAAACCGCGCGCCGGGTGCCGTCAGGATCGCATCAACCTGCGCCATCGGCATTTTGGGCCAGGCCGGATCAAGGGCGATAAGGGGCTCGTTCTGGGCAATATCCGGCACGTCTTCTCTCCAGCACTTGAATTTTGGGTTTGGCTTATCTGCCATTTTGACCAAGGTTAGTGTTGATTCACGCGCCACTCAAGGCAATAGGGGTGCGAATGTTTCGAAGCAGGGGTATGGCGCAGGGTATGGAACAGGCATGAACATCGCCAAGCCAGAGTTACACGGCTTCGACTCGCACCGCCTTGCGCGGATCGATACGTTGCTGCGCGACCGTTATGTCGCGCCCGGCAAGCTGCCCAACGCGCAAATCCTGATCGCGCATGAAGGCGAAATCGTCCATTTCTCCAGCCAGGGCGCCGCGCGTGAAGGCGGCGCTGACATTGACGAGACATCGCTGTTCCGCATCGCGAGCATGACCAAGCCCGTTACATCGATCGCGTTCATGATGCTGGTTGAACAGGGGCTGGTTGCCGTGGACACGCCGGTTCATCACGTGCTGCCTGAATTCAAGGGGGTGGGCGTTTATAATGGCGGCGGGGCTGGCGTGCCCTTCCTCACCAAATCAACCGATGAACCGATGCGGATGGTGGATCTGCTGCGGCATACATCGGGGCTGACCTATGGTTTTCAGAACCGGTCGAATATCGATGCGGCGTACCGTGAGGGGCGGCTTGAGAGTTGGCACGGCAACCATGATCTGGACGGCTTTGTCGCCGCGCTGGGCAAAATGCCGCTGGAATTCTCACCGGGCAGCGCGTGGAATTATTCGGTCGCCACCGATGTGCTGGGTGCCGTGGTGCAGCGCGTGGCCGGCATGCCGCTCGACGAATTTTTCCGCGCCCGCATTTTTGCACCGCTTGGCATGGACGACACGTTTTTCACCGTGCCTGAGGATAAGGTCCACCGGCTGACCGATTGTTATGATTTCGTGCCCGGCGGCAAACCGGTGATGATGGACCGGGGCGAGAAAAGCGCATGGAGCCGCGCGCCAACGCTCGTTTCGGGCGGCGGCGGGCTGGTGTCGACCGCGCTCGATTATCACCGTTTTTGCACCATGTGCCTGAATGGGGGCAGCCTGAACGGGGTGCGGATCGTGGGGCGCAAGACGATTGACCTGATGACGCAGAACCATCTGCCCGGCGGCGCTGATCTGGCGTCGATGTCCAAATCGCTGTTCAGCGAGGCTGCCAATGCCGGGACAGGTTTCGGGCTGGGCTTTGCGGTGAATATCGATGTCGCCCGGTCGATGATACCCGGATCAGTGGGGGAATATTATTGGGGGGGCATGTTTTCCACCGCCTTCTTCATCGATCCGGTTGAACGAATCCACATGGTGTTCATGACCCAGCTTCGCCCATCAAGCGCCTACCCTATTCGCCGCGAATTAAAGACGTTGATATACAGTGCGTTGACATAGGTTGAATTCATATTCCGTTCGTCCCGGGCGTAATCGAGGGGCGTGCCGCGAGCGCTGCGCGGGGTGTCTCGACTTCGGCCAGTAAGGCCGAAGTTTATCCTGAGCGCCTGCCTTGGCAGGCAGTCGAAGGGCTCGACACGAACGGTTCTTTTTAGATCTTGGAGAGAGCAAACATGACCAGTCCCATCACCACCGAACGCCACGGCGACGTGCTCGTCATCATTTCGAACAACCCGCCCGTCAATGCGCTGGGCGCAGCGGTGCGGCAGGGGCTTGAGGCGGGGCTGAAGGAAGCCGCCGCTGATGATGGCATCAAGGCGGTGGTGATCCGCTGCGACGGCAAGACTTTCTTCGCCGGCGCTGACATCACCGAATTTGGCCGCCCGATGCAGGAACCCGGCCTGCCGACGGTAATCGACATGATCGAATCGAGCGAAAAGCCCGTCATTGCGGCGATCCACGGCACCGCACTGGGCGGTGGATGCGAGGTGACGCTTGGCTGTCATTACCGCATCGCCGTGCCATCCGCGAAAATCGGTACGCCAGAGGTAAAGCTCGGCCTGCTGCCCGGTGCTGGCGGCACGCAGCGGATTCCGCGCGTTGCAGGCGTTGCGCTGGGGCTGGAAATGACCGCGAAGGGCGATCCCATCTCCGCCGCGCGCGCGATGCAGGCGGGGCTGATTGATCGGCTGGCCGGCGAAAATTCGCTGGTTGCTGACGCGGTTGCCTTTGCCAATGAAGTCGCCAGCGCCCGCCCCCTGCCCCGCGCCAGCGAGAAAACCGCTATGGCTGATCCCGATGCGGTCGCCGCGTTCAAAAAGGAGAACGCCAAGCGCTTTCGCGGGTTCGATGCGCCCGCCGCCAACATCGCGTGCGTTGAAAAGGCAAGCGACGGATCAAGCTTTGCCGAAGGCATCGCGTTTGAGCGCCAGGAATTCATGAAGCTGATGATGGGCGTACAATCCGCCGCCCAGCGCCATCTGTTCTTCGCCGAACGCCAGGCTGCCAAGATTGACGGCATCGACCCCGCAATTGCGCTGCGCCCGATTACAAAGGTCGGCGTCATTGGCGCGGGCACGATGGGCGGCGGCATCAGCATGAACTTCCTGAGCGCGGGCATCCCCGTGACGATCGTGGAAATGCAGCAGGAAGCGCTTGATCGCGGCACCGGGGTAATCCGCAAGAATTATGAAGCATCCGCCGCCAAGGGCCGGTTGAAGCCAGAGCAAGTCGCGCTCGCGATGGGCGCGCTGACGCCGACGCTGAACCTTGAGGATCTGGCCGACTGCGATCTGGTGATCGAGGCCGTGTACGAGAGCATGGACGTAAAGAAGGAATTGTTTGGCAAGCTCGACAAGATCGTCAAGCAAGGCGCGATTCTGGCGTCCAACACCAGCTACCTCAACGTCGACGAGATCGCCGCGAGCACCGGCCGCCCGCAGGATGTGCTGGGCATGCATTTCTTCTCGCCTGCCAATGTGATGAAGCTGCTGGAAGTGGTGCGCGGCGCCAAGACGGCGGACGATGTGCTGGCGACGGTGATGGCACTGGCCAAGACGATCAAGAAGGTCGCGGTCGTATCGGGCGTGTGCCACGGCTTTATCGGCAACCGCATGCTGATGCCGCGTCAGGTGGAGGCGAACAAGCTGCTGATGGAAGGCGCGACGCCAGAACAGATTGACCGGGTGCATGTTGAATTCGGCATGCCGATGGGGCCATTCCAGATGAGTGATCTGGCCGGCGTTGATATTGGCTGGCACCGCGATCCAACCCGCATCGAAAGCATCCGTGACGCGCTCGCCGCTGAAGGGCGCTGGGGGCAGAAAAAGTCGGCGGGCTTTTACGATTATGACGAAAAGCGCAACCCAACGCCGTCGCCGCGCGTCGCGGAGATTATCGAGGATTTCCGCAGCCGATCAAACCTGCCCAAGCGCGAGATCACCGACGAGGAAATCATTGAGCGCACGCTGTACACGATGGTCAACGAAGGTGCGCTGATCCTTGAAGAAAAAATGGCACAGCGCGCGTCCGACATCGATGTCGTTTGGATCTATGGCTATGGTTGGCCAGTCTATCGCGGTGGGCCGATGTTCTGGGCCGATACCGAAGGCGCGAAGAAAATCGTCGCAGGGCTGGAAAAACACGGGTTCAAGGTAGCGGAATTGCTGAAGAGCAATGCCGAAACGGGAAGTCGGTTCAAGTGACCGCTGCTGCGACACTCCTCCCCGTCCCGGGGAGGATTTAGGTGAAGACGGCGCTTGCCATCGCTGCCGCGATCCGCACGGGCGAAACCACCGCACTCGCCGAGTGCGAGGCGGCAATCGCGCGGATTGGGGCAGGCGATGGCGAGATCAACGCCGTCGTCGTCCGCGATTTTGATCGGGCACGCGAACAGGCTCGCGCGGTCGATGCGCGGGTGGCGGCGGGCGACGCCAACGGCGTGCTGCTCGGCGTGCCGATGACGGTGAAGGAAAGCTTTGATGTCGCTGGGCTGGTCAGCTGCTGGGGCTTTGAAGACCATGCCGATTTCGTTGCCGCCACAGATGCAGTTGCCGTCCAGCGCCTGAAAGCCGCCGGTGCGGTGATCCTGGGCAAAACCAACGTCCCCGTCGCGCTCGCCGATATTCAGACCAACAACCCGGTCTATGGCCGCACGCGCAATCCGTTGAAGCTGGACCGGGTGCCCGGCGGATCGTCCGGCGGTGCCGCCGCAGCGCTCGCGGCTGGCTATGTACCGATTGAAATTGGATCAGACATTGGCGGGTCAATCCGCATCCCGGCCGCGTTTTGCGGGGTTTGGGGGCACAAGCCGACCTATAATGCGCTGCTGAGCTTTGGGCATAACTTCCCGCGTACCGAAGGCTGCGGCGTTGCGCTGAACGTCATCGGCCCCCTGGCGCGCGACGCCGATGATCTGGAGGCGCTGTTCGGCGTGATGGGGGGCGATGCGCTCGCCCGCCCCGCCCCCCGCGCACCCGGCGCATGGCGCATCCTGTTGCTGCCCGATCACCCGCTTGCCCCGGCCCAGGCATCGATCAAGGCGGCGATCTCGGCGACGGGCGCAGCCTTTGCAGCAGCGGGCGCGACGGTCGATCATGCCAGCGATCTGCTGCCCGATCTGACGATGCAGTATATGAACTATGTCCGCATGCTGCTGACCGCGATGGCGCGCGGTGCGCCGCCCGAGGGTGGCGCGTCGATGGCGTTGCCCGACTGGTTCACCCTTATTGATGCGCAAGCGAAATGCCGTCGTGACTGGGGGCGGCTGTTCAATCATTATGACGCCGTGATCGCGCCGGTGTGGGGCACCACCGCCTATCCGCACGACGATACGCCGCTGGCCGAACGGCTGTTGCAGATGGACGGCGCAGCGACGCCCGCCGGCGCGCAACTCGCTTATCCCGGCCTCGCCACCTTCCCGATGCTGCCCGCGACCAGCGTGCGCATTGGTACTGACCCTGATGGCCTGCCGATCGGCGTGCAGGTGATCGCAGATTACAACCATGATTGGACGGCGATTGCCGTCGCGCGCGCGGCGCATGAATTGATGAGGAGCTGAGATGACAACCGATATCGACACTTTCCGCAGCGAAACCCGCGCCTGGCTGGAAGCAAACTGCCCGCCCGAAATGCGCCAGCCCGTGCGCAGCGAAAAGGACGCCAATTGGGGCGGTCGCAACGCCGACTATCAGCCCGGCCAAAAAGAATGGATGGACGCGATGGCGTCGCGGGGCTGGAACGTACCTGATTGGCCCGTTGCCTATGGCGGCGGTGGCCTTTCACCTGCCGAAACCAAGGTTTTGCGCGAAGAAATGGCGGCAATAAAGTGCCGCAACCCGCTGAACAGCTTCGGGATTTCGATGCTCGGGCCAGCACTGCTGAAATACGGTACCGAGGAGCAAAAGCTCGACTATCTGCCCAAGATTGCGCGCGGCGAAATCCGCTGGTGCCAGGGCTATTCGGAGCCGAATGCGGGCTCTGACCTTGCCAGCCTTGCCACGTCGGCAGAGGATGCGGGCGACCATTATATCTTGAACGGTCAAAAAGTATGGACCAGCTATGCCGACAAGGCAGACTGGATTTTCTGCCTTGTTCGAACCAACAAGACTGACAAGCATAATGGCATCAGCTTTGTATTGTTCGACATGACCAGCCCCGGCGTATCGACCAAGCCCATTCTGCTGATCAGCGGCTATTCGCCATTCTGCGAGACCTTTTTTGACAATGTGAAGGTGCCCAAAAGCCAGCGCGTCCATGACGAGAATAAGGGCTGGGACGTCGCCAAATATCTGCTGGGGCATGAGCGGGAAATGATCAGCGGCATGGGCCTTGGCTCAACCGGCGGCAATCCGCTGATCGAAGGCGCGATTGCCACCGTCGGGCTGGATCATGAAGGCCGCCTCGCCGATCCGTTGTTGCGTGCAGCGATTGCGCAGTTTGAGGTCCGCGCCAAGGCGTTCGGGATGATGTCCGAACGGTTCATCGATGAGCTGAAGGCAGGCAAGGCGCACCCGGCCCAGCCAAGCATGATGAAATATTACGGCACTGAACTGAACAAGTCGCGCCATGAGCTGATGATGGCTGCAGGCGGATCGGACGCGCTTGAATGGGAAAGCGAACGATCCAGCGGCGGTGCGGGCCCGCGCGCCTGGCTACGCACCAAAGCCAATTCGATCGAAGGCGGGACGAGCGAGGTTCAGCTGAACATCGTGGCGAAGCGGATTTTGGAATTGCCGAGCGCGTGATCGATTTGTGCTCCGGCGACGGCCGGAGCGGTGGCCACGCAAGCCTTACAACACCCAGGGTTCCGGCCTTCGCCGGAACACGGAGAACCCAGAAATGCCACTCTATCTGAACGAAGAACAAATCCAGCTGCAGGATACCGCGCGCGGGTTCATCCACGAACAGGCGCCGGTCAAGCACATGCGCGCGCTGCGCGATGCGAAGGATGCCACCGGATTCAGCCGCGATCTGTGGAAGCAGTTCGCCGAGCTCGGCCTGACCGGCATTTTGATCGGTGAGGAGGATGGCGGGCTTGGTCTGGGCCATGTAGAGGCAGGCGTGGTGCTCGAAGAAATCGGGCGCAACCTGTCGCCCTCTCCCTTTCTTGCGACCGCCGTTGCCGCTGTCGAAGCGCTGAAGGGCACACCGCACGCCGCGCGCTATTTTCCCGGCATCCTGAGCGGCGAAACCGTCGCTGCGCTCGCCATCGATGAAGGCGCCAAGCATCGCGCTACCGTCGGCATGAAGGCCGAACGGTCGGGCAACGGCTTCAAGCTGTCCGGCGCCAAGCAGTTCGTGACGCATGGCCATATCGCCGATGTCATCATTGTCGCCGCGCGCACGGCCGGGGCTGCCGATGACGCAAACGGTATCACCCTGTTCGCGGTCGACCGAAATGCGGCTGGGCTGACGTCGGAGGCCGAGCGCCTCGCCGACTCTTCACTCGCCGCGCGGTTGAAGTTTGACGGGGTCGAAGTCGATGCCGATGCAGTGATCGGCGAAGTCGATCATGGCGGCAATCCGCTGGGTCGCTTGTTGCGCGCGGGCCGCGTTGGGGCATCGGCGGAATTGCTGGGCGTCGGCGCAGGCGCAATGGACATGACCGTCAACTACCTGAAGGAACGCAAGCAATTCGGCCTGCGGATCGGCAGCTTCCAGGCGCTCCAGCACCGCGCCGCACACCTGTATTCCGAAATGGAGGTTGCCCGTGCCGCCGTGCTCAAGGCGCAGCAATTGCTGGATGCAGGCGACGCCAAGGCTGACGAGGCAGTGTCCGTTGCCAAGGCAATGACCGCGATGGCGACGACGCTGAGCGTGCAGGAGGGCGTCCAGATGCATGGCGGCATCGGCATGACCGACGAATATGATATCGGCTTCTATATGAAGCGCGGGCGGGTGCTGGCGGAGATGTTTGGCGACGCCAATTTTCACGCCGATCAGATCGCCCGGGCGGCGGGGTATTAAAAACCAATCCTCCCCGGCACGGGGAGGTGGCAGCGCAACGCGCTGACGGAGGGGGCGAGCCATCAGCGCGGCATTCTTGGCGATCCCCCTCCACCAGCTTCGCTGGTCCCCCCGTGCCGGGCAGGATTTAGGAAACGCAACATGACCGACGAAATGGCAGAACCCGTTCTATCCCCCGCGCAACTCGCCCAGAATTTGGTCGATCTGCTCGATGTGGAGGAAATCGATACCGATCTGTACCGGGGCAAGCGCGGCAATGACGGCTTTGGCCGCGTATTCGGCGGCCAGGTAATCGCGCAGGCGCTGCAAGCCGCACAGCGATCAACCGATGATCCCAAGGCCGCGCACTCGCTCCACGCCTATTTCATGCGGGCAGGCGCAGAGGAGCACCCGATCATTTACCGCGTGGTGCGCGATTTTGATGGCAAAAGCTTCGCGACAAGGCGGGTGATTGCCATGCAAAAGGGCGTGCCGATCCTGACCATGTCGTGTTCGCTGCAAGTGCCCGAAGAGGGGCTGGCGCATCAGGATACAATGCCCGATGTGCCCCCGCCCGAAGATCTGAAGTCAGACCGCGATTTGCGGCTGGCGATGCTCGATAATGTCCCGGAACGGTTCCGCGCCAATTTCATGCGCCCCCGTATGGTCGATATCCGCCCGGTATCCCCGCGAAGCTGGTTCAACCCGGTCATTCAGGAACCCCGGCAGAATAGTTGGTTCCGGGTCGTTGCCCCTGTGGGGGATGATCCCGCGCTCCACCGCGCTATCCTTGCCTATGCCAGCGATATGTCGCTGCTCGGCACGGCGACGCTGGCCCACGGCGTCAACTGGATGACGCACAAGCTACAAACCGCCAGCCTTGACCACACCGTGTGGATTCACGAGCCATTCCGCGCCGACGAATGGCTGCTTTATGCCTGCGACAGCCCCTGGGCGGGCCATGCACGCGGATTCAACCGCGGTAAGATTTTCGCGCGCGACGGACGGCTGGTGGCGAGCTGCGCGCAGGAAGGGCTCATTCGTCTGCGGGGGTAATTGCCATTACGCTGGGCGCTAGCATCAGCCACTTCACCCGACGCGATTTCACTTTCGCGGGCAAGACCACGCGCCGAGACGATATCGCTTAGCGTGGCGCCATAGGTCGCCCGGCATTGCCCGGCCGGTGCCACAGACGAGAAGCGCGCCGTGCCTGTCAGCCTCGTGCTGCTTCTCCCGAAGGCGGCAGCGGACAACGATAGAGTTGCAGCCGACCAAGAAATGATAAGCATAGTTGACTTTTCAAGTACGGTATGTTTGACATTTTTTGAACTCAGCGAGGGTCCGGCTTATGTACGAATTCAGTCATGGTGGTTTGTGGTTTCAATGGGACGCGCTGGACAAGGCGGGTAAACGCCTTGTCGTTGGCAGCTCAATCGCAGCGATCGTCGCGATAGTTCCAATCGCACCGGTGCTGGGAAATTACGCCTATCGTCTCGGATATCGACACGGTAGCGGCGGGATCGAGGCCCCCGGCGATGTCTTGGCGTTCGGGAGTTTCGAACTCATCTGGCTCGTTACCTTCGGGCTGATTTCAGCCAGCCTCTGGATCCGTTTCAGCCGCACTCAGGATGAGCTATTCAATCGCATTCAGAACTGGGCGTTCACCGTCGGTAGCGCGGTCACCAATGCTTTCCTTATCGGCTGGGCGCTGTTGTCTCTGACCAATGTGCTACCGTCGATCCCGTCGCTCTTACCGATCGTCATGTTCCCAACTGCGTTGATCATTTTCTGGTTGGTGGCGATACGTCGGTGGGCGTGACCACGCGGCTGGCCGCGCTCCGCAGCGACTATCGCATGACCCAAGCAGAGCTGGCCGATATGGCGGGTGTGTCACGGCAGACGATTAACTCGATCGAAACAGGTCGTTTCGAGCCCAGCCTCAGCCTCGCGCTGAAGCTGGCGCAATTGTTTGGCAAGCCGGTCGAGCAGTTATTCGCGCTGCACGAAATCGAGGCAAGTGAGATTGTCGCGTTGGGTACACCGCCCTTCCCTCGTATGAAACCAGCACGATAACGGGGTAGCAGTCGGGCGACGCTCACACCGCGGTCTTGCCAAACTCCTGTTTGGTGACTGGATGGCTCGATGACAGCCCGCCGTCCACGGCAATCGCCTGGCCGTTGACATAGCTGGCATCGTTCGAGGCGAGGAATGCCACCACATTGGCGAGTTCTTCGGGCTGGGCACCCCGGCGCAGCGGGTTCAGCCGCCCTACCCGGTCCATCTTCCCCGCATCGCGCGCATAATCAAAGGTTGGCTTGGTCATGCCGGTTTCGGTGAGGCCGGGGCAGACCGCGTTGACGCGCACGTTTGAACCGGCAAGCTGCTGCGCCGAGGTCATCGCCAGATTGATCACGCCCGCCTTTGACGCCGAATAAGCAGGCGAGCCCGCGCCCGACCGGATACCCGCGACGCTGGCGGTGAGCACAATTGCGCCGCCGCCACGCTCGGCAATTTTTGGCGCGGCGTGCTTGATCGCAAGATATGGCCCGATCAGGTTGACGCGCAGCACCTCTGTAATCAGGGCCACATCGGTGTCGAATATGTTCGCCATCCCCCCCGAAATCCCGGCATTGGCGAACATGATGTCCAGCCCGCCGAAATGCTCCACCGCCAGCGCGACCGTTTGGATCACATCTTCTTCCAGCCCGGCATCCATCATCACGCCGATCGCGGTGCCGCCTGCATCGGTGATCAGCTTGGCGGTTTCATGGGCGCCGCTGGTCTTGTCGGCGGCAATCACGCTGCCGCCTTCGCGCGCAAACAACATGGCAGCAGCGCGGCCAATGCCCGAGCCTGCGCCGGTAACGATGATCGATTTATTGGTGAAACGTGGCATTGGATTTCCCTTCGATCCCGTTCGTACCGAGCGAAGTCGCGGTACGTGATCCGGGCGTTACGCTGCTTTGCCCGCCCCTCGACTTCGCTCGGGACGAACGGGTTTGGGTTTGGCGAGCGACGCTAAATCGTCACTCCGCCATCAATGACGATCGTTTGCCCGGTCATGAACGCGCTGGCCTGGCTAGCGAGGAACACCACGGCACCGGCAATCTCTTCGGGCTCGCCAATGCGGCGCAGTGGCGTTGTCGCGTTGCGCGCCTTTACCGCTGCTTCATTTTCCCACAGCGCGCGCGCGAAATCAGTGCGGATCAGCCCCGGCGCGATGCAGTTGACGCGCACGTTGAACGGGCCGAATTCATGCGCCAGATTGCGCGCGAGCTGCATGTCGGCGGCCTTGGATATCGCATAGGCCCCGATAATCGGCGTGCCCCGTATGCCACCAATTGACGAGATAATGATGATGCTGCCCGCCTGCCGATCGCGCATTTCGGGCGCGACCATGCTGATCAGCCAGTGGTTAGAGATGATGTTGTTGTCCAGGATCTTGCGGAACTGGTCATCGGCAATGCCTTCCTGCGGCCCATAATAGGGGTTGGAGGCAGCATTGCAGACGAGGATATCAACCTTGCCAAAGGCCGCGCGCGTCGCATCCACCAGATGCTGCAATCCGGCCTTGTCGGAGATATTGGCCGCGACCGCGATTGCGGTGCCCTCCCCGAACTTGCCGTTGATCTCGGCTGCCACGACGTCGCACGCATCCTGCTTGCGGCTGGAGATGACGACTTTTGCACCATGTTCAGCCAGTTCCCACGCGCTCGCCTTACCAATGCCGCGCGAGGAGCCGGTGATGATGGCGACCTGGCCGGTAAGGTCGAATTGGCTCATTTGCACTCCCCTCCTGCTTGCGGGAGGGGCCGGGGGTGGGCCTGACTACCGCGAGCACTGAACAATTGGCGAGCACAGGCCCACCCCTAACCCCTCCCGCAAGCGGGAGGGGGATTAAGCTCCCGCCATCTGCGCGAAACCCCAGGCTGCATCCGCCAGCCGGTACACGCCCGCTGCGGATTTTTCCGCCTGTGCGCTGGAGGCGGTACCGTCGACGATGCGTTTCTTGATGCCCTGCACGATGCCCGTCAGCCGGAACAGATTATACGCGAAATACCAGTTGAGATCGGGCACGCCGTCGCGCCCGGTTGCCGCGCAATAGCGGGCGACCATGTCCTCGATTGTGGGGATGCCGGTTTCAGGGCCGGTATGGCCCATCACCCCCGACCGTCCCTCAGGGGCTGTCACCCAGCTCATCAGGAAATAGCTGAAATCGGCGAGCGGATCACCCAGCGTCGACAGCTCCCAGTCGAGCAGCGCGATGACACGCGGCTCGGTTTTGTGGAAGATCATGTTGTCGATGCGAAAATCGCCGTGGACCACCGACGTGCGCGTCTGTTCGGGGACGGTGCGGCCGAGATAATCGATCAGCTTTTCGACCGATTCCATATGTTCGGTCTCGGACGCACGATACTGCTTGGTCCAGCGCGCGACCTGGCGCTCGAAATAATTGCCCGGGCGGCCATATTCGCTCAGCCCCGCCGCCTCGTGATCGGTATTGTGGAGCGCGGCCAGCGCATCGCACATCGCGTTGTAGACGTCCGCCCGCTCATTTGGCGCATAGTCCGGCAACGTCCCGTCCCACAGATTGCGGCCATCGGCGAAACCCATCACGTAGAAATCAGTGCCGAGCACATCCGGGTCGGTGCACAGCCCATAGGGTCGCGCGACCGGGAAACCGGTCGGATACAGCCCCGCGATCACGCGGTATTCGCGGTCGACGGCATGGGCCGAAGGGAGCAAATTGCCAAAGGGCTTGCGTCGCAGCACATATTCGCCCGATGGCGCGCTGATCTTGAAGGTGGGGTTGGACTGCCCGCCAGCGAACTTGGCATAGGTGAGCGGCGGTTCGAACCCTTCGACATTGGCGACCATCCAGGCGGTCAGCTTCGCTTCGTCGAACCGGTCCTTTTCGGGCACCTCGATCGTCTGGGGGGCAGCGTCGGCGATGGTCATCAGCTAAACTCAATCACCGATCGCACGGTATCGCCTGTGCGCAGCTTGGCGAGTGCGCCGTTCACGCCGTCCAGCGTAATCCGTTCTGCAACCATCGAATCGAGGTCGAGCTTACCGTCCAGGTACAGCTGCACCAGTCGTGGCAGATCGATCGGAAAGCGCGTGGAACCAAGCAGCGATCCTTGCAGCTTCTTGCCCGTCAGAAAGCTTGGGCCCGGAAGGCTAACCATATTGCCCGGTGCGATCATGCCCAAAATCGTGGCCGTGCCGCCGCGCTTCAGCAGCGCCCAGGCGAGTTCAGCGGTATTGGGCCGTCCAACCGCTTCAATCGCGTAATCCACGCCGCCGCCGGTTAGGCCCGCAATCTTCTTGGCCAGATCAGGCTCATCGGGCGAAAAACCGTGCGTCGCGCCCAGCCGTTCGGCCAGCGCGCGTTTGTCCGCCACCGGGTCAATCGCGATGATTATACCCGCGCCGGCAATTTTAGCGGCATTGATCGCGGAAAGGCCGATGCCGCCGCAGCCGATGACAGCCACCGTTTCCCCGGCACGCAGCCGGCTGTCGTTAAAGATCGATCCCGCACCGGTAATCACCGCGCAGCCGAGCAGCGCAGCCCGATCCAGCGGCATTTCCTTGGCAATCGCGACACAGGCGTTTTCATGCACCAGCATCATTTCAGCAAAGGCTGACAGGTTCAGGAACGGCGCAAGCGGCGTGCCATCCTGCAGGCTGATGCGCGGTGCAGCGCCCTTTGCGCGTCTGGTCGACGGATCGATGCATAGCGAGGGCCGCCCGGTAACGCACATCTCGCAACTACCGCAAAATACGGTGAAAAAGGTGATGACGTGATCGCCCACTTTCAGCCGCGCGACATCGCTGCCCACCGCCTCAACAATCCCTGCTGCCTCATGCCCCGGCACTGTCGGCATCGGATGCGGGAAGCTGCCCTCGGCAAAGTGCAGATCAGACCGGCACACCCCGCACGCGACCGTGCGGATCAGCACCTCACGCGGTCCCGGATTGTCGACGCGGATATCCTCGATCACAAGGTCCGACTTGGGTTCGTACAGAACGGCTGCTTTCACTGGAATCCTCCCCGGTACGGGGAGGGGAACCGCGACGCGCAGCGGCGTGGTGGAGGGGGCAGGCAAGGGGCGTTACGCTCGCGGCGCACCCCCTCCACCGGTCTGCGACCGGTCCCCCTCCCCGTTCCGGGGAGGATTGCAACATTGCTCAATACCAACATCAGCGCCGCACCATTTCCTTTGCCGCAACCGCTTCCGGCAAATCCGCGTATTTTCCAAACTCATTCCGGGCGATGGCGCGATTATGCACTTCATCGGGACCATCGGCGAAGCGCAGCGTGCGCATCGCGGCCCAGGCATGCGCCAGGTGGAAATCGTCGGACACGCCGCCGCCGCCATGCGCCTGAATCGCATCATCCAGGATCGACAGCGCCATGTTGGGCGCCGCCACCTTGATCATCGCGATTTCCTGTTGCGCGCTTTTGTTGCCGGCCTTGTCCATCATGTCCGCCGCCTTCAGGCACAACAGCCGAGTCATCTCAATGTCGATCCGCGCTTTGGCGATGCGCTGTTCCCAGATCGAGTGATCGGCAATCCGCTTGCCAAACGCGACGCGCGTCAGCAGCCGCTTTGCCATTGCCTCAATCGCCACTTCGGCCACGCCAATAGTGCGCATGCAGTGGTGGATACGACCCGGCCCAAGCCGCCCCTGCGCGATCTCAAACCCGCGCCCCTCACCGAGCAGCACGTTTTCAACCGGCACGCGGACGTCCTTCAGCTCGACTTCACCATGGCCGTGCGGGGCATGATCATAACCGTACACGCTCAGCATCCGCTTGATGGTAACGCCGGGCGCATCCATCGGCACCAATATCTGGCTCTGCTGGCTGTGGCGCGATCCATCCGGATTGGTCTTGCCCATCACGATAGCGATTTTGCACCGCGGATCGCCCACGCCTGATGACCACCATTTGGTACCGTTGATCACATAATGATCGCCGTCACGCACCATGGCGGTTTCGATGTTGGTCGCGTCCGAACTTGCAACGGCCGGCTCGGTCATCAGGAATGCTGAGCGAATTTCACCGTTCATCAATGGCTTAAGCCACTGCTCCTTTTGCTCACGCGTGCCGTAACGGTGGAGCACTTCCATATTGCCGGTATCGGGCGCGGAACAGTTGAAGCACTCGCTGGCCCAGCCGATCTTGCCCATTTCCTCAGCGCACAGCGCATATTCCAGATTGGTGAGCTGCGTGCCTTCGAATTCAAAGCTGTCGTCAACATGGTGCTGCCCCGAATGCGGCGGCATGAAGAAATTCCACAGCCCCGCTTCCTTGGTCTTTTCCTTCATCTCTTCGATGACGGGGATCACCTTCCAGCGCTCACCCTCATGCGATTGCTGCTCATAAATGTGATTTCGCGGGCGAATATGCTGGTCGATAAAACCCTTCACACGGTCCCGAAAATAGGTCTCGCGTTCGCTCAGCGTGAAATCCATGGCACTCTCTCCAACGGCATTGTGGGATGTGGCTTAGACCGTACCGCGTTTTCGGTAAAGCCGGTCCGGCGAAGCTTTTTCAGCTTTTCTTGCTTTAAATGGGCGCACTTCGACGCGTTGCAAAAAACACTGTTTCTTCGAAAACTTGGTGTTAAGCTGCTGCGATGGAGGGCATGGCGACAGCACAAACCGCAAGCGACGGAAGTACCAAGCGCTTCCGCGCCAAACGCGATGCCATTCTTGCGGCTGCGGCCCAGGCGATCAACGAACAAAGCGCCAAGGGGATGACCTTTGCTGATGTGGCGCAGCGGGTCGGCCTGAACACCACCAGCGTGACCTATTATTTCAAGCGCAAGGAAGATCTGGCCGCCGCCTGCTTCGAATATACGCTTGAACAGCTCCAGATCATGCTCGCCGACGCGATGACGCTGCCCACCCCGCAGCGGCGCGTGGCGCGATATCTGGCGCTGAATATGGATCGTCTGGCGCGGATAAACCGTGGAGAGGCGACGTCGTTCGCCGTCCTGTCTGATCTGCGCGCCATGGATGAGCCTGTGCGCGGCCGGTTGATGGCGGGATGGCGTGATGTGTTCCGCAAGACGCGCGCCTTATGGGGCCCCGGCGACACCCGCGCCCATACCGATTTGTACGGCGCGCGGGCGCATGTGCTGCTGGAAAACACCTTCTGGTTACCGGTCTGGCTCGTCCGCTATGATCCTGATCAGTTTGCGCGCGTTGAAGATCGGCTGATGGCGGTGTTTGCGCGCGGCATTGCCCCCGATTCGGCAAGCTGGCGCCCCGCGCTGATCGACTTGGACCGTGACCAGGGCGAACCTGGGCGAGAGGCATTTCTGCTGGCCGCCACCCGGCTGATCAACGAACTCGGCTATCGCGGCGCATCGGTGCAGAAAATCGCATCGCAGCTAAACGTCACCAAGGGCAGTTTCTACCATCACCTTGATGCCAAGGACGATCTGGTTATTGCCTGTTATCGCCGCAGCCTGGACACGATTGCCAATGCGCAGCGCCTGTCAGAGGATTTGCCGGGCAGTCACTGGCAGCGCCTGTCGAGTACGATCGCAACCTTGCTCGACATCCAGTTTGCCGAACGCGGGCCGTTGATGCGCACCACGGCGCTGTCGGGCCTGCCGCGATCAGTGCGCAGCGCGATGGTGGGGCGATCAAACCGGATCGCGCGCCGCTATGCCGGGATGATGAGCGACGGCATCGCTGAAGGATCGATCCGGCCCATCGATCCGCTCATTGCCGCCCAGGCGCTGATGGCGCTGCAAAACGCCGCCTTCGACATGCGCAAATGGGCCAGCACCATGCCCCGCGACCGCGCCATCGCCTATTATGCCTCGACGCTGATGTTCGGGTTGTTCGATGATCGGGTGTTAGGGGTTTAGGATAGCGCCAAAGCCTGCCCCGTCAGGCCGCAGCCATCCGCTTCAACAGCACGCCCGCGCGCCAGTAATGGAATATCGCCCAGGGCGTCAGCAAACTGGCGCTGACCAGCGCATAGCGCAGCGATTCCGGCCCGAACATCGGCTTGTACAGGTCGCTTAGCACGCCCGTGAGCGTCGGCCCCAGCCCTAGCCCGATCAGGTTGATCACCAGCAGCGTGATTGCCGCCCACACCGCGCGCATCCGCGTTGGCGCCAGCCCCTGGATCAGCGCGAAGCTGGGCCCAAGATAGCTCGATGCCAGCAGGTACGAAATCAACACCGCGATCAGGCTCGATGTCAGGTCATAGCTGAGATAGAACATCACCGTGAAGGGCAACGCCGCCAGTTTCAGCCCGGCGACAAACCATGCCTGCATGTGAATGCCATAGCGCCGCCCGAGCCGATCAGCGATGCGGCCGCCAACCACGCCGCCAATCGCGCCGCTCAGCGCCAGCGACGGTGCATAGATGAGCGACACCTGCGTCAACGTCATCCCGAAGGATCGTTGCAGATAGGACGGCCCGAAATTAGCGGTCGCATAGCCAACCAGCGAGGTGATCGTCACTGCAATGATCAGATGCACTGCGGCGGGCGATGCCGCCAGACTGCGAAAGCCATCGCGGATTTTGGGCATTTCTGCCGGTTGCGGCGTGGCAGACACCGGATCGGAAAGCCCCCGCCGTGGCTCCACCATCACCAGCCGGACAAAAATGGCGAGCAAGATGCCCGGCAGCCCCACCGCCGCCATCGCCCAGCGCCAGCCATAAGCTTGCGCGATCAGCCCGCCGATAATCGCGCCAAATCCGCCGCCAAGCACGACACCGGTGGAATAAATGCCCATCGCCCCGGCGCGCTGTTCGGGTGGGTAAAGATCAGCGATAATCGAATGGCTTGGCGGGCTTGATCCAGCCTCCCCTATACCCACGCCGATGCGGAAAATAAGCAGTTGGACAAAATTCTGCGCAGTGCCGCACAGCGCCGTCATCGCGCTCCATAATGTCAGCGCGATGGCGATAATGTCGCGTCGGCTTTTGCGATCGGCAAGCCAGGCCACCGGAATGCCCAATGTTGCGTAAAAAATCGCAAAGGCGAACCCTGATAACAGCCCAAGCTGCGTGTCGTTCAGGTTTAAATCTGCTTTGATCTGCTCAAGCAGGATCGACAGGATGTATCGATCCATAAAGCTGAAGAAATAGACCAGCGTCAGCAACGCCAGCGTCCAGCCGCGCAGCCGCAACGCCTTTGCGTCGGCGGATTCGAACGGGGCACCGGGAATAGTGGAACTTGCCATCAGGGGCCATTCTTCCGCTGGGGGAACAAAAAACCCGCCGCCCGGCAATGCCGGACAGCGGGCTGTATTGAGTTTATGCGATCACGATCAGAAACGCTGGGTGATATTGAACCTTGCGTTGAACCCAAGCGGCGATGCCGTGAACGGATCATAGTTGAAGTCCAGCCGCGCAAATGGTGGCTGTTTGTCCAAGATGTTCTGCGCCGACAGCGAGATTGTCGTGTTGGTGGGCAGGTTGATGCGGTAGGTGAAGTCCAGCGTGCCAAACGACCCGATATTCTTGCCGCCAGCAACCGTCGCGCCAGCAAGCGCGCCGGTGTTTGGCGTGAAGATCGCGGTCCGCTGGTCAGTGTATCCATCGATATAGTTATATTGCAGCCGGAGATTATGGATGCCGATATCGCCCTGCAGGAACACATTGCCCTTTACCCGTGGCAGCGGATAGGCGCTCGTCTGGAAGTTGAGCTTGCCCACGCCGTCAAACCGGGGCTGAACAACAACGCCTGCTACTGTGATATCCTGGGTAATGTAGTTAATCACATAGGTACCGTTCACGCCCAGCAACATACTGATATCGCTGACCGGGAATTTCACCTGGCCCTGGAAATCGATGCCCGATGTGCTGACATCGGCGCTATTGATGATATTCGTGGTCAAGCGCTGAACGTTGTTGATGTTACAACCCGCAGTTGTAAACGTGAAGCGTTGCTGCAGCGCGGCAAATGCTGCGTTGTTGCAATTGGCGTTACCCGTTGCCCCGAACAATGCGTTGACAATGCCTGCAACGGGCTCTGCTTCCTGCGGGCCGTTCAGATCATAACGGAAATAATCGACACTGCCGCTGAAGGGGCCGGCATTAACAATCAGGCCGCCGCCATAGGTAAGCGCGGTTTCTGGCGCGAGGTTTGGATTGCCGCGAATATCAATCGCGCGGAATGCCGAACCGATTACCTGAAGCGATGTAACCTGGCCATCCTGGCTGACTGCAGGTGGACCACGGAAGGTGGTGCCCGCCCCGCCGCGAATGGCGAGCCACGGTGTCACCTGCCAGCGCGCGCGACCCTGTGGGTTGAACGTCGAACCGATCGCACCACTATATTGCTCATAACGCGCTGAAAACTGCAAATCGAGCGTATCAGTAACGGGTGCCCGCAATTCACCAAAGACTGCATACACATCGGACGAGATGGCCCGGTTGCGGTTCGTGCCCAAGAAACCGAGCGCGCCGGTTTGCTGGGCGCAGATGGCAGCGGGGTTCAGCGGCGTTCCGGGGCAGGGGTTTACCGCCAGATTGCTGTCGGCTGCGAACCGGATCTTGTAGCTGTCGTTGCGATATTGGCCGCCGATGGCGAAGGACAATGCTCCACCGGGCAGTTCAATCCCGGTTTTACCGCTCAACACGATATCGCCAACGAACAACCGCGTCGTCGTATCGCTACGAGTGGTGCGGAAAAAATTGTCGATTGTCGGCAAATCGTTAATAAGGCCAGCACCCGGTGCCAGGCTGAACCCGGTCGGTGCACGCGCACCAGCGAAGTTGGCATTGGTCGCCCCCGTTACGGGGTTACCCGAAATGCCGGTCGAGAACGGGTTGAAAAAGGTGCAACCATTGGTGCCGGCAGCCGCTGCCACCTGAGCGGCGGACAACCCGGCGCGCGATGCAGAGCTGGCAAAGGCGCAGTTCGGACCGCCAAAACCGGCCAATGCGTTTTGCAACAGATCGCCAAATGTATCGGTCCCTTCGATCCCGCGTTCATATTCCGAGAAGGTGAAGCCGGTATCAAGGTTCAGGTCGCTGGTAACTTCCCAGGCGAGTTCTGCTGTGAACCGCACCGATTGCGACTGGCGCTGGCTGAACGCAGAATTGCGATCGTTGCCCGGCTGCGTGAACAGCGGATTACCGCCGAGAAGAAATGGCCGGAATAGCACCGGAGCAGTAGATGCCGGCTGCCCGGAGACGCAACCCGCAGCAGCGCCAAAAAGCGCACAGTAATCGCGTAGGGCTGGCGCGTAGCTGGGGACGACGAAGAGGCCAAGGCCCTCATTGTTTGGCCGAAGCAACGGGTCTAGCCCATTGACCGGCGCACCGGCCGCTGAAATCAGATGATTGAGTCCATTGGCCGCATTACCTGACGGCGGCAGCGTGGGCAGATAGCTGGGCGATGTGGTGATCCGCGTCGAAGACGAACCGTACAGCCCCGTTACCTTGAACGACACATTGGACGCCAGATCAAACTTACCTTCGACATAGGCCTGATAGCGATCTTCTGGCTCGATCAGATTGTCGAACTGGCCGAAATTGGACGCGCAGCGATCAGTGGTCGATCCCGGGAGGCTTCGGAAACCGCCAAGACTGGCGCAACCAAGATCAGTTGAAAAGGCGTTCCCGCCGACAAGAGGACCATTGAAATCGAAGTTGCCGGGGCTGCCGCCGCCCGAAAATCCGCCCTGTGGATTGTTCGCGAAAGGCTGGACGGCAAAGTCACGATCGGTCGTGCGCAATTCCGAACGGCGTTGATAGCCGAACGACGCAAAAACCTGGAAGCCATCCCCGGTATGGCCATAGCTGAGGGCGCCAACATAATCCCCGCCCGAACCCCGGATATACCGATAATCGCCCTGCGCCTGGAAACCTTCCTGATTGCTGCGCGTGACGAAATTCACCACGCCTGCGATCGCGTCCGATCCGTAGGTTGCGGCAGCGCCGTCCTTCAGAATGTCAATACGACCAATTGACTGCTGCGGGATCAGGTTGATGTCGACCACGGGAACGCCCGTGCCTGCGCTGACGATACGCTTGCCGTTCAGCAGCACCAGCGTGCGCTGTGGCCCCAGGCCGCGCAAGTTGACGCTGGCCACGCCTTCCGAGCCTTGCGAACGTGCGTCAAACTGGTTCGCGTCACCAATAACGCCGTTGGAAACGGGCAAGTTTTTCAACAGGTCAATGGCCGTTGGCGAACCCTGGCGGGACAAATCGTCGGCGCTAATCACGTCAACAGGCGTAAGCCCGTCTTCGCGCGCGCCGCGGATCAGCGATCCGGTGACGACGATGTCGGGTGACGAAGAGTCGGCCTGGTCATCCTGCGGCAAAACCGTTGGCGCCGATGTTTGCGCCGATGCCGGCATTGCAATTCCAAGGGCCAGCACCGAGCAGGCGCACGCAGCCAACAGCTTCGTCTTCAGCATGTCTCTCTCCCAAACATGGTCGGATCGCTTATGGATTCCGTACCGTAATCTCGAATAGACAGTGACGCGCGCCCGTCGTCAAGCGAAACAATGGTCTCTAAACGATACCCGTCACTTGGCTGTTGCCAAAAGGTCATAGTTTTGTAATAAAATTACAAAAGCAGGACCGACCTTCGAAACGGCACCCAATAGCCATCAAGCTGCTGCAAACGACAAAGGCCGTCACCGGCGTGCGGCAACGGCCCTTGGCAGTATCGTAAAAAAGGGTTGTGGGATCAGTACCCGTTCAACCGAGCAAACCGCTCGCGGTGGAAGGCGGCGTTGCCCCACATCGCCTCGAGCACGGCCGCGCGCTTGATGTAAAAGCCAGCGTCATAATCATCGGTCATGCCGATGCCGCCGTGCAGCTGGATCATTTCCCGGCTCACGAGCTTCAGCGTGTCACTGGCGACCGCCTTGGCCAGCGTTACCGCCTGGTCAACATCGCTGCGGCCCGCATCAATCGCCTCAAGCGCTGCCTCAACGGCGGAACGCATCAGCTCAATCTCGGTGAACAACTTGGCCATCCGGTGTTGCAGCGCCTGAAAGGTCGAAAGCAGCTGGCCAAATTGGACGCGGGTTTTCAGGTAATCATTGGTCGTCTCAAACGCCTGTACCGCCAGCCCCAGCATTTCGGCACACACCGCCGCTGTTGCCCGGTCGACGATTGCCTGCACGGTGGCGCCCTCAATCTTTTCTGCGGCTGCCCCGTCAAAGCTGATCTGGGCGTGGCTGCGTGAATCGGCCATCTGGCGGTGCGCGCGGGTAACGCCTGCGGCATCGCCGGCTACCAGATACAGTCCATCGGTTGCCGCGACCACGAACAGCCCGGCGCTATCGCCTTCGGCAACAAACTGCTTGGTGCCGGTCAGCTTGCCGCCGGCAACCACGGTCTTGATCTTGGTAAGATCATGCACCGGGCCTTCATCAATCGCGAGCGTCGCGACCACTTCGCCGCTGGCGATGCGCGGCAGCCAGCTTTGCTTTTGCGCATCCGTTCCGCCCATCACAATGGCGGTTGCGGCGGCGGCGGTCGATGCCAGCGGCGATGCAGCAAGGTTGCGGCCAAGCTGTTCAAGCACCAGCCCCAGCGACAGATAGCCAAACGCCGTGCCGCCAAATTCCTCTGGCACCACAATCCCGGCCAGCCCCATTTCGGCCATCGTCGCCCAGGCGGCGGCATCATATCCTGCCGCCGGTGCGGCATTGCGCATCTTGCGGAACGCGGAAACGGGCGATTCGTTATCGGCCCATTCGCGTACCATATCGCGGATCATCGTTTGTTCGTCGTTCAGAGCAGCCATGATGTTTCTTTCGTCCTTACCCCTGCCCCGCGCATCCCCCGGCGAAAACCGGGAGAATGGCGGCAGGTGGGGCGCTGAATTATTGGTGGTCGAGCATCCCGAGGATGCGCTTGGCGATCACGTTGTTCTGGATTTCGGTGGAGCCGCCGTAAATCGACACCGCCTTGCCCCACAACCATGTGCGGGTCTGCGCCAGTTCGGCGTCGCTAAAGCCCTCGCCTTCCCAGCCAAGGCCGTTCATGCCCATAATCTCCACCGCCAGCTCGGCGCGGTCCTGCGTCAGCCGCGCGCCGACATTCTTCATGATCGATGATGCCGCCGAAGGCCCCTGGTTCGATTTCGCTTCCATCGCAGCGCGGCGCAGCGTCAGCATGAAAGCGCGCTGATCCATTTCGTGGCGCACAATGCGCATGCGAAGGTCGCTATCGGCCATTTTGCCGTCATCATTGGCACCGCGATATTCCTTGGCCAGCATGCCCATCGGCTTGCCCGCGAACAACCGCGCTGATGCCCCGCCGCCCGACAAATTGCTGCGCTCATGCTGCAGCAATCGCTTGCCGATCGTCCAGCCTTCGCCTTCGCGACCGACCAGATTTTCCTTGGGCACCTTCACATCGGTGAAAAAGGTTTCACAGAACGGCGACTGGCCCGAAATCATGCGGATAGGGCGCACTTCCACGCCCGGCGCCGTCATGTCCATCAGCAAAAAGCTGATGCCTTCATGCTTCTTGGTCTTGTCCGTGCGGACCAGCGCAAAACATTTGTCGGCCCATTGTCCGCCCGACGTCCATGTCTTCTGCCCGTTGACCAGATAATGATCGCCCTTGTCTTCGGCAAAGGTCTGCAAGCTGGCGAGATCAGATCCCGCGCCCGGCTCCGAATAACCCTGGCACCAGCGCACCTGATTCTTGGCGATGGCGGGGATGTGCTCCAGCTTTTGCGCTTCGCTGCCATATTCCAGCAAGGTCGGGCCGAACATCATCACGCCCATGCCGCCAATCGGGTTCCACGCACCAACCCGGCCCATTTCCTCCGCCAGCACGCGCGCCTGATGCTTGTCGAGACCGCCGCCGCCATAGGCCGCAGGCCAGGTTGGCACGCCCCAGCCCTTGTCCCCCATCGCCTTCACCCAGGCGATTTCTTCCGCGCTTGGGTTGCTGGGCCCTTCCAGCGCGGACATGCTGTTGTCCTTGCCCTTCAGCGACGCCGGAAAATTATCTGCCAGCCAGCTTCGCACATCGGCGCGAAACGCGTCGAGAGCAGCCGCTGGATTGTCGAGTTCGGGGGCGGTGGCCATAAATGCACTCCTTGCAAACCAAAACTGAATATTGGGTATGGTCGGCTCATCGCACAAATTCCCGCCGGGTGCAAAGGGGGACGTTGGCCCGTATTGGGGCCCGTATCGGGGCCCGTATTGGGGCCCGTATCGGGGCCCGTATCGGGGCGCTAGGCCGCAATCTCGCGCACTATTGCCGCAGCCGTAGCGTCACGCCAAACCCGCGCGGGTCGCTCGGCGTGCCGATAATCAACCCCGAATTGCCGGCCTGCACCGTGTAGTTCTGGATGAAGTTCGCGGCGAACAGGTTGCGCACATACACGCCAACCTCCCACCCGGTGCGCGGGCGAAAGCCAATGGCGGCATTTACCACGCTATACCCTTCAATCACCGTGAACCGCGAATTTGACGGATCAACGGTGCGGGTGCGCGAACTGCTGTCGGCATGCGCGAAGAATTCACCCGATTGGCCGAACAACCTGGCCGGCTGCGTCACATCGGCCCCCAGCGAAACGGTCCATTTGGGCAGGCTGGGCAGCGGGTTGCCGCTCAGGTTGCAGACGGTGGTGGCATTGGCGATCTGTTCAATGGGGCACGGGCCGTTGGGATAGGACACATAGCGCCCATCGGCATAGGCCGCCGCTGCCCGCACGCTGACATGGCGGGTGATGCTTGCGCTGGCATCCACCTCCACGCCCTGCACGCGCACGCGCGGCACATTGGCCAGGTATCCGCGCAACGCCCCCGGCCCGGTGTCGACGACATTGGCCTGAAAATCGGTAACGTCGCTGCGGTAGGCGTTGATGTTGAACACCACCCGCCGATCAAACAGCCGCGACTTTAGCCCGATTTCATAGCTGCTATTGCTCTCCGGCCGGATCACCACGGTGGCAAGCGCTGGCTGATTGGCAGCGTTCAGCGGCAGCCCCGATGCGTTCAACCCGCCCGATTTCGCCCCGCGCGCATAGCTGATGTAACCAAGCACATTATCGGTGAAGTCATAGGCAGCATTCGCCCTGCCCGTCAGCGCACCGTCCTTCACCGCGCCCTGATAGGATTGGGGCCGCAGGATCGACAGCTGGCTGTTGCGCAAAGCGGCGCTAACACCCTGCAACCCGCCGGATACCGTGGTCGCATAGTCGACGGTCTTTTCCTCATAGGTATAGCGCAGCCCGCCCGTCAGCGTCAGCCGATCGATCACCCGCCAGTTCACCTCGCCAAATGCGGCATAGCTGTCTGACCGAAAATCGGTACGGCCATCGGTGCCATAGCCGCCGAGCAGATTGGCCGGAAACTGCGGCGCTGGCCCCAGCAACCAATAGGTCGCCAGCGGGCCATAAATCGTGATCGGCCGGCCAATGATGCGCTGGCGGAAAAAATACACCCCGCCAACATAATGGAACCGCCGCTCACCATCCGATGCAACCCGCAGTTCCTGGTTATACTGGTCTTGTCGCGAGGGGATGTGCTGCGTGGTCTGGATCGGCAGCGCGGTGTAATCGCGGTCATTCGCCGCATCCCAGTTCCAGAAACGCCACGCCGTCACCGACGTCAAATTAGCCCCGCCCAGCTTCCAGTCCGCAATCGCCGAAACCCCGCCCTCATTGGTGTCGACGCCCAGTTCGGCATCGATATCAGTCAGCCGATCATAGGGATCGAAGCTTGGCGGCGCATAGCCAACCCCCGCCGCCAGCGCCGCATATTGCCGCGCCGCCGGGCGCAGCGTGGGCGCCACCCGCACCGGCACCTGTACACAGCATTCGCCGGCAAAATTCGACCAGTCAGCGGTCAGCCGTACCTGCACATCCTCGCGCGGCTTGAACAATAATTGCCCGCGCAATGCTTCGTTCGAAATGCTGTTCTGGTCACGCCCATTGCGTACCCCATTGCGCACGTTTCGGATCACCCCGTCGCGCCGGGTGAGCAGGCCGGAAAAGCGCGCCGCGATCGTGCCGGTAATCGGCCCGGTCACTGATCCCTTGGCCTGCACATAGCCGTTGCTGCCCGCCAGCAGCTCCTCATTCGCCTCAAACACAAAACGCGGCAGCCGGGTGGTGATGTTGATCGTCCCCGCCGTGCTGTTCTTGCCAAACAACGTCCCCTGCGGCCCGCGCAGCACCTCCACCTGGTCAAGATCGGTAAAGTCGAACGCAGCGGTGGCAGGACGCGCGTGATAGACCTGATCGACATAAAAGCCGACGCCCGGCTCCAGCCCGTCATTGGCCTGGCTTACCGCGACCACGCTGCTGCCCAGCCCGCGAATCGTGAACGCGGTATTGCGCGGATTGGCCGAGCTATAGTTCAGGGTCGGCACCAGCACCGCCAGTCCCTGCGTGTTGATCGTGTAGGACGAATCGAGCAACGCGCCGCCCACTATGGAGAGCGCGAGCGGGATTTTCTGCGGGTCTTCCGGCCTGCGCCGCGCCATGACCACAAGCTCGCCGGGCGAGGGATCGGATGGCTCGTCCACCACCGGCGCGGGTGCGGTATCGGTCGCGACACCGGGGGCAATCGCCGCCCGACCCGGCACCGCACACGCAACCAACGCCAATCCGAACGCCACCCTGATCATTACCACCCTCGAATCAGCTATATCTGCAAAGATATAGCAGCAAAGTGCCTCAGGCTAAGGCCGCAAGAATACAGCTTAAGCAGCTCGGAAATATCGATCTGTCCAACAGCGCGCGACTGTGCGACGTTTACGCCCTATGGCCTGCATCCCACCCCGTTTGACCCCCGCATGACTGCCACCAATCGCGCCGTGCCGATCGTGCTGGCCGCCGTACTGATCGATACGATCGGCTTTGGCATCGTCATCCCCATCCTGCCGCAACTGATTACCGATCTGGGCCAGGTCGATCTGGATCAGGCGACGCGCATTTCGGGCTATCTGCTGGGCGTCTATGCGCTCACCCAGTTTTTTGCCGGGCCGATCATTGGCAATCTGAGTGATCGCTACGGGCGGCGACCGGTGCTGATCGCGTCGATGCTGTCCTTTGCCGCCGATTATGCGCTGATGGCGTTTGCACCAACATTGGCCTGGCTGTTCCTGGGCAGGGCCGTCGCCGGGGTGGCAGGCGCGATCTATGGACCGGCCAGCGCCGTGCTGGCTGATGTCACCCCGCCAGAGGGGCGCGCCAAGGTATTCGGGTTGATTGGCGCGGCATTTGGCATCGGCTTCATCATCGGCCCGGCCATTGGCGGCTTGTTATCCGGCCTTGGCCCGCGCGCACCATTTATCGCCGCGGCTTTACTGGGGCTGGCCAATGGCGTGACGATGATCTTCCTGATGCCCGAATCGCTCGCCCCCGAAAATCGCCGCCCGTTTGATTGGCGCAGCGCCAATGTCGTCGGTGCATTTCGCCCGCTGTTCAAAAGCGGCGATGCCGGGCCGCTGCTGCTCGCCTGGTTCTTTTGGCAACTGGCAAGCAATGTTTACCCGGCCACCTGGTCGTTTTGGTCGGCAGCCCGCTTTGGCTGGGACGGTGCGGCGATTGGCTGGTCACTCGCATTTGTGGGGCTGGTGATGGCGTTGGTGCAGATATTCCTGACCGGGCCAATCATCGCCCGGCTGGGCGAACGGCGCGGCGCGGTGGTGGGCCTGGCCAGCGGCATGGGGGCGTTTCTGGCCTACCCGCTGATCACGGCGGGGTGGCAAGCCTATGCAATTTTCCTGATCAGCGGCCTATCGGCTTTGGTGTTTCCGGCGATGAACGGCCTGCTGTCACGCCTTGCCGACGCATCGCATCAGGGCGCGTTACAGGGCGGCATTGGCAGCATGGGCAGCGTGGCGGCAATCATCGCGCCACTGATGTTGACACAGGCGCTGGCCAATGGCGTCGAGGCCGGGTTCCCGGGCGCTGCATTCCTGCTGGCGGGCATATTGGCCGCGCTGGCGCTGCTGATCGTGGTTTGGAAAGTGCTGGGCCGGGTTCGTCCTGATTAGAGCATCGTGCTTGAAATATGAATCGTCATTGCGAGCGCAGCGAAGCAATCCAGCGGCGTGCTCGCGGATAGGCTGGATTGCTTCGCTGCGCTCGCAATGACGGATGATCCTGAATTACGGCGCGATGCTCTAAATCCCTACTCCCGTTCGGGCTGAGCGAAGTCGAAGCCCCTTGCTTGATACGTGGGGCGCCATGCGTGCCCCTTTCGGTGAAGCTCAGAACAGGCTTCGACTTCGCTCAGCCCGAACGGGGATAGATGGTCGGTCCAATCAATATTACCTTATCCCTCTTTCCCCGGTCGGCGCGTCAATGCCACATCCAGATGCCCGCCCGCATCCACCAGCGTCACCTCACCCGTCACCGCGCGCATGGCGGGATCGAGCAGCGCCACAATCGGTGCGGCGACATCCGGGGCCATGGTTGCCATCGCCATGGGCACGCTGGCGGCGATCCGCGCGTTCAGCTTGGCAAAGCCTTCCTCCCCCAGCCGCTTTTCAAACCAGCCCGTGCCGACATAGCCGGGGGCGACCGCATTCACGCGGATGGCAGGCGCCAGCACGCGTGCCAGGCTTTTCGTCATCGTGATCAGCGCGCCCTTTGAACAGGCATAGGCAACCGACGATCCCATGCCGAACACCCCGGCGACAGACGCGACGCTGACAACCGCCCCCATCCCGCCTTCGCGCATGGCGGGCGCACAGGCGCGGATCATCTGAAAAGCAGCGACGGTGTTCAGCCGGTAAATATCGATAAAATCTTCGGCATCCAGCGCGTCCAGATCTTCATGATTGGCGAATTTGGTGCGGCCTGAATTGTTGACCAGAAAATCAATCCGCCCGAATGCGTCGACGGCTGCTGCCGCCAGTTTGCGGCATTCGGCATCCTGTACAATGTCGGCCTGTACCGTGATTGATCCGTTGCCGATTTCGGCTGCCAGCGCCGCTGCATCATCGCGGCTGGTGGCATAGTTAATCACGCACCGAACGCCGCGATCCGCCAATTGGCGCACCACCGCCGCGCCAATTCCCGTCCCGCCGCCGGTGACGATGGCGACACCGCCGCGCATCCGGTCGCTCATGCCTGCGCGCTTGGGCGTGCCGATGCCCGCTCATGCCAGGCCGCCAAATTGGGCATATCATCAGGAATCGCGATGCCGATAAAAATCGCAAAGTCGATCGTCGTCAGCAGGGTGATATCCGCAATCGTATAATCCTTGCCCGCCAGCCAGTTGCGCCCGGCCAGCGATTCATCAAAATAGCGCATCGCGGCGATTACGCGTGGGCGGTTGCTCTCCCCGAATTCGGTATATTGCGGCACCACAACGCGCGCGGTGAACGGGTGGGTGTGCATCCACACCATCCCCACCGGCACCATCAGCCGCAGCTCAACGCGGCGCACCCACATATCCACTTCCGCCACGCCCTTTGGCCCCTTGCCGAACATCGGCGGATCGGGATTCAGCGCTTCGAAAAAGCGACAGATCGACAGGCTTTCGGTGATGACGTCGCCATCGTCGAGTTTCAGCGCCGGAATCTGCCCCAGCGGATTCACCGCCAGAAATTCGGGCTTCTTATGCTCACCCGCCACGATCGACAGCAATTCGGTGGGCACTTTCAGGTTCTTTTCGGCCAGAAAAATGCGCACGCGCCGGGGATTGGGGGCCGGATTGGCGGCATCGTAGAACAGCATGAAAAGCCCCTTGGTTTTGATTTTCGAACAACGCGTATGGCATTTCGCCCTCGCCTCGCCTAGCCACCCTGAAATTGGATGGGGAGGACGCATGACCGCAGACACATTGCTTGCCAGCGATTTTGCAACGCTGCCCGCGCTCATCCGCGCCCATGCCGCCGAACGCGGCGACAAGCTGGCGCTGGTATCAGACGCCGGATCGATGACCTATACAGCACTTGATGCGATGATGGACCAGGTTGCGGCGGCGCTGCAACGCGACGGGGTGCCACAGCGCGCCTGCGTGGCCATCTGCGCGACGCCTTCGATTGAGTATGGCACGGTTTTTCTGGGCATTTTGCGCGCCGGATGCGCCGCCACCCCGCTGTCGCCCTCTGCAACCGGCGAATCGATTGCCGCGATGATCAACGATAGCGGCGCGCCGATCGTGTTTATTGACGCATCGACCCGCGATTTGCTGAACGGCCAGGCGATCACCGCGCGCATCGTTGATTTTGACACCGCCGGTTTTGCCGATTGGCTCGCGCCCGCTGGCAGCGCGCCTGCACCCGTATCCATCACCCCCGATGATCCGTTCAACGTCATCTATTCATCGGGCACTACCGGCACGCCCAAGGGCATTGTGCAAAGCCATGCGATGCGCTGGGCGCATATTCACCGCAATTCGGGCGCTGGCTTTGGCGATGCGGTGACGATGCTGGCCACGCCGCTCTATTCCAACACTACGCTGGTCACCTTCCTGCCGACGCTTGGCTGGGGCGGTACGGCGGTGATCATGAAGAAATTTGATGCGCGCGGGTTTCTGGAGCTTGCCGCTGCCAACCATGCCACCCACGCCATGCTGGTGCCGGTGCAATATCAGCGGATCATGGCAGTGCCGGACTTTGACCGTTTTGACCTGTCGGCATTCCGGCTGAAAACCTGCACCAGTGCGCCGTTTTCTGCCGCGTTGAAGGCTGATGTCGTCGCGCGCTGGCCGGGATTGCTGGTGGAGTATTACGGCATGACCGAGGGCGGCGGCACAACAATGCTGGTCGCCAACGCCAATCCCACCAAGCTGCACAGCGTTGGTGTGCCGGTTGACGGGCACGACATCCGCCTGATCGATGATGACGGCGCCGAAGTGCCAGCGGGCGAAACGGGCGAAGTCGTCGGCCGCAGCCCGGCGATGATGACGGGGTATCACGGTCGGCAGGATGCAACCCGCGCTGCCGAATGGTTCGATGCCGAAGGGCGGCGCTATATTCGCCACGGCGACGTCGGTCGGTTCGACGAAGATGGCTTTCTGATCCTGATGGACCGCAAAAAGGACCTCATCATCTCAGGCGGATTCAACATCTATCCGTCCGATCTGGAAGCCGTGCTGGCGCAGCATCCCGATGTGGCTGACTGCACGGTTGTGGGCGTGCCATCAGACGCGTGGGGCGAAACGCCGGTTGGTTTCTATGTGCCGCGCACCGAGGGTAGCGATGCCGCCGCGATCATGACGTGGACGAATGATCGGCTGGGCAAAACGCAACGCCTGTCTGCTCTCTACATCGCCGCTGAATTGCCCCGCAGCGCCATTGGCAAGGTGCTGAAACGCGAACTGCGCGATCAACTTGCCGCCCAATCAACGCCAGAATCACAGAAAGCCGCAACATGATCCCGATTGCCGACATCCTTGCCGCCGCCAAGCCGACCGGCACCGGTTTCACGGCCAATATTCCTGCAGGCTGGCTGCAGGGTCGCACCGCTTATGGCGGGCTGTCGAGCGCGATTGCCCTGCATGCCGCGCAACAGTGCGAGCCCGATCTGCCGCCGCTGCGATCAGCGCAGGTGGCGTTCATTGGCCCGCTGGCAGGCGACATCACCGTCACCGCCACCAAGCTGCGGCGCGGGCGCAATGCGGCGTTTATCCAGTCCGACATCGTCTCCGAAGCGGGCCTTGGCTTCCGCGCAACCTTTGTCTTCATGTCCGATCAGGCATCAAAGCTCGATTTCGATCAGCGCCCACCAGTCGATCGCAAGCCGCCTGCGCCAGATGCCAAGATTTTCACCGGGCCGGAAGAATTCTTCATCCATAATTTCAACTTCCTTGATCTGAAGGATGGCCTGGCCGAAGGCGAATTGCTGCGCTGGGCGCGGCTGCGCGAGACGGCCGGGCTCGATCCGATGGTGCAGATCATGGCGGTCGCCGATGCCCTGCCGCCTGCGGTGATGCGCTTGCTGGGCGGGGGGTTCCCGCCCGTCAGCTCGCTGACCTGGATCGTCAACATGCTCACCCCCACCCCGTCGACGACCGATGACTGGTGGCTGCTATCGGCCAAGTCAGATTTCGCCCGCAACGGGTGCAGCAGCCAGACGATGCGGATTTGGAACGCCGATGGGCAGTTGATGGCCGAAGGGATGCAAAGCGTCGCGATTTTTGCCTGACGGGCTGCCATGCCCCGCCAAAGCGCGACAATTTGCGACATATCTCCGTCAGTTTGACAACTTACTGCGACAAAACGCGCCAATAACCGCGAATATGGTGGAGATTAGCTCCCCAATATTGAGGATCGCAACATGAAGATCACCAAATTGATCATCGCCGCTGCGCTTGGCACGACCGCGATTGCCGGGATCGGCATAGCCGCCGCCGTCACGCCCCACGGCATGATGCGCGCCGATAGCAACGGCGACGGCACCGTTTCTCGCGCCGAGTTTTTCGCCAAGGGCGACACGCGGTTCAAGCGGCTCGACGCCAATGGCGATGGCACGATTGGCGCTACCGAGTTCCGCGGCCCGCGGCTGGCGCGTGCCGACGCCAATGGCGACGGCGCGGTGACAAAAAGCGAATTCGCCGCGCAGGAAGATACGCATTTCAAACGGATCGACAGCAACGGCGACAAGCAAATCAGCGAAGCCGAGCTTCAGGCAGCGCATGCGCAGATGCGTGGCCGACACCGGGGTCCGGGTGGCTTTGGTGGTCCGCACGGCATGATGCGCGGTGGCCCGGAAGGCGGGCCAATGGGCGGACGGATGTTTGAGCGAACCGACGCCAACCACGATAACCGGATCAGCCGCGACGAAGTACGCGCACAAGCCGACGCGCACTTCGCCACGCTGGACGCCAACCATGACGGCTTTGTCGACAAGCCCGAAATCGCGGCGCGCCACCAGCAGATGCGGGCGAAGTTCCAGGCGATGCACGACGGCATGGCCCCACCGCCGCCACCCGCGCCACTACCACCTGCTGCCCCCAAACCGGCGCAGTAAATGGCTGCCGGGCGAGCATCCCGCTATGCTCGCCCGGCAATTCTTTGAAAACGCCCCATCATGCTGCATGCACCCTCCATGACCGATAACCCCCATCTGTTGCTGGTCGATGATGAGCGCTCGATCCGCGAGCCGCTGGCGCAGTTTCTGACCAAACAGGGTTTTCGCGTGACGCAGGCGGGCGATGCCGGCGCGGCACGCACTCGGCTGGCGGCCTATGCGATTGATCTCGTTATCCTCGACATTATGATGCCCGGCGAAGATGGCCTTAGCCTGACCCGCCATATCCGCGAGACCAGCGACACGCCCGTCATCCTGCTGACCGCCCGCAGCGAGGAAACTGACCGGATCGTCGGACTGGAAATGGGCGCCGATGATTATGTGGTGAAGCCGTTTTCGCCGCGCGAGCTCGCCACGCGCGCCAAGGTCGTATTGCGCCGTGCCGCCAATGGCGGTGCCCGTCAGCATGCGCCCGATACGGGGTCATTCGCCTTTGCCGGCTGGGTGCTGAAATCGGGCGAGCGCGCGCTGGTTGATCGCAGCGGTGTTTCCGTCGCGCTCTCCACCGGCGAGTATAATCTGCTGCTCGCGCTGGTGCTCCGCCCGCGCCAGGTGTTAACCCGTGATCAGTTGCTCGATCTGACGCAAGGCCGCGAAGCCGCCGCCTTTGATCGCGCGGTCGATAATCAGGTCAGCCGCCTGCGCCGAAAGATTGAGGCGGATGCAAAAAACCCTGAGCTGATCAAAACCGTATGGGGCGGTGGCTATACGCTGGCTGCTGAAGTGACCCGGCTGTGATCCGATGAGCAAATTCTGGCCGCGCAGCCTTTCCAGTCAGATCGCCGTGCTGATTGCGATTGCCCTGTTCGTGGCACAGGCAATCAACTTCACGATGCTGTTTCAGGTGCGTCGGCAAATCATCATGCAGCAAATCGTCGGCCCGGCGCTGACCCGCATCATCGACATCAACGAACAACCGCCGGGCACGCCGCTGCGCGAGGAAACGGGCCGCGGACGATTGCGAATTTTGCGCGCCAATCCCATTCCCGCCCCTGCTCACCCGCAGCCCGAAATCGAAATGGCGTTGCGCACCGCGCTGGTGGAGGCTGGCGTTAGCGTGGGCAAGATCGCCACCGATGTGCGCCCCTTTTCGCGTCCCCATCGGCATGATCGACGCCAGCGCGGGTTCGACCGCCGTTATGCCGATCATTTTGCCCGCTTTGGTGCGGTGATGACGATCGCCGTTGAGCAACCTGGGCGCGGCTGGCTGGTCATGCGCGCGCCCTGGCCACGATCGGAATGGCCGATCATCCGGCAACTGATCCTGCAGACGCTGATCCTTTATGTCATCGTTTTGCTGCCCGTGCTGTGGGGATCACGGCGGATTTCGCGCCCGTTGCAATCGCTGGCCAGCGCCGCGCAACGTTTTCGCCCTGGCGAGCCGCAGCCACCACTGGAAGAACAAGGGCCGCAGGATGTGCGGTCGGTGATTGCCGCGTTCAACGCGCTTCGGCTGCGCGTAACAGCGATGCTGGATGAAAAAGATCAGATGCTGGGCGCGATTGGCCATGATCTGCGCACGCCGCTGGCGGCGTTGCGGGTGCGCGTTGAATCGGTCGATGACGATAGTGATCGCGCCCGCATGATTGAAACAATCGAGGAAATGAACCGGACGCTTGATGACATATTGTCGCTCGCCCGGCTTGGCCGCCCCAGCGAACCCGTTAGCGAAACGGACCTGACCGCGCTGGTTGAGGCGGTGGTCGAGGATTTCAAGGCAATTGGCAAACCGGTAGCATTTGAGGAGACCGCGCGGATCATCGCCCCGGCCCGCCCCTCGCTGATGCGCCGTGCGGTGCAGAACCTGATTGAGAATGCGGTTAAATACGGCACCAGCGCCGATGTGCGGATTGTGACCGGCGCTGGAACGGTCAGCATCATCATCGCCGATAAAGGACCGGGCATCCCGACAGATCAGATCGATGCGGTGTTCGATCCGTTCACCCGGCTGGAAACATCGCGCAATCGCGATACGGGCGGTGTTGGCCTGG
Organism: Sphingomonas sp.; assembly: GCA_021732465.1. GTDB lineage: Bacteria > Pseudomonadota > Alphaproteobacteria > Sphingomonadales > Sphingomonadaceae > Sphingomonas. Next base: position 43,236 of record JAKFUX010000026.1, read on the forward strand.
GCCTCGCGCTCGCCCGCGCGATCGTGCGTGAGGCGGGCGGGGATATCACGCTCGAAAATCGTCCCGAAGGCGGCTTGAACGCCATCATCAGCCTGCCACGCGGCTAACCCAGCGCCGCCACCACCCGCGCGCGCAACACTGGCAGCACATCGCTCTCAAACCACGGATTGCGCTTCATCCAGCCGGTGCTCCGCCAGCTCGGGTGCGGCAATGGCAGGAATTGCGGGCCGTATTCATCTGCAGCCCGCACGGTTTCAGTGAGTGTCTTGCGCGCTGATCGCCCGAGATAATGGCCCTGTGCGTGCATGCCGACCAGCACGGTCAGCCTGATGTCCGGCAGCGCGGCCAGGATGCGTTGATGCCATAACGGCGCGCATTCCGGGCGGGGCGGCAGATCGCCGCCGCCCGCCACCACACCGGGGTAGCAAAACCCCATCGGCATCAACGCCACGACTTCCCGGTCGTAGAACAGCGCCGGGGGCATCCCCAGCCACTCGCGCAGCCGCTCGCCGCTGGCGTCGTCCCACGGCACACCTGATTCATGCACCCGCGTGCCCGGTGCCTGGCCGATGATCAGCAACCGCGCCCGGCTGCCAATCTGCACGACCGGGCGGCAGCCATGCGGCAAATGCGCGGCGCAGACCCGGCAGGCGGCGATTTCAGCTTGGAGGGTGGTGATGTCCATCGCCGGACGGCTTACAGCACCGACCGATCCGACGCCAACCGCACAACAAGATCGGCACGTCCCGGCATTTCGGCCAGAATATGCATCGTCAGCCGCTGATAATGAAGGATAAAACGCTCAATCTGCGGAACCGACATCAGCGCGGTCGCACCAGCCTGCGCCGTCCGGGCGAGGCCCTGTTCCTGCTCGATCCGCCAGTCGCGCACCACCGAAAATCCGGGTGCCGCCAGCAGCACGAGCATATCAAGCCGCGCAAACAGGCGCTGATAATCGCCCGCCAACGCAGCGTTTACGTATCGCCGCCAGTGCCGGTCGGCATCCTCATCCGCCTCCAGCGCGTTTACCGGTTCAATCAGCGCTGTCGCCGCCTGGGGCACCGCGCCAACGCACCAGCCCTCAAGGATCAGCAACTGAGTGTCCGGCCGCAAAACGGCCCATGCCGCTTTGGGCGCGCGATCATCGCGCGCCTTGTCGAACCGGGGCAGCGCCCCGCCCCGGCCAGAATCCAGCGCATCAAAAACCGAAAGCGCCAGGCCAATATCGTGCGTGCCCGGCACGCCGCGCGTTTGCAGCAGCGGGTGAACCGTGCGTGCCAGTGTGCCGCGCTCCGCCCGCGTCAGATACACATCGTCCAGCGACAGCGCCGCCGCCTGAATGCCCTGTTCGCAAAACCGCGCAACCAGCTGCCCCGATACTGTCGATTTGCCACTCGCCTGTGGTCCGCAAATCCCAACGACCAGCGGGCGTACCCGTGGTTTGCCCAGCGCCGCCCGGATTGCTGGCTCGATGCGGTGAAACGCACCGGTTGAAAGGGTCGGATCGACAGTCAACGCGGCGCGCCGGCAGCGCAGCCGCAACATGGGGCAATGGGATAGGCGCGGTTGCCCTCACCATTGCTACGCCCCCAAACCGTCCCCCGGTTGATGCTAGTTCCCCTGCACAATGGCCGTGGGATGCACGGCCGCTCGCGCCAAATCACTGGCGCTATCATGGAACAAAGGCGCAGCCTTGCTTGCCATGTGCCAGCCCATCGCACCGGCGAAAAACATCGCTGGGGGCCGGGCGTCGCCCGCTGCTGGCCCAATCGGACAGCGCATCAGCAACAGCAACATATTCGGCATCGCTCATTTTGCTGTGATTATCCTCACTGGTTCTCAGGCTTAGCAATAACCGGGCATTGCCGGCGGCTGCCACGGTTCGGGCATAAACGGCATCACCTTCTGCCGGGATCACCGGATCACCATTGGCGTGCAGGGTAATCGTCGGCAGCACGATCCGGCCACCCAGATCGCTGTCGAATGCCAGCGCGCTCACCGCATCAGGATCAGCGCGAAAACGGGGTATATTGGTGTTCAGGGCAGCATCGTCGGCAGAACCTGAATAGCGCGATCCGCTATTGTCGAACGGATTGCGTCCCCCCAATCGCAGCATAACGATATCGCGGAAGGTGAAGCTTGCATAGGCAAGTTGCTGAACAAGCTGACTTTCGCTGATCCGCGTCACGGCCAGAATATCGCGCAGTCGCGCCACCTGGCCGGCGGAGCGCGCCGCCGCAGGCGTGTCGACGCCGGTACAATCGTCGACCCGCGCTGCCAATTCCTTGCGGGTGAGCTTTGAGTTTAGCGGCAGGCCCTGCCAGATGGGATAGGCTGGCTCATCGGCTCTGGGCAGGTTGCGGCAATAAAATTGGTACACCGCCCGCAAGTCCACCCTGAACTGATAGGCCTTTGTGCCGCCCGCCAGCACGCCATTGGTGATCATCACACCATTATACAGCGGCTTGCCTTCATCATCGAGCACACCGGTTTCAGCCAGCTTGGCGGCAACATTCCCGCCCCAGCTCTGGCCGTGGAGCAATGTCATGCCGGGCCGACCATAAACCGACCAGTATAACGCCCGTGCCCGGTCGGTATCAGCAGCCGCCATCCGCACGCCGTATCCACCGCGGCGGTATGATGTGCCCGCCCAAGCGTATCCGGCGCGCACCAACGCCGAAAACCGCACCAGATCCTCATCCGGATCATCAGCCTGCGGTGCCCCCAGACGCGGCCCGCCATGCGCGTGGACGATCAGCGTGCCGTTCCCGGCTTTTGGCCGGGCAAACAAAATCCACGCCCCTTCATCATCCTTCAGCGTGGAACATTCCACGCCCTGCCCCAGCGCCGGGGGGCAGGGCCGCTGCTGGGGTGATGGCACCACAGCAGCAGCAAGGGCAAACCAGGGCAGAAGCATCATCAAAACGCCTTTGATACCGTGCCGTAGAAGTAGCGCGGAAGCGGGCTGTGAAGGAACCCGTTATAACCGCTGGACGAAAGCGGCGGTGGCGTATCGGCCAGATTGCGCACGCCAAACCGCACACGCACGCCCTGTTTTTCGTCGCCAAACCGGTATTGCGCATAAATATTGCCGGTAATCTGGTCGCGGATAACAAATGGCGTGCCCGTGGCGTCGACAAATCCGGTTTCGTTCACCTTGCCGGTGTAACGCGCAAATGCGCCAATCTGAACGCGGCCCAGCGACCAGGTAAGCGTGCCCGTTGCCCGCCATTTTGGCCGACCATCTGCTTCAATCAAATCTGCCGCTTCGGGCAGCGGGGTGCCGGCATTGATCTGCCCGGCGGCCCGCGCCGCAGCCAGAGCATCCACATCTGGACTCGGGGGGCGGGTATATTCCAGCAGCCGGGTGGCGTTCAGCGACAGATCGAAATTGCCGATCCGCGACGTTTGCAGCGACCAGTAAACGCTTGCGTCAATCCCACGCACCGTTTGCGGCAGCAGATTCCTGAACTGGTCGTCCAGCCCAATGATCTGGCCAACCGGCGCAAGCCCGGTGCCGGCAAAAAACGCGATATCATCAGCCGTTGCGGCGGCGCGCACGACATTGGGGTTTGACTGACCACCAAGCCGCGCCAGATAATCCTGCGCGATAGCGGTGGCGTTGCCCAGCACGCCTACAATCCCCTGCTGCCTGATCTGCCAGTAATCGACAGTCAGCGTTATCTGGCCAAGCGCGGGTGGCAGAAACACGGGCGTAAACACCCCGCCGACATTGATGTTCTGGCTTTCCTCTGGTTGCAGGTCGGGATTGCCGGCCGTTCGGCGGCTAAAGCTTGCCGTCTGGCCGCACCGGGTGAAATCGGTGATGCGGCGTGCCCGCAAATCGGCCTCGCACCGATAAAAATCCTGGTTGGTCGCCAGCCGGGCATATTGGGTGGCGTTGGTTTGCTCCAGATTCGGCGCACGAAAGCCTTCCGAATAAGAGGATCGAACCTTGAACCCTTCGAAAATTTCCCAGGCACCTGCGAATTTCGGCTTCGCGACCGAACCGAAATCGCTGTAATATTCATACCGGCCCGCCAGTTGCAGGTCGAGGCTGCGGATCAGCGGAATACCCATTTCAGGCGAGATCAACGGCACCGCCGCTTCGATATAGGTCGCGCCAATTGTCCGCGAACCTGCGGTATCAGGGTTGTTGCTGACAGCGGCGGCGTCGGACAGGTTCACTTCGCCCGTCACCCGGTCAACAAATGGCATCGATCCATCGACCGTCGGATCGCGATCGTCCCGCTGGCTTTCGCGACGTCCCTCAGCACCAAAGGCTAGGCCAACCGCACCGCCTGGCAGATCGAACAGTTTTGAATTTGATGCCCGGAAATCGACCATCGCCAGCGTGGATTTTGAGAAGCGGCGCAGCGTATAGCCAATCGCGTTGATCGCCACGGGGCTGCTGGGGGTGCAATCGCCAAAGCTGGGCGTTGCCACGCACCCGCCGTTAAACGGATTGTAGGCATCGGGCGTTTGCAGCGCCAACGACGCCTGGAGTGCCGAACTTCTGACGGCAAACGACCGGTCCAGCGACGTCGCCTGCGAGTACAGCAACGCACCGTCCCATTTGAACCCCAGCGTTTCACCGCGCAGGCCCAGCAAGGCGCGGGCCTGTGTTCCCTTGACGTTTACCGTCTGCGGGCCGGCATCAACAAACCGGTAATTGGTCAACCGAACGGGCAACCCGGCGGCGGGAACATTGGTCAGGCCAGGAATGCGATTGGGGTTGGGTTGACCATTGGCCAGTGTCGTCGGGCCGAAGGGATTGAAGAAGTTTGTCGCTGGAATCCAGATCGCGTTCAGGTTGATAACGGGTGGCTGGACGCGGTTGGTGTCGGAATAATAGAACCCAACTTCGGTGAACGCTTCGATATTGTCGCTCAATTCCTGCTTGCCGCTCAGGAAAAAATTGTAGCGATTGAGATCAGGCAAGATCGTTGTTCCGGGCGCGGAGTCATAGCGCAGGTTGCGGAATGTGCCCGTGGTCGCCAGCGTGGTGTTCACGAGGCAAATGTCCTGCGGGGCATTTGGCAGCTGGGCGCTGCACGGGCCCGAAGCGACTGGCCTGATGTTGAAGTTACCAGCCGCCGTGGTCAGCGTGCGGGTGCCCTGTCGAACCTGAATATTGGTCATCAGGGCTGGCCATGTGCCCCGCACGTTGCGGCCATCAGCGGTTGTATTGCCCGCAAAGGGGGTGCCGTCGAACAGCGAACGCAAATCATCTGTGGCGGTGTAATTCTGGTCCGTTGCCTGCAACGCATAACGCTGGGTATATTCGAATATCGCGGTGACGCTGCCGGTGTTCCAGCGGGTGCCCGCCGTAATATCGGCCTGGATTTCGCCGAAATTCGTGCCTTCGCCCCCACCAAAGCGGAAATTGGTGCGCACGCCCTTGTAATTGTCCTTGATGACCGTGTTCACCACGCCTGCCACCGCATCCGACCCGTACAACGCGGCTGCGCCATCAAGCAGCACTTCCAGCCGCTGAAGGCCGGTGGTGGGGATCGCGTTGGAGTTATAGCTTAGGACAGGCACCGTGCCGTTGTCGCTCAGCGCCTGGCTGCCCGCGTTGGTAACGGTGCGGCGACCATTGATCAGCACCAGCGTGTTGCCCACCCCCAGGCCGCGCAAATCGATCGAGCCGACATCGCCGCGCGCCGCGTTTGATGTCTGCGCGTTATTGCCCTGGTTGAAGGAAACTTCGCCGAACTGGGGGATAGACCGGAACAGTTCGTCACCCGAAACCGCAGCCGTGGCGTCAATCTTTGTCTGGTCGACAACGGTCACATTCAGCGCGCCGGTCACCTTCGCGCCGCGAATATTGGAGCCGACAACCACGATTTCGCTCGGCGCCTCTTCGGCTTGAGCCGGAGCCTCGGGCGGCGCTGGTGCCGTTTGCGCCAACGCCGGCACGGCGGTTCCCAGCAGCAGCGTTGCGATGAATGAATAGCGTTTCCGCATGATAGTTTCCCTCCCCATTATAGTGTTTCGGTATTGTTATGGTTTGATCATCAGTTCGGCATGAAGTGCCTGTAATTGGGGCTCGCCAGCCAAAGCCGCGTTCAGCCGATCGCGGTCCAGCCCTTTTTCCCACCGCGCGACGACAATGGTGGCGACAGCGTTGCCGATGAAATTTGTCAGCGCCCGGCATTCGGACATGAAGCGGTCCACGCCCAGGATCAGCGCCATTGCGGCCACGGGCAGCGCGGGCACGATCGACAACGTTGCCGCCAGCGTGATGAAGCCCGCACCGGTAACCCCGGCGGCGCCCTTTGAACTGATCATCGCGACCAGCAACAGCGCGATCTGTTCCCCCCAGCCCAGGTTCACGCCAACTGCTTGCGCCAGAAACAGGCTGGCCAACGTCATATAAATGTTGGTGCCGTCCAGATTGAATGAATAGCCGGTGGGCACGACCAGCCCGACCACCGGGCGCGAACAGCCCGCCTGTTCCATTTTCTCAATCAATGCAGGCAGCGCGGCTTCTGAACTTGATGTGCCGAGTACCAGCAGCAACTCGCCGCGCAGATACCGGATCAGCTTTATGATGGAAAAACCGTTCGCCCGCGCGATCCCGCCCAGCACGACCAGCACAAACAAAGCAGAGGTGAGGTAGAATGTCGCCACCAACCCACCCAGCGCCACCAACGTGCCAAGCCCATATTTGCCGATCGTAAATGCCATTGCGCCGAATGCGCCGATGGGGGCTGCCTTCATGACGATGGCCACCAGGCGGAACACAATCACGCTGGCATCCTCAAGCACTGCCGTGATCCGGCTGCCGACGTCGCCCGCCCCCGCGAGCGCAATCCCGGTCAGGATCGCGACCAACAATACTTGCAGCACCGAACCACTCGTCAGCGCAGATACAAAGGTGTCGGGGATGATATCGTGCAGGAAACCCACCAGGGTTACGCTGTGCGCCTTGGCGGCATAATCGCTGACCGCTGTTGGATCGAGCGTCGCTGGATCAATGTTCAGGCCCGCCCCCGGACGCACGATATTGCCAATGATCAGCCCGACAATCAGCGCCAGTGTGGACACGACCAGAAAATAGGCAAAGGCCTTGGCAGCCACACGGCCCACCGCGCCCAGCGACCGCATGCCGCCAATCCCCGTCGTAATGGTGAGAAAAATAACGGGGCCGATAATCATCTTGACCAGGCGCACAAAGCCGTCACCCAGGGGCTGCAACGCAACGCCGATATCCGGCCAGATTGCGCCCACCGCGATGCCGAGCGTGATCGCTGCAAGCACTTGCAGATAGGGATGCGACACCCAGCTTTTACGCAGCGGTGGCTGCGCGACATACGTCATTTTAATCAATCCCCTCCCCAACCTGCGCTGCTTTTTGGCGCTTCCGTTCGGTGGCCATCAGCGTAACAGTCTGAAAATGCGGGCGTCAAACCAAGGGAGGTGGCAAATATGTACATGATATTAAACATGTTTTCTGATGCGAATCACCCAGCCCGCGCCAATGTGTGCGGGTTTCCGCACAGTGCAAAATCGGCATCATCCAGCATCGCGACATGCGCGGCTTCCTGACCGCCCCGATCCGGTGGCTGCTATTTGCCCTGTTGCTGCTGCTGGCAATTGCAGCGCTGGCGGTGGAGCAATGGGCACACAAAAGTGCAGCGGCGAGTGCGGCGCAGGAGGCCGCGCAACTTGCCCATGACAATGCAGCATTGTTCACGTCGGAAATTCAGAAATTCCGCCTGCTGCCAATCGCGCTGAGCGAAAATCCCGACGTTATCGCCCTGCTTCGCAGCCGCAGCGGCACCGATCCCCGCGCCGATGCCGTCAACCTTGAGCTGGCCCATCTGGCGGAACGCACCGACGCTGCGGCCATCTTTGTCATTGCTGCCAACGGTCGCACGCTGGCGGCGAGCAACTATCGCAAGCCAGTGAGCTTTGTTGGGCGCGATTATAGTTTCCGCCCCTATTTTCTGAACGCCATGACCAAGGGCGCCGCCGAGCTTTTCGCGCTGGGCACCGTCAGCAATCGGCCTGGCCTCTACATTGCCAGCCGCATCGGCCCGGCGCGGGAATCGCTTGGGGTCATCGTCGTCAAGGTGGAATTCGATCAGATGGAACGGGACTGGGCCGGACAGCGCGGCGCAAGCTTTGTCGCCGACCAGCACGGCGTGATCATCGTGGCGAGCCGCCCGGACTGGCGATTTCGCACATTGCGCCCGTTAGCCCCCGCTACCCGCCGGGAGATTGAGGCAACCCGCCAGTTCACCGGGCAGCGCCTGCAACCCATGGCAGCAACGTTTACCGGTGGTGACGTCACGCTGCCCGATGGCCCCTACCGAAGTGCTGCATTGCAGATACCATTAAAGGATGCCCGTCTGATCGCGCTCGCCCCGATTGCGCCCGCGCTGTTTGCCGCGCGGATTCAGGCCAGCGCAACCGCGGTGGTGATCATCGGTGCGATTGTCCTGATGTTGCTGGTCTGGATCCGCCAGTCGGAACGCGCCGCCCTGAACGCGGCCGCCCGGCACGAGTTGGAAGTGCAGGTGGCATCGCGCACCCAGGAACTCCAGTCAGCCAATGCCGATCTGCGCAGGGAAAGCACCGAACGCGAGCGGGCGGACCAGCGCTATCGCGAAGCGAGGGATAAGCTTGCCCAGATGAACCGGTTGGGCACGCTTGGCCAGATTGTCGCAGGGGTCGCGCATGAGCTGAATCAACCAACCGCGAGCATTCGCGCCTATGCCGAAAATGCCGGCGTTTTTCTGGACACCGACAAACTGGGTGAAGTTCGCGGCAATTTGGCGCAAATCGTCGCACTTACTGACCGTGTTGCGCGCATTTCGAGCGAATTGCGCCAATTTGCGCGCCTTCGCACGCCAGAAGTATGCGAAGTGAACCTGGATGACGCGATCGACAGCGCGCTGAACATGGTCCGCCACCGGATCGGGCCGGGGTCAATTTCCATCGATTGGCGGCGCGCGCGCGAACCCCGGATCGTGATTGCCGATCGCCTGCGGCTGGAACAGGTGTTCGTCAATCTGTTGACCAACGCCATTGACGCGCTGGCCAGCCACCCATCGGGCCGGATCAGCATTGCCGCGCGTTCTGGCAGCGGCAAGGTCGATGTAAGCGTGGCTGATAACGGCCCAGGCGTGCCGGAAGCGTTGAAAGATCAGATCTTTACGCCCTTCATCACCGGGCGCGCCGAAGGCCTGGGACTGGGCCTTGCGATTGCGCGCGACATTGCCCGGGCCTTTGGTGGTGATCTGTCGCTAACCGCCAGCGGCCCTGACGGAACGGCCTTCAACGTTCGGATTTTACGGCCATGAATGGGCAGGTTCTGCTCGTCGAAGACGATGTTGATCTTCGCGCGGCAACGGCACAAACATTGGAGATTGCAGGATTTAATGTAGAAAGCTTCGATTCTACCCGACCGGCGTTGAAGCATCTTTCAGCCGCATTCAATGGGGTGTTGGTAACCGACGTTCGCATGCCCGGCATGGACGGATTGGCGCTGTTCGAACGGGTGCTTGAAATCGACCGAGGGATACCGGTGCTGCTGGTGACCGGGCACGGCGACATCGCGATGGCGGTGCGGGCACTTCATGCGGGCGCATTCGATTTTCTGGCAAAACCCTTTTCCACCGAACATTTGACCGCCAGCGTCGCCCGCGCCCTTCAGCAACGCGCGCTCGTGCTCGACAACCGGCGTCTGCGGGCAGAGCTGGGCCGCGCGATGCACGACATCATTGGCGGCTCCGCGGCAATCCAGACGCTTCGCGCGACGTTGGCGCAAGTGGCGCGAACGGACCTGGATGTGCTCATCACCGGCGAAACAGGCACCGGAAAGGAGCTGTTCGCCCGCACGATCCACAGCCAGTCAACCCGCGCAGACGGCCCTTTCGTGCCATTTCATGCGGCCGCGGCCGACGGGTCGGCAACAGCGATTGCCCTGGCGCTAGCTGATGCTGAAGGTGGCGTGCTGTTCATCGACGAACTGCGTGCGCTGCCGCTGGTTGATCAGGCGGTATTGATCGATGCCGTTGAGCGGCGCCAAATCCAGCGTGCAGATGGTGCCTTGCAGCGGTGCAATGTCCGGTTGATCGCCGCGAGCACGGCGGTGCTTGAACCGATCGTTTCCGACGGATCGCTGCGGAGCGATCTCTTCTACCGGGTCAGTGCCGTCAGGATTGCCATTCCGCCGCTGCGCGAGCGAAAAGATGATATCGCGCCGCTGTTCGCATATTTCGTTCGCCAGGCGTTGGGCGAGGCTGGCGGACGACGGCTGACCCTGTCTGCGGCCGACCGGCGCGCACTGACCGACAATGACTGGCCGGGCAATGCCCGTGAGCTCCGCAACTTTGCCTATGCAGTGGCGCTGGGCCTGGCACGGCCGGTTTCCGCATCAAAGCGCGATCCGGTGCCGCTGGCGCTCCGCATAGCCGAATTTGAAAAAAACCTGCTGCATGAAGCGCTTGAAACCGCCAACGGCCAGGTCACCAGCGTTGCCAATGCGTTGGGGACGCCGCGTAAAACGCTGTACGAAAAACTTGCCAAATATGGCCTCGATCCGGCTGACTACCGCAAGCGCTGACGCTATTGGAGACCGCGGCGAGAGTCGGCGTCAGGGAGCAGACGGTTCCACACCGCCAAAAAATTCCCTGACCGCCATGAGCAGCCCAGCGATAACCACCCCCTGACCAACCCGGCAAGCCCCATCAGTTCGAACGCGTCCAGCGTCGCGACCAACACTACATAATCGGGGATGCAGAGATCGCGCCCGATCAGAATCGGGCGCACGACATTGTCAATCTGCCCCCCGTGCTGGCGCGGCCCGAGCGGTCTTGTGGGGTAACTGGCATGCTCCTCACTGGATGGAGCATGATCCTGCCCTTCATCGTCCCGTGCGTTGCAATGGCAAAGCCTGCGAGGGACTGGATGCACGTGCTATATGCGCGCGACCGTTTGCCGCTCAGTGGCTTGGAGCGCGGGCTTTACCGGCTGGCGGGCATCGATCCCAAGGCTGAACAGAGTTGGATCGGTTAGAGTAATTCGACCTCGCCTCAGCTAAATGCCAAGCATGACGAGCCGAGGTAGACCTCCCCACCCTGACATCCTCACGCCGGCCGAATGGCGGGTCGTCGAGGGTGGGCGTGTGCGCGTGTGCGCAAGCGCGGCAACACGCAGGGGCGAAGCGGCGCAAGTGTCCGAGCAGGCGGCAGCGCTCGCCGACACGCTGAACGCCCTGGCACGTCCGCGTGAAGCGCTGCCGTGGCTTGCGATTGCCCTGCGTGACGCGAAGGATAAGACTCCAAGCGGCCAGGCCAATATATACCGTCTCGCGGCTCGGGTTCATGCCGACGTCGGCGAATTCGACACCGCGCTCAACCATGCTGAGCAAGCCTACCAAACCATGCGGACGGTTGCCGATACCGCGCGCGGCTCAGCAGTCACTGCTGCAGTCGCCCGGTCAGCGGTGGTCGAGCGCGAAGCGGCGCTCGAGCTCACGCGCACGCGGGCGGCACTCGATGCTGAACGCGCGCAGGCGCGCCTTGTTCAGACGCGTGTAATTCTATCCGGAATACTTGGAGCCGTCATTCTCTTAGGTGTCATCGGCTTTTCGCGCTTTCGTCTCGTCCAGGCGCGCAGACGGGACAACGCGGTGACCGAAGAGCGCACGCGGGTCACGCGAGATCTTCACGACACGGCTTTGCAGGGATTCATGGCGGTGACCATGCAATTGCAAGTTGCCGCCAGAACTGCGGCCGGCACCGACACGGCAGCGATGCTGTCTTCCTTAGCGCGTGATGCCGGTGCCAGCCTGGCGCAGGTTCGCAACGCAGTATGGCAGATGCGATCACCAGTGTTGGCATCGGGTGACCTGCGTGCCGCGATTGCCGATTGGCTTGAAAGTCGGCGCAATGATCAGGCTGCAATCGACATCGACCTTGACGGCCTTCCAGAACGGTTAGGGCAGGCACGCCTGCATCCAGCGCAATTTGCGCCATGGCGAGCGCAGTCAGCGGCGTGTCCGATGCCGGTTTGTGGACGATGGTGTTGCCTGCTGCCAGTGCCGGTGCGATTTTGGAGCACGACAGCGCCAGCGGGAAGCTGAACGGCGTGATCGCCGCGACAACGCCCAAAGGCTGGCGCCGGGTCAGGATACGAATGTCCGCCTCATAGCTTGACCGGTAGCTGCCGTTCATCGCGCTCATCGCCAGCCCCCCGAAAAAGCGGAACAGGCCCGCACAATGCGGCATGATGATCTCGCGAAAGTCACGATAGGGCACCCCCATGTCCATTGCCTCGCGGATCGCCAGATCCTCAGCGCGTTCGTCCATCAGATCGGCCATCCAGACCGGCGACATGGGCCGCGCGCTGCGCCTCGCCGACCGGATCAAGGCGGGCACGGTGTGGCTCAACACCTGGCACAAATATCACCCCAACGCGCCGTTCGGCGGCTTCAAGATGAGTGGTTTTGGTCCCGAGCAAGGTGCCGAGGCGCTAGAAAGTTACACCCAGTACAAAACCATCTGGGCGAATCTGGGCTGAGGAGCAAAACATGGACAATCTGACAATCGTTCGGCGTTTTACTGTCGAGTTTCTGGGCCATGCCGATCTGGCGGCGGCGGATGCAACCATGCATCCCGATATTCGCGGCATCACTGGCCTGAAACCAATGGGGCCGATTGAGGGGATCGAAGAATATAAGGCGACGCTGACCGGCTTTGTCGATGCGTTTCCGGCGGAAGGGCCGGTCGAGATCATCGACCAGTTCGAATCCGCTGATGGCACGCGGGTGGTCACGCGGTTCCACTCGCGCCAGCGCCACGCCAAGGATTATTTCGGCATTCCCGCCACCGATCGCGTCATCCTGTTTGATGAAACGCATGTCGCGCGGCTGAAGGACGGCAAAATCGTCGAGAATATCGTCTCGGCCACCAATCTTGAGTTCGAGATGCTGATGGCGCCGGTGCTCACGCCGATGATCCTGCCCTGACCAATGACGTCCGTCGCAACTGTGGCACGCGTAGCAATGGGGAGCGGTCTGTTGATCGCTCCCGCACAGGCGTTGGCACAGTCGAGCTGTTGTGCGGCACCCGAAGTGCGATCTGTTGAAAATTGCGTGGGCGATTCACAAGCCGTCTGCGCCAGCCTGGGTAGCGACGCCTGGGTGACAGTCGGCGGTGAATACAGGGTAAGGTTCGAATCGCTCGATCCGGTCAATTTCGGCATAGCGGGCGGACCCCAATCAGAATCGATCGCGCATCGCGGGCTGATCGCTGCTGATCTGCGCACCACGGGCGGCGTGCGCGCCTATGTCCAGCTGTCGGCCACGGGCCAATCGGGGCGTCGCCCGGCGGTGCGGCCATTCGACGCCAGCGACCCGGATATCGCGCAGGCCTTTGTCGATCTTCCAGCGAAGATCAGCGGCGCGGCGCTGGTGCTGCGCCTGGGTCGTCAGGAGTTTCCCATCGGCAACCGGCTCGTCGCGCTGCGCGATGGCGTGACGCTGCGACGGGCGTTCGATGGCGCGCGGCTCGATGCGACACTGGGCGGCCATCATCTGACCGGCTTTTATTTCAGTCCGGTCACGAACCGCCCCGGCGCCTTCGATGACCGACCTACGCAGGGCGAGAGTTTTGCAGGGCTCAACTGGCAATTCCCCGGTACCCTTCGAACCGGCCAATGGACCGCCTTCATCTTCAACCGCGCCCGCCCGCTGGCGACGTTCCAGTCCACTTCAGGGCCGGAGGAGCGACAGACTTTCGGCGTGAAGTATCAGCGCACCGCACATCAATGGGATGTCACTGCTCAGGGCGGCGTTCAGACCGGCCGCATCGGCGCCAGCAACATCCTCGCCTGGGGCGGGTCGGTCGATTTCGGCTGGACGACAGGCGGTCGCAATCCGCTGCGTCTTGGCGGTGAGATCGGCGTCGCCAGCGGGGATGGCAATCCTTCCGACGGGCGACTTGGCACGTTCGATCCGCTCTATCCCAATCTTGGCGCGTTTAACGACGCCCCGCTGTATTTCTACGCGAACCAGATCAACGTGCAGGCCAATGTCAGCAAGGTCGTCGGTCGGGTTACGTTCAGGACGGACATGACGCTGCTCGCGCGCGCATCGACCCGCGATGCGATTTATGCGGCAAACGGTCGGCCGCTCACCCTGCCAGCAAATGGCGGACAGCTGTCAGCCATCGAGGTCGCAACGTCGGCGCGCTGGCGGGTCAAGCGCCACCTGGAATTTTATGCATCCTATCTGCACGCGCAGGCGCTCGACGGCATAAGCGCAGCAGGGGGGCGAAACACCGATTTCGCTTTGATTCAGATGACCGCAGGATTTTGAGGAGGACGTGATGACACGCAAGGGAATGATTTGGGCAGCTATCACAATCGGCCTTATGGTTGCACCAGCAGCGGCGCAATCACCGCAGGTGACGACGGTCGCCAGCTATCCGCACGGCACTTTCTTGGAGAATATGAGCGTTGATCCCAAGGGGCGACTGCTGTTCACCAGCTACCTAGGCCAGTCGCTGATGACGTGGAATGGGCGCAGCACACCCTCCCCACTCGTCAAGCTTGATGTCCATCCCGTCGCGGTGCTTGCGCGGGCCAATGACATCATCGTGACGGCGCATGGCAAGCCGTTTACCGCAGGCCCCGCCTTTACTGCGACCAATCAACTGCTGGTGCTCAATCGCAGCGGGAAGGTCACAAAACGGGTTGGCGCCCCGGGTGCCCTGTTCCTGAACGGTATGGTCGAAATCGCCCCCGATGTGATTCTGGCTGCCGATTCGGTGGCTGGAAAAATCTGGCGGTTCAATCCGGTGGCTGGCACGGTCGAACCCTGGCTGGCCGATCCCTTGCTAGGGGCGGACCCGGCAGCGCCATCACAGCGGCCCGGTGCCAATGGGCTGAAGCTGCATGACGGCTGGCTGTACATCTCGAATTCGGCGCGCGGCACGCTGCATCGTATCCGACTGTCGGGCACGTCGCCGATGGGCGCGCTCGAACTGTTCGCTACCACGGGGCCGATCGACGACTTCACGTCTCTTGCCGATGGATCGATCGCGGCTGCAACGCATGGTGCGCGGCTGATCCGCATCATGCCCGACGGCGCGATTGCCGACATCATGGCAGCTGGGTGCGACGCATGCACCAGCGTGACGACCTTTGGCCGGGCGCGCGACCTGATCGTGCTGACCACCGGCAATCTGCTCGAAGGCGGCAACGCCCCGGCGCGCGTGCTGCGTGTCGCATCGCCGGTTCGGTAAGCCAAGGGAGATCGACCATGAAGATCGGGATCATTGGTGCGGGCAATATCGGCTCGGGGCTTGGCAAACGGCTGGCGGCACAAGGGCATGACATCGTCGTCAGCTATGCCCGCACGCCCGAAAAGGTAGCGGAAGCCGCCGCAGTGATTGGGGGCGGCGCGAGGCCCGGCACCCCGGAGGAAGCGGCGGCGCACGGTGAGGTCATCATATTGGCAACGCCATGGGGCGTGACGCTGGATGTTGTTGGCCGCCTCGCGGGCGAACTGGCCGGCAAAATCGTCTGGGACTGTACCAACCCGTTCGCCCCCGACATGTCCGAACTGCTGATCGGGACGACGACATCGGCGGGCGAGGAAATCGCGAAGGCTGCACCACTCGCCAGGATCGTCAAGGCGGTGCCGCCCTTTGCCCAAAGCCTGCATGCGCCCTCGATGGACATTGGCGGCCACAAGCCCGGCGTCTTCGTCTGCGGCGATGACCCTGCCGCCCGCGCGACCGTGGTTCAATTGGTCAGCGACGTCGAGGCCGGCGCGGTCGATGCAGGCCCGCTCAAGCTTGCTCGCTTCACCGAGCCGCTCGGCATGCTCGTCACCAACCTTGCCTATGTGCAGGGCATGGGGCCGGCAATCAGCGCGATTCTGGTCCGGTAAATGCCGCGCAGAACGTTGCGGCCCGAAACGATTGATGAGGAAGCCCGCCCATGACGAATACGCTCAACACGCTGTCGCAAAATGCGCGCAGCAAATCGGCCGCGCTGCTGAACCGGCATCTGGCCGCCGCCATCGACCTGCACGCGCAGGTGAAGCAGGCGCACTGGAATGTGCGCGGCGGTCAGTTCATCGGCCTGCACGAGTTGTTCGATGGGGCCGCGACGCTAAGCGATCCGGTAACGTCCGACATATTGACCGAAATCACCCGCGCCGCCGATCAGGCATTGTGGAAACTCGAATCGCATAACGAACCGGCCTGAGCGCCGCTGCAGCAAGGATAAGCACCATGGATTCTTCCAAAGGACCCGCCATCATCATCGGCTATGGACCCGGCGTCAGCGGCGCTGTCGCCGAGGCTTTGGCGGGTGAAGGCTATCCGCTCGCCTTGGTCGCGCGTGACGCGGGCAAGCTTGAAGCGGCTGTCAGTGCATTTGTTGCCAGAGGCATCAAGGCGCAGGCCTTTGCGACGGATGCGGGTGATGCCGCATCGCTGGCAAAAGCGCTTGATGCGATCCGCGTCGCCCATGGTGATGCGGAAGTCCTGCTCTACAACGCGGCATATTGGCGGCCGGGTCCGGTGCTCGATACGACGCCCGAAAGCTTTGACGAAGATTTCCGGGTCTGCGTAACCGGCGCGCTTGTTGCGGCCCGCGCACTGGCCCCGGCGATGATTGCGGCCGGACGCGGGACGCTTCTCTTCACCGGCGGAGGCCTCGCCCTCTACCCTTCGCCGCAAGCGCCGTCGCTGTCGGTAGGCAAGGCTGGCATCCGGGCGCTGGCCTTGATGCTGGCCGAAGAGCTGGCGCCCAAAGGCATCCGCGTCGGCACGGTCACCATTGCAGGGCAGGTCGAGCCCGGCACGGCGTTCGCGCCCGAAAAGATCGCAGAGGCATTTCTGTCACTGCATCGCGGACAGCCCGATCCGAAAACGACTGAGATTGTGTTTACGGGTTGAGGTGACAATGATTCCTGGCATTTGACCCTCCAGGTTGATCCTCAGGAAAAGTCAGCTGCCAATCGCCAAAACTGGCAACCGACCGACGGGATGGCAGGGCTGCTCGTTAGGCGAGCGGCACCTGAGCCGCGCGACGGGGCCGCAACGGTGGCAACGGCTACCCGTCCCACGGGGCTCATAGCGACTCCAAGGTTGAACAGAACCGTGTAGGCTGCTGTTTGTCGGCGATGGCTGCATCCCGGACGGGCTGCCAAACACCAGCATGACAATACCGTTCGCTTGTCATTTTTGCGCAGCGGAGCGCAGGCCATCCAGCCCAAAGTGCTCCACTGCTGTAGGTTCCAACCCCCGTGCGGCGGACTTGTTGGAACCTGCAAAATTAGGTGGTGCGGGCGGTCGGAATCGAACCGACACTCCTTTCGGAACCGGATTTTGAGTCCGGCGCGTCTACCAGTTCCACCACGCCCGCAACGCTGTGCTCGCTAACCCAAGCTGCGCTGGATCGCAAGTCTTTGCCGGGCCCATTGCCCGGCCCAGTGCCTCGCCCATTGGCGGACGTTGCATTCGTCAATCCACCGGGACCATAGTCGCGCATGAACCACACCCCCTGCCTGCCCCGATGAGCGTCGCGTTTCGCCGCGACAGCGATGAGGAAGTGCTCGAGCCCAAATTCGAGCTGCCGATCCCGCCCGGCCCCAATCTGGTTACCGCCGCCGGGCTGGCGCTGATTGAGGCGCGGTTGGCGACGGTGGAGGCGATGGTCGCGGCCGAGACGGACGAGGTCGCACTGGCCGATGCCAAACGTCAGCAGCGCTATTGGATCACGCGCAAAACCAGCGCGCAACTCGCCCCGCCCCCGCCGCCAGACCGTGTCGCGTTCGGGTCGCGCGTGCGGTTCACGCTGAACGGCGCGGCGCGCGAGGTGATGCTGGTCGGCAGCGACGAAGCCGAGGGGGTGACAGATAAAATCCCCTTCACCGCTCCCCTCGCCCGCGCGCTGATCGGCGGGGAAGTGGGCGAGGTGCTCGATTTTGGCGGGACGGCGGATGCGATCGAGATTTTGGGGATTGAGGGGGCGGATCACGGCTAGAGTGTCGTGCCTGAACACGAACCGTCACCCCGGGCTAGACCCGGGGTCCCGCTGCCTTTTCCGGCCGCAGAAAAGCGGGACCCCGGATCAAGTCCGGGGTGACGAATGAGAGAAGGTCGTAATCGCCCATTTGCGGACATTACCTGCTCAGCTATGGACACCCCATGCGGCGTATTCTACTCTGGACTGCAGATGAGGTTACGGGGCTTGCGGATGCGTGGGGCTTATCGCGCATCCTCACCGAAGTTGATGAGCAAGGCACGGCCACACGCGAGCTTGGCTACGACGAAAGTGGCAATGCAGTCCACCGGCATCCCGGCGCACCAACGCGCGCTAAGTACGGCGTTTTCGACCTAGCCCAAATCACACCATCAATAGCGACCGATATAGAACCGGCGGAGTTCGACCGGCTCTGGTCTGTGTAGGTCCGCTTTCCACCATTATCGGCCAACGATTTAGGGACTCGCCCCCCTAACTCCGCGGTGCCTGCCGCCGATAGCTTAGCGCTTCGGCGATGTGGATGCGGCCCACGCCCTCGCTGCCGCCCAGATCGGCAATGGTGCGGGCCACCCGCAGGATGCGGGTATAGCCGCGCGCGGATAGCCGCATTGCCTCGGCCGCTTGCGCCAGCAACTTCCTGCCAGCGTCATCGGGGGTCGCGACCGCCTCCAGCACCGGGCCATCTGCTTCGGCATTGGTGCGCGCCGTGGTGTCTGCATAGCGTGCGTGCTGGATGGCGCGCGCTGCGGCCACCCGCGCGGCGACTTCTGCCGATCCTTCGGCCGGGGGTGGCAGCACAAGATCGGCGGCGCTCACCGCTGCCACATCGACATGCAGGTCAATCCGGTCGAGGAGTGGCCCCGACACCTTGGCCTGATAATCAGCGGCACACCGGGGCGCCCGCGAACAGGCGAGCGCTGCATCGCCCAAATGGCCGCAACGGCACGGGTTCATCGCCGCGATCAACTGCACCCGCGCGGGAAAGGTGACGTGCGCATTTGCCCGCGCCACGCTGACCGTGCCGGTCTCCAGCGGCTGGCGCAGCGAATCGAGCACCGCACGTTGAAATTCCGGCATTTTGGCGCAGATGGGACCAGCCAAAAGGCGTGATTTTCCGCTATTTTAATGCTGCAATGAGGCATGGAACGCCCAAACGCCATTTCCGCACTGAAGGATAAGCGCGGCGAGATCGCCGGCCGGGTCGACGCGCTTCAGGACCAGCTCCGCCAGGCGCTCATCGATCTCGATCACGTCGACAGTACTATTTTGCTGTTCGATCCTGACGCCGTGCTTGACGAGATCAAGGCCAAGCCGATGCCGCCCCGTCACCATGCCTTCAAGGGCCAGGTGACGCGCGCGATACTTGATATGCTCAGGAAGTCCGCCTTGCCGATGGACAACACCGCGATCACCGCACGGTTGATGGAGGAGCGCGAGCTTAACCTGGCTGACAAGCGGCTGGTGAAGACGATCCAGAAGCGGGTTGGTGCGGCCTTGCGCAACATGCGTGATCGCGGCCTGGTCACGTCGAGTGAACCGCGCAAGGGCGGTCTGCTCTCCTGGTCGATCAAGCGGTCAACTTTATAGCGAACGTTAGCTTTTCGCAGTTCCAGCGACAGCACTACATTGGCCGCTTGGTGCTGCTGAAGACCGATCCTAAAACTCTCGAAGCGCGTTGCGAGCGGCGAAGCTAGGGGAAAGCGATGGAAGAGCGTCCTGCGGATACGGCCACTGACGGTGAGTTGGCGGGTCGTCAAATAAAAGATGCGAGACGTCGGGGAATGCGTCGGTTGTCGATCGCATTGGCTGTCCCATATTTTGGATTTTGGATTATCAACTGGTATGTCGGCTCAATAAGGTATCCATTTTTTTGCGACAAAGCCATTTTAGCTACTGACGAAAATCTAAAGCTCGCTTACACTAGAACCTGCATTGAGGGTGGCGGCCAAATGTTTTTGAGTCTGGTCTGGGGAGTATTTGTTCCCGTCGCGCTCATTGCAATCGGCGGAGTTGTATACTGGGTATATCGTGGTTTTAGACCGAAGCATTGATTGAGCCATCGGGCGTCTGTCCAAAGATTTGGTTAGGCTAGCTCTATTTTGGTGACCGCGAGCAGGTCGAATTCGTCGCGCACGCCCTCTACCCGGACACGCCGGCCCAACAGCCGATGTGCCGACCTGCGTGCGTCCAGCCGCCATGTTCCACCGTCATCGCACTGGAGGACCAGGACACCGCTCTGTGTGAGCAGCAAGCCCGTCTCGACGTGGCGGCTACCGCGCGGCAACTGTCTTCAGCCAAGCCGTCGCCTTGGGCGTTGCCCGCCAGGCTTCATGGGCCATGTGCGCGTATGCCTGGGCCTCTTCGGGCGACCGAAATGCCACGGTGTCGCCCGGCGGCATCATGGGTTGTCGTTTCGACGCGAGCATGGCGGGCACGTGCGGGTTGATGGCGATGGCCGCCGTCAGGAATTCATCAGCTTGCGATGAGCCCGCCCTGAACAGGTGCAGGGCGTGCCAGTATGTGGTCTCGGTCCGGCCGTCGCGCGCAAAGCGCCGCGCAATCTTTTCGGCGGCATCCCACTGGTCCACGATCGGCAGCCATGCCAGCAGCAGGAAGCGCATTCCCTGATTGTCATTCGGGTTGAGCCTGAGCAGGTGCCGTGCGAACCCGACCGCCTCGAGGCGCTTGTCGAGCGCTCCGGTGTCCCACAGGACGATGGCGAGGCTGTGGACGGCCCGCATGTAGGGCCTGGTGCCGAGCGAGAGCCAGAACGACGTCTCGCTCGGCTTCCTAAAGCAAGCCGACCATTCATGGGTGCCGATCCTGACTGCCTCGCGCAGGAGTGCCTGCTTCTCGGCTGCGGTGGCCGCGATCTCGGCGAGCAGGGCATAGGCATCGATCTCGTCTGGAGCGAGCGTTAGCGCCTTGCGTGCATGGGCCGCGGCGATCTCGGTCTCTTCGGCGTCCAGCGCCTCCCATGCCGCATCGAGGTGATCGCCAGCTTCCATGCTCCATTCCTCCTCCGGAATCGTTGCGATATAGACTCGTTTGACGGACGTCGGTACACCCTTTGTTCCCACAAGGAGAATTGAAATGGCAGATGATCGGCGTCCATTCGAAACCGAGCAGAAGTCCCTCTGGCCCAAGGCGCCGTCCCCAGGCGATCATGGTCCCGGAAGCAGCGTTCAGCCGAAGACCGATCCGACTACGAGCGAGAATCGTCCGGCGATGCCGCCTGCCGACGACGACTGATCCAGCGGCTGATCATGGACGGTATGCCGCGTTTCGGCACTGCCTTTCTGCGCACGTCGAGCTGCTTGATTGAACTGGCCGGGAGGTAGGTCAGCTTCGCGCCGTGGTGGGCGTCGTTCATACCGACGCTTTCCTTCTCGTCCTCGCCGGGCTTCTTGATGTGCGTGACATATATGAGGACGTCGCCGTTTGTGCCGAGGACGCATGGACCAAGGGGCAGGCTTCCGCATGATGCTGCGTCGTTGCAGCGCAGTCGAACGCCGTCGACGGTGAGCACCGATATCTGAGTGATGTGGTAGCCTTGCTCGGCGCTCAGCTTTGCCCATGCGCTGGGCGTGTCGTCGGCCCAGCTGATGTCGAGCCGCCGCAACAGACCTTCCCAGATCGCCATGCCTGCGGTGCGCCACACCAGTCCAACGGCGACGGTGGCAGCGAAGGCCAGAGTGATGACGAGGACCTGCCCGCTGTTCGGCATCGACAGCATGACGGCCGTGGCCGCCAGGCCGAAGGCGACCGTGCGGAACGTGGTGTCGACCGTCTGGTGATGATGGCGGATGCCGGTATAGGCGATCATGTATGCCGTGTAGCCGGCACCGATCGCCACCTGGAGCTGCCAGGTCGCGAGAAGCCATTTCGCATCGGTCAGAGATTCCACCGCGTTATTGCCCGATCTCAATCATCACCCTTTGATCACGACGTCTATGTCGCCGGCCATGAGCGCGTTGATGTATGCAAGGGCCAGGTCACGGCTTCGATAGTGTTTCCATCGTTCGCGGTCATGGCGCTCGACGATCGGGAAGGTGGAGTAGATGTAGGTGATGGCCTCGTGGCTCAGGGCCGCATGATCAGGATCGAAGACGCCGTAGAGGATGAAAAAGAGGGCATCGAGCTTGGCGCGCAGATGGAAGCGGCGCTCGTCGTCCCAGGCGAATGGGGCCAACGGCTTACCTTCGTCGTCCACGTGCCCGAGATCCTTCGCGAAGATCGCGAGGTCAACAGATGTATATGTGAGCTCAAGCACGGCGGCACGGATGATCTCCAGCGCGGTCTTGTCGCCGAAGATGCGACCATAGGCGTCACGCGGAATGACTGGAAGCTGCTCGACGATATACCAGCTGAAGTGCGTTGTTTGGACTTTTTGGCGCGCCAGATAGTCGAAGCAGATGCAGTTCAGGTTCGCGAGGATCGATGCGGCTTGCTCCGGGAAATCGGCTTTCGATGCTGCGCGAGTTGGCAACAGCACGGGCAGCGCATGAACCGCGCCGCACGTGGGCAGGACGGTTGCGATCATCGTCCTGACGTTGGTCGTTGCGGTGGTATCCTTGTAGGCGATCATCCAATCGCATCGCGCGCCCTCGGGAATGTCTGAGCCGATGATACGCGAACGGGGCTTCGGGAACCGCTCGGCGTCTTGGTGCTCTGCCAGCCCCGTCGGAACCGGCTGTGCTGCCCTGCGACGGTTTTGGGGGTTCAGGACGATGTCCGCTGCGCGATGATCGTATGCTTGGACCATCTTGCCTTCATAGACCGGAAACGCGAACTCTTGGCCCTTCTTCCAGCGGTTCATCTCGCTCGGATACCACCCGTTCGCCTTGAGCCATGTTTCGTCCCGGAAGAGCTTGGAATCGTTTGACTGGTTCAGCATCTGATTGAACGTCACGTCCCATGCCGCAGCACGGCCGGGTGGTTGCATGACGTTGATGCGGTCATAGATCGATGCGGTGATCTTGGCGTCGCGATCGTCACGGAATATGATCGCGGTCCCGGTGCCGGGGTTGAACTGCTCGAACAGGCTCGATGACAGCTCGATCGATCTTTTCGCGATCTCCTCGCGCTTGGTCGAGGGGAGGAAGAATGCGGCATCGATGGCTTTCGAGCGACGACCCTCTCCGCCGATGATCGTCACGGCGACCTTGAAGCGTCCGTCAACGTCCGCGAAGAAGCGTCCGCCCTCGGGCCTGCGGTTCTCGAAATCCCAGAACGTCAGGATGCGATTGTCGGGCGCCACCGATCGCACGAATTGCGATGACACCCGATCGGATATGATGCCGCTGGGAACCAGGAAGCCGACGAGGCCGGTCGGTTTTACAAGTCGTAGCGCTTGCTCGAAGAACAGCTGATACAGGTTCGGTCGACCTCGGCCGAATAGTGGATAGAGACCCGAGTTGCGGGCGACGTCGGCGCTCTGGGTGAAGCGCTGCTTGGCGGCATGGTAGTCGTGGAACAGGCTTGAATCGTCCTGTTCGAGTTTGGCGATCATATCCTCGCGCTCGGCATTGTTTGCCGCCAACACTATGGCGTCGTTACGGTTGGCGAACCATTTGGCTGCCTCCAGCTCGACCTTGGCCCATGGAGGGTTTCCGACGATTGCGTCGAATCCGCCTTCGCGTTCGGCGTTCGACCAGTTTGACCATACGCCGGGATAGTTGATCTGCCAGTTGAGAAAACGTTCCTCGGTCATCAAGGTCCGCGCCGTTTCCCAGATCTCGAGAAAGCCTTTGACGTCGTCGGCTCTGGCCTTTCCTTTTTCAGGCTTCCTTCCACGCGCGATCTGCACCGGATCGCCGAACATCCCGTCGAGCCAAAGGGTGACGAGACCCTTCTTTTCACGCGGTAGATCTAACCAGTCGAGGGCGTGGAGAAAGCCGACGAAGCTGTCGAGCGGCCCGGTCTGGGATTCGACGTCAATCCACATCTCCGCACTCTTGTGCGCCTCAGCGACCTCGGCGTCCGTCAGCGATTCGATTGTTCGCATCGCGACAGCCTGGCGCTGCGCGTTTGACAATGGTTCATGAAGAAGGAGCTGTCCTCCTTCGCCGGCCTTGTCCATGGCGTCGCGTACCCACAGGCCGAACAGGCTATCGCCCGCTGAGAGGTGATGGTCGATGAAGGACAGCGGTGCGCCGACAGTGAAGGTGTGGAGCCATAGCGACACCTTTGCCAGTTCGACGGCCATTGGGTTCTTGTCGATCCCGTAGACGCAGCGCTTCAGAACCATCCGTTTTACCAGTTGCGGATCATCCAGCTGCTCTTCGGCGACAGTCCACCCCGAATCTTCCGCATTCCCCCTGATGGTGGCACGTATTCGCCGGATTTCTTGGGAGACCGGGCTTTCATAGTCGAGTTCGGGGAATTTCGCTTTGACCTTGGACTGCGCCTCGGCAAGCGCATGCAGGGCCTGACTGGTGAGGCGGTCAACCAGGCCGACCAGGAAATGCCCACTGCCCATGGCGGGATCGCATATACGCAGGCGGGTTATGGCCCGGGCGGGATCCACTTTGTGAAGCTGGTCGGTTACGTAATCTTCGCTGTCCGAGGGGCCGCATTCTGACAGAACGGAATCGAAGGCGGCGATCGCGTCATTGATCAACGGCCGCAACGTCTCGTCGAGGATCAACAGGACTAGGTCGTCAGGTGTGTAGTAGCTGCCCGAGTTCTTGCGAGCAAAGAGGTTTGGCTTCACCATGACCTCATCGCTCACGGTGTCGCGGACCAGTTCGAACTCCAGGAGACGCTCGTAGATCGACCCGAGCTGCTGGACCGAGAGGTCGCGGTAGTTGATGTATTTCCGGCGTCCCGCATCCTCCTCGAATGATAGGATGTCCAGTGCATCGGCCATGACTTTATCGCTGAGCCTGATGGTCTTCAGGAGTGGCGTTCGCTTCCCATTGAACAGGCCGCCATTGTAGGGCGGCAGGCCCACCGACGTGTCGCCTCTGTCGATCATTTCGGCCAAGCTGCTGAAGCGACTCCATATCGTCGTTGCCACCCCGGAGAAGACATCTCCCGCGTCCTTGCGCCTGGCGACGTCGAGGCGCGACACGCGAAGCGCGTAGGCGTCATACCGTTGATCTTTGACTGGAAGGAGCCCTCGGTCCTCTGCGTAGAGGACGAAGAGGAGCCTATAGAGAAGAATGAGGGTCGTTTCCCGGATTTCGTCCAGCGGCGTGCCGGCTTGGGCCTCGGCGGCGACCGCCTTGCCAAGGGCCGGGTAGAGATCGTTGAAGACGAGAGTGGCCAGCCCCTTGGCGATGCGTTCTTCGTAATAGGCGGAGTTTTCACGGGCGACATCATGAAAGCTCTGCACCTGGGCGCCTTGACGCTCGAATGCTCCGCGGCTGAACATAGCGACGAACACGGCAAGCCAGTGGTCTCGATCTTCTTGGGTGATGCCTACATCGAGAAGATCCGGCTTCAGGTTGAGGACCCTTTCAAGGTCGATCTCGAGATAATCGTCGATCGTTGATCGCGCGCCTGAGAAGTAAAGGCGCCACTTGGCACCGTTAGTGAGGATGCCCCAACGCAGTTTGGCCGATGTGAGGTCGTCTATTCGCCGCAGGTATCGAAGGATTTGTGTCGAGGGCGTGTCCTTATCGTCGCCCTTGCGCCCTTCGGCGCGGTCAAGGGCCCGCCCCCATCGCTTCGCCTCGATGATCGTGACGCCGCAATCGTAACGCTTCCATTCTTGCGGTATCGCATTTGCTCGCGACTTCGCGGCAGCATCAATGAACAGCAGGCCGTCCGGGACGTCATCTCGTCCCTTATCGGATAGGTTTTGCTGTGTGAGGTAGGAGTCCCAGCCAAGCAAGGCCATGATCGGCCAGATGACGTCTTTCTCGGTCGTGGCCTCGTTGGGCTTGGTATGGTGCGGGAACCCGGCCAGGACCGCGGTTATATCGTCGCGCATTTGACCGACATTCACGGCCTGATACTGCTTCGAGGCCTTGATCGCGTCGATCAGGTAATCCTGAGTCAGCAGTCCGCCGGTCGTGAAAAGGCTCGCGCCGGTCATTACTGCTCAACCTTCAGGTGGTGTGTCATTTCTTGCGAGCCAGCGTCTGCGCGCCGTGATCGCCGACTGCGCCACTGACGACTTCGGCGGCGGTTGGGATCTGCAGGTTACTGACGCCGATCGCGATCATGCATTGCGTGAAGAACGACGCCGTGAAGCGCCCCCGGGCAACCTTGTTGCGCAGATTCAGGACATTCTCTTCTATGCCGAGATCCGCCAGCCGCGTGACGAGCTGCTCATAGGACATGCCGCGACGCATCATCTCAGCGCGCAGCATGTTCTTCACCAGCTGATCCCAGGCTTCGTCACTGATCAGATTTCTGTCCATGAAGGCGTTGTAGGATGGCGCACCACTGATCTGCAAGCGCACATGATAGCGCCCATCATCGCGGATGATGGTGCGCGCTTGACAAGATGTGCGCACCATCATATGTGATGATGCACATATCGAGATGGCTCCTTCTATTGGCTCAGCACATATCATCGTCGGCTCGCTATCGTGATCTTCCGATCACGAAGATCACGCGCCTGACGGATAAGCAGGCCTATGCCATGGTTCGCCTGGCGCGCTGGCCTGATGCCAATGGTGAGCCGATCTGCCCGAAATGCGGAAGCACTGCATGGACTCTGGGCGACCATGACGCTCCGGGCGACAAGCGCCAGTTCCGGTGCAAGACGAATGGCTGTCGGCACAAGTTCTCGGTGACGAGCGGGACGCTGCTCCATTGCCGCAAGCTCGACTATGTCACGATCCTCGTCGCGGTGAAGCTGTTCT
>JAKFUX010000031.1:0-61196 GCA_021732465.1 Sphingomonas sp.
CGGCGGCGGGGGCGGGGGTGATGATCTTGATGTCAGCCGGGGCCGTCAGTGCAGCGACCTGAACGGTGGGGGCAACGGTGATGGCATCACCCTTTGGTCCGCCGGGCATGGCGGGCAGATAGCGGACGGTGGCCGAACGGTTTTCCGCCAGATAGCGCTTGGCGACCCGCTGGACATCGGCCGCGGTAACGGCGGCGAGTGCGGCGAGCTGGCGGTCAGCGGCGCGGGGATCGCCGTCGATAATCACCGCGCTGGCAATCGCGGATGCCTTGCCGTCCGCCGTTTCGCGCTGGCTGATCGCGCCGGTGAGGATCTGGTTCTTGGCCTCGTTCAATTCGGCATCAGATACAGGCTTGTCACGCACGCGAGCGATTTCCGCCCGCAGCCCGGCCTCGCCAGCTTCCACGGTTTTGCCGCCCGCCAGGATCGCATAGGCGGCAAAGGCCCCGGTTGATTGCTTGGAATCCAGGAAAGTGCCGGCCGATTGCGCAATCTGGTCGCGATAGACGAGCGATTCGTACAGGCGGGAGCTTTCACCGCCCGACAGGATCGTGTTCAGCACTGCCAACGGCGCGGAATCGGGGTCGCGATCGGCGGGGATGGGATAGCTGATGACAATCGCGGGCAAAGGCGTGTTTTCTTCATACACGGTGCGCGTTGTTGCGGCGGTCCGCTCAGGCTCCACCACCGTCACGCGCGGGATGGGGCGATCAGGTTTTTTGATGCCCGCGAAATACTGGTCGATCCAGGCATCAAGCTGCTTGGCATCGAAATTCCCGGCCACCACCAGCACGGCATTGTCTGGCCGGTAATAGGTGGCGTGGAAGGCGCGGACATCATCGATCGATGCTGCTTCCAGATCGTCGATGCTGCCAATGCCGGGGCGGGCATAGGGGTGCGTGGAGTACGATATTTCAGGCAGATAGAGCGAGAACAGCTTGCCATAAGGCTGGGCGAGCACGCGCAGCCGCAGCTCTTCCTTTACCACATCGCGCTCCGATGCGAATGAGGTGGGCTCGACGACCAGCGACGCCATCCGGTCAGCTTCTGCAAACAACAGCCGCTGCAGGTGGTTGGCGGGGACCGTCTGATAATAATTGGTGTAATCATCATTGGTCGACGCGTTGTTGAAACCGCCGACATCTTCGGTCAGCCGATCAAATTGTTCGGGCACCAGGTTGCGCGTGGCCTTGAACATCAGATGTTCAAACATGTGCGCAAAGCCCGACCGACCTTTGGGATCATCCTTTGACCCGACATCATACCAGACCTGGACGGAGACGGTCGCGGTGCCGGTATCACGGATCGCATATACCCGCAGGCCATTGGCGAGCGTGCGTTCGGTAAAGGCGATCGGCTTAACGCTGTTCGTCGCCATCGCGGCGGGGGCGGATTGCGCGGCAGCGGGCTGCGCTGTGACAGATAGGCTGGCGGCACTCAGCAGCAGGGCGGCACGAACAAGGCGCATGCGATTACTCCAGCAGGAATGTGACGGCTCCGGTCGGGCCGCAAAGGATGATTGGGCTAATCTAGGGTTCAGGACGGCAATCGCGCGCGATCAACCGAGCATGGTCCTTCACCCCTTGGGTTTGCGGCCACTGCGCGAATACAGCAGTGCGGCGGCCAGCGCAGCAGAACCAATGCCGATCCCGATACCGATTGGCACCAGCGGCCAGCTGCCTTCCTTGGCCTTTTCCTTTTTCTGTAGATCGGTGACGTCGGCGGCCTCGCGCACGCGCTTTGCGGCATGGGCTGCCGCTTCAATCTCGTTCATTTCGGCCATGTCACTCTCCTCATTGCCGATTCATCCCTGTATTTTCAGGCGCCGGCATAATCTTTTCTGAACGTTTGCGCGAAACTTGTCAGCCGTTGATCGCTGATGGCCGTGCGCAGATCGGCCATCAACGTCTCATAAAACCACAAATTATGCTCGGTCATCAACATCGCGCCCAAAATCTCGGCGGACCGGACAAGGTGGTGCAGGTAGGCGCGGCTCCACCCCTTGCAAACCGGGCACGCGCAAGCCGGGTCGATCGGGCCCAGATCTTCGGCAAATTTGGCGTTGCGAATATTGATCGGCCCGCGCCGGGTGAAAGCCTGGCCGGTGCGGCCCGAACGGGTGGGGAGCACACAATCGAACATGTCGATACCGCGTTCCACCGCGCCAACGATATCGTCGGGCTTGCCGACGCCCATCAGATAGCGTGGCTTGTCAGCGGGGAGCTGGCCAGGAGCGAAATCAAGGCAGCCGAACATCGCGGCCTGCCCCTCGCCAACTGCCAGCCCGCCCACGGCATAACCGTCAAAACCGATATCGATCAGCGCATCAGCGCTGTTCTTGCGCAACGTCTCGTCAAGCGCGCCCTGCTGGATGCCGAAAATTGCCGCGCCTTCTGCATGTGCGCCGCCCCCGTCAAACGCCGCGCGCGATCGCTTTGCCCAGCGCATGGATCGCGCCATCGCCGCCTGCTGCACTTCGGGGGTTGAGGTGGTGGGGACCAGTTCGTCAAACGCCATGACGATGTCCGATCCCAGCAGCCGCTGAATTTCGATTGATCGTTCAGGGGACAGCGTATGGCGGCTGCCATCAAGGTGCGATTTGAATGTAACGCCGTCCTCGTTACGCGTCGTCAGGTCAGACAGGCTCATCACCTGATAGCCGCCGCTGTCGGTCAGGATCGGGCGATCCCAGCCCATAAAACCGTGCAGCCCGCCCAGCTTTGCGACACGCTCTGCACCGAGACGCAGCATCAGGTGATAAGTATTGCCCAAAATGATATCGGCGCCGCTCGCGCGCACATCGGCGGGTTTCATCGCCTTGACGGTGGCAGCCGTGCCAACCGGCATGAACGCGGGCGTGCGGATAATGCCGCGCTGCATCGCGATCTGCCCCGTGCGGGCGCGACCGTCGGTTGCAGCGATAGTGAACGTAAACCGCTCGCTCAAGCCGCTGCCTCGCGCGACTGGCCCAACAGGTAATCCAGCACTTCTGCGGGTGAATCGAACATCACTTCGGGTTTCAGCGCGGTCAGGATCGCGCGATTGGCATAGCCCCACAATACGGCTGCCTTGTCGATTCCCACCTTGTTTGCCGCCACGATATCGCGCGTTTCATCGCCAATCGCGATCACATCTGCCTTGGCAACATCAAGCTTGCGCAGCACCCGGCGAAACCGCCGTGCCTTGCCGAACAGCGATGCGCCGCATTCAAACATGTCGATTTGCGCGACGATTTCAGGGCCCAGAATAGCGCGAACATTGCCCTCTGCGTTGGACGTGACGACGGCGATGCGGACGCCGCTGGCCACCAGTTGCGCAATCATCGCCTCAACGCCATCAAACAGCACGATCTTGTCGGTCTCTGCTGCCAGTCTTTTGTGGATATGGCGGGCGATGGCGGGAAGTTTCCAGCGCGGAATGCCAACATGCCTGATCACCTCACGGCTGGTGCGCCCGCGCAGTGCCTCTATCTCTGCGGGCTCAACGCGGCGAAAGCGAAAACGCTCGGCCAGGTCATCGGCAATGGACAAGAACCAGTCGCCGCTGTCCGCCAGCGTGCCATCAAAATCAAAGATCGCCAGCCGATAACGCGGCGCGTCGCCCGCTGGCACCAAAGCAGCATCGGTCATCGCGGCGGCTGCCCACGCCGACCACGAGGGTCAAGCCCGTTGCCGCTGCTGCGTGCGCTATCCAGCGTCAGCAATTCGCTGCGCACGAGCATGCCGTCCTTGTCGCGGTCCAGCCGGGTAAACGTCCGGTCGATCTGCGCCGTCAGTTCTGCCAGGGTGATGCGGTTGTCGCCATCCCTATCGGTTTCATAGGCGCTGGGCAGCGCGTTGCGATCCCCCAGCCAGCGTTCCGCCCATTCCGACAGGCCGATATAGCCGATTGATCCGGGCGTTGTCGTTTCCACCGTGGCAAAGCTGCGCGCGACGCCGGCCTGCGCTTCGGCGCGGGTAACGCGGGCATCGCCGTTCGCATCGGTGGTGGCGATAAACAGGGCAACGGGTTCAGCCATGATCGTGGCGCTGGGCGGCTGCGTGATCGGCGGCACGCGCGGTGTGGCTGCGGTTGCCGGGTTGGGCGCGCGTTGCGCCGCCACAGGGGCGATGGCAACCAGGAACACTGCGCTGGCACTGCCAAGAATCAGCCGCATGTCGGTTTTTTCGGGGAAGGGGCACCGGGGCATAGCCATTGGGGCAGAGCGATAGCCGTCTTTGGGGTGGTTGGCATAGCCCGCTTGCGCGGATTGCTCGCCGTCAGGGCGATTTTTTGCTTGGCGAACGCTGCCAGATCAGCGGCCCGGCAGTAACAAGCTGGAATCGCCATAGGAATAAAACCGATAGCCATTGGCAATCGCATGGGCATAGGCCGCTTGCATCACGTCCAGCCCCATCAGCGCCGATACCAGCATGAACAGCGTTGATTTTGGCAGGTGGAAATTGGTGATCAGGCCGTCAATCCCCTTGAACCGGTAGCCGGGGGTGATGAAGATCGATGTATCGCCTTCGAACGGCTCCACGATGCCATTGGCACGCGCGGCGCTTTCAATCAGACGCAGGCTGGTGGTGCCTACCGAAATCACCCGCCCGCCCGCGGCGCGCACCGCGTTCAATCGGTCGGCGGTTGCTGCGTCGATCCGGCCCCATTCGGCGTGCATCGCATGATCGGCGGTGTCGTCCACCTTGACCGGCAGAAAAGTGCCCGCGCCAACATGCAGCGTCAGCATCGTATGGCCGACGCCCGCCTTATCAAGCGCAGCCATGAGTTCTGGCGTGAAATGCAGCGCGGCGGTGGGGGCGGCAACGGCACCCTTTTCGCGCGCAAACATGGTTTGATAATCGTCGGCATCGCGCGCGTCGGTGGGGCGCTTGGCGGCGATATAGGGGGGCAGGGGCATGTGCCCAACCCGATCGAGCAGCAGCTCAACGGGCTCATCACCCAGAAAATCGAGCGCCAAGCTGCCGTCAGCGCCCCGATCGCTGGCAAGTGCAGCGGCGCTATTGTCGCCATCGCCGAAATCGATCCGGTCGCCCTCGCGCACGCGCCTGGCGTTGCGGATAAAGGCCCGCCAGCGCCGCGGCCCCTCGCGTTTGTGCAGCGTCGCGCCGATTCGCGCATCGCCGCGCCGCCCTTCCAACTGCGCGGGGATGACGCGCGTATCGTTAAAGACGAGCAGGTCGCCGGGATTCAGCAGCGCGGGCAGATCGCGCACGATCCGGTCGCCCAGCGCGTCCTTCGTTACCGTCAATAGTCGTGCCGAATCGCGCGGGCTGGCGGGGCGCAGTGCGATCCGATCGGTCGGCAGGTCAAAATCGAACAGATCGACCTTCACGACGGCCGCTTTCCCGACAGCCTTGGCATAAACAATCCCGGGCTTAGCGCTTTGTTTTCACCGGGGGCTTGGCGGCCGGCTTGGCCGGTGCCGGTTTAATCTTCGCCGGTGCAGGGTCTGTCAGGCTGACCGGGGGGCCAAGATCCGCCACTGGCGCGGCGGCTGGCGGCACATAGGCCGGTGGGCCATCGGCAGCGATATAGGCGTGGAGGATACGCGAGGGCTTGGCCGGCGGTTCGCCGCGTTCAACCGCATCCACATAGTCCATGCCGCCAATGACGCGACCAAACACGGTATATTTCCGGTCGAGCTTTAGCGTTGGCTGGAAAACGATGAAGAACTGGCTGTTGGCACTATCTTCGCTCGTTGCGCGCGCAGCCGATACAGCACCCCGCACATGCGGCAGGTAATTAAACTCTGCCTTCAGATCGGGAAGGTCCGATCCGCCCGTGCCATCGCCCTTGGGGTCGCCGGTTTGCGCCATGAAGCCGTCAATCACGCGGTGGAACAACAGCCCGTCATAAAAACCCTTGCGGGTAAGGCCCTTGATCCGTTCGACCATCAGCGGCGCAACATCGGGCCGCAGCCAGATGACCACGCGCCCACCCGTGGACAGATCAAGGTAGAGCAGGTTCTGTTTGTCGTTAAAGTCAGCCGGTGGCGCGCGTCCGGTAACGGCGCCCGCAACGGCGGCCTTATCGGTGCCCTTAATCTTCTGCGCGCTGGCGGGCAAAATCATCAGGCACCCGATCAGGATACCCATGGCGGCAATCATCAGGCTGGTAATAAAACGCATCACATCCCCGCAAAAAAGCGATTTGAACGGCGCTTAGAGCAAATCTGGCATTGCGCCAATCTGAACATCGCCGGGCGGTAAACGCCGTGCGATGGGCACATGATCCCTCAGCTGCCCTTGCGGCCGATCCGATTTACCCGGGCGATCACCTCGTCACTGATCGTCGGCGGCACGAATTTGCGGATATCGCCGCCAAACATCGCGATTTCCTTCACCAGGCGCGACGCAATCGGCTGTAACGCGACATCGGCCATGAGAAAAACCGTTTCGATCCGGTTGTTCAACTGCTGGTTCATGCCCGCCATCTGATATTCATATTCGAAATCCGCAACCGCCCGCAGCCCGCGCACGATAATGCCTGCACCTTCGCGCTCGGCAAAATCCATCAGCAGCGAATCGAAACTGACGACGTGAATTTCGCCGGCCACATCGGCCACTTCACGCTTTACCATCGCCATGCGTTCTTCGACAGTGAACATGGCGTTCTTGCTAGGGTTGGTCGTCACGCCGATCACCAGCCGGTCGACCAGCTTTGCGCCGCGCCGGATGATGTCCATATGGCCCAAAGTGACCGGATCAAAGGTGCCGGGGTACACCCCTGTGCGGATGCTCACCGGTCGCGCTCAAGCGTGTACCGGGCAATGTCGCGCAGCAAATCAGCTTCCGGGCCGAAAAATTGCAGGTGCGCCACGGCCTGTTCGACGAGAAGCTTTGCCTGCTCCCGCGCACGATCAACACCGAGCAACGACAGGAATGTCTCCTTGCCCGCAGACTGATCCTTGCCAACGCGCTTGCCCATTTTTTCTTCTTCGCCCTCATAATCGAGCAGATCGTCAGCGATCTGGAAGGCGAGGCCGATGTCACGGGCATAACCGCGCAGGCTGGTGCGGGCTTCTGCGGGTGCCTTGCCCAGGATTGCGCCTGCCTCAACCGAGCTGGCGATCAGCGCGCCTGTCTTCATCGCTTGAAGTCGGGTGATCGTTGGCAGATCAAAGCTGGCCTTTTCGGCCTCGATATCCATCATCTGGCCACCCGCCATGCCCGTGGGGCCAGCCGCACGGGCCAGATCAAGCACCAGTTCGGCGCGGACAAATGGATCGGCATGTGTCGCCACATCGGCCAGCACTTCAAACGCCAGCGCGTGCAGGCAATCGCCCGCCAGGATTGCGGTCGCTTCGCTATACACTTTGTGGACGGTCGGCTTTCCGCGCCGCAGATCATCATCGTCCATCGCGGGCAGATCATCGTGAATCAGCGAGTACACATGGATGCACTCGATCGCGATTGCCGCGCGGCCCGCGCAGTCGCGGTCGACGCCAAATAATTGCGCCGTGGCATAAACAAGCAATGGCCGCAGCCTTTTGCCCCCGCCAATCGCGGCGTGGCGCATCGCACGATATAAATCGGCGCGCGGATCATCGGGAATGGCCAGCAAATGATCGAATCGACGATCTACTTCTGCCGAAACTTCGGAAAGTGCCGCTTTTAGCGACAACGAGGCTTGCGCCATGATAATATCAACCCGCCGCAAAGGGAGTGGTGCCGACCGGTCGCCCGTCGCTATCGAGCCTGATGGCTTCGATCCGGGCCTGCGCTGCGTCCAGCCGGTCGGCACAACGCTGGCGGAGCTGGCTGCCGCGCTCGTACAAGGTGATCGAACTGTCGAGCTGTTCGTCGCCACTTTCAAGCCGGGCGACAATGCGCTCCAGCTCTTTCAAGGCGTCTTCAAACGACAAATCATCTATTGCAACGGCGGCTTCCATCGTGCCGCTATGGGGCAGGCGGGTTATGAGGGTCAAGAAGGAGCGCGGGCCCAAGTGCATTGGCGGTGCGTTTCATGGGGTAGGGGTAAAGGAATCGCATGTTTACGAGCATCAATCCGGCAACCGGCATGGCCGGGGCAAGCTATCCAGCGTTAACGCTTGCCGAAACCGAGCTGCGCATTGCGCGCGCGAGCAGTTGTTTTGCGGCATGGCGGCGCAGCGATCTGGCGACCCGGTCTGGCGCGCTGGAACGCATTGCCCGGCAGTTTGAGGAAAACACGGTTGAGCTGGCCGAAATCGCAACGCGCGAAATGGGGAAGACGCGCAAATCTGCGATTGCAGAGGTGCAAAAATGTGTCGCCGGGTTTCGATATTATGCCGAACACGGCCCTGCCATGCTGGCGGCGCGCCACATAGCGGTGCCCGGCGGCCGTGCAAGCATGCACTGGTTGCCGATCGGCCCGGTGCTGGCCGTCATGCCGTGGAATTTCCCTTATTGGCAGGTGGTGCGGTTTATGGCGCCGACGATCATGGCCGGCAATGTCGGGCTGTTGAAACACGCCTCTCTCACCCAGGGCGTGGCCGATGCGATTGAGCGGATGGTGATTGCCGCCGGTGTGCCTGCCGGGCTTTTTCAGAATCTGGCGATTCCGTCATCCGCCGTCGCACCCATTATCGCCGATTCGCGGATTGCAGCGGTGACGCTGACCGGCAGTGAGGAGGCTGGCGCGAAGGTCGCTGCAGCCGCAGGGCAGGCGTTGAAAAAAGTGGTGCTCGAACTGGGCGGTTCCGATCCGTTCATCGTGCTTCCCTCGGCTGATCTCGACAAGGCTGCGGCTGCTGCGGTGACGGCACGAATCCAGAATAGCGGCCAATCCTGCATCTGTGGCAAACGGATGATCATCCACGCCGATATTTACGATGCCTTTATGGAGCGCTTCAGCGCCGGGATGCGCGCGGTCAAAGCGGGCGACCCGATGGACGACGCAAACGATATGGGCCCGCTTTCCAGTATCGAGCAGCGCGAAACCGTGCTGGACCAGATTGACCGGCTGAAAGCGGCGGGCGCGACCATGATGTTTGGCGGTGCGGCGCTGCCGGGTGCGGGGGCATATATGTCTGCCGGGATCATGACGGGCGTACCGATTGCGGATCCGATCGCGCATGAGGAGATTTTTGGGCCAGTCGCGATGGTTTTCAAAGTCGCAGACATTGATGCCGCGATTGCGCTGGCAAATGATGTGCCGTTCGGATTGGGATCCAGCGTTTGGACGCAGGATGCCGCGGAGCAGGATCGTCTGGTGCAGGAGATTGAAGCGGGGATGACCGCGATAAACCAGGTTCTGGCCAGCAATCCCTCGGTTCCCTTTGGCGGGATCAAACGCTCAGGCCATGGGCGAGAGCTTGGTTCTTACGGGCTGCACGAGTTCATGAACCTGAAAACGGTAACGATACCGGATTGAATCGACTTAATTGGTGCTGTTGCGGCGCAACGGCCATGGCGGCAAGCTGTCGGACGGGTTAAGCTTAATCGGATTTCTTCAAGTTTATCGGATTTCTTCAGGGGAGCAGGCAAGATGCGAACAGCGATCATGGCAGGAGTGGCATTGGCGGCGGTCAGCATCGGCGGATGCGCTTCCTATACTAAGGGCATGGAACAGCCCGCGCCATCGAACCGAATCGCGGTGGCCATGCTGCGGATGGCGGATGGCAAGGCAGTCGGTCGCGCCACGGCGCGGGAGGTTACGGGCGGCCTGCGCATCACCATTGATGCGATGGGTTTAGCCGCGGGTACCCACGGCGCTCATATCCACGCCGTTGGGCGGTGCGACGGGCCTGATTTCATGACCGCGGGCGGGCACTGGAACCCGGCGGGTACGCAGCACGGTTCAATGAACCCGGCTGGCCCGCATGAGGGCGATTTGCCCAACATCATCATTGGCACCGATGGCCGTGGTACGCTGGGCGTCACGATTCCCGCTGGCACGCTTGCCGGGCTGCTTGATGCCGATGGCGGCGCGATGGTGGTCCACACCGCCGCCGATGACCTGATGACTGATCCATCGGGCAAAAGCGGGGCGCGGATTGCTTGCGGGGTGTTCTCGGCAAACTGATGCCGGGCATTGGCTGAGGCTTCTGCCTCAGGCAACCATGATCATATCCTCAATTGGGCGATCGGGTTCCAGCTTGTACCCGTAGCGCCCGACCAGGCTCGTCACCGCGTGCGGATCAAGCGGCTGATAAAATTGGCAAGCGGCGTTGTATTCGTCGGCCCAGATCACTTCGGCCTTGCGCGCGGGTAAGCCAGCCAGGTTGATCCACATCACCGTCCCGCGCGCGAGTGCTGAAAAGGTGGATAGCCGCGCGCCGTGACAGGAAAGGTCGGCGATTCGGCAAACCAAGCGCCAGCTTCCCTCCGTTGAGATCCTGCCCGGCATATCAACAGCGGTGCGCGCGCTGCGGCGATTATCGCTGGGTTTAATAACGATTTCGGCGGAAAACATGCGCGGTAGGCTCCTTGACCAATGACATGCGTGTTTTACGTACGCCAGTGGTTAAGGGGCCGTTTGTAAATCGATCAAATGGGTTCGCCAGCGTCCCGTGCGCGTGCTTCTCTGTCCGCTTCAGCCTTCGGAACGAGCCGATAGGCAAAGATTGCCGCCGTCACTGTTATCGGCACCGTGCACAACAGCGAGATGACGCCGATCGACAAGCTGCCCGAAAGCGTCGAGATTCGCCCGGCCAGATAGGGGCCCATCGCCAGCCCCAACAACGTCGTGCCGATCAGGAAGGTGGCGGTTGCCGTGCCGCGCATACGGGGCAGCACCAGATCCTGCGTGGTTGCAGCCGCTGCCCCCAGTGCGCAGCTCGCCAGCGCCTGGGCGGGGAACAGCATGATGTAGAACAGCCTGATATCGGTGGTGGTGAACGCGGTCAGGATCGCCATCCACGGCACCGCCGCGCCGAAAATGACAACGAGCAGCCGACCTGCCGGATTTTTCTTGCGCAACCGATCGGCAATGATCCCGCCTATGGTCACGCCCAAAAAGCCAGACATTGCCCCCATGCCGCCAATGATGAACCCAGCCGTGCCCGGCGCTGCACCCAGGATGCGGATCGCATAGGGTGCCGCCCAAAAGGTGACTGAATAGCTGAGGAACGCATTCAATCCGTACGCCACCACCACACACAGGAAGGCGGGGTTGGCAACGATCAGCGCAAAGGTTGGCGGGTCGCGGCGGCGCAGCGCGCTGGCCCAGGAAAAGACGGCATAGGCCCCAATCCCCACAGCCAGCCATTGCGGTGCAGGTTCGCCGATCGCGATCAGCCCGGTAACGATCGCGGCGACAACGGCCAGCCCGATCACATTGACCATAAACGCCCGCACGCCGCCTTGCGCTGCACCAATGAGCGTCAGCGGCGGCACAATCGTGAGCAGATCAGCGAAAAACGCGCGGAAGGGGGCAGGGTGCGGCGCCGGTGGTGGCAACCCTTCGGATTGGCCACGGATTGGTTCGCGCAGCGTGGCGATCAGCAATGCGAGCACCAGGCCCGGCAACCCGACGATCATGAATGCGGCCTGCCAGCCGACAAGGCCCAGCGGCCCGCCACCCGGATAGGCGCTGTTCCAGCCCGACACGATCAGCCCGCCAATACCCAGCGAAATGCCGCCGCCAACATAAAGCCCCGCCGAATAGATGGCGAGCGCGGTGGCGCGCAGCCGCCGGGGAAACCAGTCCGATATCAGCGAATAGGCTGACGGCGCAGCGCTCGCCTCGCCAATGCCAACCCCAACCCGGGCACCCGCGAGCATCGCGCCGCTTTTCGAAAAGCCCGATACGACCGTCATCGCAGACCACAGGGTGAGCCCGAAGGTGAGCAAGCGCACCCGGTGCCAGTTATCCGCAAGCCGCCCCAGCGGGATGCCGAACAGCGCATAAAAAACGCCGAAAGCGGTGCCATACAGGAACCCCAGATCCTCATCGCGCAGCCCCAGGTCGCGCTTGATGTCCTCTGCCAGGATCGAGATGATTTGCCGGTCGACAAAGTTCAGGATGTACACGGCGAACAGGATCGCCAGGACGTACCAGGCATAGCGCGGTGCCTGGGGCTCAGTGCCCGGTTGCGCGTCAGCCATGTTCATCCCCTGAATAATAATCACCGTTTCCACGGGGCTAGCAGAGGCGTGCGCCGATGCGGAAGCTTTATTCTTGGGGCTTAGCCAGACTATCGCCCCAGCGGCCAACGATCGACCACATGATAGCGCGCGCCGTCGCGGGTCAGCTGGCTTTCGAACAGGGTCAAATGGGTAAAGGCAAAAGCTGGCCCGCCCAGGCTGGCATTGGCCGCAATGAAGGCGTCAATTTCCTGTTCTGCGCCCAGGCTGCGGTGCAGGCGCGCCAGCGTGATGTGGGGAATATAGGCGCGGCCCTCCGCTGGCAGGCCGAGCGCGATCAGTGCGTGATCGATCTTGCGGTGCAGCCGGGCAAGGGCGTCACCCGGCGTCAGCCCCGCCCATATTGTATTGGTACGCCCTTGTTTGGTGAACCGGCCCACACCGTTCAACGTCACGCTGATTGCCTCTGTGCGGATGCGCGCAACCGCCAGCGCGACCTCGCCCGCTATGCGGTGATCGACATTGCCGATGTAGCGGGACGTGACGTGAAGCTGGTCATCGCTTTGCCAGCGCGCACCGGCGATGCCGCCCATTGCGCCTGTCAACACGGCGCGAACGTCGCGCGGCGGGCGTAAACCGACGAACAGGCGGTGTTCCATGGGATGTTCATGCCGCTCAGCAACAATGGAGACAACCGGAATCGCTTGAAAATTCACCGCAGAGCGCCGATATTCCGATTATCCGGCTTGGTTGCCGGGCAAAGGAGTTTATTCGAAATGGCTAACTGGTCTGATCCCCGGACGAACGCTGCGGCTTTCGCAAGCGGCGCAGGTGTGCGCGGCGCAGCGTATGACGCCGGGCTGCGGTCCTACATGCTGTCGGTTTATAACTACATGACGTCGGGCATATTGCTGACTGGCATTGTCGCGCTTGGCTTTGCAACCAGCGGTCTGGCGGCGCAGGTGTTCGGCGGCCCCGGCCTGCTGAAATATGTCTTCATGCTCGCCCCGCTCGGTTTTGTCTTTGGCATGAGCTTCGGCCAGGCGCGGATGTCGCAGGGTACGCTGCAGGCGATGTTCTGGGGTTTTGCGGTCGCGATGGGCCTGTCGCTCTCGACGATCTTTCTTCAGTACACCGGCACGTCGATTGCCGGCGCGTTCTTCGCAACGGCGGCTGGCTTTGCCGGCCTCAGCCTGTGGGGCTACACCACCAAGAAGGATCTGTCGGCGTTCGGCACGTTCTTGATCATGGGTGTGGTCGGCTTGTTTGTCGCCAGCCTGGTGAACCTGTTCCTGCAGTCGGGCCCGCTCTCGCTGGTGATCAGCATGATCGGCGTGCTGCTGTTCGCAGGCCTTACCGCTTATGACACGCAGAAGGTGAAGAGCATGTACGCGCAGGTTGCGGGTACCGAATATGAGGGCCGCACGGTCGTTATGTCGGCGCTGACGCTGTACCTCGACTTTATCAACATGTTCCTGTTCATCCTTCGCTTGTTTGGCAGCAGCCGCGACTAGTGTTTGGATTAACCCAAAAACATCGGCCCGGCGGGGAAACTCGCCGGGCCTTTTGTTTGTTGCGATGCCTTCTCGATACCTCAGCCCTCATCTCCCCGGGAAAATGAATGCGCCTCGCGATCGACGTCATGCTGGATTACTGGATTGAGGACGCAGCCGATGTGCTGCTGCAAATCGAGGTCGCGGCGATGCCCGATCAACGGCTTGAGGTGCAGGATCTGAAGGTCTGGACCGATGCGCCGCTGGTGGCGGTGGTGGGCGAGGACGGGATTGGCCAACGCTGTCTGACGCGCGGCACGGGCCGCTTTCGTGCAGAATATCATGCGGTGGTGGCGATTGACCGGCCAATGATCGACATCGCAGCGCTTGGCTCAGCCCCCCCGCGCGCGTTGCCCGGGGCGATCATCGGCTATTTATTGCCCAGCCGATATTGCGAATCTGATCGCTTCGAAGGTTTTGTCCATGCCGAATTTGCCGGGCTGGAGGGCGGAGCGCTGGCCGTGGCAATGCGCGACTGGGTGCATCGCAACCTGCGCTACGAAGGCGGTACCAGCAGTGGAACAACCACCGCGATGATGACCTTTGCTGATCGGCGCGGCGTGTGCCGTGATTATGCTCACCTGCTGTGCGCGCTTGCCCGGGCAGGCGGCATTCCGGCCCGGTGTGTTTCGGCTTATGCCCCCAATGTCGATCCGCAGGATTTTCACGCGGTGTGTGAAGTGTGGCTGGCCGATGGCTGGCACCTGATCGACCCAACAGGCATGGCCGGGTGCGATGATCTGGCCCGTGTTGCGGTGGGGCGCGATGCGACTGACATCGCGTTTATGACGGTGTTTGGGCGCGCGATGATGAATGATCAGCAGGTGCAGGTTCGGCTGGCTTAGGAACAGCCCCGCCCCGGGTTCGTTGATTGCGTTCAATGACCGGGGAATTTGATGATGACCGACAAACCCAACCACGCAAATAGCAAAGCCAATGCGGCACCCATTCCGCCGGAAGCCCGTGCTGCTGCCTGTGATCCGCTGCAACAGGCCGGGCAGGACGAATCAATCATGGAACGGCTTGCCCGCGATCCGGCATCGCCCCAGGCAAAGCTTGATCGTGCGCTCGACGAATCGATGGA
Source organism: Sphingomonas sp. (assembly GCA_021732465.1). GTDB lineage: Bacteria > Pseudomonadota > Alphaproteobacteria > Sphingomonadales > Sphingomonadaceae > Sphingomonas. Next base: position 14,649 of record JAKFUX010000031.1, read on the forward strand.
CGCATCGGACCCGCCATCGCAAACCCCGCCCGGTGACAGCAGCGAACCCGCACCCTCATCAGGCTATGATGAAGCGGCAGAGGATGCGCTTCGTCGCAAATGAATCACCGGGATGTTGCATTGCGAAATAATCTTGCCGAATATCATGCCGACGCCTGGTTAAGGATTCTGTTAACCATGTTGGCGCATGTTTCGGTTTGGATGAGGCAAGCGAGGTCAGGATCGGGCGATGAGTTCAAGAATGAAGCCAGCCGCTGGTGCCATGGCATTGGCCGAAATGAAGGAATTCGCCGGGTTCAGCGCGGCGACACAGCGCTATATTCGGCGCTCGCTTGATATCGGCCTGGACCGTGAGGATGCGCTGGAACGCTGGTCCCGCGATGTCGTGGAGGCTGCCAGCATTCGCGCGCAATCCCGCCTTTATGATCGCCTGCCTGATATTCGCGCGATGATTCCCGATGATAGCGGCCTCGAATCGGTGGAACAGTTTCTGGGGCCGCTCGTGACCATCAGCGCGTTTGATCTGGGGCAGGGGCGGATGACGGGCTTTGCGCCCTATCGGTTCTTGTATGAACGCCTGATCGGCGCGCAGATCAGGCCGTGGTTGCCGGGTGCTTTTTGTGCAGCGGCGGCACTGCCCAATCTCCATCCTGATATGCGCCGCCAGTTGTTGCAATCTATCAGTGAGGCGGCGGCAACGGCGTCGGGCTGGTCCAACCGCCAGCCTTCATTTTTCCCGCACTGGGTGGAAAAAGTGGATACGGCTGCCCTGCCGGGCTGATCTGGCGCGCTAGAGTCTGATGACTTTACGTTGGATCAACTCCTACCCCGTTCGCCCTGCGCCCTTCGGCTGGCTGGCTAGCCAGCGGCGTGTTCGCGGATAGGCTGGATTGCTTCGCTGCGCTCGCAATGACGGTGATCCTGAATTACCGCAGGATGCTCTAGCCGCGCATCGCGCCTGACATGGGCTCGGTCGTGACGGGATAGCCAATGCCTTCGGGGATGCACAACAGCGTCTCCGCACCGCGCGTCTCTACCCACGGCGTCACGGTGGTGACGGGATGGCTGCGGGCGTGGTCCACCGCGGCTGCAAAGCTGTCAAACTGGGCCAATCGCTCCAGATTGCGCCGGGTGGGGAAAATGATGGTCGCGCGCCCGGCATCGGCATCATCAATCACCCGTTGCGCGCTCATCCAGAAAACACGGCTATTCTCGGTCGCATCGACAATCGGTTCGGGCGCGCCGTGCGGCAATGCGGCCAGGAAAAACAGCGTGTCGAAAATCCGCATATTCGCATGGGCGGGCAACCACCGCGCAAATGGCATCAGCGCTGCGGTATCCAGCGACAGGCCCAGCCCGGCCAGCAACGCCCCAAATGGCTCGCCCGCATGCAGCCCCGAACGCAGGGCCGTCAGCTGGGCTGCATCCGGCATTGGCGCTAGCCCGACGGCGATTCCAGCTTCTTCAATTGTCTCGCGAATCGCCGCGATGCGCGCGGCCCCATGCTCGTCATCGCCGATATGGATCGCTGCCAGCGCATAATCCTCTGGATCGATCCGCCCGCCGGGGAAAACCAATGCACCGCCTGCAAACACCATTGCCCGTGCCCGCTCAACGATCAGCAGATCGGGCGGGCCATCGGCGCGGTCGCGAAACAAGACAAGCGTGGCGGCGGGAATCGCTGGGGGGAGTTGGGTATCATCGGCCATAAAATCGACCGTAGATCAGAACCGCGCCTGATCCTATGGTGCCTTTAGCCCCGGTGCATCGGTGGCAACGGGCTGTTCGCCCAGTCCGCCGGCTTCAACCGGGGCTTGCGCGAAAATTTCCCACACCGCCATGAACAATGCAGCGATCACGGGCCCCAGCACAAAGCCGTTAAAGCCCATCAGCTGGAACCCGCCCAAGGTGGAAATCAACACGAGATAATCGGGCATCCGCGCCTCGCGACCCACCAAAATAGGGCGCACGACATTGTCCACGCTGCTGATGATAAAGAATCCGCACAAGAACAGCACCGCTGCTTCCCACACATTGCCGGTGGCGAGCAGATATGCCGATGCGGGCACCCACACAAACGCAGTGCCGATCGCTGGAAATAGCGAGAATATGCCCATCGCCACGCCCCATAACAGCGCGCCGCTGATGCCCAGCATCCAGAAAATCAGCCCGCCGATCAGGCCCTGCAGGATCGCGACGATCACGCTGCCCTTAATCGTCGCGCGCACCACCGCAACAAACCGGGTGACCAGCAAGCTGCGCTGTTCTGACGCGAGCGGCAGGCACCGTTCAATCTTGCCGATCAGGACATGGCCGTCGCGCAACAGGAAAAACGTCAGGTACAGCATGACGCCCAGCGACAGGAAAAACCCCAGTGCGCTTTGCCCGACATTCAGCGCCTGGCTGGCCAGTGTTTGAAAACTGCTCGTGACGCCCTGGCCGATCTTGGCCTGGACAGCGGCGATATCGTTCAGGCCGCGCGCTGCCAGCCAGTCGCGTGCCAGTTGGGGCAGATTGCGCTCCGCTTCGGTGAAGATGCGGCTCAGGTCGATCTCACCGCGCTGAAACTTGGCATATCCGGTTGATGCTTCGTTGATAAGCGCGGCACTCAGCAGCAACGCGGGCACAATCACGACGGCAACAATCACCGTCAGTGTCATCATCGCGACCAGGCTGGGCCTGCCCGGCATGCGTTTTAACAGCCAATCGTTGAATGGCGCGAACAGGATCGTCGCAATGACGCCCCACAGGACCGCCCCGATAAACGGCCCCACCAGCCAGGCAAACGCCACAGATGCGCCAATCACCAGCAGCAGCAGGAACCCTTGTTCAAGCGGCGAACGCGTATCGCCCATCACGCTGCTGCCTGCATCATTGCCAACGCCTTTGCCCATAGCGGCGGCGACGGGCGCATTTGTGGTTGCGGGTGGCGCACGCCGGTCAGGGCGATCAGTGGTGGACACATCATGAAGCGCCAATACGATGGGCATGCCCTGCGACGCAACACTGGCCGGGCACCGGGCAGGCCGGGCGCGGGCATCGCCATCACCGCAGCGCTCCTGTCGAAATTTGCCGCCCCGCCCGGTTGCTTTTTGCGCGGCTTTGCGCATACCGCCACTTCGAAAATCAAAACGCAGGAGAGCAAGATGGCCCATGCATGGACGCTGAAATCACGCCCGAACGGCACCCCAACGCATGATAATTTCGCGCTGGTGGATATCGCAACGCCAGCTGTCGAGCCGGGCATGGTGCGGATCGCCAATCGCTGGCTGTCGGTTGATCCCTATATGCGCGGCCGCATGAACGACGTGAAAAGCTACACCCCGCCCTTCGCGCTGGGTGAGGCGATGCAGGGCGGTGCCGTTGGCGAAGTTGTCGAAAGCGCGGCTGAAGGCTTCGCTGTGGGCGACATGGTGCTCCACATGGCCGGCTGGCGCGATGAGGCGGTGCTGCCTGCTGCACAGGTGCAGAAGCTGCCGCCGCTTGGCGTCGACCCGCAGGCATTTCTGGGCCAATTCGGCATGCCGGGGATGACCGCATATTTTGGCCTGCTTGAAGTGGCGAGCGCCAAGGCCGGTGATACCGTATTCGTGTCGGCAGGCGCGGGTGCGGTGGGATCAACATTGGTCCAGATCGCAAAGGCCAAGGGCATGACCGTGATCGCATCGGCGGGCGGCGCAGACAAATGCGCCTGGGTATCCTCGCTCGGGGCCGATCACGTTATCGATTATAAGGAAGGCGGCAGCCTGGTGAAAAAGCTTATGGCCGCCGCACCAAACGGCATCGACGTGTATTTTGACAATGTCGGCGGCGAGCATCTGGATGCTGCCCTCGCGCTGGCGAATGAGCGCGCGCGTTTTGCCATTTGCGGGATGATCGACGTGTATAACAGCGGTGCCGCGACTGAACTCCGCTATGCCGCCCGCATCATCGGCGCGCGCATCCGCATTCAGGGCTTCATCGTCAGCGACTACATGGCGCGCGCAGCAGAGTTCTACACCGATATGGCGGGCATGCTCGCGGCGGGTAAGCTAACCCGCGAAGAAACGGTTCATGATGGTCTGGCGCGTATGCCCGACGCCTTTCTTGGTCTGTTTTCAGGCGGTAACAAGGGCAAGATGCTTGTTAAACTAGATTGATATTGGCAACCCATCGCCAAATATAATCCGCAGAGGGGGCGGCATGCTGGAACGGTTGGGGTGCGTGGCCATTGGCACGCTATTGTTGATTTCGACCGTTCCGGCCGCCGCACAAGAAGCACCCCCCACGGAGCAGGAGCAGCCAGCGGCGGCGGCAACGGGAGGGGACGATGTTGCCGAGGTCGTGGCGCTTCCGTCTGCCGACGAACAAATCGACGTCGCCGCAATCAATGTGCCTGCGCTCGACGGCAAGCCCGATCCGCTCGACGCCAATGATTACGATAAATATTATTATTTCCGCCGCGCCGATACCGATTTCAAAGCGGCGCTGGCCGATCTGCGCGATTGCGATGGTCTCTCCCGCGGGCTGAGCACTAGCTATGGCAATGCTGCCGTACCTTATCCCTATGCGGGCACGTTGGCCGGTGGTGTGGGTGGCGCAATCGGCAGTATGATGGCGGTTGCGATCTTCGGGTCGGCGGAGAAGCGGGCCCAGCGCCGGGTCAACATGCGGCGGTGCATGTTTTACAAGGGCTATCAGCGCTACGGCATCGGCAAGGACGTGTGGAAGCAGTTCAATTTCGAGGAAGGCTTTGGATCGATTGAGGAGGCCAAGCGGCAGGCATTCTTGAAGCAGCAAGCCAAGGTCGCGTCTGGTCCCGCCCCGATCGCACAGGAGCTTGGCAAATGATGCGTGGCATTATCTCAGTGGCCGCGATTGCCCTGCTACCGACGGGCGCCTGGGCGAAGGAAAAGAACGATCTTGGTCCGGTCCGCGACAAGCCGGCTGCCGAGATTGTGTCGGGCGAGAGCTATGTCATTATTCAGGCAACTGCGGGCAGCTCGGCCGGGGTTTCCATGTTGACGCTCATCCGGCGACCCGAACAGGCCGATCTTGGTGACTATCGCACCCGTCGCGCCGCTGCGCTTACGAAAGCGCACGCGAAATGGAAGAAACGCCTTGCGGCATGGGAATCGCAGCGGAAATACTATCTTGCGGAAAAGGCGGAGGGCAGAGCGGTCCCCCCTCCCGGCAAGGAACCCATCGAGCCGACCGACGCCAATCTAACATTTCCGTCGATCGACCTCGAAAACATGGTCGCCATCGGGCCGCTGAATCGCTTTTCCAAAATGGAAGGCAAGTCGGTGTACATTCATCATGTTCGCCCGGGCCGCTACGCCATTTATGGTCCGGTGACTCAGTTGCCGCAGCCGCTGGGGGTGTGCTGGTGCATGGGCACGATTGAGTTCGAGGTGAAACCGGGCTCGATCGTCAACGCCGGAACGTTACGCAGCGTGCAGGCTGAGCTCGTCGAAAAAGCAAAAGCTGCAGGCGCAACGCCGCCCAAGACGGACTTTGACCTCCCCGGCGGGGCAAGCCCTTATGCGTGGGATGTGCCGGTATCTGGTGACCCGATCGATCCGCGCCTTGCTGCTTTCACCATCATCCCCGCAGATGTGCGCGCGGCCGGGCGATTCCCCAATTATTTCGGCGTGGCGATCGATCGGTTGGGCCCGGTACCCGGTGTTCTGGACTATGATCGTGATCGTGTCATCGACGTAAAGGCTGGAAACTGAACGGTCGGGCTTCAGGCCCGATCAATTCGCGCCGCTGAACGTATCGCACTGCGCCGGATCGCCTGTATCCAGCCCGCGCTTCAGCCACTTCATCCGATCGGCGGAACTGCCATGGGTGAAGCTGTCAGGCACGACGCGGCCCTGCGCCTCACGCTGAAGGGTGTCGTCGCCGATTGCCTCTGCCGCTGTCAGCCCTTCCTCGACATCGCCGGGGTCAAGCCGGGTGCGGTTGGCGGCACCCCATACGCCTGCAAAGCAATCCGCCTGCAGTTCAAGTTTTACGGACAGGGCGTTCCCCTCGGTGCGGCTTGCGCTCGATTGCGCGCGACGGACCTGATCCGATGTGCCCAGCAGTGTCTGGATATGATGCCCAAATTCATGCGCCATCACGTAATTCGCCGCAAAATCACCCTTTGCCCCGAACCGGTTGGCGAGTTCATCGAAAAAGCTGGTGTCCAGGTAAATGCCGTTGTCGCTGGGGCAATAGAAAGGCCCCATCGCTGCCTGCGCCGCGCCGCAGCCCGATTGCCCCTGGCCAGCGTAAAACTTCAGCGATGGCGCGCGGTATGGCTGGCCCGCCTGGGCGAACAGGGATTTCCACGTATTGTTGGCTGAGGTGAAAGCGTCGCATGCCGCTTTGCTAGCCGGATCAACATTGCAGGCCCGTTGCGCTGCAGTCTGTCCACCCACCACCGATCCAGCAGGCGTTTGGCCCACCTGGCTGGTTGGCACCAGCCCGCCACCCGATATCAACGGCAACCCGCCGCCCATAAAGAACACCACTGCCAGCAGCACCGCCACGCCGCCGCAGCCAAATCGGCTGAATATCAGCGGCAGCAACCCCAGCAGCATGCCACCGCCGCCGCCGCCGCCGCCAAAACCCATGCCGCCGCCCTGTCCGCGCTGGTCGCCAACGTCGATATTGGGGTCAAAATCATCGAGCCGCATGGCCAAAGCCTTATCTGGTGATCGCTTGCGCCCTGAATGCGTAATGCCGCCAGCGGTTGCAAGCCGCTAGCGCGATTTGCACCAATCGCGTGCTTACACTGCGCCGGTCACCAAAGTGTCGTTGATTACTGCTGCAATGCGGCGCATTCCTGCATCCCATGGCAGATCAACAGTATGAGACCGTCAATCGTCGCCGCCACGCCGGCGCAATGCCGCTGCCTGATACAGTGGCGCTGGTGCTGCAGGGCGGCGGTGCACTGGGCAGTTATCAGGCCGGTGTGATCGAAGGGATGCAGGCCGCCGGGATTGAGGTTGATTGGGTCGCCGGCATTTCCATCGGCGCGATCAACGCCGCCATCGTCGCGGGCAATCCGCCCGAACGCCGGGTCGAAAGGCTGAAGGCGTTTTGGGACAAGATGACGAGCAGCCTGCCGAGCTTTCCGATCTTTCCCAATGATATGGTGCGCGAATTCGTCCATGAATGGTCGGCGGGGATGGTGCTGGCGACGGGCGTGCCCGGATTTTTCACCCCCCGGCTGGTGCCGCCCAATTTTGCCGCGCCGGGCAGCGCGGGGGCGCTTAGCTATTATGACAGTGCCCCGTTGAAGGCGACGCTCGATTCGCTGATCGACTGGGATTTGGTGAATGACGGTCCCGTGCGGCTGTCGGTGGGCGCGGTGGATGTGATCAGCGGCAACTTCCGCTATTTCGACACCGCGATTGAGCGGCTTGATGCGCGCCACATCATGGCATCCGGGGCGCTGCCGCCGGGGCTGCCGCCGATTGAGATTGACGGCAGCCTGTGGTGGGATGGCGGCCTTGTGTCCAATACCCCGCTCAGCCACGTGCTCGATCATCAGCGCGACGGCATGCTGGTTTTTCAGGTCGATCTGTTCTCCGCCGCGACGGAGGCACCGCGCACCATTATGGACGTGATGGCGCGCGAAAAGGAAATCCGATTTTCCAGCCGCACCCGGCAAGTGTCGGATCAGGTGATGAAATTGCGGCAGGAACGCGAAACGATACGCCGCCTGCTCGCCAAACTGCCTGCTGCCATGCATGACGATGCCGATGTGCAAGCGCTGGCAGCCGCTGCGGCGGAACAGCCGGTCAATCTGGTTCAGCTGATCTACAGAGCCAATGCGTGGGAAGGCGGGTCGCGCGACTTCGAATTTTCGGCCCGCACCATGCGGGAGCATTGGGACGCAGGGTTGGCGTCGACGGATCAGGCAATGAGCAACGCCCAGCTGGTGACCGAAAACATCCTGACCGGCAAAAGCGCCGCATTTGATTTGTGCCCAAAGCGCGGGTTGAAGCGTTCTGGTCCTGAACTCGACTGCTAACTCGACTGCTAACTCGATCGCGATATGGAGACGACAAAGATGTTCCTGAAGGGCAAAACTGCGCTCATCACCGGCTCCACGTCGGGCATTGGGCTTGCCTATGCCAAGGCGTTCGCCGCGCAAGGGGCGAGCGTGATGATCAACGGCTTTGGCGACGCCGCTGCCATTGAATCGGAACGCGCAGCGCTGGAGGCGATCAGCGGTGCGACTGCGTTATACGACGATGCTGACATGACCGATCCGGAGGCCATCGCCGAAATGGTCGCCCGCTGCAACGCAGAGCTTGGCGGGCCGGATATCATCGTCAACAATGCCGGTGTCCAGCATGTCAGCCCGATTGAGGATTTTCCCGCCGATAAGTTTGAAGCGATCATCAAGATCAACATGACGTCTGCGTGGTACCTAATTCGCGCCGCCGTGCCGCATATGAAGGCGCGTGGGTGGGGCCGGATCATCTCGACGGCGTCGGCACATTCGCTGATCGCCAGTCCGAACAAATCGGCTTATGTCATGGCCAAACACGGTATTATTGGTCTGACCAAAACGGTCGCGCTTGAAGTGGCAACGCATGGCATTACCGTCAACGCCATCAGCCCCGGCTATGTCTGGACCCCGCTGGTCGAAAAGCAGATTCCCGATACGATGGCGACGCGGGGGCTGACGCGCGATCAGGTGATCAACGATGTGCTGCTCGCCGCCCAGCCGACCAAGGAATTTGTGACATCGGAACAGGTGGCGGCGCTGGCGCTGTATCTTTGCCGGGATGAAGCAAAGGCGATAACCGGAACGAATCTGTCGATGGACGGCGGTTGGACGGCGGCATGATGCGGCAGCGCCCCGGGCAGGCCGGGCTGATGCTGCTGATTGGCGGGTCGCTGATGCTGGCGGCGTGTGGCGGTCGTAATACAACATCGGCCCCTGCGAATGCATCAGCGAATGCATCAACGGTGCCAGAAGTGCTGAATTGGCAATCGGTGGCAACCAAGGCGGATCGCTTGCGCTTGCGCAACTGGCGTGAGGCTTGGGCGACGGGGCTTGAACGGGCGCGCCGGAAGGATGCGCAAAAGTTAGCCGCAGAGGGTGCATTGTTTGATGCTGATCGCTCGCTGCCAGCCGCCGTGCCGCCGCCGGGCAAGTATCGCTGCCGTGTTTTCAAGCTTGGAGCGCAGGGCACCGCAATGGCCGAGTTCACCAGCGCCCCCGATACGGATTGTTCGGTTGATCAGCACGGCGGCGTGTCGCGTTTTTACAAAAACAACGGTCCGCAACGCGCTGTGGGCACCATATTTGACGGTAATAATGGCCGAGCGATTTTTCTCGGCACGCTTCAGTTGGGCGATGAAGGCCGCGCAATGGATTATGGCCGCGATGCGGCGCGGGATTTGGCAGGATATGTCGACCGGATCGGCGACAGGCGATGGCGGATTATTTTGCCCTATCCCCGGTTTGAATCGGTTGTCGAGGTGGTTGAACTGGTTCCCGCATCTTAGGGGCTGGGCACCATCGCTTGTGGTGTCCGCAGCAAAGTTGTAAATCCTTCACAACCCTGCCAGCGATCATGCGGTGGGCGCGTGGAGGCGGGGCGGCATGGCTGAACGCAAGATTTTCGCCGGTCATGCCGTGCGCCGGTTGCGGCGTCAGGCCGGGTTGACGCAATCGGCGATGGCTGAGGATCTGGCGATCTCCCCCAGCTATCTCAACCTGGTTGAACGCAACCAGCGCCCGCTGTCGGCGGCGCTGCTCGTCAAACTGCTCGACCGGTTCGATTTTGATCCGCGCGCACTGACGGCAGCCGAGCCGGGCGGGGGTGAGGCGGCGATGCGGCGGCGGCTCGCTGATCCGATGTTTGCCGATCTCGATATTGACCGCAGCGAGCTGGAGGAATGGCTGGCAGGCGCGCCGGGCGGGGCAGAGGCATTTGCGCGCGCGTTCGACCAAATCGGCGCGGGCGGCGCCGTTGCCACGACCGGCCCTGATCCGGTTGCGCAGGTGCGGCGGGAGATTGAGCATTGGCGCAACCATTTCCCTGATCTGGACGCTGCCGCCGAACAACTGGCCGATGAAATGCGGCTGGGCGCTGGTGACTTGTACGGCGCCGTCGCGGATCGGCTGCGGGTGAAACACCAATTGTCGATCCGGGTGCTGCCGGTGGAGGTGATGCCCGATATGCTGCGTCGGCTCGATCTGCATGCCCGCCAGCTGCAATTGTCGGAATTGCTCGATCCGGCCTCGCGCGCCTTTGCTGCCACATTCCAGCTCGCCCAGATTGAGGCGCGGGCAGAGATTGACGCGCTGGTGGCGGGCGCTGGCTTTACCGATCGAGCGGCAGAACGGCTGCACCGCCGCCACCTCGCCAGCTATTTCGCGGCCGCTGTCATGATGCCCTATGCCCGGTTCCTGCGGGCGTGCGAGGCGACAGGCTATGACATTGAATTGCTACAGCGCCGGTTTGGTGCAGGGTTTGAACAGGTCGCGCACCGCTTGACGACGCTGCAACGGGTGGGCGCGCGCGGTCTGCCGTTTTTCATGGTGCGGATTGATCGCGCAGGTCAGGCGTCGAAGCGATTTTCCGGCGCAAGCAACGCCGCGCTGGTTGAGGCTGATGGTCGGTGCCCATTGTGGCGGTTGCATCACGCGTTTGAACGGCCAGGGTCGTTGACGGTGCAGTTGGTGGAACTGCAAGATGGTGGCCGCTGGCTGACGATGGCGCGCACCGTGACGCCGCAGGGGCATCGATACGGCGCCACCGGGGCTGAATTCGCGGTTGGGCTGGGCGTGGATGCGGCGCTGGCGGGATCATTGGCGATTGCGCGTGGCGTTGATCTGGCGGGCGATGCGACGCCGATCGGGCTTGGATGCCGCGCCTGCTTGCGGGTCGATTGCCCACAGCGTTCGGCCCCGCCTGCAGGCCGCATGCTGATCGTCAACGAGAATGAACGCCGCCTGTCGCCGATCAGTTTTGCAGGTGACTGATAACCCCGCTTGTGCGCTGCATAGCAACAAATGCTGGACTTTGCCCCCCCGGATGGCGGAAAGGCCCGCCATTCTGAAATTGAGGGCAGCATGAATCATACCGTCGAAAAAGTGTTGTGGGTGAAGCATTGGAACGACAGCCTGTTCTCGTTCGCGGTCACGCGGCCGCCCAGTTTTCGGTTTCAGAGTGGCCAGTTCGTCATGCTCGGCCTGATGGTTGAAGGCAAACCGCTGTTGCGCGCTTACTCGATGGCGTCGCAGCATTATGCCGAGGAGCTCGAATTTTTGAGCATCATCGTGCAGGATGGCCCGCTGACGTCTCGCTTGCAGCACATCAAGGAAGGCGACGAGATTTTGCTCGCGGCCAAATCGGTGGGGAGCCTTGTGCTCGATGCGCTGTTGCCGGGCAAAAACCTGCACATGATCGGCACCGGCACGGGCCTTGCGCCCTGGCTCAGCCTGGCGCGCGATCCCGATGTGTATGACCGGTTCGATACCGTGTCGGTGCAGCACACCGTGCGCAGCGCGACCGACCTGGCCTATTTCGACATGTTATCGAGCAAGTTGGCCGATGATCCGCTGGTATCGGAAGAAGCGGCGGTCAAATTCCACTATGATTGGTCCGCCACCCGCGACCCCGCCGGCCCCGGTCACGACAATCGCCGCATTACCGATCGCATTCTTGATGGCAGCTACAAGCTTGATCCCGAGACAGACCGGGTGATGCTGTGCGGTTCCATGGCGATGATCAAGGAAACGGCATCGATCCTTGAAGGCCTGGGCTTTACTGAAGGCGCAATGTCAGGCCCGGGCACGTTTGTGCTGGAACGCGCATTTGTTGGCTAGGACGGGTTAAGCCCCCGCCAGCGTTAACCGATCGCGCTGATCCGCCGTCAGCAACAACGCCATTGCACCGGTCAGCTCGTCCATTTGGGCCACGCTGGTGGCGCTGGCGATGGGGGCAGTGATGCCGGGCTGGGCGGCGAGCCAGGCCAAAGCAATCTGCGCCAGCGTCGCGCCGGTTTCTTCGGCAACGCTGTCCATCGCGGCGAGCACACCCAGCTTGCCATCAATCATCGGCTGCATCCGCCCACCGCGCACGCTTTTGCTTAGGTCAGCGTTGCTGCGATATTTGCCCGTCAAAAAGCCTGAGGCGAGGCCGTAATAAGGCACCACGCCGATATTGTGCGTGACGCACAGGTCTTGCAATTCGCCCTCAAATTTATGGCGGCTGACAAGGTTATATTCGGGCTGGAGCACATGATAATGCGGCAGATGGTGTGCGGTTGCCAGATCAAGTGCTGATTTCAGCCGAGCAGCGGAAAAGTTTGACGCGCCAACCACGCGAATCTTGCCCGCGTCGACCAGCTTGCCGAACGCCTCCAGCGCGGCCTCTTGCGGCACATCTTCATCGTCCTGATGCGCGAAATACAGGTCGATAGTATCGATACCCAGCCGCGTAAGTGATGCATCGCACGCCGCCGCGATACGGGCGGGGGCCAGCTTTGCCCCGCCCTCACCGGGCAGCATGCCGACCTTGGTCGCGATCTGCACCGCGCCGCGTTTGCCGCTTGCCTTCAGCCATTCACCGATCACCGTTTCGGATTCACCGCCTTTGTGGCCCGGTGCCCATGCCGAATAAACGTCGGCGGTGTCGATCATCGTCCCGCCGCCCGCGACAAACGCGTCGAGCACGGCAAAACTGGTGGCCTTGTCCGCCGTCCAGCCAAACACATTGCCGCCCAGCACCAGCGGCGCGATGGAAAGATCGGTGGCACCAAGGCGGCGAAGTTCGGTCATCGGGTTTCCTGATCGGTGGCGTTGTCTGCAACCATATTGGCCGACACGCTATTGTCATCCAGCATCGTTGCCGCTTCGTTCAGCGCCTGCGCCTCGCCGGGCGATGCACCGCTTTCATCGGTTGCCGGGGCACTGCAGGCGGCGAGCAGCAGGGCCAGCAAGGGTATCGCGCGTTTCATGGGATTATTCGTCAATCTCATTCCCGGCGGCGTCGGCCACATTGCCAATTTTCACACCCGCCCGGTCAATGGCGTTTTCAGCAGCGCCAAAGGCCTGATCGGCGGCGGCATCGGTATCGTTGATAGCCTCGCCCATCGTGGCATTGGCGTCTGCGGTGATGGCCTCTGCCGCTTCGGCGGATTCATTTTGCGCATTGGGCGAACATGCGGCCAGCCCAATGACGGCTGCGGCCATGATCGTAACATTGGTCAGCTTTTTCATCGCGGGTCCTTTTTTTGATCGGTGATGTGGGGGAATGGGCTCAGGTGCGACAACGCACAAAGGCTAAACCAGGGTGCATGACGGCGCAATCAGGATGCGCGGCGGCAGGAATCATTGACGACATATAAAGATATCTTTATATCGCATCGACAATGACCCTCGCCCTCGACATTTTCCGCGCGCTCGCCGATGCGAGCCGATTGCGCATCATGGCGTTGTTGCAGTCAATGGAGCTGTCCGTCGGTGAACTGGCGCAGGTGCTGGGGCAAAGCCAGCCGCGCGTATCGCGGCACGTGAAAATTCTGTGCGATGCCGGGCTGGCCGAGCGCCGCAAGGAAGGGAGCTGGGTGTTTCTGGCGCTGGGCGATGCCGCGTTGGTGCAGCCCGTGCTCGCCGCACTCGATAGCTGGGGCAGCCGCGCGCCTGATCATTGGGCGGTCGCGGATGCCGCTCGGCTGGCGGCAGTGCGGGCAGACCGGGCAGCAGCGGCCAATGCCTGGTTTGAGGCAAATGCCGGCCAGTGGGACGCCATCCGATCCCTCCACATTGCAGAGAGCGAGGTTGAGGCGGCGATCATCCGGGTGCTCGGCGATAAACCGATTGGCCAGTTGATCGATATCGGCACCGGCACCGGGCGGATGCTCGAATTGTTCGGGCCGCAGGCGGCACAAGTGCTGGGCATTGACCGCAGTTCTGAAATGCTCCGGCTGGCCCGGGCCAAGCTGGCAGAGCGCGGTCTTGATCGCGCTGATCTGCGCCAGGCCGATCTTTATGCGCTGCCGCTGGCGGATGGGCAGGCTGATGTCGCGATCCTGCATCACGTGCTGCATTTTGCGCAGCAACCCGGTGCCGCAATTGCGGAGGCGGCGCGGGTGTTGAACCCCGGCGGCAGGCTGATGATTGCTGATTTTGCACCGCATGACCGCGAAGAATTGCGCGCGCGCGATGCGCATACGCGGCTTGGTTTTTCGGATGATCAGCTGGCGAACTGGTTCGAGGCGGCGGGGCTGTCGCTGTCGCAGGTCGAAACGCTCGAAGGCGGTCAGCTTACCGTCAAATTATGGCTTGGTCGCAAAACCGGCAATGAGCCAAAGCAGGTGAAGGCAGCATGACAATCCCGGTTTCCCCCATCGAAGAAGCACGCCGCACGCTGGATGCGCCGTTGTTCGCTGATCTGGCGGGCGACGCGAATGTGTCGTTCGAATTCTTCCCGCCCAAAACGGAAAAGATGGAACAGGCGCTGTGGGAAACGGTGAAGACGCTGGAGCCGTTCGGCCCGCGGTTTGTGTCGGTAACATACGGCGCGGGCGGATCAACGCGGGAGCGCACGCACGCCACGGTCGCGCGCATTCAGCGCGAAACCTCACTGGGGGCCGCTGCTCACCTGACCTGTGTCGAGGCGAGCCGCGACGAGATTGACGAGATCGCCGATGCCTATTGGCACGCAGGCGTGCGCCACATCGTCGCGCTGCGCGGCGATGCGCCGGGGGCGGGCGGTTTTGTGCCGCACCCGCAGGGCTACACCAACGCGGCTGATCTGGTGGCGGGGCTAAAGCGGCTGCACCCGTTTGAAATTTCGGTTGCTGCCTATCCCGAACGCCACCCGGATTCGCGCGATCAGGCAGAGGATCTCGACAATCTGAAGCGCAAGCTGGATGCGGGTGCAACACGCGGCATCACCCAGTTTTTCTTTGAAGCAGAAACGTTTTTCCGCTTTCGTGACGATGCGGCAGCAGCGGGGATCGACGCTGAAATGGTACCCGGCATCATGCCTGTCACCAATTTTGCCAGCATCCTGAAAATGTCGGCGATGTGCGGTACAGCGGTGCCACCCTGGCTTGGCCGGTTGTTTGAGGGGCTGGAGGATCATGCGACCAGCCGCCAGTTGATCGCTGCCACGCTGGCAGCCGAACTCTGTCGCAACCTGTACATCGGTGGCGTGCGCGACCTGCATTTCTACACGCTCAACCGCGCCGAACTCAGCTTTGCGATCTGCCATCTGCTGGGCCTGCGGGCGAAGGTGGCACCAGTGGCCGTCGACGCGGTGGCTTGAAAAATCAAGCCCCTCCCCTGCAGGGGAGGGGCTTCAGGAGAAAATGATGACTGCCCGTGAACAACTTCTCGCCCAGGCCGCCCAGCGGATTTTGCTGACCGATGGCGCATTCGGCACCGAGATTCAGAACTGGAAACTGGTGGAGGCCGATTATGCCGGCGACCTGAAGCTGGCCAAGGACCAGAAGGGCAATAATGACATCCTTGCCATCACCAAGCCCAATGTGCCGGAAACAATCACGCGCGCCTATCTGGATGCAGGCTCCGACATTGTGTCGACCAACACGTTCAGCGCGAACCTGATCAGCCAGGCTGATTATGGTGCCGAACATCTGGTGCGCGACATTAACGTCGCCTCGGCCCGGATCGCGCGCAGGCTGGCGGATGAATATGCCGCCAAGGATGGCCGCCCGCGCTTTGTGGCCGGCGCCATCGGGCCGACCAACAAGACGCTGTCGCTCAGCCCCGACGTCAACGATCCCGGCTTTCGCGAGATTGATTTCGATTATCTGAAGGACGTGTATCTGGAACAGGTGATCGCCCTAGTTGAAGGCGGGGTGGATTTCATCCTGATCGAAACCGTGTTCGATACGCTGAACGCCAAGGCCGGGATTATGGCGGTGATCGAGGCGGGTGAGGTGCTTGGCCGCGAATTGCCGATCATGCTGTCGATGACGCTGACTGACCTGTCCGGCCGCAACCTTTCCGGGCATACGGTGGAGGCGTTCTGGCACGCGGTGCGCCATGCCAAGCCGGTGACGATTGGCCTGAACTGCTCATTCGGTGCGCAGCAACTGCGTCCGCATGTGAAGACGCTGGCGGCAATCGCCGATACGCTGATCATGATCTACCCCAACGCTGGCCTGCCCAATGAACTCGGCGCCTATGACGAGGAACCGCCGACGACGGCTGGGCTTGTGAAGGAATGGGCGGAAGCAGGGCAGGTGAATATCCTGGGCGGCTGCTGTGGCTCTACGCCGGCGCACATCAAGGCGATGGCGGATGCCGTCGCCGGACTGCCTGGCCGCGCGGTGCCGGTGCCGCCCGTGGTAACGCGGCTTGCCGGGCTGGAACCGATGACGATGGCAGCTTGAACAAAAACCCCCTCCCGCTTGCGGGAGGGGTAGGGGGTGGGCCTGAACCACCCCGAACGTCACTCGCTTGTGGCACGTTACACACCCACCCCCAGCCCCTCCCGCAAGCGGGAGGGGGGAAGACAGACAGCATGACCACCTTTTCCTCCACCAACTTCGTCAATATCGGCGAACGCACCAACGTCACCGGCTCTGCCGCGTTCAAAAAGCTGATCATGGCGGATAATTATGCTGCCGCCGTCGAAGTCGCGCGCCAGCAGGTCGAGAATGGCGCGCAGGTGCTTGACGTGAACATGGATGAAGGGCTGCTCGACGCGCATCACGCGATGACGACCTTCTTGAAGCTGATCGCCGCCGAACCCGATATCGCGCGCATCCCCTTCATGATCGACTCATCGAAATGGAGCGTGATCGAGGCGGGGCTGAAATGCGTTTCCGGCAAGCCGATCGTCAATTCGATCAGCATGAAGGAAGGCGAAGCGCAGTTTCTGGAACAGGCGCGCAAGGTGATGGCCTATGGTGCCGCCGTGGTCGTGATGGCGTTTGATGAGGTTGGCCAGGCCGACACCAAGGAACGCAAGGTCGAGATTTGCGAGCGCGCCTATAAGCTGCTGACCGGTATCGGCTTTCCGCCCGAAGATATCATTTTTGATCCCAACATTTTCGCCGTGGCAACCGGCATCGATGAGCATCGCCGCTATGCGATCGACTTCATTGAGGCATGTACGGAGATCAAGGCGCGCTGCCCGCACGTCCATATCTCGGGCGGGCTATCCAATCTCAGCTTCTCGTTCCGCGGTAACGAGCCGGTGCGGCGGGCGATGCACAGCGTGTTCCTGTACCACGCCATCCCCGCTGGCCTCGACATGGCGATCGTCAACGCAGGCCAGCTCGACATTTACGACGACATCAACCCGGCACTGCGCGAAGCGTGCGAGGATGTGATCTGGGACCGGCGGGATGACGCGACCGACAATCTGATTACGCTCGCCGAAAGCTTTCGCGGCACCGATGCGGTGGCCGAAAAGGCGGCGGAGGAATGGCGCGGCTGGCCCGTCAACAAGCGGCTGGAACATGCGCTCGTCAAGGGCATTGACCTGTATGTCGTCGACGATACCGAGGAAGCGCGCCAGGGCTTTGCCCGCCCGATCGAGGTCATCGAAGGGCCTTTGATGGACGGCATGAACGTAGTCGGTGATCTGTTCGGCTCCGGCAAGATGTTCCTGCCGCAGGTCGTGAAATCAGCGCGCGTCATGAAAAAGGCGGTCGCGCATCTGCTGCCCTTCATCGAAGCCGCCAAGGAACCCGGCGCGCGCGGCAAGGGCAAGATCATCATGGCGACCGTCAAGGGCGATGTGCATGACATCGGCAAGAACATCGTCGGCGTGGTGCTGCAGTGCAATGGTTTCGACGTGGTCGATATGGGCGTGATGGTCCCCTGGTCCGACATATTGAAGGCCGCGAACGAGAATGATGCGGACATGATTGGCCTGTCCGGCCTCATCACCCCCTCGCTCGACGAGATGGTCACGGTGGCTGAGGAAATGAAGCGGGCGGGCATGACGATGCCGCTGCTGATCGGCGGTGCGACGACATCAAAGGTCCATACCGCGCTGCGCATCGCGCCTGCCTATGACGGGCCGGTAGTGCATGTGCTGGACGCCAGCCGCGCGGTGGGCGTTGCCTCCACCCTGGTGAGTGATACGATCCGCGACGAGTTCGTCCAGAAAACGGCGGATGAGTATGAGGCCGTGCGCGTCGCCCGCGCCAGCAAGGGCAAGAATGCGCTGGCCTCGCTGGAGGATGCCCGCAACAACGCGTTTGAGGCGGATATGGCGCTGAAGCCGCCGCACCCTAAAAAGCCCGGCGTGCATGTGTTTCGCGAATGGGATTTGCACCAGCTGCGCGACCTGATCGACTGGACGCCGTTCTTCCAGGCATGGGAACTTGCCGGCAACTACCCCGCGATCCTGACCGACGACGTGGTCGGCGAAAGCGCGACGAGCCTGTTTGCCGATGCCAACGCGATGCTCGACAAGATCATCGCCGAAAAATGGCTGTACGCGCGCGGCGTTGCCGGGCTGTGGCCGTGCCGACGCGAGGGGGATGACGTGATCATCCATCTCGACAATGAAGATCATGTCCGTTTGCCGTTCCTGCGCCAGCAGATCGTGAAGCGGGAGGGGCGGGCGAATATGTGCCTTGCCGATTTCGTCAGCCATGATGGCGACTGGATTGGCGGTTTTGCGGTCAGCATCCACGGCATCGAACCGCATCTGGCGCGCTTCAAGGCAGCGATCGATGACTATTCAGATATTCTGCTGAAGGCACTGGCGGACCGGCTGGCGGAAGCCTTTGCAGAGGCACTGCACCAGCATGTCCGCATGGATCTATGGGGCTATGCCCCCGATGAGCAATTGACCAACGACGCGCTGATCCGCGAGCAATATCGCGGCATCCGCCCCGCACCGGGCTATCCCGCCTGCCCCGATCACAGCCTGAAGCCGACATTGTTCAAGCTGCTGGATGCGCACCACGCAACTGGCATCTCGCTGACCGAAAGCTTCGCGATGCTGCCCACAGCAGCTGTCAGCGGCTTTTACTTCGGCCATCCACAGGCGGAGTATTTCGGCGTGGCGCGGGTGGGTCGCGACCAGTTGGAGGATTACGCCGCGCGGCGGAGCATTGATTTGCCAACGGCTGAGCGGTGGCTGCGGCCCAACTTGGATTGAACCCAGGCAGCCGTTGGCGCGCGAGGCGTTGTTTGCCCCGCTAGGTTCGATCAATCGAGTTTCATCGGCCCTGGCGCGCTTCGTGGGTTGCTATTGGAGGCGCAGGCCCAGAAAGTCGGTCCCGGGTAAGGGGTTGAAGGAAATCGGCTCAGCCGGCACGAAACCGAAGGCCGCATAGAGCTTCTTCGCTTGGATAAACTCCTCCAGCACATCCAGCCGCATTTCCGAATAGCCGAGATGCCGCGCCTCGGCGATCAACCTTTCGATCAAGCCATGCCCGACGCCAGCGCCCCTGGCACGAGGCCGCACGTACAGCCTTTTCATCTCGCAAATCTTGGCGTCGACCCGCTTGAGTGCAGCGCAACCGTCGATTCTGCCGTCTTGGTCGGCCAACAGGATGCAACCGTCCGGTGCCGCGTATTTGCCCGGTATGTTGTCGAATTCGACGTGGTTGTTTTGATGGGCGAGGCTCACACGCGGACTGGCGACAAACTCGCGCCATACCTCCAGAACCGCTGGGCCATCCGCGGGGAACATCGCATGTCTTATAACCGCCATACGCGACTGCTCACTGACAATTGTGGCCAGGTCGGGACGGTTTTTGGGCCTCATGCCCAGATTCGCTGGCGCGGTCATCGATAAGCGCGGCGATCAGGACTGATGAACGGGCGCTTTCACCGTTCCAGCGCGGTACAATCTTTCGGTTAACCCTCAATTCGCCTTCACCCGGCCAGTGCGTGCGGGCATTTGGGGGTCAAAAGGACTACAAAGCCATGCGCCATTACATTTTCCTGATTGCCCTTGGACTCGCTGCACCTGCCGCCGCCCAGTCGGCATCGGCACCGTTTATCGTGCAGGAAACCGGGCAGGGTTTTGCCCAGCTCGACGATGCGCTGATGTCTATCCGGGGCCAGAACGCAACGATCCTGATCGCGCCGGGCACGTACCGCCAATGCGCCATCCAGCAGGCGGGGCGGATCACCTTTCAGGCGGTGCAGCCGGGCAGTGTGATTTTTGATGGCGTGGCGTGTGAAGGAAAGGCGGCGCTGGTGCTGCGCGGCGAGGGATCGGTGGTCGACGGCATCATCTTCCGCAACATCCGCGTGCCCGATGGCAATGGCGCTGGCATCCGCATCGAACTCGGCGACCTGACGGTGCGCAATTCGATGTTCCTCGACAGCCAGGAGGGCATCCTTGGCGCGCAAGAGGCACCGCGCGCGCTGACCATCGACCGGTCGACATTTGCCGGGCTTGGCCAGTGCGACGAAACCCCCGATTGCGCGCACAGCGTGTATCTGGCGACGACAGGGCTGGTGACGATCACCCGGTCCCGCTTTGAGCGCGGGCGCGGCGGCCATTATGTAAAACTGCGCGCGCCGCGCGTGTCGATTACCGACAACAGCTTTGATGATAGCCGGGGCACCAAGACCAACTACATGATCGATCTGCCCGAAGGCGGCACGGGGCTGATCGCAAACAACACCTTTGTGCAGGGGCCGCAAAAGGAAAACTGGACCGGCTTCATCGTCGTCGCCGCAGAGGCGCGCAAATATCGCTCCGCTGGGTTGCGGGTGGAGGGCAACACTGCCAGCCTAGCCCCCGGCCAAACCAAAAGCCCCGCTTTCCTCGCCGACATCAGCCACGAACAACTTGCGCTGGGCACGAACACGCTGGGTGCGGGCGTGCGGGCTTTCGAAGTGCGGTAGATCGACGCCCTATCTGAGCAATTTGGTTATTTGGGAAATTTTGGTGGCGGGCTGACGTCCGAATCGGGATCGGTCAGCTGCGATCCGAGCTTTATCAATAGCGTGAGTGGGTCTCTTCCCTGGCCATAGCCATAGCGCGCAGCTTCGGCCTTGCTGCATTGGCGCTCCCCTTCAAACATGCCGCAGCGGCCGCGCGGGGTGATCGCCGCGACCGCACTTTGTGCCTCGCCCTTCACGCGGTCGGCAATCTCGTCTGTGTTCTGATTGGTCAGGGGAAGGCGGTATTTGTCGGGGTTCTGCGCGCAGACGACGATGTCCCGATCGCCTTCGCGCGTACCGCAACGGCTTTGCGTAACCGACCCGCTGGCATCGGGGGCAGGTTCCAGCGTGCGCAGATCGAAAGCCGGTTGCGCAGGTACAGCGACGACCGCCGCTTGCAGGGCAAATAGCAATGTCAGCGACATCATGTCTTTGCTCCTGGGGCTATCGGCAGCTATCCCCCGCGCTCGCGTCCAAATCCAAACACCGGCCATCTACTTCGGGCACGCCCAGTTTCAGCCCGATGGACGCTGCCAGTGTCGGCGCGATGTCCACCGTTTCCACCGCCAACGGTTGTTCAAACCCGGCCATGCCCTTGCGCCAGAACAATATCGGCACGCGGCGGTCATAATCCCAGAAGGAGCCGTGCGTGGCGACATAGCCGCCCAGCGGGTTGGCGATGGGGGTAATGCGGGGCTTCAGCGCCACGATGATGTCGCCTGATCTTGCGGGGTGAAAGCTTGCCTTGGCGCGCTGCACCAGCGTCCAGGTTTCGGCAGGGCCGGTCGCGGCGGCGGCAGTGATGATGTCGGCTCGGGCAAATGCAGCGGCGACTTGCGGGTGCGCGCGGTACAGCGCCAGCGCTTCGGCTTGCACCGCATCAAACGTCTTTTTCGGCAGCTTGGGGTCAATCCAGATATCGCCGACCGGATCGCCATATAGCAACTGCCCCGTCAGCCCCAGCTTGGCGGCAACGGCATCGCCAATCGCCTTTGGGTTCAGCGCGGGATCGATTCGCGCTGCGCCGGGCACGGCGTGTTCATCATTGCGTTCGGGCAGATCATGCCCGCCATGATCGGCGGTCAGCACCACTTCGTAATCGATCTTCATCGTATCCAGCACGGCAAAAAACGTGCCCATGGTCTGGTCCAGCTGCGTCAGTTGCAGGCACATCTCACTGCCTTCGGTGCCATAGGTGTGGCCGACATAGTCCGTTGCCGACGCACCAATTGCGATCAGATCAGTCGTCGCCCCGCCGCCCAGTTTCATGTCGCGGATCAGCCCTGCGGCCATTGCGAACAACGCCTCATCCGATTCAGGGGAGGCGCGGAAGGCGCGGCTGTCGCCTGCTTTTCGATCAAAGCGGCCAGTGCCCACCGTCTTGCCGCCGCCGATGCTGACGGCGCGGTTGCGGGTTTCGCAAAAGGCAGGCAGGTCCATCGGCGCTTGCGCCTCTGCCAGCCGGGCCACAATCGCGTCATTGGTTTGCTGGGCGACCGCCGGGGTCGCGCGCCCGGCATAGCTGGCGTATTTCTTGCCATCCCACCACCAAAGCTCGTCAACTTGGTGCCCCCCCATCATCACGGCCGCGCGATCCTTACCGGCGACGGAGACGACGCGGGTGGCGGGGTTCGCCATTTTCATCCGCTCGCCCAGCGTTGGCACCAGCAGATGCTTGTCGGACACGGTGTAGATGATGGATGTGCTGCCGGGCACGCTCTCATCCTCGGCGCAGTAAACGCTCTTGTCAGCGCGCGCGGCTTTCAGATCGACCCAGTTATTGGCGATAATGCCGGCACGGCCAGCGCGAACGCCCGTCAGGATCGTGGCATGGCCGGGGCAGGTTTCGGTCGCGGCATGGCTTTGATAGCCCGACGGGAATACCGCGCCCTTGAGCAGCCGGTTAAAGCCGCCGGTGAAGTGGTTGCGATATTCGGCAAACAAGTCGGCGGAAAACTGATCGACCGCGATGGCGATAATCAGCTTTGGCGCGGTTTGCGGGCTGGCGGGTGCTGTGGGCGCGCTCGTAGGTGCGGGGTTGTCCTGCGCGGCGGCATTGGCTGTAACCAACGCGAGCGCGCTGGCGAATAGCATGGCAACTCTTTTCATCACGTCTCTCCCGATCGGGTGCACCGCAGCCGGCTTTTCGGCTATGCGCCGGGACCGGGGCTGAAAACAAGGATTGCCGCATGCGCGCACTGGGTTTCTTTATCGTGACACTGCTCGCCTGGCTGGCGACAATCGGCACGGCGATGGCGCAGGCGCCCGATCCTTATTCAAAAGGGCCGCATCTGGCGACGGCGCTCATCGCAGAGAGCATGACGCCAGCCGCGGGCAGCATGGTAACGCTGGCGGTGGATGTTACGCCGCAACCGGGCTGGCATGGTTATTGGCAGAACCCCGGCGATGCGGGCTTTCCGGCCAAGTTTGATTGGTCGCTGCCTGCAGGCGTGCGGGCCGGCACGCCGCTATATCCGGTGCCGACCACGCTGATCATCGCCGGGCTGATGAACTATGTGTTCGAACAACATTATACCTTGCTGGTCACGCTGCAGATT
Source organism: Sphingomonas sp. (assembly GCA_021732465.1). Classification (GTDB taxonomy): domain Bacteria; phylum Pseudomonadota; class Alphaproteobacteria; order Sphingomonadales; family Sphingomonadaceae; genus Sphingomonas. The sequence continues at coordinate 38,052 of JAKFUX010000031.1, forward strand.
CCGGCGGGGCTGGCCCCGGGCACCGCGCTGCCCATTAAGGTGCGCACCAATTATCTGGTCTGCACTGAAGAAATCTGCGTTCCCGAAGCCGCCGATCTGGCGGTTGATCTGGTGATTGGGGACGGGGCGATAACCCCTGCAGCGCGCGCGCAGTTTGATGCGTTTCGTCAGGCGCTCCCCAAGTCGATCGGCATGGCTGCGCAATATCAGGTTACCGGCAAAACGGTGCGCATCGGGATCCCTTATCCGGCCGCCGGGCCGCTCGACAAAGCGTATTTCTTTCCCGTTACCGCAGGCGCGATCGATTATGCCGCCCCGCAACAGGTGATGCGCGACGGCGATCGGCTCGTCATCGAAACCGGCGTTATCAAGGCGGGCAATGATGCAATCAATGGTGTGCTGCGGATTGGCAATGCGCGCGGGCTGATGGTCAGCGCAACGCCGGGCGTGGTCGCGCCGGTTGCGGGCGGCCCAGCCGCCAGCGGTGCGTTCACGCCTGACATGGTGGTCGCCACGCTGATCGCGCTTGGCGGCGCATTGCTTGGCGGGTTGATCCTGAACATCATGCCCTGCGTATTCCCCATTTTGAGCCTGAAGGCGCTAAGCCTGGCCAAGGGCAGCGTTGATGAACGCGGCGCACGGCGAGAGGCGCTGGCCTATACAGCGGGTGTGCTCGCGGTGATCATGGGGCTGGGTGCGACGATTTTGGCATTGCGCGCAGGCGGTGCAGCGGTTGGCTGGGCATTCCAGTTGCAGAACCCCGCGACCATTGTGGTGCTGTTGCTGCTGGTGGTGGCGCTGACGCTCAATCTGGCCGGGTTGTTCGAGATTCCGACGCCCGCCTTCGTCAATTCCTCAGGCGGGGCCAGTGGGGCATTTGCCACCGGCGCGCTTGCCGCGATCATCGCGACACCGTGCACCGGCCCGTTCATGGGCGCGGCTTTGGGTGCGGCGCTGGTGCTGCCTGCACCTGCTGCGATGGCGGTATTCGCCGGACTGGGGATTGGCCTGGCGCTGCCATTTCTTGCCATCGGCTATATTCCGGCACTTCGCCGGGCACTGCCAAAGCCTGGTGCGTGGATGGAAACGTTCCGCCAGATACTGGCCGTCCCGATGGGGCTGACCGCGATCTGGCTCGCCTGGGTGCTCGGCGGCGAAGCGGGCAATGACGGTGTTGCGCTGGGGCTGATCGGCGCGCTGGGCGTTGGCATCGTGCTGTTCGTGGTCGGCAAGCGCCAGCATAAGGGGCTGTCCGCGCATTGGATCAACGTCATCTTGCTGATCGGCGTTGTTGCAGGCAGCGGCTATCTGGTGCGCGCCGTGCCAAAGGGTGCGACGGCCGCCACCGCACTTGCGGCGGAGAACAAACAGGCGTTTTCGGAGGAAAAACTGGCTGAAGCACGCGCCAAGGGCCAGCCCGTCTTCGCCTATTTCACCGCCGATTGGTGCCTGACGTGCAAAGTGAATGAACGCGTCGCAATCGACACCGATCAGGTGAAGGCGGCATTTGCCAAGCATGACGTGGCGGTGATGGTGGGCGACTGGACCGACGGCGACCCCGTGCTGGGCCGCTTCATCGAACAGCATAACCGCGCCGGTGTGCCGCTGTATCTTTACTATAAGCCCGGCGCGAGCGAGCCCGAAATCCTGCCGCAAGTGTTGACCCCCGGCATGCTGAGCGCGCTGGCCGAAGGCTGATCGGGGCGATATGCGCGGGCCATGAAGATTTACTTCGATGGCGGGTGCAGGCCCAATCCCGGGGCGATGGAAACCGCGGTGGTGGCGCAAGGGCACGCCGATGTGCGGCAGAATATCGGCCATGGCAGCAGCTTTGATGCCGAATGGTTGGCGCTTATCCACGCGGCAGAGGTGGCGGTGGCGATGGGTGCGTCGAACGTAGTGCTTTTGGGTGATGCCGCGACGGTGGTTAATCAGGCGATTGGGCGCACCAAATGCCGGGGCGTTGCCACCGCCTATCGCGCGCGCTTTATGGCGAGCATCCCGGCGGGCTTGGCGGTGAAAGTACGGCAGATAAAGCGCACCCAGAACCTTGCAGGCATTGCCTTGTCGCGGTTGCATAATCGGTGAGCGACGCCCCCGTCCTCTACAGCTTTCGCCGCTGCCCCTATGCGATGCGGGCGCGGATGGCGTTGATTGTCAGCGGCGCGCCCTTCGAACTTCGCGAGGTGGCGCTCCGCAGCAAACCCGCCGAGATGCTCGGCGCATCGCCCAAGGCGACCGTGCCGGTGCTGGTGTTGGCGGGCGGCGAGGTGATCGACGAGAGTATCGACATCATGCACTGGACGCTGGCGCGGCATGATCCACAGGATTGGCTGGGGGGTGATGATGCGGCGTTGATTGCGGCGAATGACGGCGCGTTCAAGCACCACCTCGATCGCTACAAATACCCCGATCGTCACTGCGTCGACCCGATCGAACATCGAGATTCCGGGCTGGCGATGCTGGCCGGTCTTGATGATCGGCTGGGCGCACAGGCCAATCTGTGCCGCGACACGCCTGCGCTGACGGATATCGCGATCATGCCGTTCGTGCGCCAGTTCGCGGCGGTGGATCAGGGCTGGTTCTATCGCCAGCCCCTGCCGCAGCTTCAAGCCTGGCTCGCCCGCCACACCAGCTCAGCGCTGTTCGATCAGGCGATGCTGCGGGTGAAGCCCTGGGCACCCGGCGATGCGCCGGTGATGCTCAATCCGACAAACTCATCGCCACCGCCTCCGCCACTTTGATGCCGTCCACCGCTGCAGACAGGATGCCGCCTGCATAACCCGCGCCTTCGCCCGCCGGGAACAGCCCTTTGGTATTCAGGCTTTGCAGATCATCGCCCCGGGTAAAGCGCACCGGCGATGACGTGCGCGTTTCCACGCCGGTCATCACCACATCAGGGTGATCATAACCGGGTATCTGCCGCCCAAAAACCGGGATCGCCTCGCGCATCGCGGTGATGGCGTATGCCGGCAGGCATTGGGCCAGGTCGGTCATCGTCACGCCGGGCCGGTACGAGGGGGTGACGCTGCCCAGTTTTTCCGATGGCCTTGCTGCCAGAAAATCGCCGAGCAATTGTGCCGGGGCCTTGTAGTTCGATCCGCCCGCAACATAGGCCAGCGATTCCCAGTGGCGCTGGAAATCGAGGCCCGCCAGCGGATCGCCGGGGTAATCACGCGCGGGATCAATCGCGACGACAAAGCCCGAATTGGCGTTGCGTTCGTTGCGCGAATATTGGCTCATCCCGTTGGTGGCGACGCGGCCTTCTTCGGATGTGGCGGCCACCACCGTGCCGCCAGGGCACATGCAGAAACTATAAACGGTGCGTCCGTTCGAACAATGGTGGGAGATGTGATATTCCGCCGCCCCCAGCACCGGATGCCCGGCGTGAATGCCGAACCGCGACTTATCAATCCATGATTGCGGGTGTTCAATCCGCACGCCGATTGAAAATGGCTTGGCCTCCACAAACACGCCCGCCGCGTGGAGCATCGCGAAACTGTCGCGCGCGCTATGGCCGATCGCCAGCACCACTCGGTCGGCCTCCAGATAGTCGCCATTGTGCAAATGCAGTCCGCGCACGCGCCGTTCGCCGGTGGAATCGGTGGCGATATCGATGCCGTCGACGCGCGTTTCAAAGCGGTATTCGCCGCCCAGCGCCTCTATCGTGGCGCGGATATTCTCCACCATCGTCACCAGCCGGAACGTGCCGATATGCGGGTGCGCTTCAGTAAGGATTTCAGCAGGCGCCCCCGCCTTGACGAATTCGGTCAGCACCTTGCGATCAAGGTGCCGGTTATCCTTGATCCGGCTATAGAGTTTACCGTCGGAAAAAGTCCCCGCGCCGCCCTCCCCAAACTGCGCGTTCGATTCCGGGTTCAGCACGCCGCGCCGCCACAGGCCCCAGGTATCCTTGGTGCGTTCGCGCACCACCTTGCCGCGATCAAGGATGATCGGGCGATACCCCATTTGCGCCAGGATCAGCCCGGCGAACAGCCCGCACGGCCCGGTGCCGATCACCACGGGGCGGCGCACGCCGGGTGGCGCGTTCCCAAGCTGATGATAGCGGGTATCGGGCGTACGCTGGACGCGCTTGTCCTTGCGGCACCGCGCGAGCACGGCATCCTCACCCTTCAAATTCACGTCGATGGAATAGACGAGCTGGATATCGGCCTTGTTCCGCGCGTCATGCGCGCGGCGCGCGACCACATATTTGATCAGCTCACGCGGGGTGATGCGCAGCCGCTTGCAGATCGCGGCGGGCAGGGCTTCGTCAGGGTGGTGGAGCGGCAGGGCAATTTCGGTCAGGCGGAGCATGGCCCCGCCTGTACCGGGTGATCAACCCTGACGCCATGGGGTGATAGCGTGGGGCGGTCAGGCCAGTTCGGTTCCCTCAATCGCCGCCGCTCGCCGCCCCGCCACTGCTTCAAACCGCGCATGATATTTGGGGTTTTCAGTGCCCATCATCCGGTCCCACCAGGTAAAGTACAGCCCGAAATTAGAGCCGCCTTCGGTGTGGTGCAGATCGTGATGCGTCGTCGTGGTCAGCCAGCCCGTCCAGCGTGACCGGGTAAAGCCGGGCCAGGCAAGCTCAAAACCCGAATGGCCGATCACGTTGCGCGCGATCTGGTGGCCAAGGAAGATGAAGACCGCCAGCCCGTATAGCGGCGTGACCAGCGAAAGAATGATCAGCATGAACGGGATGTAGATCGCCTCCGCCACTGCCTCCAAAGGGGCAAAGCTGTACGCTGCCCAACTCGTCGGTGTGCGCGAAATATGGTGCGTCGCATGCGCGCGGCGGAACAGCCACTTATGGTGCAGCGAACGGTGCATCCAGTAAAACCAGAAATCATGCAGCACGATCATCGCCAGCACCTGCGCAAGCAGGATCGGCACGTTTTCGGCCTGGCGTTCAATTGGGATGATGCCGCCGCGTACCAGCGCAAAGGTGATCAGGTTCACCACCGCGAACACGCAGATTGTTTGCACCGATTGGCCAAATTCGCGCCGCCGATCGGCAAAGCTGGCCACCCGTGATTGAATGCGGCGATGCGCGATCCACCGGTGCAGCAGCGCGTACAGGATCGTCAGCCCTGCCGCGCCGATCAGGTAACGCACGAATTCAATCTCGATACTATGAACGAGGCGCTGGCCGATCAGCAGGGCGAAATCAATCACGAGCGATTCTCCATTGGGTTGATGTATCGGCTTTGGCCCGGATTTGTGAAAGGTATCTGCGCATTGCCGAAAAATGATGATCGATTTCGGAATCGACCAGTTATTTTCAGTTCTGCACGATGTTCGCGCGGCGATAATCGCTGGGGGCCTGGCCTGCCTCCTCGCGAAAGGCGCGGTTGAACGGGGCCAGACTGCCATAGCCCAAATCCATCGCCATCGTCAGGATTGGCAAGTCGACATGGGCTGGATCAGCCAGCATCGCCTTTGCCTCGGCAATGCGGTGGTGGTTGAGGAAAGCAGAGAAATTGCGATAGCCCAACCGCTGGTTGATCAGCGCACGCAACCGGTGTTCGGGCGTGCCCAGATGATCGGCCAGCGCGCCAATGCTCAGGCCCGATTCGCGGTAAACGCCCGCAACGATTGCCGCATCCAGCTTTTGCTTCAGCACATGGTCTGACGGGCTTAGCGTGGGTGCAGACGGGGCGTCGTCGACAGCAGGATTAAACAGGATGTCGGGGTCGCTTTGCAGCAATGCCGTGCCAGTCGCCATGGTTGCGACCAGAATGGCGAAGGCCTGCGGCAACGTGACCATCGTGCCATTATACCGAAATCCAAAGATCATCTCGAGCAGCAGCACCACCACCGCCAACGTGCCGACAACGATGACGAACCCGACGCGCAGCCGCCGCCGTTTTTCGATCAGGTCATCACCGCGCTCACGCACCGCGATCAAGATGGCGTGCGCAGTCATGGCGAGCGATGTGCTGCGCTGGATGATGCCGATCCACAGCCCCATGCCGCTGTTGTTCTCAAACCGCGCAATGCCAAACCCGATCCAGCAGCCAATAAGGGTGAGCAGTCCCAGCGTGACGGCGAGCCGGTTGAGAGGCCGCTCGAACAGCAAATGCGCAAACACCCACAGCATCATCGGGGTGGCTTGCGCTGCCAACTGCACGATTGCCCAAAAAGGCCCGCGCGTCTCGACGCGAATCGGTGTCGCCAGCGTCAGATAGGCGCAGATGCAAACCAGCAGGCCAACCGTTGCTGCCCGTATCGGGCGCGGCGCCTGGCCCCTGCCGATCACGAGCGCGATCAGCAGCAATTGCCCAATCGCCAGCATGCGCATCGCGCTATCGATCAGGAGCAGGCGGTCCATGGGTGCGTTTATGCAGGCCGCTGGTCGCTACGTCCATCGTTCGCGCTGCCTGGCACCCGGATCACGTTGCGGTGCGTTGATCGGGTCTGGCCGCGTTGGGGCTTCGTATGTGGAGTGACAGAATGAATCGATCAATCATGGCCCCCTTCATGTTGGGCGCAATCCTGATTGGGGCAAATCTGGCCGGTTGTGGCGAGCAAAAGCCCGACTTCGATCCCAACACTGTCGTGCTCGCGCCGAACGGGAAGACGTTGCCGGCGGGGCAGGGCACGCCCGCACCATCAGCCGCGCAAATGGCATTGTTGCCGTTTGAAGGTAGCTGGGGCCGCACATCTGCGGACTGCGACCTGAGCCGGGATGATCGGCGCGGTACGCTGAAAATTGAAAAGGGCAGGGTGGATTATTACGCCGCTGGCGGGCCGATTGACCGCATCGTGGCATATTCCCCGTCCAGCATCACGGTTGATCTGCGGCTGACGGGTTTTGGCCAGGCGGCAATGGTGCGGACAACCTATAGTTTGCGGGTGGCCGGCACGCGGTTGCTGCGCACCGATGGATCGCCGCCCGCGCAGGTGGAATACACCCGTTGCTAAAGGCAAAACCCGCCGCAGCGCGCTTTAGCGTCGCGGAGAGACACCGCCGGGGCCAACCGGTTCCACGCTGCGCGACTGTTGCGATCCGTAAGCTGAGGGCGAAGCGCTGCTGGTGCAGCCTGGCGTGCGGGCGCAATTGTCCAGCCGGGCTCCCTGGTCGGTACTGTCATCAAACGCCACGCAGCCGCCAAGCGAGATCCCCAGCATAATGGGGGCCAGAATAATCCGAAATGCGCCAACCAGTCGCTTCTTATTCATGACGGATTCTCCTGATAAGTATCGCAGAAGATGAAAGTAATTCTTGGCCGAAAAATGGCATTACTGCGATTAAGCGCCCTAGCCTGTCGGGGGCTGGGAATCAGCCGGGCACGGCGCTAGAGCAACGGGATGACCCAATTCGACCTTACCGACGATCAGCGCGAGATTCAGGATCTGGCGCGCAAATTTACGGCTGATCGCATCACGCCCTTTGCCGGGGAATGGGACGAAAAGCACATCTTCCCGCGCGCCACGATCAAGGAAGCGGCAGCGCTTGGCTTTGCCGCGATTTATGTCAGCGAGGAATCGGGCGGCATCAATCTGGGGCGGCTGGAGGCGGCGCTGATCATGGAGGCGATGGCCTATGGCTGCCCGTCCACCAGCGCGTTTATCAGCATCCATAACATGGCCGCTTGGATGATCGACCGGTTCGGCGGGGCGGAGGTGAAGGCAAAATATCTGCCCGATCTCGTGTCGATGGAAACGATCGCCAGCTATTGCCTGACCGAGCCTGGCAGCGGATCAGACGCGGCGGCGCTGAAGACGCGTGCGGTGCGGGATGGCGACCATTATGTCGTTTCCGGCACCAAGCAGTTCATATCCGGGGCGGGTGAGAACGACATCTACGTCACGATGGTGCGCACCGGGGAGGATGGACCAAAGGGCATTTCCTGCCTGGTGATTGAAAAGGACATGCCCGGCGTGTCGTTCGGCGCGAATGAGCGCAAGCTTGGCTGGCATTCGCAGCCCACCCGGCAGGTGATTCTTGAAGACGTGCGCGTCCCCGTGGCGAACCGCGTTGGCGGCGAAGGGGAGGGGTTCCGTATCGCGATGATGGGGCTTGATGGCGGGCGGCTCAACATTGGCGCCTGTTCGCTTGGCGGCGCGCAACGCTGCCTTGACGAAGCGATTGGCTATACCCGTGATCGCAAGCAGTTTGGCACCGCGATCAGCGATTTTCAGAACACCCAGTTCATGCTCGCCGATATGGCGACGGAGCTGGAGGCGGCGCGTGCGCTGCTGTACATGGCGGCTGCCAAGGTGACCGCGAATGCGCCCGACAAGACGAAGTTTGCCGCAATGGCCAAGCGGCTGGCGACCGACACGGGTTCTGCTGTGGTGGATCGCGCGCTGCAATTGCACGGCGGCTATGGCTATCTGATGGATTATCCCATCGAGCGCTTTTGGCGCGATCTGCGGGTGCATTCGATTCTGGAGGGCACCAATCAGGTGATGCGGATGATCGTCGGGCGCGAGTTGGCGCGGCAGTGAGCGACGCGAACCTGTTCATGGTAACGATGGTGGTCCCTGATTGTGATCAGGCGATCGCTCACTTTACCAACGACTGGGGATTTGTGCTGGCGAACAACACGTATCACGCATCGGGCAAACGCTGGATTGAAATTGCACCGGCTGGCGGTGCGCGCCTCCGGCTTGCAGAGGCAAATTGCCCTGAACAGACGGCGGTAATCGGGCGGCAGACCGGCGGGCTGGTGTCGTTTTTCCTCAAAACCCATGATTTCGACACTGATGTGTCAAACTGGTTGGCGCGCGGCATCACCTTGCTGGAACCAGAGCGGCACGAGCCATATGGACGGATCGTGGTGCTCGCTGACGTTTATGGCAATCGCTGGGATGTGATTGAGGCTGATGAAAGCCGGACAGAATCCGTTGTCTCTGCGCAGAGGACCCAGAGGTGATGCGCGGGAGTAATCGTTGTGACCCATGATGTGATCGCCGAAGTGCAAGGCCGTACCGGCCGGATTCGGCTGAACCGCCCCGCCGCGATCCACGCGCTGAACACGCCAATGTGCGCGGCGATGCTGGCGGCGTTGGAAAGCTGGCGGGTCGATACGCAGATTGAGGCGGTTTTGATCGATCACGCTGCCTCGCCGGACGGCGACCCAAAAAAATCGCGCGGCTTTTGTGCGGGCGGCGATATTCGCATGCTCGCGGAGAGCGGCGCGGCGGACGGGGTTGAGGCGCGGCAGTTCTTCCACACCGAATATCAGATGAACCACAAGCTGTTCACTTATGTGAAGCCAGTGGTTGCCTTTATGGACGGGATAACGATGGGCGGTGGCGTTGGCATATCGCTGCCCTGCCGATACCGCGTCGCGACAGAAAACACCCGGCTGGCGATGCCCGAAACCGGGATCGGCCTGTTCCCCGATGTGGGCGGTGGCTGGTATCTTTCCCGCTTGCCGGGGCGGATGGGGCAGTTTCTGGCGCTGACCGGGCACCGGCTCGACGGGGCGGAGTGTTTGGCGCTGGGGCTCGCCACCCATTATCTGCCCGCCGCCGCGCTTGATGAGGCAAAGGCGCGGATCGTTGCAGATCCGGCGGCGATCGCGGCCATTCTCGCTGATCTGTCCGTCGCACCGCCAGCGGCAAAAATTCTTGTCCACCAGCCCGCGATTGATCGTCTGTTCGCCGCCGATACGCTCGAAACTGTGTTCGCAGCCCTCGCCGCTGATCCATCTGATTGGGCGCGTGCGCAAAGCGCGCTTCTTTTGACCAAATCGCCGCAAACAATGAAAGTTTCGCTCCGTTTGCTGCACGAAGGGGCACAAATGCGCGATTTTGCTGCCGAAATGCGCCAGGAATATGCCGTTGGCTGCCGCGTTGTGCAGCGCCATGACTTTATCGAGGGCGTTCGCGCGGTGATTATCGACAAGGATAATGCGCCGCGCTGGAACCCCGCCACGCCTGAGGAGGTCAGCGATCACCTGATCAACCAGATTTTCGCGCCCTTGCCTGACGACGAGGCCTGGACGCCCCACTAACCACCGCCGTCATGCTGAACTTGTTTCAGCATCCACCGTGCAACATTGGCGGCGGGTGGTTTGGCGCGGTGGACCCTGAAACGAGTTCAGGGTGACGGAAGAAGGAACAGGAACAATGCCAGATTACGAAACCCTCCTCGTCGAACAGCGCGGTGCAGTCACACTGATCACGCTGAACCGTCCGCAGGCGCTAAACGCGCTCAACAGCCAGGTGCTCGCAGAATTGATCGCCGCGCTGGAGGCATTTGATGCTGATGCGTCGCAGGGATGCGCCGTGCTGACCGGCAGTGAAAAGGCGTTCGCGGCAGGCGCGGACATCAAGGAAATGCAGGCGATGGGCTTTGCCGAAATGTTCGGCACTAATCACTTCGCTGGCTATGACCGCGTCACCGCCACCCGCAAGCCGATTATCGCCGCCGTGGCCGGCTATGCGCTGGGGGGCGGATGCGAGGTGGCGATGATGTGCGATTTCATCCTGGCCGCTGACACCGCCAAGTTTGGCCAACCTGAAATCAAGCTCGCCGTTTCCCCCGGCATGGGCGGATCGCAGCGGCTGGCCCGCGCCGTCGGCAAGGCCAAGGCAATGGAAATGTGCCTGACGGGCCGGATGATGGACGCCGCCGAGGCCGAGCGTGCCGGCCTGGTCAGCCGCGTCATCCCTGCCGCCGATCTGATCGACGAAGCGGTAAAGACTGCGGCAACGATTGCCGCAATGGCCCCGCTTGCGGTCAAGGCGAACAAGGAAATGGTCAATACCGCGTTTGAAACGGGCTTGACGCAGGGCATCCTTTTTGAACGCCGGTTGTTCCATGGCTTGTTTGGTACAGCGGACCAGAAAGAGGGTATGGCGGCCTTTGTGGAAAAGCGCGCGGGCGTTTGGACGGGGAAATAACATGACGAGCATCGCGTTTATCGGCCTGGGCAACATGGGCGGCGGCATGGCAGCGAATCTGGCCAAGGCGGGGCACGACGTGCGCGCGTTTGATGTGTCGCCTGATGCGCTGGATCGCGCCCGGGCGGCGGGTTGCTTGCCGGTTGCCAGCGCTGCGGCGGCGGTGGAAGGCGCGGCGGTGGTGGTGACAATGTTGCCCGCCGGTAGCCATGTGGAGATGGTGTGCCTGGACGAGGTGTTTCCCGCTGCATCGCCGAACACGCTGTTGATCGATTGCTCGACGATCGATGTCGCCACCGCCAAGCGGGTTGCCGAAGCGGCGCATGCAAAGGGTTTGGTCGCGGTCGACGCGCCGGTATCAGGCGGGATTGCCGCGGCAAATGCGGGTAGCCTGACCTTCATGGTTGGCGGCAGCGAAGCCGGTTTTGATCGTGCCGAAGTGGTGCTGGCGGCAATGGGCAAGGCGGTGATCCATGCGGGCGATAATGGTGCCGGGCAGGCCGCCAAAATCTGCAACAACATGCTGCTTGGCGCATCGATGATAGCGACGTGCGAGGCGTTTCTGTTGGCCGACAAGCTTGGGCTCAGCGCGCAGAAATTCTTTGATATTTCCAGCGTTTCATCCGGCCAGAACTGGTCGATGACCAGCTATTGCCCGGTCCCCGGCATTGGCCCGCAAACCCCGGCTGACCATGACTATCAGGGCGGCTTTGCCGTTGCGCTGATGCTCAAGGACTTGAAGCTGGCGCGGCAGGCGGCGCAGGGAGCCGATGCAGCGACGCCAATGGGCGAACGTGCGGCTGAACTCTATCAGCTGTTTGCCGATCAGGGCCAGGGTGGCCTTGATTTTTCGGGCATTATCAAAATGCTGGCCGCTGGAGATGCGCGGCCAAGTTGATGCCGCATTGGTGCGATCTGCCGCCAAACTATTGCCCCCTTGCGCAAACCGTTTACGCATAACGCCAACAGGCAATGCTCGGGGGAGAGATGATGGCGATGAATGGGGCAGCGGAAGCGGCAATTGGGGCAACCGCACCCAGCCGCAAAGATATCCAGCTCGTCATCACTGCATCGTCGCTGGGCACGATCTTCGAATGGTATGATTTTTTCATCTACGGCACGCTGGCGGCCAGCGGCATCATTGGTCGCACCTTCTTTCCCGCGGGCAATGAAACTGTGCAGACGCTGCTCGCCTGGGCAGGCTTTGCGATCGGCTTTGGATTTCGGCCGCTTGGGGCGGTGCTTTTCGGGTTTCTGGGGGATCGGCTCGGGCGCAAATACACCTTCCTCGTCACGATCACGCTGATGGGCGTGGCGACCGCCGGTGTGGGGCTGGTACCGTCGACAGAGGCAATCGGGCTGGCAGCGCCTGCAATCATCATCTTCCTGCGCATCCTGCAAGGGTTGGCGCTGGGCGGCGAATATGGCGGCGCGGCGATCTATGTGGCCGAACACGCGCCTGCGGGGCGCAGCGGTTATTATACCAGCTTTATCCAGGCAAGCGTCGCGGGCGGGTTCATCCTGTCGATTGCCGTCGTGCTCGCCGCCAAGTCCGCAGTAACGCCGCAAGCATGGGATAGCTGGGCGTGGCGGCTGCCGTTCCTGTTCTCGCTGGTGCTGCTGGCCGTGTCGCTGTGGATGCGCCTGAAACTGTCGGAAAGCCCTGTTTTCAAGCAGATGAAGGCAGCGGGCGAAACCGCGGCGAACCCGTTTATCGAAAGCTTTACCTATCCCGGCAATTTACGGCGATTGTTCGTCGCGCTGTTTGGCATCGCCGCTGGGCTGACGGTGATTTGGTACACCGCGATGTTTACCGTCCTTTCGTTCTTGCAGACGACGATGCGGGTGGAGGAAACGACGGCGCAGCTGATCGTGGGGGCGGGTGCGGCAGCCGGGCTGTTCTGGTTCGTGTTGTTTGGGTGGCTGTCAGACCGGGTGGGTCGCAAGCTGCCGATCGTGATCGGCTATGCGCTGACATTGGTGATGCTGTTCCCGATATTCTGGGTGATGGGCGCCGCCGCCAATCCGGGGCTGGCAGAGGCAGCGCGTCGTGCGCCCGTGGTCGTGTCTGGCCCCGAATGCAAATACAGCCCCTTTGCCAAGGAACAGGCCGATGAATGCGGCCGCGTGCTTGATTATCTGTCGAAAAAGGGCGTCACCTATACCACCGTCACCGCGCCGGTGACGGTTATCACCGTTGGCGGCGCCACGGTGGCCGATGACAGCCCTGCCCGGATCGACGCCGCGTTGATCGCTAATGGCTATAATCTGGACAAGGTCGTTCCCTCGGCTGGGAATATCGTGATTATTCTGGCCGCGATCATCCTGCTCAGCGCGCTATCCGGCGTGACTTATGGCCCCGTCGCGGCGTTGCTGGCGGAGATGTTTCCCCCGCGCATCCGCTATAGCTCCATGTCGATCCCCTATCACATCGGCACGGGGTATTTCGGCGGTTTTCTGCCGTTCATCAGCCAGTATATCGTCGCGCGATCGGGCAATCCTTACGGCGGATTGTGGTACACAATGGCAGTGGTGGCGATGGCGTTGATCGTCACGCTCATCTGGCTGCGCGATGAAAAGGCTGATCTGGCGGCATCCCCCCGGCGGTGATGCCACCAACGGGACTGGTGCTGTGCGGCTGCCACTTGTAACGCCGCTGGTGATGACCGCTGCTCCGCTCCGCCTGCGCCTTGATGGCGCTGCCCTGACCGATAACTGGCGGCTGCTTGCCAAGCTGAGCTGGCATGCTGCCTGCGGGGCTGCGATTAAGGCGGATGGCTATGGTTTGGGGGCGACTGCGGTGGCAACGCGGTTGGCCGGTGCCGGGTGCCGTGACTTTTTTGTGGCCACTTGGGCAGAGGCGGCGGCCCTCGCGCCGCTTGGCCTGTCGCTGTCGGTGCTGCACGGGTTGCGCGCTGAGGATCAGGCAGCGGCGCAAGCCGGCATTGCCCGCCCTGTGCTGAACAGCCTGCCCCAGGTGGCGCGGTGGCGGGCGATGGGCGGGGGGCTTTGCGATGTGATGGTCGATACCGGCATGAACCGGCTGGGCCTGTCCGTTGATGAAGCGCTGTCGGGTGCGTTGGACGGGCTGGAAATCGACACATTGATGAGCCATTTGGCCTGCGCTGATGAAGATGTGGCGATGAACGCTGCGCAGCTTGCCGCATTTGCGCCGCTAAAGGGGCGGGTTGGCGCGTTGCGGTTCAGCCTTGCCAATTCGGCGGGCATCGCCCTGGGGCGCGATTACGCCTTTGATGTAACCCGGCCAGGACTGGCGCTCTACGGCGGCGTACCGCGCGCGGAACTTGCCGGTATCCGCCAGGTCGTGATGCCTCAGGCGCAGGTGCTGCAACGCCGCCGCGTGCCCGCCGGGGCCTCGATTGGCTATAACGCGACCTTCACCGCGCCTGCCGCGATGGACGTGGCGATTATCAATATCGGCTATGCAGACGGCTATTGGCGCGGATTCTCAGGTGTCGGCGCCGCGCGGATCGGCGATGCGGTGCTGCCCGTGCTGGGCCGGGTATCAATGGATTTGGTGGCTATCGATACTGGCGCAGCCCCTGATCTGGGCGAGGGTGACTGGGTAACAATTGATTATGCGCTGCCCGCCGCGGCGGCCATGTCCGGCATGTCGCAATATGAATTGCTGACCGGCCTTGGGCAGCGTTTCGACCGCGTTTGGGGTTGAGCCTCAGCCGCTGACAGCCGGGCTTTCCTGCACATATCGCAGGCCAAAAAAAGGGGCCACTCGATCACTCGAGCGGCCCCAATTATTCTAGTTTCGCGTCCGATCAGAAACGTGACGTGATCGATAGCTGGAAACGGCGGCCGAAATTGTCAGCAATCGTGCCCGATGCGAGCTGGAAGTCGCTGCCCAGCGTTGTTTGGTCAGTCGCATTCAGAATGTTGAACTGAATACGGAATTTGTCGTTCACGTCAGCACCGATGACAATGTCAAAAGTATTGATCGATGGGCGGAAAATAGCTGGAACGACTTCAATTGTTGCAGGTGCGCCATTCGAGAAGAAGCGCGTACGATCCTGCCAGTTCCAGGTGCCCTGAGTAAAGAAGCTACCCTTTTGATACCGCACCGTCGTCTGAACTTCCCACTCCGGACGGGCAAAAGTGCCAGCCGAATTGATCACGTCAGAGAAGGTTCCGTTCGCGGACTCGGCGTAGGTAACAAGTTTGTAAACGTTGGTCCGAAGCGTCATCTTGCCGAGTTCCTTCGGCAAATCAAAGCGGTAACTACCCGCTATGTTGAACGAACGAAGCTGAGTTGCCGACAGGTTGACGAAGCCCGATGCAAAACCGGGAGCAACCTGAAAGTCAGCGGCGTTACGTGTAAAGAAATTACATGCGTTTGAACCGGTCTGCGCTGAGGTGTCCGGGAAAGTCCGGCTGTCGAAGCAGAAGTTCAACGCCTGTGTAAGGTTGGTTGGCTGAATGATGTTAGCCAAGTCCACATTGATATAATCCAACGACACCGACAGGCCGGGGATGTACCGCGGAGTCCAGATTGCGCCTGCCGTCCAGCTTGTCGCACGCTCTGGGCTCAGGCCGGGCGCACCCGAGAACGAACCAGGCAGCGAGACGTTGTTTGGAATATAGGTCGCAAGAAACGTATCTGCAGCACCGGCATTTGCCGCAATACCAAGCGATATCAGCGCCGTGCGACAGTTCGCGCGCCGTTGTACCGCCGACGTACCGTTATCAATGTTCGCAGGGCCGCAGGGATCGTTAGCCACTGCAAATGCGGGCTGGGTACCCAGGAACAATTCAACCACAGAAGGCTGGCGAATTGACTGGGTATAGTTGCCGCGCAAGGTAAGATCGAGCGCAGGAATTGGCGTCCACGTGCCGGGGATCGAGTAAATTACCGACGGATCGCCCTGTGAGCTTGGGGTGATCAAGGTACCGGCTAGGTTACGGAACGTGGTGGACGAACCGTTTTGCCGTGACACACGGAACGCCGGGTTGAGTTCGAGATTACCAAGGAACGACAGGAAGTTGTCGCCGAACACCGGCACGCGCGCCTCGACGCCACCTTCTATCACCGAAATGCTGCCGACGGTGGTTGCCGACGGTGCCGAACGGCCGCGCCCCAGAAGCGTCAGATCATCCGCAAAGAAGTTCAGCGATTCATGACGGTATTCGGCAGAGGCGTTGATCGAGAACAGGCCAGCCGGCAGATCAAATACGCCGCCGCCGACGAAGCCCTGAATGAATGTCTGCGTTGACGTGTTGTTGAAGGTCACATCCTGACGGACATAGGCCTTTGACGCATTCGACATCTGGTTAAAGCCGAACGGATTGAGCGGCTGACACCCGCCAATCTGGGCTTGGGTGATCGTTGGCGTGACAACAATGTCAGTTGGGATGCCGTCCGCACCAGGCAAACGGGTAAAGTTCGAAACCGTGCCCGTGGGCGTGCGCCCAAGATACTGATTTGGGAACAACTGCGAACGGCAGCGAATCGTGCCGGTCGAGTCGCGGACGACGTCCAGCGCCAACTGATATTCGATATCCTTGATGCTGGTCGTGGTCGTTGTTTGTTGAGCGCGACCATAGGTGGCGGAGACTTCAGCGTTCCAGTCATTACCGAGGAATTGGAACTTTGAGCGGGCACCGACGACCAAGCGATACGTGTTCACCAGGTTGCGGCTGGGGTTGTCGCCAAAGATATCCTGGTTCTGGCGAGTGAGAGCGAAGTTCTGCACCTGCCCAACGCCGGTGCCAATGCCAACCGCGCTGAGCGATGCGAGGTTTCCGGCCGTCAGAAACGGATTATTCACATTGATATTCAGCGCCGAGTTTTCCGCGCCAGTCGACAGGAAATTTTGGCTGGGCGATTGCCGCAAAGCGATGGATTCAGTGCGGGAATACAGATTTTCTGTGAACAGCGTAATATCAGGCGTCAGTTCAAAACTAGCGTTCAGATTGAAAATCAAACGATCTTGCTGCGCGCGAAGGGTGTTATTTTCCAGAGCCCGCGCAAAGCCGCTTTCAGAACCTGGCGCTTGAGCGAATGTGCCTGCCTGACCGGGACGAAGCGTTGTTGCGGTAAATTGGCGAATAGAGCCGTCTGGATTGAATTCCAACGGAACGGCCACAAATGGCAGAACCTGATTAATCGGCACCTGCACACCGGCAACCGTCACCAGTGTTGTGTCCGTGTTGGCAATCCGGGGAACGCCCGGAATGAACGTACCGATGAAATAGTTGATCGGCGTGTTGGGGTTTGCGTTAAAGAATTCGCGCTGCGTTGGGCGGTTTGCCTGCAGCACGTTAATTGCCAGCAAGCTCTGCTGCGCGGCGTTCGATCCCGCGGGTGGGGTGATACCGAACTGGGTAAAAACCTGAGCGGCAGTTACACCGGCTGGTAATGCGGTTGGCGCAAAAGTAGTGATGGGCAAATTGGAAATCGCGGTGGCGCGCCCATTGCGGCCGTTACCACTGACCGCGCCAATGGTGAGAGCGACGCCCGGCAAACCATTAACGAGCTGGGTGGCGGTGTTGAAAAACGCCGAACCCGCCCCTGCTGTTGGCGTAATACCATTCTGGAACGAAATGAAGTTCTGCGCATTGGCAACGTAGGGCGTCGCCGTAGGCTGTGAATTCAAATTCAGGATTGTACCGTTAAAGCTGAGCGAGTTGTTAACAAGCCCGAACCCGAACGCAGTGGACGCAACGCCATCGTCTGAGTTGCGCAGGAATGCGCCATTGTTCGAAGCCGTGACGTCAATGATTGCCGGGGTGAACGCGGGGTTGCGGTTTGCACCGTTCTGAAAGTTGTTGATCGTGTTGCCACGGCGAAGCAAAAATTCGCGCGAGTCGCCTTGAAGCCCTTCTTCTCGGGTATATTCGCCTGAAGCAACGACGTTCAGGCGACCGTCCATCAGGTTGCGCCCAACAATGCCGCGAATCTGATAACGCGCCAAATCGCCCCGCTCGGAAACGCCAGCAAGGGCGCCGAATTCATTGCCCTCATATTTGTCCTTCAGGATCACGTTCACAACGCCTGAGATGGCATCCGACCCGTAAGCCGCCGCACCACCGACAGTGAGCACGTCAATCCGCTCAACGAGCGTGCTGGGGATCGAATTCAAATCGACCTGGCCGCCCGTGGTGTTGCCCTGCACGAACAACGAAGCGGCATTGCCCGACACAAAGCGACGGCCATTGACCAGCGTCAGCGTGCGGTTGGTGCCAAGATCGAGCAGATCGACAAAGGAAGCACCCAGACTGGCGGTCTGGCCGCCATTGGTCCCGTTCGGGCTGGCGCCGGGGCCGATCAGTGGCTGATCGTTCAGCGCTTCGAGTACGCTGGTAAAGCCGCGCTCTTGAATGAATTCGCCGGAGATCTGCACGCCAGGGATAGTGCCCGAATATTCAGGCCGCGCGATGCGCGAACCGGTGACAGTAATCGCAGCTTCATCCTTGGCGGCGTCATCTTCTGGTGCTGGCGCTTTCTTAGCAGCGGGCGCCGTTTGCGCGGACGCTGCCATTGGAAAACCAGCCAAAATGCCAACGAGCGCGGTGGCGCCCAAAAGCTGCTTCATCTTCATCGATGTGCTCCATCTTGATTCTTGAGCATTAGTGCCCTGAAATCCCATACAAACGGGACGGAGCCGCCGGAGCAAGGTGAATATGAACATTTGCTGACAACTACGTTAAGTTTCGGTGCAGCATGTGGCATTATTGCCACGCATTTTGTGTATCGAACACACCCCCCGCCGCACGACGATCAAATCTGGCGGGGGCTATGGTCGCTGTGAAACAATCTTACAGGCCGGCCTCACAGGCCGGGTTCAAAAGGCGGGTAGTTTCGGCCTGTTACCGCTCAACGCACAGTGCGATGCCCATGCCACCGCCGATGCACAGCGTCGCCAGCCCCTTTTTCGCGTCGCGACGACCCATTTCGTAGAGCAGGGTTGTCAGCACGCGCGCGCCTGATGCGCCGATCGGGTGGCCAATGGCGATTGCGCCGCCGTTGACGTTGATGCGCGCCGCATCCCAGCCAAGCTCCTTGTTCACTGACAGCGCCTGTGCGGCAAAGGCTTCGTTCGATTCGATCAGGTCCAGGTCGCCGATTGCCCAACCTGCCTTTTCCAGCGCCCGGCGCGTGGCGGGAACGGGGCCAATGCCCATGATGGAAGGATCAACGCCTGCTGAAGCCCAACTGGCGATCCGCGCGAGAATGGGCGAACCGCGCCGTTCGGCTTCCGCGCGGCTCATGATGACGAGCGCGGCAGCACCGTCGTTCAACCCGCTGGCATTGGCGGCAGTAACGGTGCCGTCCTTCTTGAAGGCAGGCTTCACGCCCGAAACGCTGTCGACCGTCACACCAGTGCGGATATATTCATCGTCGGACACGATTGTATCGCCCTTGCGGCCCTTGATCGTCACGGCGGCGATTTCATCTTTGAAGCGTCCGGCGGCGCGGGCGGCTTCTGCCTTGTTTTGCGATGCGACGGAGAATTCATCCTGCGCCTCGCGCGTTACCTGATATTTCTCAGCCAGGTTTTCGGCGGTGATGCCCATATGATAGCCGTTGAACACATCGATCAGCCCGTCCTTGATCATCGTGTCGATCAATTGGAGATCGCCCATTTTCTGCCCGCCGCGCAGGAACTGCGCGTGCGGGGCCAGCGACATCGATTCCTGTCCGCCGGCGACCACAATCGTCGCATCACCCGCCAGGATCGCCTGCGCCGCCAGCGCAACCGCACGCAGGCCCGATCCGCATACCTGGTTCACGCTCCACGCCGGAATCTCCTTTGGAACACCGGCTGCCATTGCGGCCTGACGAGCCGGGTTCTGGCCTTGGGCGGCGGTCAACACCTGGCCCAGGATCACCTCAGACACTTCAGCACCGGTAACCCCCGCCTGCGCCAACGCTGCCTCAATCGCCACCTGCCCCAGCACATGTGCTGGCGTTGCGCCAAAAGCACCCATAAAGCTGCCAACCGGGGTGCGCTTGGCGGCGGTGATGACGATATCGATCATGGCAAACTCCTGCGGCGGAAAGGTTCGGTCGCTATCTAGCGCCCGGCAGGCGGCTAATCCAGTCGTTGAGTGGCGACCATAATTGCACCTGCGCGCCGCGTCCGACAATCATGCCGACATGCCCCGCTGCCAATTCATGGCGATCAGCAAATCCCGCAGCGCTGGCGGCGGGCACAATCCGGTCATGGAGCGAGACGAAATCGACGCAAGGGCAGGGCAGGCGGTGCAGCGCAATCGGCGTTCCGTCGACCAGCCACTGGCCAGTGCCCGTGATATCGTCGGCAAACAGCCCTTCAAACATTTGTGCCGCTGCAGCATAGGGCAATGGCGCGCCCGCATTTGCCCAATCCTCCAGCGCCACAAAGCTGCGCGCGTCAGCGCTGCCCGGCGGCATCGCGGCGAATGCTTCATATTTGGCGATCGTGCGCGCCGGGTCGAGCTGCCAGAAGCCGGATTGCAGCACCTCCATCGGCACCAGCCCCATTGCCGTGCACGCAGGCTTGGCGGCTGCCCATAGTGCTGCGATCCGGCTGCGCGCGACCGCATCAAAGCCGCTAAAGTGCCACGGCGCGGCAATCATCGCCAGACCAGCAACCGGGGCCAAGCACGCCGCCGCCGCCGCAATCGTACCGCCCAGGCAATAGCCGATCAGTATCGGCGGTTCGGGCAGTTTGGCGATCAGTGGCAGCAATAATTTCGTTACATGGTCGCCAAGGTCCATCGCGCGTGCGGCGGCATTGGGCGTGCCCCAATCGACCAGCCAGACATGATGGCCCTGCGCGGCCAGCCAGCGCAGCAGCGATTTCTGCCGGGTAAGATCGACGATGAAAGGCGGGTTGATCAACGATGGTACCACCACCACCGGCCGCCCCGTGCCGCCATAGTCGCGCAGCATCGCCCGCCCGCGCCGATGCCGAATCCCGCCCAACCGCCTGCGCGGACCACGATCGGCCTGCTGATATGCGGTTAGGCCGGCCAATGCTGCACTGCGGCGTTCGGGCGATTGTGCAGTTTGTGTGCGCAGCATTTCCAGGAACAGCGGCAGCGGTCGCGGCCCGTGTTGCGGCGCGGCATGAAACGGTGTTACAGGGTTTTTACACACCCTCGGGGGATCTCCCATGAAAAAGACCGCTTCTGATGACGGCATCGTTATCATCAAAAAATACGCCAATCGGCGGCTCTATAATACCGAAACTTCGTCCTACATTACGCTGGAACATCTGGCCGCGATGACGCGGGAGGGTCGTGAGTTCAAGGTGGTCGATGCCAAAACCGATGAAGACATTACGCATAATGTGCTGACCCAGATCATCATGGAAGAGGAATCGCGCGGACAGACGATGCTGCCGGTAAATTTCCTGCGCCAGCTGATCTCAATGTATGGCGATTCAATGCAATCGATGGTCCCCGGCTATCTGGAAGCATCGATGGACGGTTTTCGGCGCAATCAGGCGCAGTTCAAATCAGCGGTAGAGGGCGCGTTTGCGCATTCACCTTTCGCGGAAATCGCTAAGCGCAACATCGCTATGTTCGAAGCAGCAACCGCTGCGTTCAAGCCCGGCGGCGCACCAGACACCGCCGCGCGCAAGGATGACGAAATTGCCGCGCTGAAATCTCAGCTTGCAGAATTGCAGGCCAAGGTTGAAAAACTAGGCTGATCAACCCCTCCTGCAGACCGGCGATGCGGGGGGGCAAATAATCATGAAATTGATGGTGATGGCGATGGTCACCACCATGGCAATCGTAACGCCTGTGTCGATTGCGTCCCAGCCAGCGCCGGGTGGCACCGATCAGCTCGTTTATGTCCATGCCGGCCATCTGCTTGACCGGCTTGGCAAGGCGATGCGCGGCCCTAGCACGATCATTCTTCATTGTTGGGCATTGCCAGCGACGTCGGCAGTATTGAACCCGGCAAAAGCGCGGACATGATTGCGGTCGTCAGCGACCCGCTGGCCAATGTGCGTATTTTGAAGCAGGTTGGCTTCGTGATGCGTGCAGGGGTCGTTTACAAGAAACAGGGCAGCACACCCCCGGCTGGCTAAGCCGGCCGGGGGGGTAGTAGGTGCCTATTTCTTGGGCTTTACAAATTTCAGCGTCATCCGGTCGCTTTCGCCAATCGCGATGTATTTTTCCCGGCCCACTTCTTTTTCCGCGAAGTTGGGTGGCAGCGTCCAGACGCCCTTGGGGTAATCATGCGTGTCCTTGGGGTTGGCGTTGATGGCGCTTTCGGCCACCAGCTTAAACCCGGCCTTGGTTGCAAAACCGATCACCGACGAACGCTTCATATAACCGCTCTTCGCCTCGGTAATTCCCACCGCATTTTCCGGCAGATGATGCTCGACCACGCCTAGCGTGCCACCGGGCTTCAGCATGGCATACATCTGGTCAAATGCCGCCTGTGTTTGGTCAGTTGCGCCAAAGCTCCAGTTATGGACGTTGCGAAACGTCAACACGACATCGGCAGTGCCCGCCGGGACGGCGGCGGTGGCGTCTGTGGTGGGGAAGGTGGCGAATTTGATCTTGCCGTACACATCGGGCTTGGCGGCTTGCAGCGCCATAACGCCCTTGCGCGATCCGACCGACGGGGTTGCCGCATACAGCGTGCCCTTGGTCACATAGGGGGCCAGAATTTCAGTGTACCAGCCGCCCGATGGCCAGATTTCAACGACCGTCTGGTTCGGCTTCACCCCGAAAAAGCTGAGCGTCTGGGCGGGGTGGCGGTGCGCATCGCGTGCCAGATTGGCAGGCGTGCGGCTGGGCGCGTTAACAGCCGCCAGCAACGCAGGCGAAGGGGTCGGGGCGGAGGCAGCGGCAATCGCACCGCCTGCCAGCGCCAGGCTGGTGACGGCAACGGTCGCGATCAGATAGGGGTGGCGCATGACGGCTCCTTAAGTACACAGGGGGGTGTTGGGTGCAGACGAGCCGCTTTTTGCCGCGCCGGGGGGAATGATGCAAGCAGGGCTTTGGGCCGGTGTCGGGCTGGCCATCGCGGTCGCATTGCTCAGCGGCTGGCGCGACTGGCGCCGCGCCCGCCGCGATGATCCCGATGCCGTCAGCATGATCGACTGGCC
Organism: Sphingomonas sp.; assembly: GCA_021732465.1. Lineage (GTDB taxonomy): Bacteria > Pseudomonadota > Alphaproteobacteria > Sphingomonadales > Sphingomonadaceae > Sphingomonas. The sequence goes on from JAKFUX010000031.1 coordinate 60,998, forward strand.
AACGGTGCAAGTCTTCGCGCTGCTGACGGCGGCGATACTGGGGGCGTTGGCGGTGCGGGGGTAGGTGCACGGAACAGCAATCAAATGCCCGATAGCGAAACCTTGATAACAATAGATCAGCAGGGGATCGTAGTTCCCATACACAAATTCCCGCCAGAATCGCACTATGCCAGTATAGGAATCGGCCCCGCTGGGGTAT
>JAKFUX010000009.1:0-60860 GCA_021732465.1 Sphingomonas sp.
CCCTTTCGCGCGTCGGGCCAAATCCTGGAGCCCCGCCATGATTGCGACCACTTCCCCCAAGGGTGCGCAGAACGGCGGGGCTTCTTTTTTCACGTCGCCCGCCGCCAAAGGCCCCGCCGCCAAAGGCATTGCTGCTGGCATTGCTGCAGCGATCATCTGGGCAACCTATCTGGTTTTTGCCAAATCAGGGACAAGCCACGGGCTTGCGCCCCAGGATTTCGTGCTGTTGCGCTTCGGCACCGCCGCCGCGATCATGCTCCCCTGGCTGGCCCGCCATAACCCGCGCACGCTTGGCGGCGTTGGGTGGCGGCGTGCCACCATCTTGATGCTGCTCGCCGGGCCGCCCTTCATCCTGCTGGGCACCGGTGGCTATATCTTTGCGCCGCTCGCGCACGGCGCGGTTATTCAGCCCTCCACGGTAACGCTGGCGTCGATGATGGCAGCCGCGATCCTGCTGAAGGAACGCCTGACGCGCGACAAGCTGATCGGCGTTGGCATGATCATCGCCGGACTTGTCGTCATCGCCAGTCATGCAAGCAGGATGGGCAGCGGCCATGTGTGGATCGGCGATCTGTTGTTCGTCGCAGCGGGGCTTAGCTGGACCGGCTTCACCATCCTCATCAAGCGCTGGGAACTCGGCGCGCTCGCCGTCACCGCCGCTGTGTCGATCGTCTCTGCGATCGTGGTGGTGCCCGCCACGCTGATCTGGGGTGATTTCAGCCGGATTGCCGCGCTGCCCCTTGGCACGCTGGCGGCGCAAATCATCGTTCAGGGTGCCCTGTCCGGCGTGGTCGCGGTGATCGCCTTTGGTGTCGCGGTGCGCCATCTGGGCGCGGCAAAGGCCGGGCTGTTCCCCGCCATCGTCCCCGCCGCCACGCTGATCGTGGGCATGATCGTTACAGGGGCAATGCCCAGTTTTTACGAATGGACCGGGGCCGCGATGGCGTCGCTCGGCCTGGTCACCGCCATCGGGCTGGTTCGCCCGCTTTTCACCCCCGCCCGTCCGCTTGTTCCAGTCAAAGGATAATCATCATGACCAACGATCCCCTGTTCCAGCCGATCCGGTACGGCGCGATTGACGCCCCTAACCGCATCGTCATGGCCCCGCTCACCCGCACCCGCGCCAATGCAGAAGATGCCCCGCACGAACTGCAGCAGACTTATTATGTCCAGCGCGCGACCGCCGGGCTGATCATTTCCGAAGCCACGCACATCTCGCCGCAGGGCAAGGGCTATGCAGGCGCGCCCGGCATCTACAGCCAGGCCCAGGTCGATGGCTGGCGCGGCGTAACAAACGCGGTCCATGCCGCAGGCGGGCGGATGATGTTGCAGCTGTGGCACGTCGGGCGGCTATCCCACCCCTCGCTCCAGCCAAACGGCCAGCTGCCCGTCGCGCCCAGCGCCGTGGGGCTGGAGGGGCACGCCTTTACCTATGAGGGTCCGCAGGATTTCGTCGTGCCGCGCGCGCTGGCGTTGAGCGAAATACCCGGCATTGTGGAGGATTACCGCCGTGCCGCGATCAACGCCAAGGCCGCCGGGTTCGACGGGGTGGAGGTGCATAGCGCCAACGCCTATCTGCTCGATCAATTCCTGCGTGATGGCACCAACCACCGCACCGATGCCTATGGCGGCAGCGTTGAAAACCGCGCCCGGCTAACGCTGGAAGTCACTGATGCGGTGATCGGTGTGTGGGGTGGCGAGCGTGTCGGTATCCGCCTGTCGCCCTCGCTCACCATTCAGGGGATGAGCGACAGCAACCCCGCGCCGCTGTTCGGCTATCTCGCAGAACAACTCGGCAAGCGCGGCATGGCCTATCTCCACTGCGTAGAGCCCAGCAACCCGCGCGGCGACCCGTTTGACCGGATCGTCGACCCGCAAATCGTGCGCAAGGCATTTGGTGGCAACTATATCGCCAATGGCAGCTACACCGGCGAGCGCGCCCGCGCCGCGCTGACCGCAGGCGACATCGACGCCGCCTCCTTCGGCCGCCTGTTCATCGCCAACCCCGATCTGCCAAGGCGTCTGGCAGAGAATTTGCCGATGAACCCGCTCAATGCTGAGCGAATTTATTCAGGCGGTGGCGATGGATATACAGATTATCCGTTTGCAGAGCGATAAGTGGGGAGTGGCGGTTAGCCTTGTCGGCGAATGGCAAATTGTGGGTCGTCGTTGCCGTGTCCAATCGGCATGTCGAATGACTCGTTTTTCCAGACGCCGACACTACCCTGCTCGGGCGTTGAATGGCGGCTGTCCAACGTTCGTTACCCGAAACCCGACATTCAGGAAGCGCCCTAAAGTCGGTCATTCCAAACCGATCTTTTCAATCCCAAAACCTGCCATTGCGATGATGCAATAGTCAAAAGTTTTGCATCATCTCATGCGGGTGCGCTTCCGGTCTGCGCTCGCGCTGTTGCAGATTCTTCGTCGTCGATTAATATGCTCTAATTGGAGGTTGATGATGAAGCGAGCAAAACTAGCATTGAGCTTTGTTAAGGGGGCGGCAATGGGAACCTTGGTGGTCCATGTCGGCGTCAGGTTAGTATCGGCGCTTGCATAGCCGCAGGTTAGAAATGTCTGCTCTTGATGCAAAACTCGCAAGTTTTGCATATACCAATAACCGGCTGCAAACCTCGTGAACCGCTGATGCAAATTTTATGCGCCTTGACGCACATTCGGTGTCGGCTTTTCCAAGGCGAGGTCCCGAAAGCGGCCAGACCGCTAACCACCCATACCTGGCCATGAGCGGGGTCGCTGTGCAATCCCGAAAGCGGTATGGCGGCTTTGGAAAGACTGACTTTGCTCGTAACCAGCCTCCTCACCCCCGCATCGCGCCCAGCATAAATTCCGCAAAACTCCTTGCCTTGGTGCTTGCCAGCCGCCCAGTGGGGAACAGCGCCCATAGGCCGAGCGGGGGCAGAGCCCAGTTTTCCAGCACGCGCACCACCGCGCCGCTTTCCAGTTCGGGCGAAAACATCCAGTCCGATGCCACGGTCAGGCCGATATCGGCGAGCACGGCGGCGCGCACGCCTTCGGCGGCACTCACGCGCAGTCTGCCGCCCACCGCAACAGATGCTTCGCCGCCTGCTGCGCCCTGAAAAGTCCATACCGGCGTTTCGTAATGCGTATAGACCACCGCCTCATGCCCCGCGAGTTCGGCTGGCGTTTGCGGGGTGCCTGCCCGCGCAAGATAGGCCGGCGTTGCCAGCACTGATCGCCTGCCCGCCGCCAGTTTTCGCGCAGTCGCGGTGGAATCGGGCAGCGCACCCATGCGCAGCGACACATCAATGCCCTCGCGCACCATATCGATCACCCGGTCATCCAAAATCACCTCAAGGTTCAGATCAGGGTGTTCGGCCAGAAACCCGGGCAGTTTTGGCACCACGTGCAGCCGGGCAAATGTGGTTGCGGCGGAAATTCTAAGCTGCCCGGTCAACCCCTTGCCAGCACCGCGTGCGGCCAGATCAGCCTCGTCGGCTTCCATCAGTGATAGGCCGGCATGGTCGTAAAAGCGCTGCCCCGCTTCGGTGGGGGAAAGGCCACGTGTGGTGCGCGTTAACAAGCGCACGCCCAACCGCTCCTCCAGCTGCGCCACGATCTTTGACACCGCAGGCTGGCCGACATTCATCTGGCGCGCCGCAGCGGAGAAGGAGCCGGTATCCACGACGCGGATGAAAGTGGTCATCGCCTGGAATCGGTCCATCGTCATTCCCCCCTGGAATGGATGATATTGCCACAGCCAGTCTGCCTCGTCTTGTGAGAAACGGGCATCCCCCTGTCATCAAGTCAGCGAATTGTTCGCTGGTTGGCACCAAGGGGCAAGACGATGCTGCGACAGGTTTTCAACGATGCACTGATGACGCTGCAAATTACCGGCAGCGTTTCAGCAGCCGTGTTCGCCGCGGCCGCGCCAATTGCCCTGCGCGCCTTTCGCCGCTGAACGGAGTAGAGATGATGATCGAAGTTTATGGATTCGCAACACCCAACAGCGTCAAGGTTCCCATCGCGCTGGAAGAACTCGGGCTCGATTACAGGCTGCACGGCATCAATGTGCGCAAGGGGGAGCAAAAAGCGGCTGATTTCATCGCGCTGAACCCCAATGCAAAGGTGCCGGTGCTGATTGATGGCCCAATGGTGCTGACGGAATCCGCTGCGATCCTGGTGTATCTGGCGGAAAAAACCGGCAAGCTGCTGCCTGCATCTGGCGCGCACCGCGCCCGCGTGTTCGAACAATTATTCTTCCACGCGTCCGGCCTAAGCCCCGCCTTTGGGCAGGCAGGTTTTTTTAAAAAACAAGCCGCCGAACCACAGCCCATCGCCATCGCCCGGTTTGAAGCGGAAGCGGCCCGCACCGCTGGTGTGCTGGACAATGTGCTGGGCCGCCACGCCTTTGTCGCCGGAGACGCGTTCACCATCGCCGATATCGCCCATTTCGGCTGGCTGTGGCGTCGCGCCTTTGCTGAGGTCGACATTACCGGCCTGCCCAATCTCTCCCGCTGGGTGCGCCAAATGGAGGCACGGCCCGCCGTTGCCCGCGCCATTGCCCGCATCGAAACCCTGGTCCCGCAGGCCTGATCCCCGCGTGCTTTTCAACAAGGATTACCCCCATGACCCTGCAAGACCGCCTGGACGCCTTCAAGGCTGACTTCGTCGCTGGCAAGCCGCCCTATAATGCGCCGCCGGAAATCCATCCGATCATGGCACGCGCGACGGCAGAGCTGGTCGCATCCGGTGCCGCAACCCGCGCGTTGAAGGCGGGCGACCGAGCGCCCGATTTTTTGCTGGCCGCGCCCAATGGCACGCTGGTGTCGTCGGCTGAACTGCTGGAACGCGGCCCGCTGGTCGTCAGCTTCTATCGCGGCGTATGGTGCCCCTATTGCAACATGGAATTGCAGGCACTTCATGCCAGTTTGCCGCAATTTACTGCCGCAGGCGCGCATTTGGTCGCCATTTCTCCCCAAACCCGTGCAAATAGTCGCAAATCCATGCGCGAAAATGGCCTCGACTTCCCAATTTTGTCCGATCGGGAGAATGATGTTGCCGCCGCATTCGGCCTGCGATTTGCGCTGCCCGACTATCTGGTCGCGCTGTACAAATCACGCGGCAATGATCTGGCGGTCACCAACGACGATCCGTCATGGACCCTGCCGATGCCTGGCCGTTTCGTGATCAGCCCCGATGGGATGATCGTCTATGCCGAGGTAAACCCCGATTACACGCGCCGCCCGGAGCCCAGCGACATGTTGCCCGCAATCCGCCGCGCACGCCTGACCATCGCGGCATAACCATCACCAAGGAGAATGATCATGGCAGGCCGCACTTTCCTGATCACCGGGGCCAGCAAAGGCATTGGCCGAGCGCTATCTGAATGCCTTGCGGCCACGGGGCACCATGTGGTCGGCATTGCTCGCCAGGCCAATGATCCCGCGTTTCCGGGCACGCTGGTGGCGCTTGACCTTGCTGATCGCGATGCCACGCAGTCGGTGCTTGCGCGGCTCGTATCGGACCATGATTTCGATGGCGTCGTAAACAATGTCGGCCTCGTCCGCCCGCAACGCCTGGGCGATATCACGCTGGAGGCGCTGGATGATGTGCTGCGCGTAAACCTGCACCCGGCGATTGCCGCCACACAGGCGATCCTGCCGGGCATGAAAGCGCGGGGCTGGGGCCGGATCGTCAATGTATCGAGCCTGGTCGTGCTCGGCGCGCCCGAACGCACGGCCTATGCGGCCGCCAAAGCCGCGCTGGTCAGCTTTGCGCGCAGTTGGGCGGCGGAGCTTGCCGAGACGGGCATTACCGTCAACGCGGTAGCCCCCGGACCGACCGAGACCGAATTGTTCCGCCAGAACAACCCCGTCGGCAGCGCGGGTGAGGCACGTTACCTTTCTGCCGTGCCCATGCGCCGCTTCGGCCGCCCGGCAGAAATCGCCGCCGCAATCGCTTTCCTACTGTCTGAAGAAGCAGGGTTTATCACCGGCCAAACGCTGTTCGTTGACGGTGGCGCATCGGTCGGCCGCGGCGGCGTGTAGGGCACGCGCCCAGCGTCCACAGCCCGATATCGCTGACCTTCAGGCCAGGGCGTTTGAGCAGACGCAGCAAGGCCTAGACCGGGCCGATGCCTATTTCATCGGGCGCACGCCCGGCTGACGCTGGCCCCGTCCGATTGCTCGCTGGCATTGCCCGCCGTAACGGATTAGCCCTCAGCCATTGTCGTGCCGCCCGAGGGCAGAGCCTTCAGACCAGCTGGCGATTCATACGTCGGTTCGGAGCGATTACATTCATCGCGATCGGCCATCACGGTCGCCTCGAACACCGTTCCGGTGGCCTTGTCGACCTCTTTCCAAGTGGCTTCGAGCGGCAAGGTTCCATTGTCGAACCTGCCCAAAGCCTGCCCGGTGCGGTGCATATTGGGCTTTTCAGCGCATAACGATCTTGCGCCTCGCGGCTGATACCATTGCATTCCGCAACGATTTCTGCGGTTTCGATCATGCTTGTCGACAAGGCAGGATGTTCGGCAGATCGCTTCGGAACAATGCTTCATTCGGGATGTTGATACGATGCCTCGGCGAAGCGAAAGCGGCGTCATGGCATCGAAATACCGTATCGCTCCGGCCGTTGGTTTGGCGCTAGTCGCCTGTCGTTATAGGGCGGTTCGGGGGAGCACGCCATTTCCCCAAAATACCCCCGCGATGTGGTGGAAATGTCACCACATCTGTCGTGTGTCGCGTAACAATTGGATTAGCTTATGGGCTGTGCCCAGTCTTTGAAATTTGCCCATCATTTCGGCGTTGAAGTGACCCGCCGTGCCAGCCACCAAGCCCCTGCGCACCATCCATCACCAGATTTCTCGTCAGCTTTTTGTTCCAGATCGCTGCGCGCAGTTACCATAACGACCGGCGCCAGCCCCATCATGGCGCGCGCGCCCCACTTTGCTTCTTGGACCCGTTGAGCATGGGCGATGGCGAATCTCCGGCGATGGGGCCAGACCCGGCAGACACGATTCCAGTGCTCCGCTTTTCGACCGCCCATCTTCCGGCGGATGAGCGGTATCGGGCGTGGCTGTTGCGCGATTGGCCGCGCCGCGAACGGATTTACCGCACCGAACCAAGCGAGCCGTTCAACGCTCACTTTGAATCGGCGCAGCTCGGTGAAGTGACCTATGTCTTCGCCACAATCACCGCGATGCGTTGGGAGCGGCGCCAACAGGATATCCGATCATCTGACTTTGATGCGATCATCATCAACCTGATGGTCGATGGCCTGGCCCAGGGCGATATGGACGGACGGCCGTTTTATGAGCCATCCGGCACGCTGCATTTTCATGATCTTGCCCGCCCTTCGGTCCATGTGTCCAGCGCCAGCACGACCTATTCGATCATCATCGCACGCCCGCTGGCCCAGCAGGTATTTGGATCATTGCACGAGCTTCACGGGCTGGTGGTGCCTGCCGCTGCTGCGGAAATGCTGTTCGCCCATGCCGAAATGGCGCGACGTGCCCTGCCCCGGATCGACATTTCGTCTGCCGAGCGGCTGGGCCGCGTTTTCCTTGAGCTCGCTGCTATTGCGCTTGCCGAAGTCCGACCGCGAGCCGCTCCGCACGTTACGTCCGAAAAGCAGTTGATGCAGCGCGCCGCCGTGGAGATTGATCAGCGGCTGGGCGACGGCAAAATCACGATTGCCGAATTGTGCAAGGCGTTGGGCGCATCGCGCGCCCGGCTGTTTGCGGCCTTCAAGGTTGAAGGCGGCATCCACAATTTCATTGCGCGCCAGCGGCTGGAGCGGGCACGCGCCGCACTGGCAGATCTGGGCCGGGCAGAGCCGATTGGCAACATTGCCCACCGGCTGGGGTTCAGCGACGCCCCACACCTTAGCCGCGCGTTTCGCACCCGATTTGGCATGTCGCCGCGGGAGTACCGGGCTTTGATTGAGGCTAGCCTGGTGGAGATTACGCCTGATCCAACGCTCGGCATCGACCCCCAGAATAGTGGCGGCACGCCTGGAACACCCGTGACCCAAATCGGCACAGGAACAAACTGACCTATCACGATTGTTCAACTAACCGATACGCCCGTTCAATGCGACGCGCGAATTGATGTCTTAAGGCAAACCCCGTGTTTACCAACGTTTTTTGGGCATTCGCCCGAAATCGGTAACGCGCGTTATCTTTTTCTTAGGGCATTTCCGCATGGCAAATTCGATCAACGACGCAGGCGCGTCGGCAGGTTCCGTTGTATCGACCATCGGCGCAGCCCGCCGGAATGTAAGCTGGCGGCGGCACGCGCTGCTCGGCTCCAGCGCGTTGGTTGGCATTGCGATGACGGTCAGCCCAGCGATGGCGCAGACGAGCGTCAACCCTGCGGGCGGCGGCACGGTCAGCTTTCCGAACGGCACCGTCACCGGCGGCGGCGCGGGTCAGGGCGTACAGGTCAGCGGCAGCACGTCGGGCGCCGTGACGGTTACAAATGTCAATATTACCCAAACCACCAATACGCCGACCAACAATGCCCTTGACGTCTCCGGACCCGATGCTCGCTTCATCGGCACCAACTCGCTCTCGACGACCAATAGCGGCGGCGCGGCGTTCAACTTCATCACCAACGTCAACAAGGCAATCGACCTTACGGGTAGCGATAACAGCTTCACCGGCAGTTATGGCCTGAAGGTGGCGGCGCCGAATGGCTTTGTTGTGGTCAATTCCACGGGCCATACGCAGACGGTTACGGGCAATGGTACTGCCGTGGCCGGATTTTACGTGACGTCATTGGTCAACCCGGAACTTTATTTCGGCACTTCGGTGGTCAGCGGTTTCGCGACCGGCGCGTACATGTCGCAGGCTTTCATTGGCGGCGGGGTCACCTTCGTTTCGACCGGCGGGTTAATCAGCGCCAGCTCGATCGGCATCAATGCTGACAACGGTGTCGGCTCGGCGTTCATCAACTCGCAGACGGCGATTACCGCACCGACCGGCATTTCTGCAACGGTAAGCACGGGCGCAACGATCACCACCAGCGGCGGCGGCACGATTAACAGCACGGCAGCTGGAAGCGGCACCGGCATTTTTGCGACCAATAGCGGAAGCGGCAACGTCGTCGTGGCTGTCGGTGCGGCGATTGGCGGCACGACTGCACCGCTGAACGGCGTCGATGCACGTAATGCCGGCACCGGATCGGTATCGGTGACCAACACAGCGGCAATCAATGCCACCCAGCTCGGCATTACCGCCACCAGTGCTGGGACAACCGGCAATTCCATTACCGCGAACGCCAATGTCACCGGCGGCGGCGTGGCTGCTATTCAAGCGGTCGGTCAGAATTTTACGATCACGGTTGGCAATGGCGCGACGGTATCCAACAGCGCCGGGAACAGCCGCACGATCATTGTGCAATCGGGTGACGCTACCATTGTCAACAATGGTACGATCCAGAATACGGGCGCGAGTTCAAACTCCGCCATCCAGTTTGGCCAGGCGGGCACCGTCACCAACACCGGTACCATTTCCTATGCCGGTAGCCAGCTCGGCGCGATCTATGCCAATACCGGCTTGACCGTCACCAACTCGGGCACAATCAGCTCAACGGGTGCCCAACCGATCGCGATCTTTTCCGCAGGAAGCGGCACGCATGCCACATCGGTCACCAACCAATCGGGCGGGGTGATCAACGGCACGATCGGCTTGCTCAACACTGGCACGGGCGCCAATACTCTTGATTTGCAGGCCGGATCGACCACCGGCGGCGTGAACGCCCAGGCGGGCGGGACAACAACCACGACGCTCGCGGGCACGCTGACCGGTGCGTACTCGGGTCAGTTCGGGGCAGGCGCAACCAACTTCACGCTGGCTTCCTCCGGCTCGATGCAGGCCGCGACATTCGGCAGCGCGAACGACACCTTCACTTTCAATGGCGGCACGATCGGCGGCGTCGTTAACGCGGGCGGTGGTACCGATACGTTCAATAGCGTCCTCGGCGCGGGCAACAGCGCGACGGTAAGCCTGTCGAATCTGACGGGCTTTGAAAACTATAACCATCTGTCGGGCACGCTGACGCTCAGCGGATCGCGGGCCAGCGGCCCAGGCTGGAGCGTAACCAGCGGTGCATCGGTCACGCTGTCGGGTGCGTTAAACGTCACTTCGGGCACCGGAACCGCGTTCTCAATCAACGGCAATACATCGGGCAGCGTCTTTCAGACTCTGGCGAGTGGCTCGATCACCGGCTTTGCTGGCTTGTTTTTCAACGGCGGTCCTTCTGCGACCCTCAACAACGCGGGTTCCATTTCAACATCAAGCCGCGCTGTTCAAACGAACGGTTCAACCGCCATCACCAATACAGGCACCATCGCTTCGTCCGGTGAAATCGCGATCTTCACTGGATTCTCGGTCGCCTCGCTGGTGAACTCGGGAACCGTTAGCGGTGGCGCATCGAGCTTTGGCATCAGTTCGCAGTTCAGCGCGATGACGATCACCAATCAGGCTGGCGGCTTCATCACCGGCGGTACGGCAGGCATCCTGGGCGGCACATCGGGCTTTGGCGGACTGCTGACAATCAGCAACGCAAGCGGCGCGGGCATTGCAGGCCCCACCGCAATTTCGATTACCAACCTGGCGGGGCTGGCGCTGACCAACAGCGGTCAGATCATCGGCAGCACCAACGCGATCAACGCGGGCGGCAGCGGCGCGGTGACGATCACCAACAATGTCGGCGGCGTTATCGCCACTGGCACGCTGGCGTCGGCCGGGGCTAATTTTGTCCCAGGCGGCGCTACCGATGCTGTGATCCTCTCCACGACCGGCGCAACCACGATCAACAACAGCGGCATGATTGCCGGCGGGCTCGCCGGGATCGCGCAAGCACCCGGCGCAACCGGCGCGCTGACCGTTATCAACCGCGCGGGCACAATCAACGGCGCAACCAATGACGGCATCACCGCACGCGGTGTGTTCAACGCGGTCAATGCTCAGGGAGCGACGATTTCCTCGCAGGTGAATTCAGGCATCGCCGTGGTTGGCACCAGCAGTGTAACCAACGGTGGAACGCTAACGGGCGGGAACGACGCGACATTTGGTTACGGCCTCCAATCGGCTTCCACCAGCGCGACGACGTTTAACAATTTTGGCTCGGCAACGGGGTCGCGGGGCGGTGTTCTCGGGCTGAGCAGCGGTGTGATGGCCATCAATCTGTTTGCAGGATCGAACACGGGCAACATCGTCGGCGGCAGCGGCAATGATACGCTCTCGCTGTATAACGGCACGGGCACCGGTAACACGGGCACAAGCTATGTCGTGGCGACCAATACGCTGGCGGCCGGTGTTCCCACCGATGCGACGCGCGTGCTGGTGCAGAATGCCGGCACGCTGGCAGGCGCGACGGTGGGCGCGATCAACCTGGGCGGCGGCACCAACACGTTGGCGCTGCGCGGCACGGGCGATGGCACAGCGGCGAACGGCGCGATCGGCGTGCTGTCTGCTTCGTCGATCGCTGGGCTTTCGGTCCTCAACAAGCTTGATAGCGGCACTTGGAACATCACGTCTGGCAGCTTCAATTACACCGGCGGCACTAACGTGCAGGCCGGACGCCTGGTATTCGTCAACCGCACGGTGCCCGCGGGCACCACGACGATTTCGTCGGGCGCGACGCTGGAATTCAACCTCACGGGTGGCAACTACTTCCAGGACAGCGCAACAATCAACGGTGCGGGTAGCTTGGTGAAGAGCGGCCCTGCGCTGCTGGCAAATCGCGGGCTGATCAGCCTTGCGGCCGGTGGGTTGATTGACGTTCAGGGTGGAACCCTGGTCGGCAGCAGCGACGGAATTGGGCGCTTCACCGGCAATCTTGGCAGCCTGAACGTGGCAACCGGTGCCACTTTCGTGACATCTGAAGCGACCGTTGTTGTCGATCGGCTGACCGGCACGGGCACCGTCGGCACCGCCAGCGTCGGCAACTTCACCGTCGGCATCAACAATGGATCGGGGACGTTCGGCGGCAGCATTGTTGACCAGAATGGAACGCCGGGCGGTAAGCTCGTCAAGGCTGGCACCGGTAACCAGGCGGTGACGGGCGCAAACACTTATACGGGCGCGACGACGATAAGCGGCGGTACGCTGGCGATTGGGGGCACCGGTACGCTCGGCGCATCGGCGATCACCAACAATGCCACATTCGATATCGCCGGGCATACCGGCGGCCTCAGCGTGCTCAACCTGCTGGGCAGCGGCGTGACCACGCTCGGCGCAAATACGCTGACGATCACGGCGGCGAACGGCACTTATTCAGGCGCGTTCACCGGCACCGGCGGGTTCACCAAGCAGGGCGCGGGCACCTATGTCCTCAGCGGCGCGAACAGCTATACCGGCATCACGACAATCAGCGCGGGGACGCTGCAAGGCACCACCAACAGCATCGTCGGCAGTTCGATCGTCGATAATGCGACGCTTGCCTATAATCAGGCATTTTCAGGCACGGTGACCCAGAATATTTCCGGCAGCGGGCGGGTGACGGTCACGGGTCTGGGTGCGAATACCCTGACGTTTGCGGGTAACCTGACCAATAACGGTGTTGATGTCACCGGTACGTCGATCGTGTCGTTTGGCGGCACGAGCTCGACATCCGGGCAGACGGTGAATGTCACCGCGATCGGCACCACGATCAACGTCCTCGACAACGCGTCGCTCTCATCAGGCGGCACCCCGACGATCTTCAGCGGCGCCACCGGGACCATCGTCAACAACCTTGGCGCGATCGCCAGCGCCACCGACATTGCGGTCAATCTGTCGCAGGGCGGCACGTTCAACAATGGGTCGGTAATTGATAGCGTCGCCGACGTGACCGGCGGGTTCATCGGCCTTGCCAGCGGATCCCCGCTTGCCACGGTCAATAACTACGGTGCCATCCGCGGCACCAGCCTCGATGGCATCAACTCGCCGATGCTCAATCTCACCAATTTTGCGACCGGCATCGTCACCGGCGGGCGCTTTGGCGTCGGCGGCAATCTGCTGACCATCGGCAATGCTGGTCTTATCGTGGGGTCGACCTCCGGTGTGTCGGCATCCTCGACCGTCGCTATCACGAATAGCGGCCTGATCGGGGCCGGCACCCTTAGCGGTACGACCCAGGCAAGCTACACTGCCGGCGGCAATGCAGGCATCGTCGCGAGCAATGGCGGCACGATTACCAACCTGAACGGTGGCACGATCAGCGGTGGGACGGCTTCCATCCAGTTGACCGGCGCGGGCTATACCGTCAATCTCAACGCAGGATCGACCACGACTGGCTTGATCAACGCGGGCGGGACATCGGGCAGCAACAGCTACACGGTTTTGGGGACACTGAACGGCGGGCTGACGGCTGGCAGCGGCAACGATACCGTGACGTTCGACACCACCAATGGTTCGATCTCCGGCAATCTAGAAGGCGGCGCTGGCACCGATGCGATCATCGTCAACGGCGCGGTCAATCGCGCGCTGGCGGGCAACATCACCGGCTTTGAAAACCTGGCCAAAAACGGCACCGGCACGCTGACGCTGTCGGGTAGCAATTCGGGCTTCTCCACTGTTGCGATCAACAGCGGCACGCTGAACGGGACGAGCAGTTCGGCGCTCGGCGGAGCGGCAGTAGCGGTGGCGAGCGACGCAACCTTTGGCGTCGTTACCGACCAGTCGATCGGCAGCCTTTCGGGCGCGGGCAATGTCGCGCTAACGGGGACGCTGACCACTGGCACGAACGGCCAGGATACAAGCTTTTCGGGTGTGGCATCGGGTGCAGGCGGGCTAACCAAGGTCGGTGGCGGCACGCTGACGCTGTCGGGCGCGAACACCTTTACCGGTGACGTTCTGGTGTCGGCGGGCACGCTCGCTTACGGCGCAGACAACGTGCTGAACGACGGCGTGACGGTGACCGTCGCCAGCGGCGCGACCTTTAATCTTAACACGTTCAGCGACACGATTGGCACGCTGAACCTGCACGGCACGCTGGCCAATGGCGGCCTGCTGACGGCGGGCACATACAACGCTTTTGCGGGCAGCACGATCGGCCAAGCGATCAGCAGCGGCACGCTCAACGTGTTCGGTAACACCACATTGACGGCAGCGACGGCGGCCACGCCGATCAACATCAATGCGGGCACGCTGACCACCGGATCGGCAGAGTTGCTGTCGGATACCGGCACGGTTGCAATCGCCAGCGGCAGCCAGCTAATGCTGGGCGGCGCGGAGACGATCGCCAGTATTGCTGATCTGAACGGTGGCGGGGGCACGATCGATCTTGCCGGCAAGCAGCTGACGATCGGCGGCGACAATAGCGACTCGGTGTTCTCTGGCAGCATCCAAAGCAACTTCACGCCTGCGTTGACCTATGTCGGCAGCTATTCGGTCGGCGACGGACCGAGCTTCATCGTCGAGCCGCCGGTTTATTCCGGCCAGAGCGCTGCGGCCCTGCTATTTGGTGGTTTGCCCGGCGATTACGCCATTTCGACGACTGGCAGTGATCCGATGATGATCAACCATCTGGCGTATCTAGATGGCTATGGTGACACGACCTACCTCAATTCGCCTGCACCGGAAGGCTATTCGCTGGGCGATGCCAACGGCAATTACACCTTTCCGTCCTTCTCTGCCTATGTCCAGGATCATTCGGGACCCGGCGATTATGTCAATTATGTCTTCCTGAACGAGGTCGATGCCAATGGTCTGACCAAGACCGGCACCGGCACGCTGACGCTGACTGGACACAGCAGCTATAGCGGCGGCACCACGGTGCTGGCCGGCACGCTCGCCGTCAGCACGGACACGAACAGCTTCGCCGCCGACGCACTTGGCACCGGCTTTGTCGCGATTTCGGCTGGTGCGACGGTGCGCTACGATAATCCTTATGACAGCGTAACCACCGGCCCGTCGGGCAGCCAGATCTATGCATCGCAGAACACCTATACCGGGACGGGCACGCTGGCCTTCACCGGTGATTCAGCATCGCTGACGGTGCTCGATCACCTTAATGGGACGGCGAATGTCGCCTTGGATCAGGACGGATTGATCGATGTGCGCAGCGGGCACGTCCTCGCGCGCGGCAGCGGTGTTTTCGCGGGCAACCAAGCCAATCTGAACATCGCATCGGGCGCTGTGTTCGAGACGGACGCCGACATCTCGGTCAACAGCCTGACGGGTAGCGGCAGTTATGTCGGCAATGGCCAGGTCCTGACTGTTGGCGTCGCAAACGGCGGCGACATCTTTGCCGGTGCGATTTCGGATAACGTTTCTTCGACCAGCTTGACCAAGACGGGCACCGGCACGCTGACGCTGTCGGGCGCAAACACCGGGCTTGGCGCGATCGTGATCAACGGCGGTACGTTGTCGGTAGGGTCGGCGGCCAATCTGGGCGCCACCGGTGCAATCAGCTTGCTAGGCGGTACGCTGGCGACGACCGGTGACATCACCACCAACCGCACCCTGATCACCAGCAGCGCGAGCAGCTTTGGCGGCATTGATGTGGCCCCAGCCACAACCTTCACGGTCGCAGGCTCGCTTTCGGGCGATGGCGCGCTGACCAAGACGGGTCTGGGCACGCTCAACCTACTGGCCGCCAATAGCGGCTTCACGGGCGATCTGTTCGTCAATGGCGGTGCAGTCCGCGCGGGGGACATTCAGGCGTTCGGCACGGGGACGATCCATCTGGTCGATCCGATGCTGATTTATGGCGCAACCGGCACCTATGCCAATAACATCCTGCTCGAAGTGCAGAGCCCGGCGAGCGCCGATCCCTCGACGCTGCGCGCGGAAACGGGCGTGTTCGCCGCGATCTCAGGCTCTATCACGCAGGGCACGGGCATTGGCGTTGATCCGCTGCAGCCGCTCGTCATCGACGGCCCCGGCGTCATCGTCTTGACGAACACCGCCAATAACTGGGCAGGAACGACCACGATTACAGCAGGTTCGACGCTGCAAGGAACGGTCGCCAGCATCTCGGGCGGCGAACTGCTCGTGAACGGCACGCTGCAATATATCCAGCCGACATCGGGAACGTTGACGCAGAATGCATCGGGCACAGGCGGCATCTTCATATCCGGACTGGGCGCTGGTGAGACCTTTACCGTTGCGTCCACGCTGAACATGACCAATAACGGCCTTATCGTTTCTGACGCCAGCGCCCTGGCGGTGAGCGGATCGATCCTCAGCGCCACGAACACCGCGCTCCGCCTGAACAACACTGGTGCAATCGGCACGAGCGTGTTGACCAATGGTGGCACCATCTCTGGCGTTGCGGGCGTGTTTGCCGGTGGCCAGGCCGCGGTCACGAATATGAGCGGTGCCAGCATCGCCAGCACGATCGGTAACATTGTGCGCCTTGTCGGTACAGACTCCAGCCTGATCAATGCAGGCGCGATCAGCGGCGCCAGCAACTTTGCCGGCGTGTTCTTTGACGGCATCGGCAGCGTGACCAACCAGACAGGCGGCAGCATCACCAACACCGCCACCGCCGTACAGTTTGGCGGGGCAAACGGCATGCTGGATAACAGCGGCACGATCTCCAACACCAACACCAACAGCGCGGTGTTCTTCAACGGCACCGGCTCGGTTACCAACCAAGCCAGCGGCATGATCTCATCGCCCAACGGCTTTGGCGTGCAGCTGACGGGCGCAGCCGCAACGGTCAACAACCTGGGCGTGATCAATGCGGGCCAGCGCGGCGTTTCCCTTGACGGGGCAAACGCCACGCTCACCAACAGTGGCCAGATCAGCGGTAGCAATGCCGCTGTTGTTGCCACCAATGGCGTGGTCACCAACTCGGGGACGCTGACTGGCACGGTCGGATCGGCGCTGGTGCTGACGGGCGGCGGCAGCGTGATGAATACGGCAACTGGCCAGATCACGGCCACGGGCAATGCAGCCGTGCTTTCTCAGGGTGCAGCGCTGATGCTGACCAATCAGGGCAGCCTGAATGGGACGACCGGTATCGCCATTCTGGCCACCGGCGCATTCAACAACATTATCGACCTGCAGGCCGGATCGACCACGACCGGCTCTGTCACCACCGATACAGGCGTTGATACGCTAACCGTCGCTGGCATGGTCACTGGCGCGATCGGCCTTGGCGCTGGCAATGACAGCTTCACGCTGGCTACCGGCAGCGGTGGCGTCTCCGGCGCGATTGATGGCGGCACGGGCACCGACAGCTTTGTATCGACAGGCACGGGCAGCACGACGCTTGCCGGCACCATCACCGGGTTTGAAAGCCTTGCGCAGAATGGCACGGGAACGCTGGCGATCATCGGCACCAACACTGGCTTTACGACCGTGGCAGTCAATGCCGGTACGCTGAACGTCAGCGGCGGGGCAGCAATTGACGATACCGCAGCGGTGACAGTGGCCAGCGGCGCAACGCTCGGCATTCTGACCAACGAAACGGTCGGCACGCTGGCACTGGCGGGCACGCTGGGTGGCGCAGGCACGCTGACGGCGGCGAGTTATACGCTGACCGGTGCAACGGTGAACGGCAACCTTGGGGCAGGCCCGCTGACCCAGGCTGGCGGCACATCAATGCTGAACGGCACAGCGGCGGCAACGACCGTCATGGTCAATTCAGGGACGCTGGCGCTTGGTGGCAATGAACGTCTGGCCGATATCGCACTGGTGCAGATCGCCACCGGGGCAGTTTTTGATCTGGCTGGCCGTGCCGAGACGATCGGGACGCTTGGCGGCACTGGCACTGTGGCGCTCGGCGCCGGGCGCCTGGTTGTGGGCGGCACCGATGCTGTCTTTGGCTATGGCGGCAACATCACCGGCAGCGGCGACGTTGACAAGAACGGCACCGGTAGCTTCACGCTGGCCAGTAACGTGACCCAGACCGGACGGTTGAACCTGAACGCAGGCACCACCGTGTTTACCGGGTCGACCGCAGGGTCAGTCCGCGTGCAGGGCGGTACATTGACGGGCAGCGCAGCGATTGCGGGTAATCTGGCGATCAGCACAGGCGCCTTCTCACCCGGCACCACAGCACAACCGATTGGCCAGTTCACAGCAGGCAGCCTGAACGTCAGCGGCGGTACACTGACCTTTGATCTGGGCGGCCCGGCAACCAGCTTTGCCGCTGACATGATCCGCGTCAGCGGGGCAGCGGTGCTGACCGGCGGCACGGTGGTTACTCGCGCGATTGAGCCGACCGCCACCTACAATGTGGCGCAAACCTATGTGTTGCTCCAGTCGGCGGCCTTGTCGGGAACGTTCGCCAATGGCGCGACATTCACGGCCACGGGCACCAACCCTGATCTGCAATATCGCCTGCGCTATGATCTGGTCCCCAATTCGGTCGTGCTCGAACTGCGCAAGCAGATTGATTTCACCACCGGGCTTGGGCCAAACGCATCGGCTAATGAACTGGCAGTGGGCAGCGCGCTAAACGGCGGGGCCTTCACGGCGTCGGACAATTGGGCGAGCATCCTGAACACGATCAATAGCCAGGATGCGGCCACGCGGCGCGCAACCTATAACAGCATCTCGGGTGAGGCGATCAGCGATATCAGCTCATCGACGATGCTTGCCGCAACCAGCTTCAACGATCTGCTGCGTCAGCGACTGGCAACCGGCGGAGGTGCCACCGGTAATGCTGATCTGCTGTCGGGACTGGTTGGCGGCAAGCGCGCGCTGGTCGCATTGGTGGCCGCCGCACCGCTTGACGGCGCTGGCGCGCCATCCAGCTATGCTGATGCCGCCAATGCCAACGCCAGCGGTGGCAAGCGCGCCGGGGTTTGGTTGCAGGGCTATGGTGCCAATGGCCGGATTGACGGCCTGCCCGGGCAGGCCGGTATCGACACTTTCTCTGCCGGTGTCGCTGGCGGTATCGACGCACGGGTGGGTGACTTCACGATCGGCGGGGCGTTCGCGGCCAGCCAGGTGGAAACCAAGATCCGCAGCCGGACATCAACCAACGAAGGCACGCTATACCAGGGCGGCGGCTATGTCGCCTATGACAATGGCCGGATATATGGCAGCGTGATGGGCAGCTATTTCAGCGGCGATATCGACTCGCGCCGCACGGTCGTGGTGGGCGGCTCAGTGTTCGGGGTTGCCAGCGGCACCGCCAAAACGCGCGGCTATACCGCAGGCGCGGCGCTGGGCTATCGCCTGCCGCTGACACAGAGCGTGTTGTTTACCCCACAGGCAAGCTTCACCGCCACCGGCGTGACGCGCGATGCGTTTACTGAAACCGGCGCAGGTGGCCTCTCGCTCCAGGCGTCGCGCGAACACCGCCAGCTTTATGCAGCCACGGGTGAGGGTCGCCTGTCACGGGTGTTCAATGCGCTTGGCGGCGTGGTTGAGCCCTATGTCGGCGGCGGCGCGATCTACAGCTTTGGCGATCTCGACACCGGCAGCACGAACCGGTTCAGCGGCGCGCCTGTTGGCACCGGCACCTTCTCCATCCAGGGTGCCCGCCTCGCGCCGCTGACCGCGCTGGTCAATGGCGGCATCAACGTGCGGCCATCGCAGAATGTGCAACTTGGCCTGCAAGGCGAAGCCCGCCTGTCAAACCGCCAACGCGAAGAACGCGTGTCGCTCAACCTGCGGATCGGCTTCTAAAATAATACAAAGCTTTTGGGGGGCAAATGGCCGGGAAGCGGGGATTACCTGCTTCCCGGCCATTTTTTGTGGCGCCGCTATCCGGGCTGAACGGCGGCGGCGATGCCGGCGCGTTCGCGATGCCCAGGCTGTTGTTATTTAGGCGCTTTGGCGGCGATCGCCTCAATCTCGATCAGAAAATTGGGGCCCGCCAGGGCTGCGACCTGTACCGTTGATCGCGCCACCAGATTGGGGTTTTCTGCGGTCCCGAAAAACTCCTTATATCCCGCATTAAAGCCGGCAAAATCCATCTTGCCGCCTAGTTTCGGGTCGCCCGCAACAAAAACCGTCAACTTCACGATATCGGACATCGTATAACCCTGCTTGGCCAACAACGCCTTGATCTTGTTGAAGGTGCTGATGGTTTGGGTTTTCGTGTCGCCAAAGGCTTCGATGCTGTCGGTTTTTGCCGGATCGATCGGCGAAGCGAGCTGGCCGCTGAGGATCAGCGTCTCCGCCCCCGCAGGAACAGTCACCCCGCTCAGGATGATGGCGGGCGGCGGATTGGTGTGCCGCACAATCGGCCCGGCAACTGCCGATGTTGCCGAAAAAAGCGTGATGGCAAGCGATGTCAGCAATGGCTTCATAACATTTCCCCTTGGTCATAATCCGCATTTCGTGCGGCAGAATATACCCGCCGCACCCTGTTTCAATCGCCCGCCCCCGATTTTCGCGATCCTGTCATGCGGCCCTGCGCGACGGTTCGGTCAGCGCACGCGCGGCGACTTGCTTGGCCAGCGCGGCGACAGCGGCATGGGCGGATTGAATGCCGCCTTCCTGCCACCCTGGCGTCTGGCTTAGCGCGGCGCTGGCAAACAGGGTGCGGCCCGCTGGTTCGCACAACAGGCGAAACCCTGGTGTATCATTATGCCCTTCTTGTGGCCCCTTGCGTTCAGGGTGCCAATTCGGCCAGGGGCCAAGGCTGTAGGGCACTTTCTTCCAGTTTACAGCGAGCGCATTGGTCAGGTCAGCGCCGTGGCCCGGATGGACCTTGTCAATCGCCGCGCGCGCCATGGCGATCTGTTCTGCGATTGGCCGGGCAGCAAATTTGGCCCCCGGTGTGCCCGAGCTGTAACAGCCCAATATCATCCCGCGTTCACTGTGCAGCCCCCAGGATGGATACCAGATCAGCTGGGTTTCACCGCCGACAAAGCTGATCCCGCCATAAATCTGGTCGCGTTCCCAAAAGCGGGGCGATTCAAACGCTACTTTGTTCGAATTGTCATATTCAACACCGGCAATCGCGTCGGCAACCGGCTTTGCAAAATCACTGTCGATCTTGGCCAGCACCGGGAACGGAATGGTGCACACGCAATAATCGGCCTTCAGCGACCGGGCGGCCCCAGATGCGGTGTCGACAAACGAAATCGTCACGCCCTTGGCATCGTGCCGGATGCGCTGAACCTCTGCCCCCCGCACCGCGCGGCGCTTCAGATTGCGTTCGATGCCCACCGAAATCTGGTCCATGCCACCCACCGGCTGGAACATCGTGGCCTGCATGAACAGCATGTCTTCGAACAGCGTCATGTTCAGCCGTTCATTGGCCAGCAGGGCCGATAGCGGCGTTGCCTTGGGTGCTGTCTCAAAGCTTGACGTGCCCGCCCCCGGTGCCGTTCCAAAGCCAGAGCGCACCGTGCCCTCAAACGCAAAATCCTCGCCAAGATCCCCATAGAATTTCAGGAACGGCATCAGTTTTGCCTTATCCTCGGCCGATACCGCCGCGTCGAGCGCGCCCTGATTAACCGCCTTGGCCAGCAATTCGGCAATGTGGCCGCGCGTGTCGTTGATCGCGGTGCGCATCCGCAGCTTTGATCCGTTATCGGCGACCACATAGGCAGAGCGGCTGGAATTAACCTCCACCTCCAACGGCACGCTAAACTTGCGCGCATAGCCCAGGATTTCCTGATGAAAGCTCGGTAGCCGCGCCGGTCCGGCGTTAAAATACACGCCATCGGAAAATTTGGCGGTTTGCGTCGCCTCGCCAATCATCTCGATCTTATCGCCATCGCGCACCGTCCATGCCCGCCCGCCGACGCGCTGGCGCGCCTCCAGCACGGTTACATCGAAACCGCGCTGTTCCAGCTCATAGGCAGCGACCAGCCCCGAAATCCCGGCGCCCAGCACCACGACAGATTTACCGGCACCAAAATGCTCGCCCGTATCGGGAAGCGCCGCCATCGCGGATGCTGAGCTGAACAGGCCCAGTGCCTGCATCGCGCTCGCCGTGGCGGCGGTGCCACCGGCGCGCCCCAGATTTTGTAACAAATGTCGCCGTGTAAACATGATGCCCCCGAAATCGTGCAGCCGATATTTCAGGTCCCTCCTGGTCGCTGTGTCATCCTGTGCGCGGCACCGTCGCAATCCGTGGTACAGATCGGCCCGCCAGACAGCTCCAGCGCACAGATGTTCGCAAACGAATGGCATTTGCACAACAATGAATCGTAACACCCCGCAAATAAGCAGGATTCATGCGCTATTGGGGCATTTTGGCGCGATCATTACCGAAGCCCTGCAATCACCGAACCCCTGCCCGTCTCGCGTTACGCCGTCACAGGCTCGCGCTGCATGACCTGTACCGAAAAGCGTTCCATTTCCTCAGCCTGCGGGCTCATCTGGAGCAGAAGTAGGTCGAGCCCGGCAGCTTCATATTCCTCAATCCGTTCACGCAACTGCTCAGGCGTACCGACCAGATTGGGGCGCAGGCCCCGGTTGGAGACCGAATATTCGTTGATCTTCATTTCGCGTTCCAGCTGCGTGCCCGACAGCCACTGGTCGAAATTGTCATATCCGGCGGGCAGCTCTGCCACTGTCGTGATCCGTTCCAGCTCCCGCTTGGCTTCGGCCTCGCTGTCACGGACGATGGCATAGGCGGCCATGCCATACTGCATCGCCGGTTTGCCGGTGGCGGCGCGGCGCGCCGCCATGTCAGCGATTTTGGGCGCGATGTTTTCCACCGGGTCGCCGTGCATGACATAGGCATCGCACTGGTTGACGATCAGCGTCTTGGCGGCCTCACTCTCTCCACCGGCATAGGTAACGGGTTTGCGCACCGGCTTTGGACTGCAAATCGCCTTGTCCGTGGTGTAAAATTTGCCGGAGAAATCAAACTCCTCCTCGCTCCACAACCCCTCAACCACGTTCAGCCATTCGCTGGTACGGGCATAGCGATCATCATGCTGGTCGAATTGCAGGCCATATCGCCGCGCCTCATCTGCCCACCACGACGATACGACGTTCAGCGCCAGCCGACCGCCGGCAATCTGGTCGATATTTGCCGCCGCCTTGGCGAACAGGGCGGGTTGGTGGAAGTTTGGGCGCACCGCGACCATCAGTTCAAGCGTGCTCGTCACGGCTGCAACCGCCGCCGCCGTTGACCAGGCATCCAGCGTCGGCGCGCCCACACCCTTAATGTCATTCATGTTCAGTTCGGCGATCAATGACAGATCATAACCCCATTTTTCGGAGTTGATCGCCAGACGCCGGGTGTAATCCCAGCTGGCGTCCATCTGTTCGTCCGCCACATTGCGCAGCCAACCGCCGAACACCGGCATCCAGTAACCGTATCTCATGCCTTCACCTCAGTTTGCTTTGCGAGGTCGATTTCTGCGACGATATAATCGATCAGATTTTCATGCGGATCCCAGCCCAAAACCTCCAGCGGCTTGGCCACAAAATTTGATAACGCATTGATATCATAGAATCGTGGTGTGCCGTCACGATCATCGATCATCACTTCGATGCCGCCGACATCCAGCCCGGTGGCAACGGCAATCCGCTCTGCCGCGTCGATCAGCATGGGGCCGGGATCAGCTTGGGTCATCGCAATCGGTTTACCATCGGCAACACACGCATCTGCCGGGCACAAATCAAACTGCCCGCCCCCGTCAATGTCCAGCGCATACAGGAATTTGCGATTGAGCGTTTCAATCCGCGTAATCCGGCCGTCGCGGGCGGGCACATATTCCTGCACCAGCAAAACCCCGTCGATACTGGTCGGCAAGAACTTGTCCGCCACCGCCAGCGCAAGATCATCAGCGGTATCATAGCGCATGATGCCCGCGCCCGATCCGCCGATATTGGCCTTCACAACGATGGGGAAGCGCAACTCTTGCGCCGCTGCGGGAATATCAATCGCGCGGTGCACCACCCGCGTCGCGGGAATTGCCAGCCCCAGCGACGCAATCAGCGCAAGCTGCCGCGCCTTATTTGCGTCCACGGCCAGCACATCTGCGCCATTGATGATTCGCGCGCCCTGCCCCGCCCAGTGCGCATACAGCGCGGGCGTGTAGAAAATCGCATGATCGGCACTGCGCAGAAAGCTCGACATCGCAAGGCGGCTCAGCACCACGCGCGCAGGCGGCGGCGAACCGGCGGGATCAAAGCTATGCCCCGCTATCCCCAGCTTCACATAATCGATCCCGCGCGCATCCAGCGCAGCAAACAGCGGCGCAAACCACAGGGGATGTTCGTAAAATACAGCAAGATCGGGCA
This sequence comes from Sphingomonas sp., assembly GCA_021732465.1. Lineage (GTDB taxonomy): Bacteria > Pseudomonadota > Alphaproteobacteria > Sphingomonadales > Sphingomonadaceae > Sphingomonas. The sequence goes on from JAKFUX010000009.1 coordinate 24,089, forward strand.
TGATATCCATTCGTTGGGTTCAGCATTTCGTTACATGACAGGCTGACGCTGTCACCCTGTACGATAGTCATATTCCCCGGCCACTGGCCAGACCAGGAACAGACCCACTAGCGACGCTGCGGCACGTGCGGCCCCGCAAACGCGAATAATCACGCGCCCCGGCCGCCGTTGCGCCGATGCCGAACTGTTCACTTTTTTGTGCTTTAAGCCCAGGCTTGAGCACAGCGGCGCGCAGCGGCTGGTGGTTGGCGGCAATGGCGCAAGGAATGTGAGCGATGACGATGACATTGGCCGGGACATTGGCTGGGACATTGGCTGGGACATTGGCTGGCCGAAAAATCCTGGTCACCGGATCGGCGGGATTTGTTGGCATGCATGTCGCCCAGGCGTTGCTCGACCGTGGCTGCACTGTGCTGGGGATCGACAATTTCTCCAATTATTATGATGTGACGCTGAAGGAACAGCGCAATGCCGTGCTGGCGACCAACCCAAATTTCAGTGTGGCACGCGTTTCGATTGATGACATGGCGGCTCTGGCCCCGGCGTGGGAAGCGTTTCAGCCCGACATCGTCGTCCATCTCGCGGCACAAGCCGGTGTGCGCTATTCGATTGATCACCCCGAAACCTATGTCGCGTCGAACCTGGTTGGCAGCTTCAACATCCTGGAACTCGCGCGCAGGACAAGACCGGCGCATCTGCTCGCCGCCTCGACCAGCTCATTTTATGGCGGCAACACCGCCATGCCATTTCGCGAAACCGATCAGTGCACGACCCCGCTTACCTTCTATGCAGCCACCAAGGGCGCAACCGAGTTGATGGGGCACAGCTATGCCCATTTATTCGGTGTGCCGATGACGTTTTTTCGGTTCTTCACCGTCTATGGACCCTGGGGTCGGCCCGATATGGCGCTGTTCAAATTCACCCGCGCCATCATCGAAGGCACGCCGATTGACGTCTATAATCACGGCGAGATGGTGCGCGACTTTACCTATGTCGCCGATCTGGCCGAAGCGGTCGTCCGCCTGATCGGTGCCGTTCCGGGCACAGTGCCGGTTTCGCCTGAAGACAGCCTGTCGCCTGTCGCCCCGCACCGCATCGTCAACATCGCCCAGGGTGAACCCGTCCGCCTGCTGGATTACATCGCCGCCATCGAAACGGCGGTCGGCAAACCGGCGATCATGAATTTACTGCCGATGCAGCCGGGCGAAGTGCTGCGCACCGAAGCATCAACCGATTTGCTGCGCGCGCTGATTGATTATGTGCCGTCCACGCCGGTGGCTGTCGGCGTACCGAATTTCGTCGCCTGGTATCGCCAACACTACGGGGTTTGACATGCCCAAACGCAGATCGTGCCAACGATCTGCGGGCATATCATCCGACGGAAGGGAAATGGTGCACCCGGAGCGATTCGAACGCCCGGCCCTCAGATTCGTAGTCTGATGCTCTATCCAGCTGAGCTACGGGTGCACGGTGGGCGGAGCCATAGAGGGCCGTTTCACGATACGCAAGCCCGTTGCGCCAACATCACTGGCGGCATAGAGCATTGATCATGGACAGTTCGGCTTTGCGCCCCCTCATCTTTGCCCTGGCCCCTTGCGCGGCGATGCTGTCTGGCTGCGTTGTGCCCAGCCAGCGCTATCCCTCGCTGCTGCCGCGCGCGGTTGAAAAACAACCCGCAGCAGCCCCGGCACTGGCGGATTCGCCGGCCACCGTCATCCCGGCCGATCCCGCGCTGGATGCCCAGCTTGCGACGATTGAATCGGCGCTGGCAGCGAGTGCGCAATCATTCACCCCTGCCGAGCAGCGCGCCACCGCCGCAGCCCGCCAGGCGCAGGGATCAGCCACTGGCAGCGAGACCTGGTTGACGGCGCAGTCGGCAATGGCATCGCTTGATAGCCTGCGCTCGCAAAGCCTTACGGCGTTGTCCGATCTGGAAAGACTGGCGATTGATCGTGGTGCCACGGGCCAGCCCGGCTATCCCGCGCTGATCGCTGCGCGCGCCCGGGCTGAGGCGCAACTGACCACGCAACAGGCGGCGATTGACATGCTGCAAGCCCAGATCACCGCCTTCTGACGGCAAACCGAAACACTGCTATTTCAGCAGCGGCAGGATCGTCGAATAATCATCGGTCCACGGCGTAAAGCCTTGCCGCGGGGTCAACGCCCGCCATTCGCCGCCGTCCGCCTTCAGCGTGCCGATCACAGACTTATCACGAGACAGCGCGACCCAGGCCGACACTGTCTCGCCCTCAGGCGCGTTCGCAGCGGGCCGGTATAGCAGCTTGGCCGATGTCCAGCCCCCCGCCTTTGCCGCCGCCGCCAGCACCGGTTCCAGATCAAGGAACCGGTTGGAGATATGCACCATCAACAAGCCATTTGCGGCCAGCACCCGATCATAGCTGGCAAAGGCTTCCCGCGTCAGCAAATGCATCGGCACCGAATCTGATGAAAACGCATCCAGCGCCAGCAGATCAAGGCTGTCAGCCGACTGGGTGGCCAGGTTCAACCGCGCATCGCCGATGACAATTGCCGGATCAGGCAGGCAGCGTGACAGGAAACTGAACTGGCCAGTGTCGCGGGCAATGCGAACCATGGCCGGGTCAATCTCGTAGAAGCGCCAATCTTGCCCGGGCTGTGCATAACAGGCGAGCGTCCCCGCCCCCAACCCGACCACGCCCACCCTTGCCTTGGGGCCATAAAGCACAGGCAGCGCCAGCATCGCACGCCCAACCCCGGAATTGCGGACATAATAGGCCGTTGGCGTGCGTTCCCGCACAACGGACCCGATCAACTGTGTGCCGTGAACGGTTGTGCCATGCGATAACTGCCGCACATGATCATTCCCGCCAACCGTGTAGATGCCGAAATAGCTTCGGGTGCGGGCATCGCCCTGCCAACTGATCATCGCGGCCTGAAACCCGCCAAAAATTACCAGCGCCCCGCCAAGCACAAGGGCAAATTGCAATCGCCGCCCCAGCACGAACAGCGCGATTGTCACGATCACGGCAAAGCTTGCCCCCCGCCCTTGCCCTGCCTGAAACGCGGCAACATCGCGCGTTGCCATGACGATCAAAACGCCAATCACCAGCGCGACCGCCAGCGTCAAAATGCGCCTGCGTTGCGCATCGCCCCGCCAGAGTGCAGCGAGCGGCGCAATCACCAATTCCTGCGGCGCGAGCAACCCGGCTGCGAAAACCAGCAGCGGATACTCCCATGTCCAATCGAACAATACCGGCGCGACCAGTGCGGCAAAAACACCGCCCAGCGCGCCCCCCAGCGACATTGCGAGATAAAAGCCGGTCAGCCGGTCTGGTGCCGGGCGATGGCGGTACATGGTCGTGTGCAGGCAGACAGAGATGGTGAACAGCAAGGTCAGCGCAACGCCCGCGTTAAAATAGGGCATGCCCTGAAACCCGCCGACCATTACCCCGCCAAACAGCAGGATCTGCAACGGCGCAAAACGGGTAATCGCATTCGCCAGCGTGCGGTTCGCGGCAAAAGCGATGGAAAAGCTGAGCAGATACAGCCCAAGCGGGATCACCCACAGCAGCGGCATCGCGACAATATCTGTGGTGATATAGGTTGTTGTCGCCAGCATCATGCCAGACGGCACGAATGCGAGCAAAATCCAGTAACCAACCGTGCGGGCGCCAGGGGCTGCGCTGGCATGGCCTGGAGCTGCGCTGGCAGGGCCAGCCGCCACGCCAGGGCCCGTTGCGCGCGGCAGTGCCAGCGCGCACGTGATCACCAGCACCGCCACCAGCGCATAGCCCGCGCTCCACAACCCGCTTTGCGCGTTCAGCGCCAGGCCGGGTTCAACCAGCATCGGATAAGCGATCAACCCGCCAAAACTGCCCAGATTGGACGCGGCATATAGCGCATAAGGGTCACGCCCCGGATTGGCGACGCTGAACCAGCGTTGCAGCAACGGGGCTTGCGCCGAAATCGCAAAGAACAGCGGCCCGATCGACAGACCAAGCAGCCACGGCACCCAAAGCGCCGGTTGCGCATCAGCCGGTAAATCCATCGCGATCAGCCCGATCGGTAACCACAGCGCGGCGACGGCAAGGACAGCAATATGGATCAGCGCCTGCGCCCGCACGGGAACCCGCCCCAGCGCATGGGCATAAGCATATCCCCCCAGCAACAGCGCCTGATAAACCAGCATAGCGGAGTTCCACACCGCAGGCGCACCGCCCAATCGCGGCAAGGCCATCCGCGCGACCATCGGCTGGACTAAAAACAGCAGGAACGACCCCGACAGGATGGCGGCGGCAAACAACAAGGGCGTTGCCCCTTGCGTTGTTTTCGCGGCGGTAATCTTGCCCTCGTACATGCTCTGCCCCTGATCGTGCCCGCACAGGCAAGGCAGCACCTGGGTATTTACGGAATTTGGTTAATAAATGGTCGATCTGCAGGGCGATCGATGCCGTAAACGATGTGCCCCTTCAATGAACTGCCATCGGGCACTGCGGGATGATCGAAATCGAGATCGGGCAGACGGCGCATCCCCAGCCGTTCCATCAGCCCCCAACTCGCGGTGTTTGCTGGTACCGTCATGGCGACTATCGCCTTAACCGCCAGATTGGCCCAGGCCCAGTCGAGCGACGCCAATGCTGCCTCACGCGCATAGCCCTGCCCCCAATAGGCATGGGCCAGCCGCCAGCCGATTTCTATTTGCCCCTCGATCGGGATTCCCGCCGGGGCGGGGTTCAAGCCACAAAAGCCCAGAAACGCGGCATCGGTGCGCCGCTCAATCGCCCAAAGGCAATAACCGAGATGCGCCTGTGTCTCGATGATGCGGTCGACCAATGCATCACTTTCCGCGCGCGACTGCGGCGGGCCGAGGAACCTGCGGACAGCTTCATCCTGCCCCATCGCCGCAAAGGGCGCGCGATCGCTATCCTGCCACGGGCGGAGGAGGAGGCGTTCGGTTTCGATCATGGCCGGTCGATCGCATACGTGACCATTGGCCGCAGCGGATCGCCAAGCGGGATTAAAGGATGATCATAATCGCCATCCGCCAGCCGCTGCATCCCCAGCCGCGCCATCATCCGCTGGCTCTTGATATTGATCGCCGAGGTAATCGCGACGATGCGCGGCGCATCGAAATGCGCCCAGCCCCAAGCGAGCGCCGCGATCATCGCCTCCAGCGCATAGCCCCGCCGCCAATAAGGCTGGTCGATGATCCAGCCCGCCTCGATCTCACCCGCAATCGGATTGTGCGCATCGCCGCGTTTCAGCCCGCAAAAGCCAAGTATCGCGCCGTCCGAACGACGTTCAACGACCCAGAAGCCCAACCCCTCCTGCCGATAGCCGTCATGTTTGGCGATCACCGCATCGCTGGCGTCCGCGTCCTTCACCGGGCCTAATTCTGCCATCACCGCCGGATTGGCCCACATCGCGTGCAGCGCGGCGCGGTCGCGCGGCTCTGGCAGGCGCAGGATCAACCGCTCGGTCTCGATCATCGGCGCGCGTCGTTCAGCCACCCATCAAGCGCGCCGCGTGGAGCGCATGATAGGTCAGCACGCCCGAACAGCCCGCGCGCTTGAACGCCATCAGGGTTTCCAGCACCATCGGGTCGCGTTCCGCCGCGCCGGCGGCAACCGCCGCCTCGATCATCGCGTATTCGCCGGAAACTTGATAAGCAAATACAGGTACTTCAAACGTCTTTTTCACACGAACAATGATGTCCAGATACGGCAAGCCCGGCTTCACCATCACGCTGTCCGCGCCCTCATCCAGGTCAAGCGCCACTTCGCGCAGCGCCTCTTCGGCATTGGCGGGGTCCATTTGATAGGTTTTCTTGTCTCCCTTCAGCAGCCCGCGACTGCCGACCGCATCGCGGAACGGCCCGTAAAACGCGCTCGCATATTTGGCGGCATAGGACATGATCTGGACGTTCACATGCCCCTCTTCCTCCAGCGCATCACGGATCAGGCCGATGCGGCCATCCATCATGTCGCTGGGCGCGATAATGTCCGCCCCCGCCGCTGCCTGGTTGAGCGCCTGCGCCACCAGCACTTCTGCGGTGTCGTCATTCATCACATAGCCCTGCAGGTCGACCAGCCCGTCATGGCCGTGCGCGGTATAGGGATCGAGAGCGACATCGGTGAGCACGCCGATATCGGGCACGGCATCCTTGATGGCGCCAATCGCCCGGCACATCAGGTTATCGGGGTTCAGCGCCTCGCGCCCGTCCTCGGTACGCAGATTGCGCGGGGTGTTGGGGAACAGCGCGATGCAGGCGATGCCCGCCGCATGGGCTTCCTTTGCGCGCGCCACAATTGCGTCGACCGACCAGCGCGACACACCGGGCAGGCTCGCAATCGGTTCCTCAACACCCTCCCCTTCTGTAATGAACAACGGCCAGATCAGGTCGGCAGGCGTCAGGATCGTTTCAGCATGAAGCCGCCTGCTCCACGGTGCGGAACGGGTGCGACGAAGGCGAAGCGCGGGGTATGATGCGGTCATGAACCGGTTTGTGCGGGATCACGCCCGGCGGAGCAAGAGGGTTTCATCCCGCCGGATGCAACGCCCCCGCCGGATCAGCAGCATTATGCCCAGATGCCAATGTGCTGCCGGTTTGCGGATGCCGGCCGGGCATTTGCATCGACAGTTCTCGCCAGCGGCCATAGCGGTAGAACAGCCCGGCCAGCACCACCGTCGCCAGCGATCCCACCGGGAACGACCACCACAAAGCATCCACGCCCAGCATTGGCCGCGCAACCAGGGCAAAGCCAAGCCGCAGCGGGAACATCGCGATGAGCAAAATCAGCAACGGCCCGAGCACAGCGCCATTGGCGCGCACCACGCCGAAAAACACCATCGTCATGCCGAACAGGATGAACCCCCAGGTCGCGATCAACTGAATATGCCGCGCGATCGGCAATGCAGGGCTAACCCCGCCCAAAAACAGCGCCATCACTGCGCGATCAAAGATCAGCAACAGCACCACCATCGCGCCTGTAATGCACAAGTTGATCAGCAGCCCCGCGCCGGTAATCTGTTCGACCCGGTCCCATTTGCCGGCGCCGATATTCTGCGCCGCCATCGCGCTGACCGCCGCACCAATCGCCATCGCCGGCATCTGGACATAGGCCCATAGCTGCAACGTCACGCCAAATGCCGCGCTGGTATCCACCCCCTCGCGGTTCACCAGCCCCATCATCGTCAGCCCGGCGACCGCAATCACGATCATCTGTGCGCCGATCGGCACCCCTTTGCTGACGATTTTCCACACCACGTCGCGAGTGGGGAACAGATAGCCAAGCTCCTCCCCGCGCAGCCGCAGCGTCAGGTCGCGGCGATAGACATAGACGATCAGCGCCCCCAGCGCGGCAACATTGGCGAGCAGCGATGCGGTGGCCGAACCAGCAATGCCCATGCGCGGAATTGGCCCCACGCCCAGAATGAACAGCGGGTTCAGTGCCGCATCCAGCGCAGAGGCGAGCAGCCCGAACCACAACGGCGTCAACGAATCGCCCGTACCCCGCAGGCCCATGGTGATCAGCACCAGCATCATCGATGCCGGCAGCGTGAGGAAGCTGATCCGCAAATAGGTAAGCGCGAGCGGAAACGCATCGCCCGGCGTGGCCAGCAGCCCCAGTATCTGCGGCGCAAAAATCCACCCCAGGCTCGCCACCACAATCGCCGAACCAAATACCAGCCCCACCGCCGATCCAAATGCCCGCCGTGCCGCGTCAATATCGCGCCGGCCAAAGCTTTGGCCGACCAGAATCGTTGCTGCCATGCCAAAACCAAACACGGCGGCGAACATTAAGAACATGATGTTGTTCGCGTTGGATGTCGCCGCCAACGCGCTTTCGCCGAGAAACCGCCCCACCCAGATCGCGTTGATAGACCCGTTAAGCGATTGCAGAATATTGGTGGCAAGCGTGGGCAATGCAAAGACCAGCAGCGTCTTGCCGATCGGGCCTGTCGTCAGATCTTTTGCGCCGGGGCGGGTGGCCATGCGGGTTCCTTTTCTGGCGACGGCTTTAGGAGATTTTGCGCGGAAAGCTAATCCGGCATTTTGGGGGTGTTTTGGGGTTGCGTACCATGCCCGTTCACTCATCCACTTCCCCGGCGAAGGCCGGGGCCCAGCCCCAACAAAGAAACGCGCGGTAGCGCGTTCTGCGATGCCGCGCAGAGCTCTTTGCCTGGGCTGGGCCCCGGCCTTCGCCGGGGAAGCACCGGTGGGGCATGGGTGGGGCGAAGTTACCTCACCCCAACCGCGCCAGCGCCGCGCTCAGCCGCTCGGCTTCCGCCGCTTTATCGGCATGGTCAGCGCGCGCCTTTTCTATCGCTTCAGGCTTGGCGCGTTCGATAAAGCTGGCATTGCCCAACCGCCCGGCCAGCGAATCGCGCTCCTTCTCCGCCGCCGCAATCCCCTTGGTCAGCCGCGCGCGTTCGGCGTCCAGGTCGATCACACCTTCCAGCGGCAGAACAAACGTCGCTTCGTCCACCACGATTTGCGCTGCGCCGCCCGCCGGGGCATCACCCGCAACAACATCAACCCGCGCCAGCCGCGCAATCGCGGCACTTTGCCGGTCAAGCCGCGCCAGCGTGTCGGCGGCGGCATCGCGCCCATGCATCGCCATCCGCGTGCCGGGGCTGATCCCCAATTCGTTGCGCGCGGCGCGAATTTCGCTGACCAGCTTGATCAGCCAATCGACTTCTTTGCTCGCCGCTGCATCAATCGCGCCTGCATCAACCACCGGCCATTTCGCCACGATCAGCTCATAATCGCGCGGGCCCATTTTCGACCACAGCTCTTCGGTGATGAAGGGCATGAACGGGTGAAGCACCACCAGAATCTGGTCCAGCACCCAGCCCGCCACTGCGCGGGTTTCATCGGCTTCGGGGCCGGTTGCCGGGGCATCCATCTGGCCGAGAACGGGCTTGATCAGTTCCAGATACCAGTCGCAAAACTGGCTCCACACGAATTGATAAATCGCATTCGCCGCGCCATCGAAGCGGAAATCCGCCAGCGCCGCGTCCACTGCCTGCACCGCCGTTATCGTCTCGCCGATAATCCATTTGTTCACCGCCAGCGTGGCGGGCGGCGCGTCGGGCGAGGTGCTCGCAACAATGCCGTTCCCCTGCGCAAAGCGCGCCGCATTCCACAGCTTGGTCGCAAAGTTGCGATATCCCTCAACCCGGCGCTCATCCATTTTGATGTCGCGGCCCTGGCTTTCCATCGCCGCCATGAAGAACCGCAAAGCATCCGCGCCATATTGGTCGATCAGGCCAAGCGGATCGACAGTATTGCCCTTCGACTTCGACATCTTGGACCCATCCGCCGCGCGCACCAGCCCGTGCAGGTACAGCGTGCGAAACGGCACATCGCCCATGAAATGCATGCCCTGCATCATCATGCGCGCATCCCAGAAAAACAGGATGTCAAAGCCGGAGATAAGCACGTCGTTGGGGTAGCGGCCGCCCAGCGCCAAATCCCCCCCGGAACGGGGGGGGGAACCGTCCGAAGGACGGTGGGGGGGGCTCTCCACGAGCGCTGCGCTCTGAGGCGCGCCCCCTCCACCATTTGCCGGAAGAGGCAAATGGTCCCCCTCCCCGTACCGGGGAGGATTTTCGGGCCACCCCATTGTCGCAAACGGCCAGAGCGCGGAGGAGAACCAAGTGTCGAGGACGTCGATGTCCTGTTCAAGTCTAAACGCAACCTTTCGACCGGTGCAAACAATCTGTCCAGGCTCATAAGAGTCTTGATCGATGAAAAACGTAGCATCATCTGGCAAGTATTTGCTGTAGTATATTTTCGCCTCGGCAGCTGCCTGTTCTTCGGTCAAAGCCACAAATACCGGATGATCACCAAGGTCGCGATCGTCGATATCTGCGTCAAAATCGAAGATGCCGATTGAAGGCCCAAACCAAGCCGGTATCCTATGCCCCCACCACAATTGCCGGCTCACACACCAGGGCTGGATATTCTCCATCCAGTTGAAAAACGTCTTCTCCCAGCTCTTCGGCACAATATCGATCGCGCCTGATTTCACCGCCTCGATCGGCGCCTTCGCCAGCGTCGCGGCGTCGACATACCATTGATCGGTCAGCCAAGGTTCGATCACCACGCCGGAGCGATCCCCCAACGGCGTCTGGATCGTGCGGGGTTCGGCGTCGTGTTCCTCGCCTTCCTTATCGATATGGGCGACAAGGCGACCGAGCGCTTTCATCTGTTCCACCACCAGTTCGCGCGCGCCCGCAACGCCGCCCGTCTTGAACCGCGGCAGGCCGATGAAGTCGGCGGGCACCAAGCCATCCGAAGTCTGCACCACCATCGCCTTGGCATCGAGCATATTGAGCATTTCGCCCGCCTTAAAGCCCGCGCGTTTGCCCACCTCAAAATCGTTGAAGTCATGCCCCGGCGTAATCTTCACAGCACCTGAGCCAAGCTCAGGATCGGCGTGATCATCGGCGATAATCGGAATGCGCCGCCCGGTAATTGGCTGATCGATGAATTTGCCGATGACGGACTGATAGCGCGGATCGGCCGCGTTCACCGCCACGGCCATATCGGCCAGCATCGTTTCAGGCCGCGTTGTCGCGACCACAATGTAATCGCGCCCATCGGCCAGCGTCACGCCATCGGCCAGCGGATAGCGGAAATGCCAGAAGCTGCCCTTCACTTCGCGCGTTTCAACTTCCAGATCGCTGATCGCGGTGCCGAGACCGGGATCCCAGTTCACCAGCCGTTTGTCGCGGTACAGCAGCCCCTGATTATACAGATCGACGAACACCTTGATCACGGCCTTGGAAAAGCCGGGGTCCATCGTGAAGCGTTCGTTTTCCCAATCCATCGAACAGCCGAGCCGCCGCAACTGGCGCGTAATCTCGCCGCCGCTTTCGGCTTTCCAGTCCCACACCTTGGCAATGAATTCATCACGCGTGAAATCGGTGCGCTTCTGCTGTTGCAGCGCCATTTGCCGCTCAACCACCATCTGCGTGGCAATGCCCGCATGATCGGTGCCAACCACCCACAAAGCGTCCTTACCCTGCAGCCGGGCGTGGCGCGTCAATATGTCCTGCAGCGTGTTATCCAGCGCATGACCGATGTGCAGCGATCCCGTCACGTTCGGCGGCGGGTTTACGATCGTCCAGGGTTCGGCACCGGGGCGATCGGGGTGGAACAGGCCGTTCGCCTCCCAATGCGCGTACCAGCGTTGTTCGATTTCGGACGGGTCGAATGTCTTGGGAAGTTCGCTCATGCCCCTGCCCTTAACCGGCAGTTCCGCCGTTCGCTAGCCCGATACCGACCCCGACCAGCCTGCGCTAGCGCCCGGCAACAGCGGCCAGCAGCGCACCCCACTGCGCCAATGCGGTCGCTGACGAAAATGAGTCCAGCATCGTCCGGGCATTGCCCCCCATCGCCTGCATCCCTGCGCGATCAGCATCAATCGCGGTCAACAGCGCCACCAGCCCGGCGCTATCGTCGGGCGTTACCGCAAATCCGGCGTCCCATTGGCGGACAAGCACGGCCTGCTCCCCATCCGGCGCGCCGATGAAGATGAAGGGGCGGGCCACCGCTGCGATCCCATAGATTTTGCTCGGCAGCAGCAACCCTTCCAGATCGGGTTTCAGCGTTACCCAGTGGATGTCGGGCACGCTGAGCGTTTCGGCGAGCCGCTCGACCGGCTGATAGGGCTGAAACTGGACATTGCTTAAGCCCAACAGCACAACCTGTTCGCGGCACGCAACCATGGCCGCGCCACCGCCGACCATCAGAAACCGGATGCGCGGATGCGCCGCCAGCGCCGCTGCTGCATCAAGCACGACTTGATAATCATGCCCCCGCCCCAGATTCCCCGAATATCCCACGACCAAATCGTCGCTGGTATAACCCCATTCCGCCCGCAACGTTTGGTGCGCCGCAGCCACTGGTTGCACCACCTCCCGGCTCCAATTGGGGATGACGTGAATGTGCGCGGCACTGATGTGCTCGCCCAGCAGATGATCACGCATGCGCTGGCCGATCACGACGTTTGCAGCAGCCGATTTCAGCGACCAGTTTCGGATGCGGCGCAGCACGCCCACCACGAGCGTTGGCAGGCGCACCACCCCCAATCGGACGGCGATTTCCGGAAACACATCCTGCAGCCAGTTGATCAGCTTTGCCCCGCGCAACCCGGCAGCAACCGCGCCAATTACCGACAGCATCGGCGGATCAGTTTTGCAGATCACGATATCACCGCGCCGCAAATGCCGGGTCAGGTACACCAGCGCCAGCGCGTAAAAGCTTAGATAATCGATCATGCGCCCCGGCAGGCTTGCCCGTCCAAAGCGCGTCGTGGCGAGCCTATCAATCTGCAGCATGCCAATCGTTTCATGCGCCGGCAACAACCCGGCGGGATCGTCATACACCGCGCGCGATGCAATGCCGATCACGCGCACCTGCTGATTTGCCAGGTACAGCGCAAGATCAGCCGCAATCTGCGCGGTGGCCGATTCGTCGGGGTAGAAATAGCGATTGATGATGAACACCCGGCCCGTCATTGCCCCCAGCGCAGCAGGTGCATCGGGCGTACCGGCTGGCACTGGCCGGGCGCTCACCACCGGATCACGAAAGCCGGATCGTCGCGGATTCGCCCGAAGGCGACCTGCCAACCAGCACCAAATCGCGAATCACCGCATCAACCTCAACCGGGGAACGCAGTGCCGATCCCTGCAGCGCCACCCAGAAATACCGGCAAATCCCCGGCGGAATGGTCACCTGGCGTTCAGCGGGGTTTGCGCTGCCGATCACGATTTCCAGTTGATTGGCGGCCACGCCCGTCTCGGCACAGCTGATCTGCAACCGCCCTTCCAGTTGGCCGCCACTGCCGCCAACCGGCAGGATCGTCGCCTTGCCCTGATAGATACCCGGCGGCATCGCGATCAGCCGCCGTCCCAGCAAGCCTGCGTCGCCGGGGGCAAGTCGAACGCTGATGCCGCGATCCGCCGACATTGCGGCAGAACGGCTGCCGGTATCCACAAAAAACCAATCCAGCGGGGGATAATCCAGCGGTGCCCCGCCGCCCTGCTCATCCGGCCCAAGCGCTGATCGCAGCTTGCCCGCCTGCACCGCACGGTAAAATGCCATGGCCTGCGCAAAATACCCGCCGTCAGCCAGCCCCTGAATCATCACCCGATCCGTTAGCGGGCGGGTGAGCGCATAGCCCGCCAGCGACAGCCGCAGTTTTGCGGCATTCTCGCTCGCCGCGCGGTCTGCACCGGCCTGACCAAAAAAATGATCAGCCCAAGCGGGTTCGGCCCGAAACAAAGCGGCAAGAGCATCGGCATCCTGCCCCGCTGCAACGACGCTAATCAGCGCGGGGAAATAAAGCTGCCGCTGGTCAGGGTGCGATTTGAAAATCCGGTCCAGCATATGCAGGATATCGCCAATCTGCTCGCGTTGCGCATAGGCAAGCACCAGCCGCGATTGTGCCGGATAATTGCGCTTGTCGACGATGCTGGCCAGTTCCAGCAACCGCAACCGGCGGTCTGCGTCGGCCGATCCGATGCCCAGAATAGCGATCGCATTTGCGGACAGTGGTTCTTGTGCAACCGCGTGTTTTGCCAGGGCAATTGTCGCCGCATCAGGCAGCGCATCCGGATTGCGGCGCAGTTCCAGCGTCTTGGAAAACATCTTCACCGCCAGCTCGCCCTTCGCCAGGCCATCGCTGACTGGGAGTTGCGTGACGAAGGCCGGGTTATCGGCGCGGTATACCGCCGCCTGCATATGCGCAAATGACCATGCAGCCACCAGCAAGCCCAGTATACAGCCCGCCACCACCCGGGCCGTCATCCCCGCGCGAAGTTGCTGTAAAATCGTCCCGCGATCAGCCAGTGGGGGCGTCGGCGTCAGCTTTGCCATAGCCATAGCCATATCCATAGCCATAGCCATAGCCGTAACCATAGCCCATGTTGCGCTGATCCAGCTTGGTAACGATCGCCCCGAATATCCGTGCGCCGCTTGCTTCCAGCCTGAACAGCGAATTCTGGATTGCGCGCAATTTGGCCCCATTGGACTGGATGATGAACACCACCCCGTCGACCACCGTTGAAATCTCCAGCGCGTCGGCTAGCCCCAAAACGGGCGGGCCATCAATGATCACCTGATCATAATGCGATCGCAATTCTTCCATCAACTGCTTCAGCCGCTGGCCCGACAGCAATTCAGCCGGGTTCGGCGGCTTGCGGCCGCTGGTCATCACGTCAAACGCCCGGCCTTCAATCTTGGTGATCAGCGCCGCAGAAAATTCCTCGCCGGTCAGGTAATTGCTCAGCCCCTTGCCCGAGGGTATTTCGACATAGGCGTCCAACCCGGAATGCCGCAAATCCGCGTCGACCAGCAGCGTGCGCTTGCCCAGTTCGCCAGACAGCTGCGCGAGCGCGATCGCGGTGGCGCTTTTGCCTTCGTTGGCGCGCCCGCTGGTCAGCATGAAGCGGGGCGGCATGCCATCCCTGGTCAGGAACGACAGGCTTGATCGCGCCGCGAAATAGGCTTCATACAGTTCAGATTTCTTGTTGAATAAATCGGCAACCACCGATTGAGACTCGACGCGCGGAATGGTGCCAAGCAGCGGCAGTTCCAGGATTTTTTCCACATCAGCCGGATCGCGCAAGCTCTGGTCGATGGCGTCGCGTGCAAACACCAGAATGGCAGAAACCAGCACGCCAATGAACAGCCAGAACAACAGGTTCACGCTGAGCACCGGCTTAAAGGGCGCGCGCGGCACCTCTGCCTGGTCAACCACTGTCATGTTGTTGGTGCCGGTGCCGGTAACGCCAATTTCCTTAAAGCGTTGGAGCAGGGCATCATAAATCTGGCGGTTGGTATCCACTTCGCGCTGCAAAATGGCGTACCGAACGCCTTCTTGCCGTTGCTGCAAATAGCTGTTCTTCAACCCGTTGACGCGTTGTTGCAGCTTGCGTTCAAGCGCCAGCGCCTGCTGATACTCTGCCCGCACGCCTTCCTGAATACGCCGCTGTTCCTGCGTCAGGTTCCGGTCGAGCACATCAAGCTGCGCCTTGATGGATTTAACTTGCGGATATTCTTCGCCAAATTGCGTGGCCAGCTTGGCATATTCAACCGCCAGCTGCGCACGGTTGGTCCGCAACGTGGCCGTCGCCGGATCGGCCCCGCTCGCCACGCCCAAATTCGTCGCCGAATATTCAAGCTGGCTTTCTGCGCCCAATCGCTTTGCCGTTGAATCAGACAGCGCCTGGTTCAGCGCCGCAAGATCACTGGCAACCAGCGTCTGCGCGGCGGTGGTTTCGCCATCGGCGTTTCGCGCGGCGCCCGCTACCGTGAGTAATTGCTTGTCGGTGGCATAGCCAATCAGATCGCGTTCGGATTGTTCCAGGCGTTGGCGAACGTCACCCAGCCGTTGTTCCAGAAAATTGCGCGCATTGACGGTGGCACCAAAGCGGCGCTCAATATTGGCGTTCAGGAATTCATTGGCCCAGCTATTGGCAATGGAGGCCGACAAGGCGGGGTCTGCGCTTTCAAAGCGGATATCGACTAGGTTTGATGTCTGCACGGGATCAATCGAGACATCCGCGACCAGCCGGGAGATGATCCGGCGATCGACATCGCCCGTCGCATCGGCCTTTATTCCAAATGCTTTTTGCGCCTGCGGATTTGTCGCCAGCTTTAAACGCCGGGCGACCCGCTCTGCCAGCGACCGCGATTTCAACAGCGCATATTGCGTGCGATAATATTGCAGGTTGCGGTTGAGATCGTCGACCTTCAACGCGGAAACGTTGGTCAGGTTCGAATCGACAGGGCTGATTTCAATCCGCGTCGTCGCGCGAAATTTGGGTGTATCCGTCAGCGTGGCGACCAGGCCGATCAACAGGCTGGTCACGATAATCGCCAGGATCGGGAATTTCAGGCTGAGCGCTTCGTGCCAATACCGTTCAAACTGCGGCATCAGCGTGCTGGCAAACCGCGACCGATTGACGGCGCGCACGGGCGCTACTTCGCCCTCAAACGGGTTGGGCCCTGCCGGGCCGCGCGGATGTGCAATTGTGTTCACGCGGTAATCATCCTAGCGGCGGGCCTGGGTGACGATAAGAGCGGCGGACAAGGCAGAGGGCAGGATTTTCAACAAATCCTGAAACAATCTGCCCGATGCCGAATCGCCAACAATGATCACGTCGTTCGAAAAAACATCCGGGTCCGGGGCGTTGCCACGCTGGATTGACGCCAGATCGTACAAGCCAACATATTTCTGCCCGCCAACCGTTCGAAAAATCAGCACGTCATTAAACTTGGCGAATTCAGCACCGCCGCCCGCAATTGCAACAGCGCGGACCAACGTGTTGGATGCCGCCGCCGGAAACTGGCCCGGCGCGCGCACTTGCCCGCCCACCGTCACCATCTGGCTGGCAGCCTCTGACAGCGTAATGGAAACCTGCGGGTTCAGCACATAGCGCCCACGCAGCCGATTTTCGATTTCTGCAGCGATGTCGTTCGGGGTGCGGCCTGCGCCCTTGACCGAACCGATCAGCGGGAATGAGAAATTGCCTTGCGAATCAGTCACGACCGACCGGGTCAGATCAGCGACGCCGAACACATCGACACTCAGCTTGTCTCCGGTGCCGACAAAATATTCCGGGCGCGATGCGCCGATATCCTGGCTGGTTGGCCTTGGTAACTCGCTAAGCTGCGACACCTTGATCCCCGGATCTAGCCCAACCGGGCCACTGCCCGCACAGCCGGCGAGCAGACCAAGGCCACCAAGCACAGATAAGCGCATTCGAAATCGCTGCTCCATGCCTGCCCTACCCCCTTGCTGTTTCCCGCGCCCACCCCGAGCACGGTCAAACCGCTAACGATATAACCCTTAGCCCGCAATCATCGGCTGAACAATTATTAACGAATATGTCTCGGCTATCATTGGGCATGGCCACCGCCGCGCGCCTGCGCCGTCGCCAAAATACAACCGAGCAGGGCAGTGACCGCCATCATTATGGGCGTGCGCAGCGGGTAATCAACCACGCTGGCCAGCGCAAAAATCAACCACGAGCCCCAGATGCAAAGCGCAAGCCCGCGCGCTTTGCCGCCCAGCCGGATCAGTTGCCACCCCCGCACCAGCACCCAGCCGGACGCGACGATGGCGAGCACGGCCAGCGGGATGCCGCCTTCAATCACCAGCTGCAGCCAATCATTATGCGCGTTGTTGATATAGTTTTCCATCAACAGCGCGTCTGCTTCGTACCGGCGATACGCCAGATCAAACACGCCCAGCCCGGTGCCAAATGGCAGGTGCCGCCACGCCATATCAAGCAAGGCGGGAACCATGCCCAGCCGCAATTCATCGCCCATTCCCGTGCGCGCGACCCGGTCAATCGCCGGCAGCCGCGCCGACAGCAGCAACACCAGCGACAGCACCGCAGCACCGCCTGTAATGACAGTGGCCACCCGCGCGCTGCCGGGGATTGCCCATTGGTGGCCCGCCAATTGCACGTGCATGGGCGCGTGCGCGCCAGCCTGCCCCCCGGCCGGCCCCTCCATTGATCGGCAAACCGCGATCAGCGCTGCAAAAACCAGCGCCAGCGCCGCTGCAACCAGCCCCGCGCGCGACGGGTTGATCAGGATCGCCATGATGACGACCCCGGCGGCACTCGCCAGCGCCAGCCGCACGTTGCGCGTCGGCATAAATCGGGAATCAGCATGGCTTGCCGCATACCCCATCCAGATCAGACTGGTGGACAGGAAAACCGCATTATGGTTGCGATTGGCGAACAGGCCAACGGGTTCATCCAAATTGGTGTAGCGGTAAAAATACAAAAACTTGGCATCCGGCGTCACCGCCTGCGCAATCGCAAACACCGCGCTGATGACCGCCGCGCCAATCAATAGCGGCACAATCAACTGCCGATCGGAACGGCGCATTCGGGCATAGAGCACTATCGCCGCCAGCGGCACCGACAGGCTGAAAACGGCGCTCCAGGTGCGAATAGGCGACAGCGATATCGGCCGCCACACATCAGCAGTACCGATCAACCGATCAACCGCCACCAGCGGCTCTCGCCCGCCCAGGCTTGCCCAAATTGCGGGCGGCGATGGTATCAACTGCACAAGCCCGGTGGCAACCAGCGCCAGCACCACGCCGATCGGCCATGCAATGGCATCAACCCCGCGCCTGCCGCGCACCACGGCCAGCCAGATCACCACAAAAACGCTCACCGGCACCAGCGCCATCAACGCGGCGTTATCCCCCCGCGAACTGCCGCCGAGCAGCAGCACCAGCAGGAGCCAAACGACCATCGCATATCGTGCCACGGCTCAGGCCACTCGCTCGATATACCAGTCCTCTAGCACCAGCACGTCCATGTTCGTGCGCAAGAAGCAATCAAGCGCCTGTTCGGGCAGGCAGACCACAGGCTCGTTTTCATTAAAGCTGGTGTTCAGCACCAGCGGCACCCCGGTCAATTCGCCAAACGCCGCGATCAGCTGCGCATAACGGGCGTTGGTTTGCGCTGACACTGTCTGCAACCGGCCTGATCCATCGGCATGGGTAACGGCGGGTATCTGCGCGCGCTTTTCTTCGCGAATCTGGAATACCTGCATCATGAACGGCACGGCATCGTCTTCTTCAAACCATTCAGCGACATGGTCTGCCAGAATTGACGGCGCAAAGGGACGAAATCCTTCGCGCCGCTTTATCTTGGCGTTCAGGATCTGCTTCATATCGGCGCGGCGCGGATCGCAGACGATTGATCGGTTGCCAAGCGCGCGTGGCCCCCATTCCATCCGTCCCTGAAACCAGCCGATCACCTTGCCATCGGCAACCGCCTGCGCCGTGCGCGCGCACAGCGCTGTAGAATCGCTGATTTTTTCCACAATGCACGGGGCATCATCAAGATCAGCCTGGCGTGCCTGAAGCGCGGCGGCGCATTGATCATTCGAAAAACCAGGGCCCCAATAGGCGTGGTCCATCACAAAGCCGCGATCCCCGCCCTGCCGGTGCCAAACGGTATATGCCGCGCCAATCGCGCCGCCAGCGTCGCCGGGGGCTGCGTGGACATAAACGCGCTTGAACGGCGTCTGGCGACGCACCTTGCCGTTCGCCACCGAATTATTGGCGCACCCGCCCGCCAGCACGATATCAGTAACGCCCGAATTGCCGCGCGCGCCCTCAATAAGGTTGAAAAACGCCGCTTCGTACATCGCCTGCGCAGAATGGGCCAAATCCATATGGCGCTGATCAACCGGCACATCCTTTGTGCGGCGCGGGCCCAGCAATTCTTCCAGTGCTGGCGAAAAAAGATCGCTGAATTCAGGCGATCCGTTTTCCCATTGCTGGGCGATCCCTTCCTTGTGATGGCGGAAATACGCCAAATCCAGTTTGAAGCCGCCACCGGGCAACAGCTCTACTAACCGGCGCATCTGCGGGAGGAACGTCGGCTTGCCATAGGGGGCCAGGCCCATGATCTTATATTCGTCGCCGTAATGCGGGAATCCCAGATGCTGGGTGATCGCCTGATAGAATATTCCCAGCGAATGGGGAAAATAGACGCGTTGCGCAACATCAATCCGGGTGCCCTGCCCCATCCCCCAGGCAGCGCTGGAAAAATCGCCAAAGCCGTCAACCGATATCGCCACTGCCGAATCAAACGGCGACACATGAAACGCCGATGACAGATGCGCGATGTGATGTTCCACCGCGTGAATCTGCGCCTTGATCCGCGCGCCCGGAAACGCCTGTTCCAGCAGCTTGTCTGCGCCCAGCCGCTCCTTGCGGTTGCGCAGCCGTTCAAACAACAGATCAAAATCGGGCCGTGCCTTCAATATATAGGCACCACGTTGCAGCATGTTGGCGCGCGAATCCTGGTTCAGCGCGACATGATCGATATCGCTGATCGTCACGCCAGCTTCTGCCAGGCAATATCGGATCGCCTCCACCGGAAAACCCGCCCAGTGCTTGATGCGCGAAAATCGTTCTTCTTCGGCGGCGGCAATCAGCTTGCCATCGCGGATAATGCACGCCGCGGCGTCCGCATGGAACGCGTTCAACCCCAGGATCAACATGGCAGTTTACCGCCGTCAACAGTGCGCGCACCGGAACCCGAACCGGAACCGGGCGGAACCGGCACCTCGCCCCAATGCTCTGGCGCAACAATCCCGCGCTCCGCAAGGCACGCCGCCAACGCTGTGGCCCGCGCATCAAGGCTGTAGGCCGGCGTGCAGCGCGCCGTGCCCGCGCGCGCAATTTCCAGGCGGCGGTCCTCATTGTCCAGATAATAGCCAATCCGTTCACACAGGCTTTCAGGCGTGGTGAAAACATCAATCTCGCGGCCCGGTTCGTACAATGTTCGCACCTCTTCATTGTCAATATGGAGCATGAAACCTCCTGCGGCCGGTATCTCAAAAGTGCGGGTGGAGACTGCATCCTCCCAACCGCCGGGCGTTCGCGGCCCCATATGCACCGCGATGTTGATACGACTTTCCTCAATCGCGCGGGCAAAAAAATCGCCCATCAGGGGATGGCCAACGACATAGGGCGCAAGTGCAGTGCCAGCGGCATATTTTGCCCAGCCATTGCCAATCACGGCAATGCGGCAATCAGGAAATGCCTGCGCCACGGCGATCATGTACTGCGCCTTTTGGGGGGACGGATTACCGATCATTGAGATATCCCAGCGGTACGGAATGTCGCCCGAATAATGGCGGCGATGCACATCGGCATTATAGGCGTGCTGCACAAACGCGGTTCGTTCTGCACCGTGTGCCGCCGTCAAATAATCGACCTGAAACCTTTTTGTCGTGGCGATCAGATCATATTGCGCGAGTGCTGCAGGCGTGATGCCGGGATGATCGAAATGGAAATCGGGGTAATAATTGACGCAGCGCACACCGGCCGCACGCAGTTTTGCCAGCGTTTCGCTGGTAATGAAACTGCCCTTCACGGCCACCATCACTTGCGCGTTCACTTGTTCGGCCAGCGCCAGAATTTGCGCATTATAGGACGCTGTCAAAAGGCCGCGCATTGCCCTTGCGCCAATGCGCTCCGCCAGCGATTTTCCGACCAGCGCATAATCGCGATGGTTAACCTCGGCAACGTCCCAACCAATACGGCGAAGCGCCTCGGCGAGCCCATTGCCTGTGGCGCCGGGCGAAAATTCGGTCGCCATCAGCGCGCGGACTGGCCGGGTCTTCAACGAAACCAAAACACCCCCCCATCCTTGCGCACCCAGATCACCCTATAAACAGCGCGCCAGCCCATGCAACGAAGCTGGTGTCAGCCAATCTGCGTTACACGCAACAACGCCACCGTCGTGGCACCTCAGCTACCCCTGGTCAGCGCCGCGAGATAGGGTGAGGCTAAGTCGTGGCCCCATAAACGACCATCTTTCGGCACGCGGGCTAGACGTCTGCAACTGGTGGTGGGTTCAACCGATCGACGGTCGGCTTTTGGGACGGCTGACCCCAATAGCTGCAATTGATCGGCTCAGAGCGATGCGGATGCAATCACCCCGGTTGCGAACGTCGGCATCGTGCTCCCGCGAAGCCGGGAGCATATCTGAAGTTGAGGGGACCACTAGCCATCCAGGCCAGGCCGTTCGGATCAGGCTATGCCCGCCAAGGTTAGGCGGTTGCCCGGTTGTGGGAGTGAACGTCGCTCAAGATGCGCTTCACCATTGCAACGAGCGGTATATCGGTTCGCGTGGCGGGGGCCGCGCATTGATGGGCCGCCGCATCCAGAACGGCGGCGCCAAGGTTCACTGTGTCTTCGACCAGAGCGACGCGACCGACACTGGCCAGCGCCCGTGCCAGATCGAGCTGGTGATCGTCGATATGCTCGTTCATCGCAGCCAATCGGGGCACCACGATAGGCAGCCCGCCCGCCCGCCACGCCGACAGGATTGATCCCACCCCGGCATGGATGATGACCAGCCTTGCGCTGCCCATATGCGCCACAAAATCTTCCATGGGCATGAACGCGATGGCGGTACAGCGCGTTGAGGAAAATGGCGTATGGCCATGCTGCACAATCACGGGCTGGGGCAAACTATCCGCGATCGCGTCAACCGCGTCCAGCAATCGCGTAAAGGGTTGATGGCCGTTGCCGATCGACACAAAGGTGCTCATATCAACAATCCGCCGTACCGGCCTTTGGGAAAATACGGTGCCAGTTGCGGCCACTGGTAGAAAAAGTCATGCGCCAGCCAGTACATGATGCGCCCTGTCATTGACGGCGAACTGATCCGCGTCATCGTTTCCACAAACACAATATGTGTGCCAAAAAACAACCGGCCAATGATGGCGAAGGGTACAGCGGGTCCTGCGCCAGTGCTCAAAATTGCCGTCGGCCGTTCACGCCGCAAAATGGCGAAGGCTTCCCATAAATTAAGCAGAAATTTCCAATCGCGTTCGGAATGCGCGATGAAGAAAGTCTTGCCTTCCATGTCGGCGGGCAGCATCGCCCGATCGTTCAACACATAAAAATGCGCGTCATCGGCATAGGCCGCCATGAGCGCACGCACTTCGGTCAAATGACCGCCGCAGGATGAAACGACGCAGGTTTTCACGGCACCGCAGCGCCCATGCGCGATGGAGTGCCTTGGGGCAATCCGGCCAACAGGCCATGAATTGCGGCTAATGTCTGTTCGGCCAGGGCGTCCCATCCAAATGATTCGATCATCCACGCCCGCCCGCGCGACCCCATGGCCGCCAGGTCATACCCCCGCATTGCGGTGATCGCTGCCGCCAGCGATGCGGGCGTATTGCTAACCCATAACCCGCAGCCGCGCGGCTCCACCTCTGCCCAGGGCGCGCCCTTGCTCACAATCACCGGCACACCGTGCGCCAGCGCCTCGGCAATCGACATGCTGAAATTTTCGGTATGGGACGGCAGGATGCACACATCCGCCGATGCAAAGGCGCGGGCCTTTTCCGCGCCGTCGACATGCCCGTGAAAGCGAACCTGCCCGGCGATGTCGGCGGAAAGCCGCCGCAATTCATCGGCATAAGCCTGATCGCCATCACCATAAATATCCAGCTGCACCGCCCCCCCCAATGACAGGCGCAGGGCATCAAACAAATGGTCAAGCGCCTTTACCGGGTGAAGCCGCCCGATGAACATCAGCCGCATTACCCCACCGGGCATCCATTCACGTGGCGGCAGGCTGGCCGGAATATCCGCTCCGTTCGGGATGACGACACTGGCCGCGCCCGGCATCCGTGCGGTGCTGGCGGCGTGTTCACCTGCCGATGTCAAATGCAGCATCGTGCGCTTTGGCATCAGCGCGGCACAGGCGGCTTCCCACCAGATTTTGGCGCGGCTGCGCGGGGCTGCCCCCCAATTTTGGCTGGCCAGCAATGCACCCCTCGGTGACCACAGCACAGGCTTGCCGCGCAGCCGGGCTATCGCCAGCGTGGGCAGCGTGGGTACCGAATACACTCCGGTCAGGTGCACAGCATCGGCCCAGCCAATCATCGACCACAGCCGCGCGATCATGCGTGGTGAAATATCACCCCGGCCAATCCGCGGCGAAAAATACACGGGATAGCCTGCCGGATAGATCACCGGCGAAGCGGCTATCGGCAGCCGCGCGTATGGCCCGGCGGCATCAGAAGTTACCACGCGCAGTGAAACCCCGGGCATCCGGGCCAGCGCATTGCATAACGCATGCGTTGAAAATATCGGCCCACCATAATAGGTTGCCGGGTAAAATGTTGGTGCGACGTGCAGGATTTTGGTGGGATGCATCGCCGGCTTAAATCACGTCTTCACCGAAACGCGCGTTACCGCGATGATGATGATTGCAAACAGCGCCAGCGTTACTGGCGCGCCGATAACGTCGATCACATAGCCGCCGTCAACCCGTGTGCCAACCTGCACGCCAATTAACGCCACCGGCAACAATGCCCATTCCCGCCGCCCCATGGCGGCAGACATTGCCCGCGACATCAACGCCAGGATGATGCCATAAGGCGTCATCAATAGCGGCAGTCCCCACCAGCCAAAATTGCCATAAGCTTCTGCGAACAATCCGGCCGTAATCGCTGTGCCTTCAATTCCCGTTGCCCGCGTATACAGGTCTGTGCTGTCCTTGGTCAGATTGGGTTTATCGGGCCATAAAAAACGCGGGATGAAAACCGCCGCCACATTGGCCAGGGTATAAGTGGGCAGGCCCACATCATACTGGCTAATCACAAATGTTGCCACGTTTACATAGCTGAATCGGGTAAGGCTGGTGGGGCGCTGGCCAGTGTCGTCGATCGCGCCATCGACTTGATAGGCCTGAATAATCGCCAATCGGTCATCTAGATTGGCCGATTGATTGCCCCGATCCCTGATCAGCGTATTGCGGCCAAAGCCAACAAGGGGAGTCATGGTCGAAAAAATGAACAGCGATATTGAAACAGCGGCGATCAACGTGCTTATCTTTGGACGATGCAAATAGAAAGCGAGCGCTACGCAAAGGCACGTTATCATCACATCGGATTTGTTGAACAATAACACGCCAACTGCAATTTCAATGAACACCAAAACAATGGCAATTGGAAAAAGAATATTTTTCCGTTGCAATGCCAGTAAAATTAATAACATCAAACCTGCAGAATACGCCTTTGCTATTAATGATACAATTGATGGCAATATCCCCTCTTGTAAATTTAGCAAAAATGGTAAAATAATACCATATCTCGCAACTCCACCGACGACCAAAAAAATGATCATCATGTAATATATCGTTATTACTGGTTTTCGTTGATTTGGAACAGCTAAAGTTATTCGAGTGAATATTGCACCTAAATACACAAAAAACACACCGCATGTAATAATTATATTAAATTTTAAGATTTCATATTCAGAAAAATAATATAAACCCCTAAGAGCATCTGATGTTATCTGGTCGCTTGATAACGCCACCAAGTTACCGGCGCCGTAATACACTCCACACGCTACCCGGAACCAGAAAAATGCACCCCAAATTACGTCGGGGTCGCGGCGCAATGCGCTGGCTACACCATAAATCATTGCAGCAATCAGGGCCAGCGGGCCGATCATGTTTGTCCAGCCGAGCGCTGCCGGCACTGACACCGTGATCAGTTGAGCAATGGTATAAAATATCAGCAACGCCAGAATCAGCGCAATTTCGACCGTGCTGACCGGCGGCATAGGGCGTGGCACAACCATCAATGCCTGGCGATCGGCGGGGCGTTCAACTGCAATCATTGGCCGCCCCCTCCTCGTGTCCCGCCCCAATGCCGCCAAACCGCACGCAAGCGGAATGTGTGACGTTTTGATCAGCATAGCCGATGCGGCAAAAAAGGCGAGTGGCGCGCACCTGAAACTGCTATTGTCTATTGGTGATGGTGTCGGGCAGGCTAAATCAGGCCCGCTGCGGCAAATACCGGAGTCCGCCGCGCCTCGAAAATGTGGTTCCGCAAACAGCGCGCCTGTTCAGCCGCCCGTATCCCGCGCGCGGCGGCCATGGCCTGAAACTTATGCCGGGCAGCCGATGCAGCGCGCTGCTGTTGCTGGCCACGCAGCGCCGATGCCACCCGTGCAGCGGCTGGAACAGGCTGAACGATTGATTTTATGTAAGGTCGCATTGTTACCACCGCTCGCCAGCAACCGTAAAATGCCGCCCGTCAACAGGGCATCGGGGTTTGCTCATGATATCACCGCTGCTTCCGGCAGATCGGGACTCGGCACCGCCATACCGCGCGGGGTCAAAACCCATGCCAAGATCACCGCACCAAGCATAACAACCTGACCAAGTCCGTTGGCAATCGCAGCCCCGATAACGCCGAACAGCGGAATGAACACCAGTGCCAACGCAATATTGGCCGCCCCCCCTGCCAGTTTTGTCCAAATCAGTTTTGACGACACGCCAAACGATAATAACCGGTTTTCAACAACCTGTGTAACCATGTTTACGCCGTAACCAAGCGCAATCAGGCAGATCACATCGCGTGCCCCTGCCCGATAATCCGGTGCCAGAAACAACACCGCAATCAGATCGCCAAAGATCAAGATGCCGATCAATAGCCCCGCCATGGCCACCAGAATCGCGACAATCCAAATGCGGAATATCTGCCGCCCCCGATCCAGCGCGCCATTGCTTTCGGCCTCGAACAAAATGGGCCGAAACACATCGGTCATGATGCCGCCGACCATCGTCGCCATGCGATTGGCAATCGTAAATGCTGCTGCATATAAACCCACAGCCGCTGTATCCAGCGTCGCAGCGAGCACATACCGGTCCCCCTGGCTATAGGCGAAGCCGAGCACGGAAAGTGGGAGGAACGGCAGGCCATAGCGCACGATCTGCGCGCGAGCTTCGCGGGCCATTTCAGCGTGTCCGGCGCTCTGACGCTCATCCTTGGGCGGCAGCCGCCCAAAGGCCAGGGTAGCAATTGAAATTGCGATGGTCTGCCCGGCAATAAACGCCTCGATTGAGGGATCAACTATCAGGGCGATGGCCGTGCAGGTCATCAACAACACAGCCTCGGTTGCGATCCAGGCCGCATAGCGCCGCATTCGACGCTCAGCATGCACAGGAGTGATCAGCACTGCGCGCGCCGCCGTTGCCAAAGCCCAGGGCGCGATCAGCCCGACAACCCAGATACTGGCACCCGCCCGCAGCGTCGGCCAGATCAGCAGCACGGCAATGACAGCCAATGAGAAAAACGCCGCCAGCACGGCTGCATAGCCTGCAATCAGCTGGTTATATGCCCCGCCATCGCCAGCCTTAAGGTGCTGCAAGTGATAGCGCACCTGGGTCTGCGACAACGGTAATAACCCCGCGCCCATCGCCAGCGTCATCATGCCGAGCAGCAGGCTTGCACCGCCAAATACCGCCGCAGGGGCGAGCTCGGTAATGATCCTGAGGGCCACAATGCCGCACAGGATAACGGTCACATGCCCGGCGGTGATCCACATCCCGTCGCGCACCATCCGGCGGCCAAGCGCGGCCACTGCGCGCTGGCGCAGTTCGGTCAATATGGCCATGGCGTTCGTTCAGTTCGGTGCATCATCCGCCATTGCCCTTTGACGGATCGGTTGGCGTCGCTGCCAGCGTTTGGATGATGGTGTCGACCTGCGAACAAAAAACCGGAAAGCCAAATCGCGCGCGAACCCGGTCGGCCAGGGTCAGGTCGCGCTCAATCGGCGTGCTGGCCATTGCCAAAAATGCATCAGCAAACGCTTCGGGGGCAACGCAGATACCGAGTTCGCCGTCCCCCAGCGCATCAGGTGCGCCCCCCACTGCCAGGCCGATTGCCGGCGTACCGCACGCCATTGCCTCTGTAAAAACGATCCCGAAGCCTTCACCGGTCGAAGGCAGCGCAAAGATATCGGCAGCACGGTATAAATCGGGTTGGTCTTCGCGCTGGATATAGCCGAGGAAACGAACATTGCGCTCAACCCCGTGTTGGCAAACAAGATCTTCCAGTACTTTTTGATAGGCGCCAACCCCGGCGACAAGATAAACCACCGGCACGCCAGCATCGCGCAATACCGCGATCAGGGGGATGATACGATCATGCCCCTTATGATCACTGGACATATCCAGTCGGGAAACGGTCAGGATCGCCAGTTCATCCCCCAACCCGAAATGGGCACGGGCAGCTGCCCGGTCGCCGGGACGAAATTCATCGCTGACCGTGGTGGTCAAAATGACGATCTTTGTTGGATCGATCGATGTTTTTGCCCGCACATGTGATCTTGTGTCCCGGCTGATCGTCAGGATCAGGTCTGCCGATTCAAGTGCGCGGCGACGGGCGGGCGCAACATCGCTCCAGATATCAAGGCCATAGAGCTGGACGACCAACTTCGCCCCCGTCAACCCCGCAATCAGGCGCGCCAGGTTGATGTGGAAAAGATGGCCGCAAAGCACAATGGTTGGCCGACTGGAAAGCGCGTGTCGCACGGCGGCCAGCGAATAAGCAATCCGCCCGGCGATGGCTGGGAGCTGCCGAACCTTGGCGGGCAGCGTACCCGGCTGTCCAGGTGCAATGCGCGGCAGCACCACCACATCATCCACCACTGAACTGGCCGACAGCGCCGTCATCAGATCGCGGTTATACTGAGCAATTCCGCCATAACCGCCGAAAGCATCGGTCACCAGGGCCAATATACGCTGACCGCTCATCGCATTTTCAACCAATTCCTTTGATAATAGACGGTATTCACAACGAGCAATGTCAGAAAACCCTCTCTAGAATTGTGTATAAACATTGCGAGCCCAGGCGCGTGAGCTGATCCCCATACGAACCGACCCGCGATGCGAATCCGACGCGCCCGTCCATGTCGCATTTGGCACGGTGAAACCGGTTTTGGCGCGCGCGGTGATACGAACCGGCAGCGGCACCTGCGGAGCATTCGCCAAGGCGAGTTTTCCGGCAGCAAAGCCCAGTTGCGGCAAATAGGGTACAAGCTGCTTGAGCAACGAAAAGTCGACCAGCGGCGTGCGCAGTTCAACCCCGTGCGCCATACTCGCCCAATCACTGTCGCACAGCAATTGGTTGCGCATATAGCATGAAGCCTCCAGCGCGGCGACCCGTGCCTGCGGTGATGGCGGCATCGGCGTCAGCGCCACATCGTTGATCAGCGCCAGCGGCGACAGGCGGCGCAGCCCGTGCTCCACCAGTTCGCTGTCCAAAATGTCCCTTAACTCAAACGGCAAAAACAGGCCCCGCCGCAACAGATACGCGCCTGCATAGCTACCGCCATATTCAGCCATACCAATTTTTTTGGGTTGTTCCTTCCCGAGTTGGAGCGCTTTACCAAGCCGGCGGAGCCCCGCCCCCAATCCCGGCACCCGCGCCGGGACCGCCATCCAGTTCACCCAGTTCGGAATCGTGCTGAAACTGTCATAGCCAGAAAATAATTCATCCCCGCCAACGCCGGACAGCGCGACTTTCAGCCCCGCTTCGCGCGTGGCCTTGGATACAAACCAGGAGTTGATACCATCGATGGAGGGTTGATCCATCGCCGCCAGAATATCGGGCAGATCGCTCGCAAATTCGGCCTTGCCGACGGTGCGGATGATGTGATCAGCCCCGTAAAGCTGTGCCACTTCCGCCGCCAGGGGCGCCTCATCCTCCTTCATTCCCCGATATTCTTCAAACGCGAGCGTGATCGCAGTGATCCTTTGCTGCCCCGCATCGCGCATCAGCCCCAGGATCGCGCCGGAATCGATTCCGGCGGACAGGAACACCCCAACCTCAACATCTGCCAGCAGATGCGCGGCAACGCTCTGCCCCAGTGCTGATCGGATGCGCGCGCCGCCATCGGCCATATCGGCATTGGCGGCGGCCGGTGCGGATAAGGCCTGCGCGATGGATGCATAGCGGCGCGGCCTGCCCGCCCCCAATTTGCCGACGTGCAACGTGTGCCCGGCAGGCAGGCTCTGGATGTCGCGGTACAGCGTGAACGGCTCTGGCACGCTGCCCCACAGGTGGAATCCGACAATCCCGGCGGGTTCAGGGTCGCGCGACACATGCCCGCCAGCCAGCAGCGCCTTCACCTGGCTCGCAAACCGGAACGTCCAGCCGTCATCGGCATAATAGAGCGGTTTGATGCCATAGGGATCACGCGCCAAAAAAAGGCTGCGTTCGGCATTATCCCAGATCGCAAACGCAAACATGCCGCGCAAATGATCGACCATCCCCGCGCCATAACGCGCGTATAGGTGCAGCAGCACTTCGGTGTCGGACGTGGTTCTAAACTGCGCGCCCTCAGCCTCCAGCGTGCGTTTCAGCGCCGGATAATTGTAAATTTCGCCGTTAAAGCTGATCTGATACCGCGCATCCGCGCTCGCCATTGGCTGGCTTGCCCGGTCGGACAGGTCGATAATTGACAGGCGGCGATGGCCAAGGGCCAGCCGACGGTCTGCGCTCCACCACTCGCCAAAACCGTCCGGGCCGCGTTTGGCCATGTGATCACGTGTTGCATGCAACTCGCGCAATTGGGGCGCAGAGGCGGCGACATGATACGCAAATATCCCGTTGATCCCGCACATAATCAGGCGGCAACCACCCGCGACAAATCAGCGCCGTGGCGCGAGCAGGCGTTACGCGTGTCGATGATCAGCTGGGCTGCCTGCGCCAATCCGGCATAGTCGACACCGTCATGATCGGTAACGATCAGCACGCAATCATACCGCGCAATCGCATCACCATCCCAGGCGACAGACGTTCGCCCCGCCAGCGCCGAATATTCACGCGAGGGCGGAATCACTGGGAAAAAGGGATCATAATAATCGACCGCCGCCCCGCGCGCTTCCAGCTTTTCCATCAGCTTCAGCGACGGGCTTTCGCGCATATCATCAACGTTCTTTTTATAGGCCAGCCCCAGCAGCAGAATGCGCGACCCATTCACCGACTTCCTGAACCGCTGATCAAGCGCGTTGGCGAGCGTTGCCAGTACATAATCCGGCATGGATGAGTTTATCTGCCCGGCCAATTCGATAAACCGGGTCGACAGCTCAAACTCGCGCGCCTTCCAGGTCAGGTAAAATGGATCGATCGGGATGCAGTGCCCGCCAAGGCCGGGGCCGGGATAAAAGGGCATGAAACCAAATGGCTTTGTACTGGCCGCCTCAATCACTTCCCAGATATCAATGCCCATCGCGGCGTAAACAACCTTCAATTCGTTGACGAGCGCGATGTTGACGGCACGAAAAATATTCTCGGTAATTTTCACCGCTTCGGCTGTGGCACTGCTCGATACCGGCACTGTTTTGGTAAAGGTTTCATACAGCGCGCAAATCAATGCCCGGCTTTCGGCATCATCAGCGCCCACAACCTTGGGGATTGATGCCGTGTTGTGTTTCACATTGCCGGGGTCTTCGCGTTCTGGCGAGAAACCCAACCAGAAATCACGCCCGGCAACCAGCCCGGTCGCTTCCAAAATGGGCTTCACCAATTCGGTGGTGGTGCCAGGATAGGTTGTGCTTTCCAGCACCACGAGCTGGCCGGGGCGCAATCGCGCGACAATGGCCTCGGCGGTGCGCGATACATAGCTGAGATCGGGTTCAAGATGGCGGGTCAACGGCGTCGGCACGCAGATGATGATGACGTCGGGCTCATTCAGCCGGGCCATATCCGACGTTGCTGCTAACATACCGGCATCATGCAAAGCCGCGATCCGAGACGAGGCGTAATGCTTCAAATAGCTTTCACCTGCCGCAATCGCCCGGGGTTTGGCCGGATCAGTATCGAACCCCAGCACTCGCACCCCTGCTTCTGCAAAGGCAAGCGAAAGCGGCAACCCCACATAACCAAGCCCGATCACGCCAATCAGCGCCGATCGGGATTGGACCCGTTCAAGCAGCTCTGATGGCGCGTGGCTTTCCGTGTTCACATCAAATTCCACTGGTCAAAGGGCAGAAAACAACATCGCCGGTCATCGCCCGACAAGCGCGCTAACGCGCTCTTGCGGCACCGCAATGACATCGCCTGCGACATAAAGATCGCGCGTCATCACCTTGGCTGGATCGATCGGCTCATAGGCGGAAAAAACCGCATTATCATTGGCCGCAAACAAGGATTCACATTCCGGGGAGCTCGGCCGGCCAATCTCTACCGCCATCACTGGCCGCACATCACGCAACAGCCGCGGCGCACCGCGCAGGATTAAAGCTTCGGCAACTTCGGCATCGATCTTGACGAAATCAGGCGCTGAAAAATGGTCAAGCGCCCAATCAAGCGACAGCGTAACCACATTGATCGACTGCCGAACACCGCCGGTCTGGGTGCCGATGTTAACCGAGGCCAGCCCGTTGGAGGATCGACCCCGAACCGCAATGTCAAACTGCGCAATCCCCACCCGATCCGCCACGGCACATGGCACAATATCAATGGCCAGATCGGGATTGGCGGCGCGGGTGCGATTCAGCAGCAACTGGTTGAAAGCATCCGGTTCAAATCCAATCACCTGCCGCGCGCGGTGGGCGGCGGGCAGCAAAAACATGCCCATATTCGCGCCGACATCCCACACCACCATTGCGCTGGTGACGAACCGGTCGACAAAGCCAAGCTGGAAATCCTGAAACTTGGCATTCCCCGGCTTCAATATGGCGAGCTGATTGCCTGGCGACACATAAATTGGGCGACGGCCAAACCGCGCTGGCAGATGCGTTTTAAAGCTGATGTTGCGCGATGCCCGTTCGGCGATCGTGCGCAAGATTTTCGTCACCACGCGTCCCCCCGGCCCATTGCTGTCCTACCCGCATCGCGCCGAAACGCAATGTCTGGTCCACCCGCCTGGCCATGGGATCGAAGAAATTGTGCGGGCCAGCGTCCGCCGATGCGCAACGCAAAAAATAAGGCCAGCCAAGTCACCCTGGCCAGCCAAATTCTTTAAAGAATATCACGCGAAGAAATTGCATCGCGTCACAGCGCCTTCGTCGCGTCAGGCCATACGGCCCGGCCGTTAGCCGCTCGCGGGGCCGGACGTCGCTGCCACGACGCCACCGGCAACGCCGCCGGCAACGACCAAGCCGCCGATGATAAGCAGCGCGGGTGCGATGTTGCTCTTCTTCTTCAACGCGCGCTTGGCGCGGACGCCGGATACCGGTGCCTTCACCGTCGCGACCGAAGCTGAACCAGCCTGTGGGCTAGCCGGTGCAGCGGACGCAACGCCCGTCGAAAACAGCAATGCAGCAGCTGCAACAGCGGCAGATATTACCTTGGTGGTCATGCAAACGCCCTTTTCGAGATTCGAAACTGCAGTTGGTCTAGCGCATCCGACAAAAAAAGCAACCATGTTTGAACATTCGCACCATCTTTATGAATTTCCGACGCAATCGCGCACCGTCTGGCCAATCGCACCCTTTTGCCGCATTATCCCGTCGAAATGCGCCAGTTTCAAACAAAAACGGTTATTTTTGCGCTTTTTACGGCGTTATTTATGCCGTTTCTGGCCATTTTGCCCGGCGCGGCAGCCACACCCCTGGCTGAAAATTCGGATCCCATGTTAACCGAATCGCTCGCCGGCTTGCGGGCAGCGGACATGCGGCTGGCCATCATTCATCATCGCCTGGCGCGCGCAAACCGGGCGTTGTGCGACCGCACCGTCGCGCGCACCGGCCTGATCCTCCACGCCCTGGCCACTTACCAGCCGCCCTATCGCGCGGCAGCAAAAGCCTATTTCGGCTTTGCAACCCCGGTGGCGGTGGAAGGCGTGATCGCCGACAGCCCTGCGGCACGGGCGGGGTTTATGGCCAATGATTCCATCGCCCTCATCGCAGGCCTGCCAGTCGATATCCCCGCTGACTCACCCACTGCCATCATCGCCGCGGTGGAAGACCGTATCGCCGCGTTGGCCACCGCCCAACCAGCGGGCGCGCCCATTGCCATTGGCATCGTTCGAAACGGCGCAAATGCGTCGATTTTACTCGATACCGAACCTGGCTGCGCGGGCCATATAGAGGTGGGCGTGTCGCGCGTGCTGAACGCCGCCACCGACGGCACCACGATCCAGATCAACTCGGCCCTGATGAACCTGCTGCCCGGCGATGATGATCTGGCCGCGGTTGTCGCGCACGAACTGGCGCATGTGGTGCTCCGCCATCAAGAACGCTTGACGGCAGCAAAGGTCAGCCGCGGGCTGTTGCGCGCTTTTGGGCGCAATGCCAGGCTGATCCGCCAGACCGAAACCGAGGCTGACCGGCTGAGCGTCTATCTGCTCACCAACGCAGGCTATGATCCGGCGCGGACGTCGCAGTATCTGAAACGCTATAGTGGCCCGCTGCACCTCAACAGCATTCTGGCGGGCAGAACCCATCTGCGCGGCAAGGATCGTATCAAGCTAATTGATGCAGAGGCCGCGATCATTGCCCCATTGCCCGAACGCCCCGTCATGCCGCCCTGGCTGAACGCGCGCGCGATGCCGCTGCAATAATCCAGCGCCTCGGGGGCCCAAGCCAATGCCAATCAGGTCTGCAGCACCCAGCGTTCAGCGCCTTCGAGCCCCAGCGCCGTCAGCTTACCACTATAACAAGCCCCGGTATCAATGCCGATCCGGTCGGGCAGAAATTCAACGGCTTCGGTGGGGGTATGGCCATGGACCACCACAAAGGGATCGCGGCGGCGCACATCAAGGAACGGGCCACGTATCCATCGCAAATCGCTTGGTTTTTGCTGATCAAGTATCACACCGGGGCGAATGCCGGCATGAACAAACACATAATCACCCGACCGCACCATGTCCTCACCCCGATTGAGGATGGCGAGATGCGCTTGCGGAATGCGTTGCTTCAACAAATCCGCCAGATCCTGCATCGTGCCTTCATCAGCCTCGGCGCGGGAAATGCCATAGCTTTCAAGAGTTTCGTACCCACCGATTTTCATCAGCAGCCGGGTCGATTTAGAACAGCCCGTGGCGGCGGCAGCAAAGACCTCCTCATGGTTGCCCTTGATCAACCGCACCTGGTCGCCCGCCGACAATAATTGCCCCACACGTTCGACAACGCCGGCCGAATCCGGGCCGCGATCAATCAGGTCGCCCAGAAAAATCAGCAAAATCTCTGCATCGCCGCGCGCGGCATCATCCGCCTCGATCATCGCGATCAGCTGTTCGAGCAGATCGGCACGGCCATGGATATCGCCGATCGCATAAATGCGCTGGCCAGGCGCAACCATGGGCTGCTCTGGCACTTTTGTCGGAAACCACCGGCCGAATAGTCGATCTAACACTACAGCTTCATTCCTTGTCGTCGCCTGAAAGTAATCCTGCGCATTCCCGCCCATGCGCGCATCACGACCGGATTGTCACGTACCGCCATGCCAGGCGGTGTTCCAATTTGGTCGGAAAGAGGGGATTCGAACGAGCCCTGCAAACTTAGCAAGGTATCCCTGCGAGTCGTTGATTTCCAAGGGTAGATCGATCAAAACCTGCATATTTCTATGTATATTTCGCAGCGTTAGGGTGCACCGCCGGATTTGAAAACCCCAAATCCAGCGATCGGCCATTAGCTTCGGCGTGCTCGCGGATAGGTTGGATTGCTTCGCTGCGCTCGTGGATGACGGGTGATCCTGAATGACGGCAAGATGCTCTAACGCTTATGCGAACCAGCACCCATTCAAACGGCAACCGGCATAATCTTTCCTACCGGCCTCGTTCCCAGACATGCACAAAGGCACGCCATTTGACGCGCAGCGACTGTCGTTCGTCGGACATGGTATCGACAAACTCGGCCAGGCGCTGCGATTTAGCGGCAATATAGAAGGTGAAGAAAGTCATCGGCACAAGTGCTGCAACAAAATAGAGCGATTTTTGAGCGAGCGACACCTGAGTCAAATCAATCAGGTTCATGCCGAGAAAACCGGTTGCCAAGGTGCCAATCAAGCCAAAAAAGGTAACGACCGTCAGCCGAACGACCGTGTTCGCCTGTTTTCGCAACCCGTCGCTGTCGAGATAGCTGATCATATCGAGGACTTCCTCGCGCACATCGACAAACAGCCGTTCTGTGCCGAGATGTTTTGTCCATAACCTGAACAGGTCTTGCGCCGGGCGTTGATTGGAAACCTCTTGAAACCAATATCGATGCGTGAATCGTAGAAAATTTACATGGCACAACCGGCTTTCCCGCTTGAAGCGCTTTACCGTTGTGGAGGAATAATTTTGCAATTGGCTCATGGCCGATGCGAGCCGGTCCCGAACGATCAGGAGGGCGGCCTTGTGAAAATGAGCAATGAGCCCAAGCAGAAAATATTGGTGACGGAACTGCGCAAGAATGCCCGTTTCTGCGTTGATAAAGTGCGGATTATTGGCCTCGCCGACCATGATGAAGGCCCGCCCTGAACAAATCATGCGCGTCGCCGTCTGATCATGTCCGCGTCGCCCATCCCAGAACCGATCATAACAATATCGCGCTTCGAACCCTTCAAGAAACCCCGCCGCAAACGGGGCAAGCCCCTTTGGCCCCGATCGTGCCGCCAGCCCGAGCCGCATCCAGTCGTCCCGACCGATGCGATAAGGATCATCGACGGCGAGATAAGCCAGCATGGGGATACGATGGTGCTCCAACTGCCGATACAGGATCGGTCCATTGTCGCTGCCATGGTGCGGCATCAGTGGCTGAAGCAGGAACGACCAATGGTCTGCCAAGCGAGGCGACAAATGATTGCTGGCGAAATCGAGATAGCGCTCCTTTTGGTGATAGTCCGATGCCGCAAGGACGGTACCTTCATGCGACCGGAGTTGGACACTGGCGCAGCAACATGATCCATTGCCATCGGTATCCCACGCGTTTGGATAAGCGCGCCCAAAGCGGAACATTATCTCCTGGGCCTGCTCAAGTGACATGTCACTGCCATCAATCTCGACCGCCAGCACCGCCAAGTCGACATCATAAAAGAAATAGAGTTCAATCCGCTCAACATTCAGCGTCAGTGTTGGCTCACCCTTGCGAAGAACCAGATCGATCGTGGCGACGTCGCGCCGCCGAAAAGTGCGGATCGGACAGATTGACTGTGCCTTTGCACCATGCGCCGATTGGCCTTCGCCATAAAGGAAGTGCTGCACGTCAGGGGTGAAGGCGACGAACTCGGCATACCGCCGTTCTCGCAGGTCGACAGAGCCCTGGGCATCATCGTGAACCACCTCCTGCCACGCCGAATCCAGCGACAGCAGGCGCTCCCAATAAGCGGTGGCGGTGATTTTTCCTTCTTGCGGCGTTGTCCGTCGTCAGAACATTTGGCACAGGTCGCGGCGTAAATTAGCGGAGTGCGGGCCTCGTCTGTTGTTGGGTTTTAGGCGGCGAGCTTACGGTGTTGCAAGCGCCGATGTTCAATGGTCTGTCG
>JAKFUX010000005.1:0-59786 GCA_021732465.1 Sphingomonas sp.
GACCCCCGTCGCGCCCCCGCGCGCCAGCCGCCCGTCGAGCATCGCCACATCAAGCCGGGTGACATGATCGGGCGCACCCAGTCGCGCGGCGAACCCGGCGACACGGAAATCACGCGCGGCAACGCCAAACGCGGCAGATGTTGCCGCCAGCGTCAGCGGCGCACCACCCAGCGTGCCAGCGAGTTGCGGCGCTGTAACCCGCCCGCCCCCGCTCACCGCATTGCCGTTGATCCGCACCAGCGTGCCACCCTGCGGGCACAGCCTGAATTGCGCCTTATCGATCACCATGCCCGAAAGCGCCAGCCGATCGAAGCGCAGCGGCGCGCAATCGCGGTTGATCTGCCATAGCTGATGCCCGTCCCAATCAGCCTGCAGCGCCATTCGCGCGCCATCAATACGCCCCCCCGCGATCGGGCCAGATACCGTGGCGACGGTGGTCAGGCGGGTTGATCCGCCTGGGATCGCGGTAAAATCGACCGCGCCCAGCGCCAGCCTGGCCCCGCCCGCTGCAATGGGCCTGACGATGGCGCTGCCGGTAATCGGCGACCCGGCAGCTGTTTGTGACAACTGCACGACGGCCTCTGGCAAACCGCCGCCCACCACCGCCAAAATGCCGTTCATTCGCACGCCCGAAGCGCCAATCTCCACGCCATCGCCGCCATTCAGCGACACTTGGGCGCCGCTGGCGGATCGGGCCTGAAGGCTGCTGAGCACCACGCCAAATGTTTTGCCAGCGCTGGCCAGCGCGAAATCGCTCGCAATACTCAGGTCACGGCCAGCCGATATTGCCGCCTTTGCAACATCGCGCATCAGCGGCGCGATTGGCGTCCCCGTCGCCCCGCCCCCAAGCCCGGCGAGCATCTTGCGCGTACCCGACGTGATTGATGCGCCCGTCACCGTCACGCGCCCCTGCAGGCCGCTATCCGGGCCGCCAAGCCGGTATTTTCCGGCAAGCGTCGCGTCGCGCCCGCCCAGCAGCGCCGTTGAAAAGCGCCCGCTATTCAGATCAACCGTCCCCAGCGTCTGCCGCGCAGATCCGGTAAAATCGATGGCGCCGCCAATCCGTTCAATCCGGCCTGCCGCATCCCGCAGCGATGCCAGCGCTACATCACCCTTGCCCTGCCAGCGATCGAATCGGACATCAAGCCGCACATCAAGCTGTACGCTCGCGCCGAGGGCGGTTGTGCCGCCACAAACGATTGTCGCGGCGCGCAGCGGCCCCGTCAGCCGGGGCTGGCGATCGGTAACTTGCACCGCCCAATTCGCCGCCGCGCGGTCCGCAGTACAGCCTGCCACCGTCAGCTTTTCGCTGATCAGCGCCATCCGCCCGGTCCAGCCATTGTCCAGCCGCCCCCGCCCGGCAAGCTTGATACCCACCACGCCTTGCGGGGTCGCCAGCCGCATCCGGCCATCGGCAATGTCCAGGTCGATTGCTGGCAGCGTAAACGGCGCACCGCTGGGCGGTGGCAACAGCCGGTCAAGACTGCCCAGCACCAGCCGCCCCTTCTCCAGCGACCCGCGCACCCGCACCTTACCTGCCCGCAACCCCGTAACGGTTGCGCCGTTCAGGCCAATCTGCGTCGATACATCCACCCAGTCAGCGACCAGATCAGGATGCGCCGGATCGCCGATCACGACATTCGTCAGCCGCTGGCGGTTAAAACCGATATCGGCGATTCGGTAGCGCGCGGTGACTCCACTTTCTGTCAAAATGCTGGCGATATAATTGTCCGCAATCGGTTTGCGCTGGCTCCACACCACCAGCAGTCCCGCCAGCGTCACGCCAGCGATGCCCAGCGCCCAGCGCGACGCGCCGCCATACCAGCGCCGCGCACGCCGCACCGGTGTCGGCGCTGCGTCATCCGCTGCATCGCGTTCAACCGTCACGGCAATCTTCACTCCCAAAGGCGCGCGGCGTTGATCATAAGCCCCCGGCACATCGGCGCAATTGCCTGATTCCCCAACAAAGCTTAATCCTTAAACCGCATGAGTGTTCCCGATCACGACCAGAACGGCCCTAAGGCCCGCGAACCGGAGTCGCCCGACCCCGGCCATAGCGGCCACCGCGCGCGATTGCGCCAGCGCCTGCTTGGTCATGGCGGTGAGGCATTACTTGATCATGAACTGATCGAATATCTGCTGGCGCTTGCGATCCCCCGGCGCGACACCAAGCCGCTGGCCAAGGCGCTGTTGAAGGAATTTGGCGGCATTGGCGGGCTGTTTACGGCAGAACCAGAGGCGTTGATGCGCGTTAACGGCATGGGCGAAACCGCCGCTGCCGCCATCAAGATCGGCCAGGCAGCCGCGCTGCGGCTGTTGCGCGCGCAAGTCGCGGAACAGCCCGTGCTTGGCAATTGGCAGGCGCTGATCGATTACCTGCAGGCCGATATGGCCCACCATGTAATCGAGCGCGTCAGGGTGCTCCACCTGAACACGCGCAACATGCTGATTCGCGACGAATTGATTAGCGAAGGATCGATCGACGAGGCGGCGGTGCATGTGCGTGAGGTGATCCGCCGTGCGATTGATCTGGGGTCAGCAGCGATCATTCTGGTCCACAACCACCCCAGCGGTGATCCGGCCCCCAGCCGCGCCGATATCGATCTGACCCGCCAGATCGCTGAGGCCGGCAAAAGGCTGGGCATTACCGTCCACGACCATCTGATCATCGGCGCGACCGGCCATGTAAGCCTGCGGGCGCAGGGACTGATGTAGAAAGGCGGAACGGGCGTTGTTCCGTGCAATGACGATCAATCGAAGGGAGTTGGGCAATGCAAGGTGAACTTCGGGGCCAATGCCTGTGCGGCAGCGTTCGCTATGTCCTGCGTCCCGGATTCCGCTTCAACCCCTATGCCTGCCATTGTACCGACTGCCAGACCCGGACAGGCAGCGCGTTCAGCGAGCACATGCTGTTTGCAAAACAGGATATCCAAATTGAGGGCGATCTGGACGTTGGCAGCTATGCACAGCCCAGCGGGGCGATGTCGCAGATTACCGGCTGCAGCAAATGCAAGACGCGCATTTTTGCAGAAAATGATTCGAGACCCGGATTTGCGTCGCTGCGCTGTGGTACGCTGGAAAACAGCGCAGATGTGGTGCCGGTCGCGCATTTGTGGGTGGGCAGCAAGCAACCGTGGATCACCCTGCCAGACGGCGTGAAGACAATGGACGAACAGCCCCGTACGCCGGAAGAATGGGCTGGTATCGTCGGCATTGCGGCCCCCTGACGCTGGTCGCCCAACAAAAAGCGGCCGCGACACCAGGGGAAGTATCGCGGCCGCACGCGGATGATAGAGCATCGTACCGTAATTCAGGATCACCGTCATTGCGAGCGCAGCGAAGCAATCCAGCCTATCCGCGAGCACGCCGCTGGATTGCTTCGCTGCGCTCGCAATGACGATTCATGCTTCAACCACGATGTTCTAGGCGCCCGACGTTGTGGTGCGGATCACCCCTTGGGCTGGGCAAGGAATCCGGTCAGCTCGATCTTGGTAATTGACTTGCTCTTATCGGCGTCGGCCTGCGCAAAGGCACTCTTCGCCCATGCCTTCATCACCTGCCTCCAGCTTATTACGTAATTTCAGCGAGGTGGCCCGCATGATACAGGGGGATATCGGCGAGCTTCCTCATCACCACCAACCCCGCAGCGTTGATTTGGCTGCATCATTTGCTCGTTTGGCGGCACAGCCCGTCCCTGCTAGGTCGCGGCTCGTCCCGAGTCCGTTCGCCGGACGCGACGACCTGCCGTTTCATGATCAAGGAAAGCCGATGATCCCCCGCTACTCCCGCCCCGATATGGTCGCCCTATGGACGCCCGAGGCGCGTTTCCGCATCTGGTTTGAGATTGAAGCGCATGCCACCGACGCGCTGGCGGATCTGGGCGTGGTGCCAAAAGAAGCCGCTGCCGCGCTGTGGCGCTGGTGGGCGACCAACCCGGTGATCGATGTGGCCGCCATCGACGCGATTGAGGCTGTCACCAAGCATGACGTGATCGCCTTCCTTACCTGGGTGGCTGAACAGGTTGGGGATGAAGCGCGCTTCATGCACCAGGGGATGACGTCATCCGATGTGCTCGATACCTGCCTGGCGGTACAACTTGCGCGCGCGGCCGATCTGCTGATCGCCGATATCGACGCGCTGCTCGTTGTGCTGAAGCGCCGCGCGATTGAGCATAAATTGACGCCGACAATCGGCCGCAGCCACGGCATTCACGCCGAACCGGTCACTTTCGGGCTGAAACTGGCTCAAGCCTATGCCGAATTTGATCGCAACCGCACGCGGCTGGTCGCCGCCCGCGCTGATATCGCCACCTGCGCCATCTCCGGCGCGGTCGGCACGTTTGCCAATATCGATCCGGCAGTGGAGGCGCACGTTGCGGCCAAGCTGGGGCTGACCGTTGAACCCGTCTCAACCCAAGTCATCCCGCGCGATCGCCATGCGATGTTTTTTGCAACGCTGGGTGTTATCGCCAGCTCGATAGAGCGGCTCGCGACCGAAGTCCGTCATTTGCAGCGCACCGAGGTGCTGGAGGCGGAGGAATATTTCGCCCCGGGGCAAAAAGGGTCGTCTGCCATGCCGCACAAGCGCAACCCTGTACTGACTGAAAACCTGACCGGCCTGGCGCGGATGGTGCGCGGTTATGTTACGCCCGCGCTGGAAAACGTCGCACTTTGGCATGAACGCGATATCAGCCATTCGTCAGTCGAGCGCTATATCGGCCCAGACGCCACAATCACGCTCGATTTCGCCTTGGCGCGGATGACCGGGGTGATGGACAAATTGCTCGTTTATCCCGAGCGAATGGCAAAGAACCTGAACAAGATGGGCGGGCTGGTCCACTCGCAGCGCGTGCTGCTGGCGCTGACCCAGGCCGGGGTGAGCCGCGAGGATTCCTACCGGCTGGTGCAACGCAACGCGATGAAAGTGTGGGAAAGCGACGGCGAACTATCGTTGCTCGACCTGCTGATCGCTGACCCCGATGTCACCGCCGCCCTGCCAGCACCTGAAATCGAGGCGAAGTTCGATCTTGGCTATCACCTGAAGCATGTCGACACGATTTTTGCGCGGGTGTTTGGTGATTAGGGCAAGTGAATTGCGTGGGGCGCAATCACGATTACGCGTAATAAAATTGCGTGACTGCGTAACAATCTCCATCTGAACGGTGCCGGAATGATCCGGCGTTGGAGACTAAACCATGCGTAGCTTTGAAGCCGTCGCCACAGGCGTTGTGGCCATTGCAGCTCAGGCGTTAGTGATCGGGGCGATCCTGATCCTCTGATCCACCAACCGCCGCCCCCCGGTCACTGCACATGCCGCAAGGGGGCGGCCAGCGGCGGCAACAGCTCCTATCGCGGCGGCGCTGATCGCGCCTGTCATTCAGCCGAAATCGTCCATGTCACTGCCACTGCCAAGCGCCTCTTCACTGAATTGCGCCAGGATCGCCGTCCGGGTTTCTGGCCAGCACGGCAAGTTCCAGCGGCTCGCCAACTCAATGCCAACGATCGGGTCGAGCCCCGGTGCGGTCCTGCGCAGCGGCAAGGATTGCCGGGTCTGGATGCAGAAAAAGGGGCAGACGGCCGGGCCGATGGCGTCGTCATCAGCCTCATCGAGC
The DNA here is from genome assembly GCA_021732465.1 of Sphingomonas sp. Classification (GTDB taxonomy): domain Bacteria; phylum Pseudomonadota; class Alphaproteobacteria; order Sphingomonadales; family Sphingomonadaceae; genus Sphingomonas. The sequence continues at coordinate 5,612 of JAKFUX010000005.1, forward strand.
ACCACCGCCAGCCGGTTACTCTGCAAGCGCACGAGCGATCCAACCGGAAAAATGCCGATCATCACCGAAAATGTGCGCAGAATATCAGCATCCACCTTACCGGGATTGGCCGCCAGATATTCCAGCACCTCTGCCGGCGATGATGCCGCCTTGTAAACGCGTGCAGATGTCATCGCGTCATAAATGTCGCAGATCGCCGCCATCCGCGCATAGACCGAGATCTGCTCGCCCTGCTGCTGGTCTGGATAGCCGGTGCCGTCGATCCGTTCGTGATGGTGCAGGCACACATCGACCACAATTGGCGACAACCGCTCGTCCGACCCCAGCAGCTGGTCTTCTTTGGTCAGCAGATCAAAACCCCAATAGGGATGATTGCGAACAATATCGCGCTCTTCCAGCGTCAACTGGCCGGGCTTGTCGAGCAGCATCGTCGGCACACGCGCCTTGCCGATATCGTGCAGCATCCCGGCAAGGCCAATTTCGCGATGCAGCGAAGGGTCGAGCCCCATCTGCCGGGCAAGGCTGATCATCAGGCCACAAACCGCAACCGAATGGACATAGGTATATTCGTGGCGATCTTTCAGCCGCGTTACGCCCATCACTGCGCTGGGGTGGCGTGAAATCGATGCCTGAATGCTGCTCACCAACGGCCACAGCTTGTCGACATCAAGCCCCCGGCCAAACCGGACATCATCATAGGCACTGGCGAGTTGCTGTTTGGCGGTGGAGGCAATGTCACGAGCACGGTTGCGTTCCTGCGCCACCGATGCCCGGCGCGCGCCGAGATGAAGCGCCGCCGGACCCAGCGTGCGCCGCACCGCCGGGCGTTTGCCATTGGGCGCGACCGGGCTTGCCGTACCCGGCTGCCGCCACTCGCCCTGCAACAGACTGTCAGAATCCCTCGATGATCCGAATTTCATCCGCATTGCCCACCACTTAGTAAAACAAACTAAGCGTCGGCATAAAACATACCGGGTTTACGAAACGCATCACGGTACGGTTAACTGCGGCCCGCGCGGCCGCGAAACGACTGATCGGGCGCACAAATCACCCAAAATGGGTATGCGGCGCCCGGCCAGCGGCAGCCCTTACCCCCAGGCACTCTTTAGCTTGGCAAAGAACCCACTTGATTGCGGACTTTCCTGGCCGGTCTCCGTCGCGCGGAATTCCTCCAGCAGCTCGCGCTGACGCGCTGAAAGCTTGGTGGGCGTTTCCACCTCAATCCGCACGACCAGATCGCCGCGCCCTCGCCCCTGCAGCACAGGCATCCCCGCGCCACGCTGGCGAAGTTCCCGGCCGCTTTGCGTGCCCGGCGCGATGCGGATGCTGTGATGCGCGCCGTCAGGCCCCGGAATCACGATTTCACCGCCCAGCGCAGCGGTTGAAAAGCTGATGGGCGCGCGCGCGAACAGCGTCGTCCCATCGCGTTCAAAGATGGCGTGGCGGGTGATGTGCAGGAAGATATAAAGATCGCCCGACGGCGCGCCGCGCGCGCCCGCCTCGCCCTCTCCGCTCAGGCGGACGCGGGTGCCCTCATCCACGCCGGGCGGAATGTTGACGGTCAGCGTCTTGGTCTTGTCCACCCGGCCATCGCCGCGACAGCTGGGGCATGGGTCTGCGATCACCTGGCCTGCGCCGTGGCACGACGGGCAAGTGCGCTCCACCACGAAAAATCCCTGTTGCGCGCGCACCTTGCCGTGGCCGCCACAGGTATTGCAGCCCTTGGCACTGGTGCCCGGTCGCGCGCCGGTACCTGAACAACTGTCGCACAGGCCCGATACGTCGACGGTAATCTCGCTCGATTTGCCGTTAAAGGCATCCTCCAGCGAAATCTCCATGTCATAGCGCAGGTCCGCGCCGCGCCGCGCCGCCTGGCGACCACCGCCGCCACCGCGACCGCCACCCATGAATTCGCCAAAGATATTTTCAAATATATCGCTGAACGCGCCGAAATCATCACCGCCAGCGCCGCCCGGATGGCCACCACCCTGGCGGAACGCCGCATGGCCGAACCGGTCATAGGCCGCGCGCTTCTGCGGATCTTTCAAGATGTCATAGGCTTCCGAAATCGCCTTGAAGCGACTTTCGGAATCCTTGCATCCGGCGTTGCGATCCGGGTGATATTTCATCGCCAGCTTGCGATAGGACGATTTCAGCGTCGCATCGTCTGCGCCGCGTTCGCATTCCAGCAGTTCATAAAAATCAATTTCGGTGGTCATGCTTGGCCCCCGCCCCGCCCGCCGTCACCCCAGCAAAAGCGGGGGTAACGGCTTGCGTGCACCATTAGTTACGCCTTGGTGTCGTCGACTTCCGAGAATTCGGCATCAACCACGTCTTCGGCAGCGGCTTCGGGTGCTGCTTCTGCACCGGGTGAAGCTTCAGCGGCAGCCTGCTTTTCATAGATGGCCTGGCCAAGCTTCATCGCAACCTGCGTCAGCGCATTGGACTTATCCTTCATCGCTTCAGGATCGCCGCTTTCAACGGCTGTCTTGGCCTCGGCAATCGCCGCCTCGATCTCGCCCTTCAGCGCCGCGTCAACCTTGTCGCCATTCTCGGCAATTTGGCGTTCGGTGGTGTGGATCAGCGATTCGGCATTGTTCTTGGCTTCTGCCGCCTCGCGCCGCTTCTTGTCTTCCTCGGCGAACTGTTCGGCATCGCGCACCATCTGCTCGATGTCGCGGTCCGACAGGCCACCAGAGGCCTGGATGCGGATCTGCTGCTCCTTGCCGGTGCCCTTGTCGCGTGCGGACACGTTAACGATGCCGTTTGCGTCAATATCAAACGTCACTTCGATCTGCGGCACACCGCGTGGTGCAGGCGGAATGCCAACCAGATCGAACTGGCCGAGCATCTTGTTGTCCGCGGCCATTTCGCGCTCGCCCTGGAACACCCGGATCGTCACCGCCTGCTGATTGTCATCAGCGGTCGAATAGGTCTGGCTCTTCTTGGTCGGGATCGTCGTGTTGCGATCAATCATGCGGGTGAACACCCCGCCCAGCGTTTCGATGCCCAGCGACAGCGGGGTTACGTCGAGCAGCAGAACGTCCTTCACGTCACCCTGCAGGACGCCGGCCTGAATCGCGGCACCCATGGCCACGACTTCATCGGGGTTAACGCCCGAATGCGGTTCCTTGCCGAAAAATTCCTTCACGACCTGGCGCACTTTGGGCATGCGCGTCATGCCGCCAACGAGAACGACCTCATCAATCTGCGCTGCCTTTACACCCGCATCGGCCATCGCCTTACGGCAAGGCTCCAGCGTGCGCTGGATCAGGTCTTCGACGAGCCGCTCCAGATCAGACCGCGTGATCGCCTTCACCAGATGCTTCGGGCCATTCTGGTCGGCGGTGATGAAGGGCAGGTTCACCTCAGTCGATGCTGCCGATGACAGCTCGATCTTGGCCTTTTCAGCGCCTTCCTTCAGCCGCTGAAGCGCCAGCTTGTCCTTGGTCAGGTCGATGCCTTCGGCCTTGCGGAAATCCTCCGCCAGAAAGTTCAACAGCTTGTTGTCGAAATCTTCGCCGCCCAGGAAAGTGTCGCCATTGGTGGCCTTCACTTCGAACACGCCGTCGCCGATTTCCAGAATCGAAATGTCGAACGTGCCGCCGCCAAGATCGTAAACCGCGATCGTCTTGCCGTCCTGCTTCTCAAGCCCATAAGCCAGCGCTGCCGCGGTTGGCTCGTTGATGATGCGCAGCACTTCAAGGCCCGCAATCTTGCCAGCATCCTTGGTTGCCTGGCGCTGCGCGTCGTTGAAATACGCCGGCACGGTGATCACCGCCTGCGTCACGGTTTCGCCCAGATAGCTCTCGGCGGTTTCCTTCATCTTCTGCAGCGTGAAGGCAGAAATCTGCGCTGGCGAATAATCCTCGCCGCCCGCCTTTACCCAGGCGTCGCCATTGGGGCCCTTCACAATGTGATAGGGGACCAGTTCGGTGTCCTTCTTCGTGATCGGATCGTCGAAGCGGCGACCGATCAGGCGCTTTACAGCGAACACGGTGTTTTCGGGATTGGTGACCGCCTGGCGCTTGGCAGGCTGGCCGACCAGCCGCTCGCCATCCTTGGCAAAAGCGACGATCGACGGCGTGGTGCGCGCGCCTTCTGCGTTTTCGATTACCTTGGGCTTGCCGCCCTCCATCACTGACACGCAGCTGTTGGTGGTACCCAGATCAATTCCGATTACTTTAGCCATGGTGGTGTTCGGCCCTTACCAGTTGAATGAATGCCCTCACGGCAAAGCCCCCCGCTTCGCCGCATCGTTGAAGGCGATATAGGTGGGCTTTTGCTTGCCGCAAGATTGCGACCTTTCTAGAAGTGCAGCGTTTATCCCAGTGTGGGCCGGGTATCGGACCGCGTATCGGGCCGGGTAGGAAAGAGTGAAGATGCGACTGATGATCACCCTGGGCGCAATGGCACTGGCGTTGAGCGCCTGCAGCCAGCCTGCCCAACTCTATGTCGACAAGGGGTATGTTCGCCTGCCTGCGGTGGCGGGCAACCCTGGCGTCGCCTATTTCACGCTGCACGGCGGCGACACCGATACGCGCCTGATCAGCGTCACCGCGCCCAGCGTCATCAAAACCGAGCTGCACGAAAGCATGATGAGCGGATCGATGGCATCCATGGCCCCCATCAAGGACGTGCCCGTCAGCGCCAGTGCCGAGCTAAAATTCGCGCCGGGTGGCCGACATGTGATGCTGTTCACCATCAACCCCAGCATCAAGCCGGGGGGCAAAATGACGCTGATCTTCACCTTCTCCAATAATGTGAAGATTGAATATGACGCCCCCGTCATCGCCGCGGGCGACCCCGCGCCGAAGAAGTAAGCCATGGCCGCATCGCCCGGCAGGCCGCTGACTGCCGGGGAAATCACGCTGGCAAAAAGCGTGTTCGGCACCGCAATCAATTATGCACCGGTTCGGATCATTCAGCGCAAATGGGCATTTTTCCAGCCGCGTGAAACGGTTATGGCCCCGCGCGGTAACATGCATTTCCATCCCAAAGGCTGCCGGTACTGCGATGATTTTGCAGCGGGAAACCGCGATGCGCAGGGGCTGTTCATTCATGAAATGACGCATGTCTGGCAGCACCAGTCGGGCATTTTCCTGCCGCTGCGCCGGTTGCCGTTTGCGCGCTATGATTATGCGATCAAGCCCGGCCAGCCATTAGTGCGTTATGGCATTGAGCAGCAGGCAGAAATCGTCCGCCACGCCTATTTGCTGCGCATCGGTGCCCGCGTGCCCGGCGCGCCGCCGCTGGCGCAGTATGAGAGTATTTTGCCGTTCGCGTAGCCCGCACCCGCTGGCGTCATCGTGCGACACCGGCTAACGTGGTTTCAAATGAAACCAGTTTGAGGGGCCAATATCATGCATGACCTGAGCCACTATGGCCTGTCGCGCGAGCGGGGATTTCTGTCGGCCGCTGAAATTGACGAGGTGGTGCTGCCTGATGATTTCGCCGACATTGAAGACGCCGCCGCCATGCTTTCTGGCCTCGTCACCACCGGGCGCATTCGCCACTGGCTGGGGGCGCTGCCGATCCCCGATTATGACGCGCTGATCGCCACGGGCGATACCGCCGCGATTGGCGTGGCGATGGTGCGCTATTCCTTCCTCGTCCAGGCCTATGTCTGGGGGGAGCCGACCGCGATCACCACCCTGCCCGCCAACCTCGCTTTGCCCTTTGTCGCCCTGTCCGACGCGATCGGCTTTCCGCCGGTGATGAACTATGCCGGCTATGTGCTCGACAACTGGTTCCGGCTCGACAAGGCGGGCGCAATCACGCTCGATAATCTGGTGATGGACCAGCATTTTGCCGGTGGGCAGGATGAAAACTGGTTCGTCCTGGTGCATGTCGCGATTGAGGCGGTGGCGGGTCGTGCGCTGGCGCTGGGCGTCGATCTGGTCCGCGCCAGCGATGCAGGCGATGCCCCCCGCTGCGAGGCGCTGCTGATCGAGATGAACGCGGTATGGGATGAGATAAACGCGATTTTCGACCGCATGGTGGAGAAATGCGACCCATATATCTATTTCAACCGCGTCCGCCCGTACATTAACGGCTGGAAGAACAACCCGGCCATGCCCGACGGGCTGATCTATGAAGGTGTCGCACAATATGGCGGCAAGCCGCAGGCGCTGCGCGGGCAAACCGGATCGCAAAGCTCCATCGTGCCCAGCATGGACGCGCTGTTTCAGGTCACCCACACCACCGATGATCTGCGCGCCTTCCTGGCGGAGTTGCACCATTATCGCCCGCGCCAGCACCGTATGTTCATCGAAGATATGCAGGCCGCCAGCCATTTGCGCGATTTTGCCCGCACCCAGCACCAATCGCTGAAGGACGCGTTCAACGCCTGCGTTGAACAGGTCGCGCGGTTCCGCAGCCGCCATCTTGAATATGCCGCCAGCTATATCAACAAACAGGCATCAAACGCGGCCGGCAACGATCCCGATGTCGGCACGGGCGGCACCCCGTTCATGAAATATCTGAAAAAACACCGCGACGAAAACCGCGCGCAAGTGATCTAAGGCGATTCCCATTTGGATCGTTTCGCTTTAGCGTCGCGCGGATGAGGCGGTTCGGGGGATCACGACTGGCAGGTGCAGGCGCACTCGCGCTGCTGCTATCGGCGTGCGCGGGCGGCAATGTTCGCCCGGTCAGCGATACTCCGGTCAAAATCGGCAAGCCGTACAAGGTACGCGGCACCACCTATGTCCCCGAAGCCGATCCGGGGTATGACATGCTGGGCTATGCCAGCTGGTATGGCAGCGAAAGCGGCAATGTGACGTCGCTTGGTGAGCGTTTTCGCCCGGAATGGATCACGGCGGCGCACCGAACGCTGCCGCTACCTACCTATGTTGAGGTAACCGCGCTCGATACCGGGCGGCGCATTCTGGTGCGGATTAATGATCGCGGCCCTTACGGCGCGTCAAAACGCATTATCGATCTTTCGCGCGGCGCAGCGGAACTTCTCGGGGTGAAAACCCAGGGTCTCGCCCGCGTCCGCGTACAGCGCGTCGAGCCATCCAGCAAAGACCGTGATCGCCTGCGCCGCGGCAAACACGCCCGCGATCTGGAACCGGTATCAGGCCGGGTACTCCAAAATCTGCGCGCGCAATTCATGAACGCGGGGCTTTAGCGCATCCGCTTGAAACGCGCATCGTGATGGCGCGCGCAGCGAAGCAATTCAGCGCGGCGATGCGTGGGGAATTTCAGTGCCGGGTGAACTGGCAGCCGGGCTCAGTGGCGGTGTGGGACAATCGCTCGACCTGGCATTTCGCGGTGAATGACTACCACGGCCACAAACGGCTGATGCACCGGATTACGATTTCGGGGGGGGCGCTAAGTTAGGGGATGCTGCCTTTACTGCATGCGCGGAACTACCTTTACGCCGCGCACGCCATACCGAACTGGTTTGAGCATCCAACGCGCCCCAACCAAGACTTTCCTTTGTAGGCCGCTGGATCCTGAAACAAGTTCAGGATGACGGAGAGGCGTGTATTCGTCACAACGCGCCGTAACCATGAACCAAGACTCTTTCTGTGACGCAATTTTCAGCTCGCATTGACATTGGCCTTCACATAATTTGCGTGGGTGGCCGCGATCAAGTGCAATACTGACTGTCGCAATTTGAAATGCGATTTGTTACCCATCGCTAAACCGTCATCAAACTGCGATACTTTTATGAAATCTTGAAGGGAGTAGCATTCGATGGCCAACATGTATGCGCGGATAAAGCGCGACTTTGCCAATGATCCTGCGGGGGCGAAGCACTGCGCCGAACGACTGCTGAAAGTCCGTGCCCGCCTTGAACCCCTGCGCAAACGCAAGAACGACTCAACACTGTTGCTCGCAACCTGGAACATTCGCGATTTCGATTCGAACAAGTTTGGATTCGGACCGCGCCGCGCCGAAAGCTTTTATTATATCGCGGAGATGATTTCCGCCTTCGATCTGGTCGCGGTGCAGGAAGTTAATCGCGATTTGCGCGCGCTGCAACGGGTGATGGCGATATTGGGGCGCGAATGGGATTACATTGCCACCGATACGACGGACGGAGCGGGCGGCAACAATGAACGCATGGCTTTCGTCTACAACACCGAAAAAGTCTGGTTTCGCAAGATTGCCGGCGAAATCGTGCTGCCCGACGGCCAGCAGATCGTTGCCCGCAAAAAGGTGAAAACGCCCAAAGACCAGCCTGAAGGCCCCGCCGAACAGACGCTGACAAAGCAGCTGCAGTTCGCGCGCAGCCCGTTTCTGGTGGCGTTCCAGTCGGGCTGGTTTCATTTCAGCTTGTGTACCGCGCATCTTTATTACGGAGCCGCCTCAGGGGATGCGCTCGATCAGCGGATCGAGGAGATCAAGGCGCTGGTGAAGTTTTTTGCGAAGCGGCAGGACGAAGCTAGCAAGCAGGAACGCGACAGCTTGGGCGCGGTCGAAAACTACATCATTCTCGGCGATTTCAACGTCGTCAGCCCCGAACACAAGACGATGCAGGCGCTAAAATCGAACGGCTTCGTCGTCCCCGACCCGATCGACGGCACCAAGGTTCGCCAGCTAGGCGATCATTTTTACGATCAGATCGCGGTGCGGGTGAAAGATGATCGCTTCAAGGTACTGGGCGGCGGCATCGTCCGCATTTTTGAAGACGTGTTTACTGACGCCGATCTGCCGCTTTATGCCGATCAACTTCCCAAGAAGGACCCCGAAAAAGAATCGTCAACCAAGGCGACGACCCGCGAGGCGATGTACAAGAAATGGCGGACCTTCCAGATGTCCGACCACAGTCCGCTATGGATCGAAATCGCAACAGATTTCAGCGATCAATATCTGACGGCAATCGCTGTTGGTAATACAACTGCGCCGAACGAACCCGACTGAGCGCCCCCTCTACTTCATCAACACCAATTCCTCCGCCATCGTCGGATGCAGCGCCACCGTTTCGTCAAACGCATCCTTGGTCAGCCCGGCCTTTACTGCCACGGCGGCCGCCTGGATGATCTCGCCGGATTCCGGGCCGATCATGTGGAGGCCCACCACGCGGTTGCTCGCGGCGTCGCAGACCATTTTGTACAGCGCGCGTTCGTTGCGGCCCGCCAGCACGTTCTTCATCGGGCGGAAATCGGATGTGTACACCCGCACCGCGCCGTATTTCTGCTTGGCCTGGCTTTCCGTCAGCCCAACCGAGCCAATCGGCGGGTGGCTGAACACAGCGCTGGGGATGCAGCCATAATCGACGCGGGTCGGCTTGTTGCCAAATATCGTGTCGGCAAACGCCTGCCCCTCGCGGATCGCGACCGGGGTCAACTGCACCCGGTTCGTCACGTCGCCCACGGCATAGATGCTGGGCACGCTGGACTGGTTGTCATCGTCCACCTTGATCGCGCCCTTGTCGAGCACAACGCCCGCTGCTTCCAGCCCCAGCCCGTCAATGCACGGCACGCGGCCCGTGGCGAACATCACGCAATCGACCGTCATCGGATCGCCGCTGGTGAATTCCACCACCATGCTGCCATCGTCCTGTTTCGCAATCGATTTGAAAACGGTGTTGAACCGGAACTGGATCCCCTTGCCCATCGAGATTTGCAGCAGCCGGTCGCGGATTTGCTCGTCATATCCCCGCAAAATGGCGTCGCTGCGGTTCACCACCGTCACCGCACTGCCGAATTCGTGGAAAATACCGGCAAATTCATTGGCGATATACCCCGCGCCGGCAATCAACACGCGCTTGGGTAGCGCGGCCAAATGGAACACTTCGTTTGAGGTGATTGCGTGTTCGCTGCCGGGAAAGTGCAGCAATTGCGGCGTTGCGCCCGTGGCGATCAGAATGCGCCCCGCCGTCACCGTCTTGCCGCTGGCCAGGCGCACGGCGTTGGGCCCGGCAACCTCGGCCCGCTCCAGGATCACTTCAACCTTATGGCTGTCGAGCGTGGTCGTGTAGGCGGCGTTCAGCCGGTCAACTTCGGCCAGCACATTATCGCGCAGGCGCGGCCAATCGAACGCGCATTCGGGCACATCCCAGCCAAAGCGCCGGGCATCTGCCAAATCTTCTGCAAAATGCGCACCATAGACGAGCAGCTTCTTGGGTACGCACCCCCGGATAACGCAGGTGCCACCAACGCGGTATTCCTCGGCAATCGCCACCTTGGCCCCGTGCGCGGCGGAAACCCGCGCCGCCCGGACGCCGCCCGAACCGGCCCCGATGACGAAAAGATCATAGTCGTAGCTGGTCATGCTCGTTCCTTTTGTTCCTCGCGCGCGCGAAGGCGGGGGTGACGGTGAATCAGGGGTATTTATCCCAAAGCCCGCTGGATCAAATCAGTGGTCGATGGATCAAAGTCCAGCCCGCCTTGTGCGGCGGCCTTGGCCATTTCCTTGCCCAGCTCCACACCGAACTGATCGAACGGGTTAATCCCCAGCAGCACCGCATTCACAAAGGTGCGCTGTTCGTAAAACGCGATCAGCGCGCCCAGCGAACGCGGATCAAGCGCCTCGATCAATATCGTCGCGCTGGGCCGGTCGCCGGGATAGGCGCGCGCCGGGTCCGCCTCATTCGCGCGGCCCTTCATTAGCGCGGCCCCTTGCGCAAAGCAGTTGAGCAGCAACTGTTCGTGGTGCGCATCGTCCAGCGCGTCGCCGGGTTCTGCCACCGCGACAAATTCTACCGGAATCAGCTGCGTGCCCTGATGGAGCAGCTGGAACACCGCGTGCTGCGCATCCGTGCCCACCCCGCCCCAGGTAACCGGCGCGGTGGCTCGGCCAATGGGCTGGCCTTCGGCGCCCACGCTTTTGCCGTTCGATTCCATCTCAAGCTGCTGCAAATAGCTGGGGAGCAGCCGGAGCCGTTCATCATAGGCAAAGGTGGCCCGCGTCTGCGCGCCCTTCACCTGAGTGTAGAACAAGTCGGCAAAGGCAGCGAGCATCGGCGCGTTTTCATGCGCGGCGGCCAGGCGGAAATGCCGGTCCATCTCGCCCGCCCCTTCCAGCAGCTCCTCAAACGCCTCCCACCCGAGGGCGAGTGCCGCCGGAAAGCCGATTGAGGACCATAACGAGTATCGCCCGCCCACCGATTCGGCAAAGGGGAGGATGCGGGTTTCGTCGACACCCCATTCAAGCGCGGTATCGGGTGCCGCCGTCAGTGCAACGACGCGGCCATAGGCGTCCTCAACCCCGCCTTCCCGCATCCATTCCAGCGCACTGGTGGCGTTCAGCAACGTCTCGGTGGTCGTGAAGGTTTTGGATGCGATGACGAGCAGCGTCGCGGTGGGATCGAACCGCGCAAACGCTTCTTCCAGCGCGCAGCCATCAACGTTGGAGACGACCGCCACCTCATAGCGATCCTCGTCCCGCCCCAGCGCGTCGATCAGCAAATCGGGGCCAAGCGCCGATCCGCCAATGCCGATGTGCAGAATGTGCGCGATGGGGCCCAGCGCCTCCATCTCAATCGCATCGATCAGCGCACGCATCCGGGCATGGAGCATGCCTGCGCGCGCCACGCTATCCGGCGCGCCCTCGCCGCGTTCGGCGGTGTGTTCAGCGGCGCGGCCTTCGGTGGCGTTGATCACCTCTCCCCGGAACAGCGCCTCGCGCTTGCCCGACAGGTTCTGCGCCGTGGCCAGCGCCTCAAACGCCGCGACTGCCTCTGTCGTCAGGTGGGTTTTCGACCAGTCGAAATGCAGCCCGGCGACATCAACCCCGAACCGCGCTACCCGGTCAGCATCCTGCGCGAACAGCGTTTCCAGGCGGGGCGGCTGCAATGCCTCAATCGCGCGCCAATCGGGGGAGGACATCGGCATTTCTCCAATTCGACGCTGGCGATCCATAGGCCAGGCTGACCCGGACAGGCTCTAGCGTCCCATAACAGCCCGCACCACATGAAACGCCACGCTTGACGGCGCAATCGCCCCCAAGCAAAGCCTGCATATGAGCGATACGCAAACCGCCGCTGCCATTAAGGCACCACTTCGCACCGAAACGCGCGAAACGGTGACATTTCTGGTAAAACTCGTCATTATCGTGTCGATTTTCCGCAGTTTCTTGTTTTCTCCGTTCAATATCCCGTCAGAATCGATGCTTCCGCGCCTGTTGATTGGCGATTATCTGTTCGTATCGAAATGGAATTACGGCTTTTCGCGCTACAGCCTGCCGTTCAGCCTCCCGCTCATCCCTGGCCATATCTTTGCCACGCTGCCCGAACGCGGCGACATCGCAGTGTTCAAGGCACCCCCCGGCAATAGCGAGGATTACATCAAACGCGTCATCGGCTTGCCCGGCGATACAATCCAGATGCGGCAGGGCCAATTGATTCTGAACGGAATTCCCGTTCCAAAACAACGAATTGCTGATTTCACCGTGGCGATAACACCCAATTACCAATGCTCGGTGGAATTTCAGGACAGCGACAAGGGCAAGCCGATCTGCCGCTATCCGCAATATCGCGAGACCTTGCCGGGCGGGCGCAGCTACAACGTGCTTGATCGCGGAGACACCCCTGCCGACAATACCGGGCTGTATACCGTTCCCGCCGATCACGTGTTCATGATGGGCGACAACCGCGATGACAGCGCCGACAGCCGCTTTCCACCCGTGATCGGCCAGGGCATCGGCTTCGTCCCGACGCGCAACCTGGAAGGCAAGGCCGTGATGATGTTCTTTTCGACCAATGGGAACGCCAACTGGTTCCTGCCCTGGACGTGGTTCACCGCCGCACGCTGGGGGCGAATCGGGGGGGGCTTTTGAACGACCACGAAATCGGTAGATGGCTCGCCGAACTGCTGGGGGTCGAGCCGGAGAACGCGGCACTGTATCACCGGGCGCTGACGCATGGCAGCCAGGCAGCGGCAAATTACGAACGGCTTGAATTTTTGGGCGACCGGGTGCTTGGCCTGGTGATTGCTGAATGGCTGTACGAGCTGTTCGCGGGAGAGCCTGAGGGGCAGCTGTCCAAACGGTTGAATGCGCTGGTGACCGGCCCGGTCTGCGCCGGTGTCGCCCGCGCGCACGGCGTCGCCGGCCGGATTAAACTGGGCAAGCAGGCGCGCGACGACGGTGCTGCAGATAGTGACAATGTGCTCGGCGATGTGATGGAGGCGCTGATCGGCGCGCTGTACCTCGATCACGGTCTGCCCGCTGCCCGCGCGGCGATTCGCAAGCTCTGGGGCGATAGCGTCACTACCCAGGCCCGCGCGCCGCAACACCCCAAATCCGCGCTGCAGGAATGGGCCGCCGCCCACAACCGCCGCCCGCCGGAATATGCTATTATCGATCGCGCCGGACCGCAGCACGCACCGGTCTTCACCGTCCGCGTCAGCATCGGCAAACTGGCAGAGGCAAGCGCGACGGGCACATCCAAGCAGGAAGCCGAAACAGCGGCAGCGTCTGCACTGCTGGAACAGCTGGAGGGGTAGCCAAGGCTGATGCGCATTAGAGACGAACGTCATGAGGACATACAGGCGATCTACAATATCACCCAGGCAGCCTTCGAACCCATGCCGTATAGCGATGGAGATGAGCAGGATTTGATCAATGCGCTTCGTGAAGACGGCGCGCTGGCCGTTTCTCTGGTCGCAGAGCGCAACGACGAAATCGTTGGCCACATTGCCTTTTCCCGTGTCACTATCGACAACCTGCCAAGCAAATGGTTCGATCTCGGCCCGGTTTCCGTAAAACCGGGTTTGCAATTACTCGGCATTGGCAGCGCCCTAATCCGCGAAGGGATTGAACGCATCAAGGCCATGAATGCCGATGGGTGCGTGCTGCTTGGGTTTCCGGCTTATTATGGTCGCTTCGGGTTTGCACACGATCCCCAACTGACGTGTAATGGCGAAGCGCATCCCAATTTTCAGCAACTGACACTGAGAGGCGTAACACCCAGTGGAGATGTGCGCTATCATCCCGCCTTCTATGGATAGTCGTCTATAGTGTGGCGAACACGGCCAGCGGGCCTGCATTGTTGATAGTGCATTGTCGTGGCACGCATGCTGGCGCAAGAGCAACGCATGTTACGTGAAAACCCCAGTGAACCCCAGACCAAGTCCGGGGTGACGGAAAAAAAGTTGATGGCTGAACAAACACAATCCTGCGGTCTTATCGCCGTGGTCGGCGCGCCCAATGCGGGCAAGTCGACGCTCGTCAATGCGCTGGTCGGGCAGAAAGTGGCAATCGTCAGCCCCAAGGCGCAGACCACACGCACCCGGTTGATGGGTGTCGCGATTGAGGGCGATACGCAGATATTGCTCGTCGACACGCCCGGCATTTTCGAACCCAAGCGTCGGCTCGACCGCGCCATGGTCGCCGCCGCATGGTCGGGCGCCGAAGGGGCTGACGTGATCGCGCTGGTGGTGGACGGCAAGGGCGGCATTGGCCCAAAGGTGATGGCCATCGCCGAAGGGCTGAAGCACCGGCGCGAACCCAAATATTTGATCCTCAATAAGGTGGATATTGCCGAAAAAGAACGGCTGTTGGGCCACGCCAAACGGCTGAACGAAGCCGTGCCGTTTGAGGAGATTTTCTTCGTCAGCGCATCAACCGGCGACGGCCTGCCGGAACTGAAGGCTGCATTCGCCAAGGCAATGCCCACCGGGCCGTGGCATTTCCCCGAAGATCAGGTTTCCGATGCGACCGAACGGATGCTGGCGGCTGAGGTAACGCGCGAGCAGCTATATCTCCAACTCCACGCCGAGCTGCCCTATGCCAGTGCGGTTGAGACCGAGCAATATAAGGAGCGTGAAGACGGATCGGTTGAAATTCACCAGCAAATCCTGGTCGCGCGCACTACCCAGCGCGCGATTGTGCTCGGCAAGGGCGGCCAGCGCATCAAAGAAATCGGTGCCCGTGCCCGCGCAGAATTATCGACGTTGATGGGCCGCCCGGTGCATCTGTATCTTCACGTAAAGGTAAAAGAAAACTGGGATGACGACCGCAGTGTGTACCGCGACATGGGGCTGGACTGGGTAGAATGAGCAAGACTGTAAAGGCCGCGATCCTGCAGGCGGCACCCGTGCCGCTGGACATCAGCTACGGGATCGAACGGCTGGTAGAATTTGTTGCGGATGCCGCCGACATCGGGGCCGAAGTGGCGGCATTTGGCGAGACATTTCTGGGTGGCTATCCATTATGGCTGGATGAGGCGCCGGGTGCCGCGATGTGGGATCACCGGGGGACACAAGCGCTGCATTCGATCCTGCTCGATCAGGCGCTGCGGAAGAACGACCCACGGCTGGTCCCATTGCAGACGTTGGTCGACAAGACCGGCATCCTGGTGTGCGTCGGCGGGCATGAGCGCGTCCGATCGAGCCTGACGAACACGCAGTACATCTTCCGCCCCGGCCTGCCGCCCGTGCTCCACCGCAAGCTGGTGCCAACGCATGGCGAGCGCATGATCTGGGGTCGCGGCGACGGGTCGACGCTGGATGTGCATGAGGCGGAATGGGGCAATCTGGGCCAGCTGATCTGCTGGGAACACTGGATGCCTTTGGTTCGCGCAACGATGCATCATGCGGGGGAGGCAGTGCATGTCGCTGCTTGGCCAACGGTGCGCGACGTCCATCTGCTCGCGTCGCGCCACTATGCGTTTGAAGGACGTTGTTTTGTGCTGGCGGCAGGCACGATCCAGCACCGCGCTGACCTGATAGAAGGGCTAGCGCGCGTTGGCGGTGATGTTGATGCGCAGGCGCTGATCATGGGCATGCCGGACGACCAGCTTCAAACGGGCGGCAGCGCGATCATTGGCCCGGATGGCCAAGTGATCGTTGGCACAGAGGACGGCCCAGACCTGTTGGTTGCTGACCTCGACTTATCGGCGATTGGCCGGGGACTTACGTCACTCGATACCGATGGCCATTATTCGCGGCCCGACGTGTTTGAACTGCGGGTCGATCGCCGTGCTCGTGCGGGTGTTGCCAACGCAGCGGATGGATTGGCGCCCCGGTCGCGGCGGAAGAATGACCAGTCGGCGGATTAACCCAGCAAGCCATCCACCCATTCAGGCACCAGCACACTCGCCGCTCCCAGCCGAGTTTCGTTAAAAAACACGCTGCCCGCAGACGGCTCAAGGTTCAGCTCCAGCGTCTGTGCGCCAAAATTCCGCGCTGTCTGAACAAAGCCCGCCGCCGGATAGACAGCGCCTGATGTGCCGATCGACACGAACAGATCAGCTCGCGCCAGCAGCGCCGCTATCCGGTCCATCTGGTACGGCATTTCACCAAAAAACACGATGTCAGGCCGCAGCGCCGCAGCGCCGCAGGCCCGGCACTGGCCGCCCGGTGGAAGGTTGCCCGCCCATGCCTGCCGGCAAGCACAAGCCGTGCATAGCGCCGACAACAGCTCGCCGTGCATGTGCAGCAACCGCCGTGCGCCCGCCCGCTCATGCAAATCGTCAACATTTTGTGTCACGATCAACAGATCACCCGGCCACGCCGCATCAAGCAGCGCCAGCGCCTGGTGCGCCGCATTCGGCACAACATCGGCCAGCGCTGCACGCCGCGCATCATAAAAACGGTGGACCAGCACCGGATCACGCGCCAGCGCTTCGGGCGTGCAAACGTCCTCCACTCGGTGTCCCTCCCACAGGCCACCTGGTCCGCGAAAGGTGGCAATGCCACTTTCGGCGGAAATGCCGGCCCCAGTCAGGATCACGATCGTCGATTGCGGGTTCATGTCGCCAAACATATCGCTGAGCCGCGACCAACGCCATCGATGCTGCGGCCGGGCTGCGCGGTTTTTTTTGGCAAAACACGATGACATGGGTCTGTTGCCGCGCGCTGCTTTCTGCCATTTGCGCAACTCGGGGCGACAATTGAATCCGGGCGCGGGTATCGCAGCGATGCACCACCGCGCGGACAGGTGAGATCGAGGATTGGAGCATCACGTGGCGGCAATCGGCATTTATGGCAGCGCAGGACGTATGGGGCACGCCATCGCGGCGGCTCTGCCCGAATATGGCGCAGCGCTCGCCGGGGGCATTGACGCTGGCGGAGACCCCGCACCGCTGGCCAGAATTGCCGATGTGCTTGTCGATTTCACCGTGCCGGGTGCCCTGCCCGCCAACCTGGCCGCCGCTCGCGCCGCGGGTACGCCAATCTTGATCGGCACCACCGGCATCAACCAAACCCACCGCGCGCTGATTTCTGAAGCGGCTCAGGACATTGCCGTTCTGCAAACCGGCAATACCTCGCTGGGCGTTACGTTACTCGCCAGACTGGTCCGTGAAGCCGCCGCCCGGCTGGATGCAAGCTGGGATATCGAGATTGTCGAAATGCATCATCGCGCCAAGGTGGATGCCCCGTCCGGCACCGCGCAAATGCTAGGTGAAGCGGCAGCGGCCGGGCGCGGTGTCGCGCTGGGCGATGTCAGCGTCATGAGCCGCGCAGGGCTGAGCGGCGATCGTGCTCAGGGAACGATTGGCCTGTCCTCGTTACGCGGCGGCACCGTCGCTGGTGATCACCACGTGATCTTTGCGGGCAATGGCGAGCGGATCGAACTTGGCCACCGTGCCGAGGATCGAGCAATATTTGCGCACGGGGCAATCACCGCCGCGCTGTGGCTTGTCGGGAAACCGGCGGGCAGCTATTCGATGGCGCAGGTTCTCGGCATTTGAAGAAGGCCGATGTTATCGATTTCTATGCCCGGCTGGCGGCGGATAACCCGCACCCGGAAACCGAGCTCGAATCGGGCAACCCCTATCAACTGCTGGTAGCCGTCGTGCTGTCAGCACAGGCCACCGATGTCGGCGTCAACAAGGCCACCCGTGCGCTGTTCGCATCCGTCGACAGCCCCGCCAAAATGGTCGCGCTGGGCGAGGAGGGGTTGAAGGAGCACATCAAAACGATTGGCCTGTTCAACACCAAGGCCAAAAACGTCATCGCGCTTAGCGAAGCGTTGATCGCCGACCATGACGGCGTGGTACCCGCTGACCGTGATGCGCTGGAAAAGCTTGCCGGGGTGGGGCGAAAGACCGCCAATGTGGTGATGAACGTGGCCTTTGGCGCAGAAACATTCGCCGTCGACACGCACATCTTTCGCGTTGGCAACCGTACCGGACTCGCGCCCGGCAAAACCCCCCTCGCAGTGGAGAAAAAGCTCGACAAGCACACCCCCGCACCCTTCCGGGTTCACGCTCATCACTGGTTAATCTTGCACGGCAGATATGTGTGCAAGGCGCGCACTCCCGAATGCTGGCGGTGCGGCGTCAGCGATTTATGCGCATTCAAGGCTAAAACGCCCCTTCCCGCCAAACGGGCAAAGGATGCATTGGCCGGGCAGAAGGAGTAATCGATGAATCGCCAGGTCTTGCTTGCTGCCGCCACCGTGCTGACGCTGATCGGCGGCGTGGGGCTAGCGGCAGGCAACGGCAGCGCGCGTGATCGCAATGTCGCGCCAGCCGCCACACCGGTAGGCAAACCTGAAACTTGTATTCCCAATCGGCTGATTCGCGACACCTATGTCCGCAACGATTCGGTGATTGATTTCAAGCTGGTCGGCGGCAAAATCTATCGCGCCACAATCAAGGGCGGGTGCCCTGGCCTTGGGTTTCAGGAACGGTTTGGCTATTCGACCGCGCTCGACCGGCTGTGTGCGACTGATATCATCACCGTATTGTATTTGAACCCGATCGGCAGCGGCGCTCGCTGCCCGATTGGCCCCTTTCAACAAATTACCCTGAACACCCCTTGATGCAGCTTTGCCGACGATTCGACGGCACCGGCAATCACTGCCGAAAAAATCTGGCGCTGCGCCGCTGCCTTTGCTAGGCGCTGACCCACAGGCACCCGTAGCTCAGCTGGATAGAGCGCTGCCCTCCGAAGGCAGAGGCCACACGTTCGAATCGTGTCGGGTGCACCAGTTTTCCGCCGTTTCGCGATAGCACCTTTTGGGCGCTGGGTCAGTTATGTGGTCGTAACGCGCATTAGAGACCCAAGTTCTCCTGTCGCTTAGGCTACCCAAGCTGGTGGATTTAGCTGATTTCACCATTTTTCCGTAAACCAGAAATCAGGGTTCGCGTCGTTGCGCGCTGACCGCGTTCAACCGATCAAGTCGGCCAAGAAGTCTGAAACGGGTTGCACCCCACTGATGTGCAATCGGTCGCGCGCGCGCGTGCAGGCGACGTAGAACAGGTGCCGCTCGGTCTCAAAGACCTCCCGCAGTTCGTCCTCATCGGTGGTTTCATCGACCCGCGACTGAAGCGGCAGTGCCTCATCATCGCAGGCCATGACGGCCACCGCCTTAAACTCCAGCCCTTTGGCAAGGTGCATGGTGCCGAGCGAGACGCATGCGCCGAAATCCTCTGACCGCTCGGTCAGTTGCCGCGCGTCTAGCCCAGCCGCCGTGGCAGCAGCCCGGCACCGTGGGAGGTGTTCGGTGGAGCGGACGAAGATGCCGATTTCTGCGGCGCTGATGCCGTCATCAATGGCAGCACGCAGATAGGCGGCGACCTTTACCGTTTCGTCGGCCTGATCCAGACACTCAACAATCGTCGGTGCTGGTCCCTCGAAAACCGACTGCGCGCCGGTTCGGTCATCCTCGATCCCGTCTACGTCGCGCACCTTTGGCGGCAACAACTGGTCTGCCGCTTCCCTGATCTGGCGCGACGTGCGGTAGTTTATCCGCAGGCTGGATGACCGACCCCGCACATCGACGCCCAATGCTAACCACGAGAATGGAAGCTGGAATATCCGTTGACCAAGATCGCCCGCGAAGAAATGCGCATTCGGCCCGGTGGCCAACGCGCCCATCATCCGCAGTTCGGCAACACCCAAATCCTGTACTTCATCGACGATTACATGCGAAAACGGCTTCTCGATCTTGCCACTGGCATCGGCTTCAACCGCAGCGAACAACTGCGATGGCGTCAAAAACCCGCGTGCAGCCAACGTGCGCCGCGCCGCTTCAAACACTGGCCACAGGGTTTCGCGCTGCTTAGAGCCGAGGCGATTGCGTCGCCCAATGCGGGGAACCTTCGCATAACTGGCAAGGTCCGGTAGGTTCCAAGCATCAACAATTTGCCGCCATTCCGAGATCACGAAGCGCGCTGGCAGGTCGGCGTAGCCCAAATCGGCCATTGAGCGCTCCAGAGCGGCCTGCTGGGCCTCTGTGGTGGCAAGGGTGGGCCTTCGTCCCGTCGCAAGCTGAAACAACTCTGTCGCGGCATCTTGGAACGAAGCAATCGACACGCGGGTCAGTTTCGCCGGGTCATCGGCAAGCAGGATTGCCAGTTTGGCGCGCAAGGCATTGGCGAGCGGGCGCGAAAAGCTGGTCAGCAAGACACGCGCCTGCGCATCTTCTCGAACGGCGCGCGCGGCGCGGTGCAGGGCGACAATAGTCTTGCCTGTACCTGCTGTGCCAGTGACGCGCGCCGGGCCGGAAAAGTCGCGGTCAACGACATCGCGTTGCGACGGGTGGAGAAACACGCTCCACTTATCCCAAGGGAAGTCGAGGGCCAGCCGCAGTTCGTCTTCGCTGGTGATGGTCTGGACGCGGCGCAGCGTGTCCGGGTGAGCAAAGGGATCGGCAGGCGCAGGCTCCGGCGTTGGCAACCGCCCGGTTGCGGCATAATCGAGCAACGCCTCGGCAACTTCGGCGGGTAGTCGGTCATTAAACTGGAAGAAGCGTTCTTCGCTCCAGCCCTGAATGTCCGCAATCCAATCAGCCGGTGCGCCGATATTCAAAAGCGCGTTCTCGGTCAGACCGGCGAAGATGGCCGGTGCAACGGGTTGCAGCGGTGCTGGCGCGGCCTCCGGCAGACGCGGTGTGAACAGCGGCCCGGCATCCTCGACACGTTCGCGAACCTCGACAATCTGGATGGCACCCGTGCGCGGATGGGCTTCGATCCGGCGACGTTCCGCCCACGCATAGGCTTTGTCATGATGGTCGATATAGGCCAGCATGAAACTGGCATCGGTCTTGTGAATAATTATGCGCACATCCTGATTGACCCGCACCGACCAGAAGTTCGGATCTCGGCTGTTAGTCAGCCGGTGCATTTGCAGGCCCGGTTGTGCCGGGTTTAGTTGCAGGTCAAACGCCGCCGTCTTCGCCTGCTTTTGCTCCTGCCCGGACAGGCGGGTAAGGGCGCTGGTGAAGCTGTCGGCAATGTGGAAGTTCATGGGGTGACAGCCGGATCAAACCCACATTTACCATAGGCTTGCAGAAGGCGTAGCGTATCATATCCGTCAATCACACAGTATGTTCTAGGGTTGCCCATCTGCTGCGCATAAGCGCGCATTGTTTTGCGAACGTGTGGTGTAACTTCATGGCAATGTTGAAGAACTAGCAGGTCCGCTGGCTCATCATACAGTCGATTAATTTGATCTCCGTTCTTTCCAAGTTGGGCCATAGTCATAGGCTTGAATGCAGCAGGGCCTTTGAATGCAAATGCAGTAGAAACGCGCGTTCCATCCAACTTCACCTGCGTTGAAAACATGTCGGATTGCTCGCCGCCCCAATCCTTTGGAATGGTCGGCTCGTTCAAGATGTCGGCGAATGCTTCCTTGACAGATTGCTCCGACACACCCTTCAGGAGTTCGAGGGATTTCTTGGACATTTTCGGGTGGTAGTCTCGGACTTTGGCAAAATTCTCGATTTGGTCAATCATAACTTCCAAATGATTGGCCCATCTCCCAATTCCAAAAAAACCCCTATTTTCTACTACATTTGCGATGACATACGGCTTCGCCTTAATCTCATCGCCGGTTTTCTCGGTTACCACGCCAAGCACGAACATTCTCTGTTGTCCGGTCAGTTGAACCCAAGACGAGTTAGAGGTGAGGTGGTCCGGATCGAAATCAAAAGTCAGCCGAAGGCCAGTTTGCCATTCATCCAGCTTGGCATACGCCAAAGGCATTTTTCGCGTCTTTTGATAAGCGGTCAGGCCCTTGAAATAAAACTTGTCGTTGATCGTGAAAATCGTGCCCTCGCGCAAACCGCCTTCGGTAAGCAGCTTGCCGAGCGGGGCGGGTTTGTGGCTGACAATCCAATCGACGGCTGATCGTTTGATCGCGTCCAAATCCGCAAGGCGTTGAAGCTGATCGGACGTTGTGACGCGATTACCCTCAATGGCGGCAAATCCCGTCAACTCGGCAATGCGGCGCGCGTTGAGGTACCAACAGGTCAGATCAAATGGCACCGACATTCTAAACCCCAAACACCTTCATCACTTCATCGCCGAAGTGGTTGATGACCTTGACGGCGATGCGCCCGCTTTCTGGCCTGTCGAACGGGCGAGAGGTGGCGCGGTTCAGCGTCGCCCAGGCTTCTTCGTCGATCTCGGCCTTGAGCGCCGTTTTCAACTGCTTGTAAGGTTCGTTCGCGCCGAGGAAGTAGGCATGGCGGACGAAGAAACTCTCTTCGTTATAGGCCGTGTCGATGAACCATGCGGCGATGCCCTCCACGTCGTTGGAGCGGACCTTGCCGGTATTCGGGTCATAGATGTCGACGCCGTTGACGCGCACGGCGATGCGGCCATCGGCTTCCTCCAGAATGTCGATGTCTGGCTCACCGAACACGGTGAAGAGGTTGCCCTTGCCGGTGTTCTTGAGTTCGCCTGCCATGTGCAGGTCCGGGTTCATTTTGGCCTTCAGGATCGGCAGCGGGCCAAGCCGGGTCAGTTCCGAGGCGTGGGCATCGAAGGCGAAGCTGACCGCGATGAGTACGTCAAACCTACTTTCGGCGGCTTCGCGCGCGGCGGCGGTGAGATCGACGCGGGACAGCGTGCCAAACTCTGGCCCGATGAAGATCGCGGCGCGGCGCTCGGTCTCGCCTTCCATGAACCGGCCTTCCGCGCCGATGTAGCCGCGCCCGGCGTAGGGCGTCAGGCTGGTGAACTCAATGCGATCAGCGCGGTCGGTCTGGTGGACGCCAGCCGATTTGAGATGCTCGATCACCATCGTCGCGAAGTCGGTTTCAGACGTAGCGAGCGGGCCGCGTTTGCGCTTACCATCGGCGGCATCCAGATCGTGGATCAGTTCCTCGGCATCGGCGGGCACGATACGGTGCGGCGAAAGGCTTTCCACCGTGAATGGCCCGGCCACGCGCACACGGTTGGGGTCGGCATAGGGCTTGTCAAAGAGGTATTCGACATCCGCTGCGCGGGCGATGGAGGCGTCGATGTCCTTCTGCCGGGCGATGCGCGCATCCCACCATGCCTTGTGCACGCCAACGACGTTGGACGACCAACTCGCTTGTGGCTCGCGGGGTATTTCCCATTCCTGCCACGCCTTGCCGGTAATCTCGTTCAGTTCCTTGCGCAGCGGCTCCAGCTTGTGCTGCCACTGCTCCCAAATAACGTCGATCTCGGCATTGTTGGCAATGCTCTTCAAGGTGACATGCGGCACTCGCTCATAAACAAAGCCCTGCCGGACATCGCCGAAGGTTGCGGCGTCAGACGGAGGCTTGCCAGTGATCTCGCCTTCCTGCCGTTTCCCTTCGATGCTGTCAGCGAGGTAATACCAAGGGTAGCGGGCAGCCATGATCCGTGTGCGGGCAAGCGCCAAAGCCACTCGGCTTGTGTCAATGGTAACCCAACGACGTCCCCATTGTTCGGCGACATAGGCAGTTGTGCCAGAACCGCAGGTGGGATCGAGTACAAGGTCGCCGGGATCGGTTGCCATAAGTAGGCAGCGTTCTACGACCTTAGCATTTGTTTGAACGACGTAGATTTTGTCGTCAGTGAAACTACCTGTAATTGTATCGGTCCAGAGGTTTGTTCTGACTGAAATCGGAAAGTCACCAATGTAGCTTCGGAACTGGATCGAACTTTTCGTCTTTTGTATTCTCGAAGCATACTCAACCCTTTTGAGGTTGGAATGTCGAACCTTCCAGTGGCTTGACTGACCAGCAGTGTAATTTTGCCCCCTAAATGCAAACCGATCATCATTCGCAGATGCTCCCGGAGAAATCAGTGAGACCAAACGGTAGCGGCGGGCATCAGCTTCGTTATGAGGGGAAAGAGGGGCAACGGTCTCGCCATCTTCATCGAGAATTTGTCTATACAGACCGATGCTTCCAATTTCCCCTTTTTCCTTGAAAAGTTCCCTGTATTTCATGTGCTTAATGTTGCGCGCATACCAGAGGATAGTGTTGTTAACGGGAGGCAAAAAGTTACTCGTTGCATAAGGGGTCGTCTGGAACTGGATGTCCACGACGCAATTACCTTCGCCGAATACTTCGTCGAGCAGCGAGCGCACTCGGTGCACATTCTCGCCACCCATTTGAACGAAGATACAGCCGCTTTCGGTCAGCAACTCACGCATAACGGTTAGCCGGTCGCGCAGGTAAGTGAGATAACTGTGAATGCCGTCCTTCCAAGTATCGCGAAACGCTTTCACTTGTTCCGGCTCACGGCTGATGTCGGCTTGCTTGGTATCCTTCACTTCGCGGCTCTGCGTGGAAACCTGCCAGTTGGAACCAAACTTGATGCCATAGGGAGGGTCGAAATAGATCGCCTGCACCTTGCTTTTCAGCGCCTCGCGTTCGGCAAGGCTGGCCATCACCTGCAAGCTATCGCCAAGGATCATCCGGTTCGACCAGTGCTGATCGTGCTGGTAAAACTCGGTGCGCGCCATCGGATCGGCAAGGCCGTTGAAGTCGGCAAACAGGTCCGGCGCGTCACTGGCATCTTCGCGTGCTAGCTTTGACTGACGCACCAGATCGTCGATGATCGCCTTGGGGTGCACCTTTTCCTGAATATACAGCGGGGGCGCTGTGACGATCAGGTCGGACCAGTCCTGTCGATCCTTGCCCCGCCACACCAGTTGCGCATCGCCAATCTCGATAGTGCCGGTCTCGGTAAGCTGCGCCACTTGCCCCTTGGTCAGCGTGATCCGGGCACCGTTCCAAACGATCTGCGGATCAAGGTCTTCGTCCCGCTCCCGGACCTCGCCTTCGGCCAATGGCCGGGCGCGAGAGTATGCAACGGGTTGCAACGGATCACGCTCTTCCTGCATCGCCGCCAAATCGGCCATCTCCGCTGTGGGGATGTTGCGCCGCGCATCGGCGTCATGGTTGAGCGTGGTGACCTGTTTCGGGCCTTTGGGCGCGCGGGCCATTATGCGTTGTCCTCATGCAAGTTTCTGGGTTTGCCGACTTTTTTGTCTGGGCGTTTGAGCACAGTCTGCAATCCGTCGATATGCTCGAAAAGGTCGTTGGAAACCGATTGCCAGAGCGGATCGAGAATGAATTGAACGCCCTCGCGTCGTGCCAGCTTCGCAGCCGGAACAAAATCTGCGTCCCCCGCGACCAAAATAACCGTGGTGGCTAACCGCTTCAACGTGATCGAAGCGATGTCGAGACCGATCCGCATATCGACGCCCTTCTGGCGCAGGTCGAGCCGAACCATCCAATCCTGAAGCGCAACCCAGTGTGCCATTTGCTCATGGAGCCGCTCGGTCAGTTCGGATGATAACGTTATCGTCCCGTCGTCTGCTCTGGGAAGGGCTGCGATTTCCGCGAGTGGGGCCTTTATGCGAAGTAACTTCGCCAAGCGCGCATGGTCAATCGTCCAGCCGCCCAGATTGCTCAAATGGCCCAGACGCAGCGCGACGTTCCGTTGCTTGCGGAGCACCTGAAATAGTTCAGTCTGAAATTTTGCCTGATCACTTATTTTGAAATTGATCTGGCGGCCCGTGAGCGGATGATGCGCCTGTCCTTCGAATGGCGGTGCGTCATAATAGAAAATGCGATAGATATGGCGATGCCAATTGCTGTCCTCATCACCCGTCAGTTTCTTCACGTGCGCGCGACACATCGAACGAATTACGCCACACATAGCGGTAGGAGTTAGCCGCTCTGGCTCGGCAACGAGTTGGGATAGGCGTTTCGTCAGAAAGCCCCCGTCGATCATGATCGCGATTTCGCGGTTCATTCGGTGCAACCCGTTGCACACGAAAAAGCCCCAAGATTTCGGTAGCGCTCTGGATGGTTGAGCGAACCTACTCTCAAGGGGCGGATTTCAACGGTATATTGGCCAACAGTTCCTAATTTGCAAACGAAATTCACAACGCGATCTCCCCATCCATCGAGTTTTGTACCGCAGATTGCGACATCAAACCGCCGATCAAGGATGCGAAATCCTGCTCGATAAGCGGCATATCGCAGAACTCGGCGAACGCCCATCGGCCATGCGTGCCGAGATTGTTGACCCCCGGCACCCACATCGTTTTCATGGTCTCCGCCTTCAACTGCGCATCACCCTTGCGGTAGCCCTTGGTCTCCAGAACGAGGTTCAACAAATCATCGGGACCGTGCCCGTCATCCAGCCGGACCAGCATGTCCGGGATGTAGCGCCGGGGCTTGGAACCATCCCGGTAGGGCACTTCCAGCCCGAGACCTTGGTTCTTTACGAAGGCGACGACGCGCTTGTGCGTCTCTAGCACGCGGGCCAGTTCGGCTTCCCACGTGCTGTCGCATACAACGTGGCTAACGTGGCTCCGGCGTGGATCGGTGGCGTAAGTGTCCTTGCTTGTGGTGAAGCCGACATGGCGCGTGGAGGAATGAGAATTATAGGGATCGAGGATGGCCTTGATGGCCCTCGGCCCGTGTTCATACCTCTGGCAGGCTAGGAATATCCGTTCCGCCGCCTGATCCTTGATCTCCAGATAGCCATTTTCGCCAAGTACGCCGAGGGGCACCGCCTTAAGCACCAGATAGCCCCCATCGAGCCATTCGCGAACGACGCGCTTGATCTGCCCGTAGAGATGAACGGGCAGATCCCCGTCATCGCTGGCAAATCGCCGCAGGACATGTTTCGCCAGAGAGAAGGCAATGGCACTGGGCCTTTGATCACTAAGGCCCTGCGCTGTCAGTTCCTCGGTCGCGCCGACGATACCAGACATAGTCACCCGCGAAGGGCCAATGTCTTCTGGGGTCACGGTCAGGCGGCTGTCATCGGTAAAGATCGCGCTGATCCGCTCTTCTGGCAGGTCAACGCGATAGCCTTCGACGCGAGGGAAATTGATCTCCAATTCCGGGCGCTCGGCCACCCGTTCCTTAACCGCATGGACCCGCGTCACCAGTTTTGGGGGCGTGGGCTTCACGATTACAGGCTTCGAGGTGAAGTCGAACGGGATGCCGAGCACGTCGGCGTATTCGACATCGAACAGCCCATGATCGTTCAGTTCGTAGGACTGGCGGCGCAGGCCGCGCCCCACGACCTGTTCACAAAGCAACTGCGTGCCGAACGCGCGGACGCCGAGAATGTGCGTGACCGTGTTCGCGTCCCAGCCTTCGGTTAGCATCGAGACCGATACGACGCAGCGGATGCTCTCGCCTAAGCGATCCTTGCGACCTACCGTATTCATGACCTCGCGCAGCAGTTCGGCATCGTCGATGTCGTCGGCATCCTCGACACGCCCCGTGCGATCCTGTCGTTCTCGCCGAAACTGCTCAATCTCTGCCGAGGCCATTTTCCGAAAATCGGTATCCAGCGCCTCACCGCTTTCAAGTTGGGCGCTGTCGATCAGCAAGGTCGGAGCGCGAGCGATCCGGTTGCCATGCTCATCGTAGTTGCGAAACAGTTCGAGATGGCCGCGATGGACGTTGACCAGTTCGCCGTCAGGGTTCGGGCGATCCCATCCCGCGATGTATTCGTAGATCAGTTTCGAGGTGGAGGTGTTGTTGCACACGACAATGAAAACGGGTGGCACCGGGATGCCTGCCCGCCGCCATTCCTCGTGGACCAGCGCATAGTGATTGTAGAGCGCATCGAGCGCGGTCAGCAGCTTGGTTGGCAGCTTGCGCGGATCAAGTTCGTCCGACTTTTTCGCGCCCTTCTTGGGCATGTCCTTGCCGATGTGATCCCACAGCTTGCGGTAGATCGGCATGTCTGCGACGGGTAGATTGTCAGCGACTGGAACGCGGGGCAGTTTGACGATGCCGCATTCGATGGCGTCCATCAGCGAAAAATCGCTAACCACCCAAGGGAACAGGGTGCCTTCGACGTAACCCGACCCGGCAAGGAAGAACGGGGTAGCCGACAGGTCATAGACCGCGCGCACACCAACCTTCTTTTTCAGGGCCTTGATGCCGTTGATCCAAAGGCGGGCGGCCTCCTTGTTTTCCTTCGCCTCGGCTTTGGCATCCGCATCGTCCAATTCTTCGACGCTGCCCTGCGGTCGCTCTTCGTAGCAGTGGTGGGCCTCGTCATTTATGACGGCCACATTCTTCATTGATAGTAGTTCGCCGCAGGCGCGCTGGAGCATTTGGCCTTCGGTCTCGATAGTCGTCAGCGGCTCGCCGCGTCCTTGCAATAGCGCCTTGCCCACCTTCGACACATCCATCGTCTCGCGGCGTTTGAAGGCGTGGTAATTGGTGATCACCACCTTGGCCTTGGCGATCTCCGGTAGCATGTCAGAAGGCACCATATCGCGGTGGCGGTAATAGCTGTCGGGATCGTCGGGCAGAAGGACGCGCAGGCGATCCTTGATCGTGATGCCCGGCGCAACAATCAGGAAGCCACGGCTGAAATGGCTGCTTGTTGGCGACCGAACTGCATTGACGGTCTGCCACGCGATTACCATTGCCATGACAGTCGTTTTGCCCGCGCCGGTCGCCATCTTCATTGCCAAGCGGAGAAGGTCCGGGTTAGATTGCTGGTTCGCGCCTTCGATGTGTTTCCAGAGGTGCGAGTACCGCTTCTGGGTCCGGGCGACCTCGGTCAGCCAGATGATGGTTTCAATCGCCTCGACCTGACAGAAGAAGGGCCGCAAGCCCTCTACGTCGGTACGCCTCCAATAATGCAATAGGCGCGCCGTTGCCGGAGTGACACCCCAATCGCGGTCGCTTGGCAACGCCCGCCAAGTGGCGACGTGGGCGCGTATTTCATTGATGATCGGCTTTGGGTTGTATTCCTGATCAGCGTCGGAAAGCCCGGCTGCATCCTCGAACACCATCGAGGCTTGCGCAGCTTTAGCCGACCGGCGCTTTGGCTTGGGAACCGGCGTGATGAAGTCGCAGGGCCGCCGCCCGTCAATCGGTGGCAGTTCCAGCGGCTGCCCGTCATCATCCAGCGCGTGATAGCGCGACGGCGGGTCGTACGGTGAGTTTAGGATCGGATGATCAAAAAACGATTGTGCCACGCAGCTTCCCCTCGACCGCACCTGTATCGATTAGGGCGGCTCCAAGCACAAGGAGCAGGGTCATTGAATATCCCGGCAAATTTGTCGCAGTTGGCCCTGCTCTAGTGCGTTGGGGCGACTTCCCGTTGTGGCGCTCCACACACGTTGGTTTCATATTTTGACACGGCTGTCGCGCAGGCTCTAGACCCTCCTGCGGACGATTGGGCTTATTAGCTGCCTACAAATTCATTGAGCCAGTACAAAGGGCGCAATGAATTATCTGAAGCTGGAACCATGTCGAGAAGCGGATTGCGGAGGGGCCTCGATGAACCTTGCACAGGCAAAAGAACGGTTGGTCACTTCATGGCCATTGATTGTCGAGGAATGCCGCGCCGTATTTGCCGGAGAGTTGCACTATCAGGCGATAATCTACCATTGTTTGCGCGAAGCAGGTGTACCGCGAACGCAGATCGGTATGAACGTGAAGCAATGGATCGATAGCCCCGTGTCCGATCTGTTTCGTCAATGGAATGCTGAACGCGACGTCTCGTATCAAGGAGGGGTCGAACCAATTCCGGATATTGTGCTGTTTAGCCCCAAGATAAATGGCAACTGGCAGCGGCGCAACCATACTGAAACGTGCAAACACATGTTGTGTGCCATAGAGGTTAAAGCGTCGGAACGGGCGAAGAGCCGCATTTCGATCCGAGAAATTGAGCGTGATATTGCAAAGCTAGCGGCTCATCGTGACGAAATTGGCCATCTCGGCTACAGTATGTATCCGGTGATGATGGTGATTGACGTGGCGATCAGCGAAGGTGAGCGAATGCTTGAAAACGCGGTAGAGCATTGTGCGAGCCGTGCAGAAGAACTTGGTGTAGGGTGGATGTACACCTCGCGTGTAGTGGACAGCGTTAAGCTAAACTAAGAGATTGATGATTGCGTAGCTTGCAAACCCGTTCCTGTTAAACTTTGTTCTTCGGTGGTTTCGGGATGGCGGCTTGAGATTCCAAAAATGAACGAAAAAGAATCGGCTTTTTAGTCAAATTGGATTGTTTTAGTTGTTTTCTGGCGTCCCTGCGCTCTTGGCGAGCAACTTCAGGGCGTATTGCCGCAGCTTCCAAGGCGGCGGCCTTTTTTTGTTCTTCTCGTTCTCGTTTCCGATCCGCTTCCGACTTCGGTGGCTTATATGGCCGAGTGACGTCGGGCACGCTACGAACAGCACCAGCATCGACTTCTCGATACGGATTATCGTGGTTGAATTTGGTCACACAGGCTTCTCCACCGGCTTATGCTTCACGATCTTGCGCAGCCGCTCTTCAAAACGCTGGTGGTCGTATCAGATGGGTTTGAAAGCGCGGACCCATCGAGATAAAGCCACTTTCCGACTGCGACGGCAAGTGGGGCGCTTTCTGACGGCCCGTTATTTGTTACATCTGCCCCTCAAGCAGCACGAAACCTCTGATCGCCCGCCGCCCATCCGATCATGAGCGATTTGCCTGATGGAACCGTGATTTTTGCGGCCTTGTCCGGCTCGATTTCGCATCCCAGCAACGACCCGAACCTGACGAACTCGTCATACCATCGGCGTTCGGGTGAAAATGAGTGAACGATCATCCCTGCCAGCTTCGCATCGAACCGTTCGGCTTCAATTAGCGCCGATGCGGTTCGGTGCATCAGTTGGTAACGGACGTCGGGCGGGCACTTTGACAGGCCGAGCAGGCCGCAGATATGAGCAAGCCGCTCGATCTTGCCCGGCGAGGCATCGACGCTCCACTCGCCTACGGTCGGGCCAAACGGTTCATCCACCTTCCCCTCGATGGTGTAGCAAGCAAGGCCGCCCGGATGGCGAACGAGCGCCAACACATCCGATTGGCTTTCGCGCGTGCCACCGGGAAGCAGGGTCTTGTGCTCGGGAACAGCGAACAAGAGGTCTGGCTGGCCAAAGGCATCCGACATGACCGCCGCGACTTCCAGTGGGATCGTTTTGGCTGCTTCCCATGAATGCGCCAACGTCCGCGCCGAGTAGCCTGTTTTCCAGTGCAGGTCCGGCTGCGCGAGGAAGCGTTTCCAGTCATCTTGACCTTGTGATGGCACCAATATTTTGCTCATAAACTTATACTTTTCCGTGACTTAAGCGTCAGAGCGTGTCATTCTCTTTGACGAAGAAAGTCGAGGTGGATCAGATGTTTATCGGGTATGCACGTGTCTCAACGACGGATCAAATCGCCGGACTTGATGCCCAGCTTCGCGACCTTGATGCAACGGGGTGCATGGAGAAGATATTCTCCGAACAGGTATCGTCAGTGGCGCAGCGCGACCAACTCGCCGCCGCCTTAGAATGGTGTCGGGAAGGTGACACCTTCGTCGTCACGCGGCTCGACCGGCTGGCGCGCAGTACCGCAGATTTGTTGTCGATAATCGCAACGCTTGAGCGCAAGGGTGTGGCGCTGCGCATCCTCGACTTTGGTGGACAGGCGGTGGATACGAAGTCACCATCCGGCAGGTTGATTGTCACCATGTTCGGCGCGGTGGCCCAATTTGAACGCGAAATTCTCTTATCCCGTCAGCGCGAAGGCATCGACAAAGCCCGATCAGAGGGCAAGTATCGAGGGCGTGTTCCGACTGCCCGGCGCAAGACCCCACAGGTACAGGAACTGCGCTCATCGGGCCTGTGCCCGACCGAGATAGCCGCCCGGCTCGGCATGAGCCGAAGCAGCGTCTACCGTATTCTGGCTGACGCGGCATGAAGGCCAACGGTTTCTACAACGGATATTCGCCAGCAGAGCGCAATGGCGCGAACGCGGCCATCAGGGCAGCCATCGCGCGCGGCGAGTTATCCGTCCCGGAAACATGCTCGATATGTCAGCGAGCGCCGAACAGGCCGCTTCAATGGCACTCCGAAAGATACGACGTTCTCGACGCCTACCCGATCTGCCGGGGTTGTCATGTCCGTGTCCATGCACGCTTCCGGCACCCTGATCGCTGGCGGACATACATCGCCTGTTTTGACCCCGCTGGTTGGTTTCAGGGCCTCACGGTCGATCCTCGTTCGCTCACCCGACCATTCGATGAAACGTATACCAAAGGCACGGCTAGCGGCGGCGCTGCGTGGATCGATCTGAAGGCTATCACATGATCATATCGCGGGCCGGAAGGAGACTGCCGACCCGTGTGTTCGAGTAGGTTGGAAATCAGCGGAATATGCCTGCCGAATGGAAATAGCAGGTTAAGATAAGCGCCCTTCGACGATACAGACATTTGTCTGGACTGCTGATGATCCGGGCTGGGCCGTTTGGGTCGAACTCGATCCGGTAGAACGGCTGACCGCGCGTTTTAGCTTGAGGTCATGACGACGACGGATGGCCAAACCCCCTTTCCTCTTTGGCGCTAAGGGGCACAAAACCGCATTCGGTTTCGGCGAGCCTTTGCGAGTTGCGGGGTTAGGTTTGCTTTCGAGGCGTTGACAACAAAAGTCGGCCCGGCGACCTGACATGACGGACGACAGATTAACGTGGTGGGGCGCAATGCCACATCGGCGGAGCAATGGTATTTTCAAAGGTGCACATGTGACAGGCCACAATGACGATGCCCAAGGGTTCACTGAAGCGACCCAGTCTGACAATCCCATTCTATGGGCGCTGCAACAGTATCAGAAGGTCATCCGGCGTTGGATGGGGGCGCTATCGGTGATCGAGTTTGCCGTGCTCATGCAGATCATGGACCGGACGGTCGGCTGGCAAAAAACGAGCCGGACGATTAGCATGCGTGATCTTTTGGAGGGAGGCCGACTGTATCGCGGTATTGGCCACACAGTGAAGAGGGCATCCATTATGAAGGCCGTCAGGCGTTTGGAAGACCTCGGAATAGTAACCCGCCAAGCGAGTTCACTTCATCATCGTATGAGGGAGTACGTGATCAATCTCGATTGGCAGGAGCCTGCACGGGAAGCCGAAGCTAGGCTAGAGATTTGGGAGTATGACGACGATACTGGATACACAACTTCGCTGTATGAACAGCAGCAACAATCGTCTACCTCGTAGACGACCCCGTGTCACAGTGACACTGGGTCGTCCACCGTGTAGACTATAATGTCCATCAAGTGGACCCGGTAGAACCGTTATATGAGAAGAGTAATATACGGGTATCATCAACAATACCGCGCACCCGTTTGGTGCGCGGGGTTAGTGTCCGGGGAAAGATAAGAGATGGCCGCTTCGCGGCCATATACCGAGTTGATCCGCGCCGCGCCAAGCGAGCAGGTCAGAGGGCAATAAGCTAATCCAGCAAGCTGCCCGGACTGACGTTTAGCGCCGCCGCAATCCGCTCCACCACCTGAAGCGTTGGGTTGCGTGCGCCCCTCTCGACGTCTGACATGTATGAGCGAGCCACTTGCGCAAGATCGGCCAACGCTTCCTGCGAATAGCCAGCCTCCCGGCGCATCCGCCTGACATTCATTCCAAACTGCCGACACAGGTCCATCGACTACTATCGGTGACAAAATTCACTCAACCACCACCCGCTATGAGGAACATTTTCCTTCCGTTCGCCCGATATGTTCGGTAAGTCTGGTCATCAGAAAATAGTCAGGATTGCGGATGAAGAAGGTATTATTGGGACTAGCAGGCATAATGATCGCTAGCCCGGCCCATGCAGACTGGCAGTATGCCAAATGGGGCGCTACCCCGGATGCGGTCATCGCCGCCAGCGGAGGCAAGGCGCAGCCCATACCCGTTGGTGAACGCAGCAAATATGATAACGGGCTAGAGGGGCTTGTATCCGGCACACACACCGCAGGATCGCGCACCTTCGCCGTCAAGTTCGTATTTCGCGAAAATCGGCTGGTCAATGTGCATCTTGCCCTGAAGTATACGACACCAAGCGAGTGCTATGCCCTCGAAACTGATCTGACTGGCCTTTATGGCAACCCCCTCTCTAAATCGAACGGCAGCGGCGATGACATGCTGTCCCGCAAATGGGCTGATCGCCAGAATAACAACCAGATCGCGTTCTTTTTTGCCACATTCTCAAGCGACGCCTGCTTCATTGACTACTCGCCGATCAACAGTGCGCAGACAGAGGGGCTATAATTCCAATACCCCTTCTGCGATCACCCCACTGCGACATCAAATGCAGACATTGTTCTTCTTTTGTCCGTTGCAACGGGTTGCACTCGATACTTGTTGTTTCATACGCTTTCGTGTGTATTGTTAGAAACCGTAAAAAGAACGGTTTGATTGACATCTCATGGAACATGAACGGCTCATGACTGCAAGCGAGGTTTCCGAATACTTCGGGATACCTTCCGTCAGCAGTTTGAAGACAATGCGAGCGCACGGTCTGCCATCTTTCAAGATCGGTAAGGCGGTACTTTTTCATGCTTCCGATGTCGCGAACTTCATCGAAAGCAGGAAGAGCGCATTATGCCCCGCCCCAACCGTGGCCCCTATCTCAAATTCCTCAAGGAACGAGGCGGATACTACATTTTCTGGAGTGAGGTCGGCGTCACTCGCAAGCGCAGCACAAGCACGACAGACCGCCACGAAGCTGAAGACGCGCTTGCCCAGTTCATCCACCAACGTCACCTCATTGCGCGCCCCTCGGGGCCGAGCGATCCAAGCAGCTTCCTAATCTCGGACGCGCTGGAACTTTACGGAGAACTCCACGCCCCGACAGTCGCGGCACCAGAGAGGATCGGCTACGCCATCGACGCATTGCTTGGGTTTTGGAGCCAAAGTACCGTAGCGGACATCAGCAAAGAGACCTGCCGTGCCTATTCCCGGCATCGCAATCGTGCAGACGGCACTGTGCGCCGCGAACTAACCACCCTTCGTGCGGCAATCAACTTTGCCCATAGCGAAGGACGTTTAACCCGTGCTCCCGCAGTATGGCTTCCAGAGCCGCCGATAGGTCGCGACCGCTGGTTACGTCGCGGGGAGGCTGCTTCGCTTCTCAACGCGGCGCGGCTGGGCCGAGCGGACGTGCGCCTCTATCTGCCACTGTTCATTGTCATCGCGTTGTATACGGGCGCGAGGAAGGAGGCGATTTTGTCGCTTCGCTGGCCGCAAGTCGATCTCGAACGCGGTACGATTGATTTCAATGAGCCGGGAAGGCCAACAACAAAAAAGCGCCGGGCGCGGCAGCCGATCCCGGACAGACTAATGACGTTTCTGAAACTCGCACGCCGCAGAGGCAGTGACCTCGGTTATGTTGTCCATTGCGGCGGCGCGCGGATCAAAGACGTTAAGCGCGCCTTTGCAAGTGCCTGCGTGAGAGCCGGAGTGAAAAGCGCGACACCACACACTTTGCGTCATACCTGCGGAACGTGGATGGCGCATGAGGGCGTTCCGCTGTTTGAGATCGGCGGGTGGCTGGGGCAAAGCCATGAGCGAACCGTTGCGCTGTACGCTCATCACCACCCTGACTTCCTTGCCAACGCGAAGCGGGCCGCAGACCGCCGATAATCCCGTGTCGGTTATGTGGTCGCTACAACATCCTCAACGGCATGTTTTGCCTCATCACATTGCCTCTTTGCCTGTCAAAAACGCCCAAAAACCATCATTGCCGTGCAAGTTCGTGTCCTCCGAAGGCAGAGGCCACACGTTCGAATCGTGTCGGGTGCACCAGTTTTCTGTTTTCAGATCTTCAGGCGGTCCGCGTATTGGCCGCCGATAGTGGCTGTCGCGCGCTGGGCACGATGAAGCGCTGCCCGTCTGGTGTCGTGCCGATATGGCTGGTGACGCCGTAAGTTTTAGCAATCAGTTCTTCGGTCAGCACGCTTTCGGGCCGGCCGTGCGCGATCACATGGCCGTTGCGGAGCAGCAGTACCTGATCTGCAACGCGGGCGGCATGATTCAAATCGTGTAACACCACAACAACGCCAGCCCCGGCCGCCGCAACCCTGCGCAGGCAATCAAGCCCGTCAAGCTGATGTGCTGGATCAAGATTGGCAAGCGGCTCATCCGCCAGCAGCCATTGCGGCTCGCCCGCCAGCACCCGCGCCAGCAGGACCCGTGCCCGCTCCCCGCCGGATAGCGTGTTGACCCGGCGCTCAGCGAAGCGCGTCACGTCAGTCGCTGCCATCGCCTGCGCAACTGCAGCGTGATCTGCCGCCGTTTCGCCCCACCGCCCGCGATGCGGGAACCGACCGAGCGCCACCAGAGTTTGCACATTGATGTCCCAGTGGACATCGGCGCTTTGTGGCAGGAAGCCGACCCGCCTGGCCAATTCACGTCGACCAATTTTGGCGCGCGAAACGCCACCGATCAAGACATCCCCCGCATCGGCGGCGCGCAGCCCGGCAAGGCAAGCGAGCAGCGTCGACTTGCCCGCCCCATTCGGGCCGAGAACGGCCGTTACCTCCCCCGGCATAAATGTCGCGCTGATAGAATTGAGGATCACCGCGCCCTGCAGCGTCAGTGACAATGATTCAGCGGTTAGCGATTCAGGGGGGGGCACCTGCGTGACGGCCGTCATGCGAGCCCCCGCCGCATCTTGAGGAGCAGAACGAGGAAAAAAGGCCCGCCGAGCAACGACATCGCAATCCCCAGCCGCAATTCGGTGACGATTGGCATGGCGCGCACCAGGCTGTCGGCGAGCAGAAGCAACAGCGCACCGCCAAGCGCGGATGGCAGCAGCACCGCCGATGGCCGGTTCCCGGCAAACGGACGCACCAGATGCGGCACCATCAACCCGACAAAGCCAATCACGCCTGCAGTTGCCACAGAAGCGCCAACGCAAAGTCCCACGCCCAGGACGATCAGTATCTGCAGCCGCAACGGATCAACTCCCATGGACCGCGCTGCACCTTCACCCAACGTCAGCGCGTCGAGCGCGCGCCCCGTTACTGCCAGCAGCGCCGCCCCTATCCCGGTGATCGGCAGCGCGATCCACACATCATCCCAGCTCCGATCGGTAAGCGCGCCCATCAGCCATGTCACGATTTCTGAGGTTGCAAAGGGGGTGGGTGACAGGCTGATCGCCAACGCAGTAAGCGACCCTGCCAGGCTGGACAGAATGACGCCTGCGAGCGTGAAAACGATCAGACTTGCCGATCGCCCAACCAGCAAGGCGAGCAAGGCCATTGCCCCCGCCCCGCCCGCCAGCGCGAACAGCGGCAACAGCCAAGCTTGGACAGCGAAGCCGAAATAAAGCGAGATCACCGCGCCCAACGCTGCACCCGATGACACGCCAAACAGCCCGGGATCCGCCAGCGGATTGCGCAAATAGCCCTGCATTGCCGCGCCAGACAGGCCCAGGCCCGCCCCCACCACCGCGGCCAAAACCGTGCGCGGGATGCGCAATTCCAGGATAATCAGCCAGCGCGGGTCATCGCTTAACCATGCGGTCCACGGCACCCAAACCTTGCCGGCAATCACCGACAGCAAGAGCGCGAGCACGATGCCGACACATAGCAGCAGGTTCAGGCGCAGCGCACGCTTCATAGCGACCGCCGAACATCACTCAGCCGGTCCATGACATCAATAATCGTCGGCCCGCCGCAGAACAGCAGCCGTTCAGGAAAATCGCGCACCGCAATACGGTCGCGCAGCCGCCGCATCACCGGGTGGCCAAGCAGCCGATCATCACGCCCCGAATGTCGCGCCGTCAGCAGCACATGTGGCGGCTTTGCCGCCAGATATTCCATCGGCAGGATGTCCCAGTCCTTCAGCCCATATGCCGCCCCCAAATTGACGAAACCCGCCGCGCGCAAC
This sequence comes from Sphingomonas sp., assembly GCA_021732465.1. Classification (GTDB taxonomy): domain Bacteria; phylum Pseudomonadota; class Alphaproteobacteria; order Sphingomonadales; family Sphingomonadaceae; genus Sphingomonas. The sequence goes on from JAKFUX010000005.1 coordinate 43,368, forward strand.
ATTTCATCGGGTAATGTTCCGCCAGCGGGTACCAGCCCGCCGCCCTGCCAGATGAGCGCAGGCACCGGCGCCCCTTGCGGTGGCTGGGCACGGCGCAACGCCTTTGCAATTCGCCCGGCAAGCACGGCGCCGCGCTCCGGCTGTCCGACGGCATTGGCAATCGTTCGCACCTGCGCCTCACTTTCTGCAAGGCTTTGTGGCAGCGGCAGTTCCAGCGTGCGGACATGCAATCGCGCCAACGCCGCGGCCGTTGCGGGGGGCAATGCCCCGCTCAGCAACACCAGATCAGGGCGAAGCGCCAATATCTCCTCCGCCGTGCCCGACGTGGCGCGGAACCGCCGGGCCACCGCGATCGGGATTGATGTTGCGCGCGGGTCTTGCGAATAATGGCTGATCGCGGCGATTTGTGCTGCATCGGCAACGCGCATCAACACAGCGTCGATGCACGGATTAATCGACACAATCCGTGACGCCCGCTTGCTAGAATCGGCGAGGGTTGGGGCGGGCGCAGAACCCGCCGCCCCGCACCCGCCAATCAGCAAGACCAGCACCAAGATTGCTATGCGCATCAATAGCGCACCCGGACCCCAACATATGCCGCACGGCCAGGCGACCCGAACTGCGGCACCGTTTCATAACGTTCATCGAACAGATTCTCGATCCGCCCATAAACCTCCGCCTGGCTGAACACCGGGAAGGCCGCACGAATATCGGTAAGGACATAGCCGGGGATGCGCCGCGTATTAGCCGCGTTGTCAAAGCTGTTTCCGACCGAGGTCACTGTCGCCCCCGTGGTTAGCCCAAAGGCCCAGCGATAATCCACCGACGCATTCACGCTTTGGCTCGGGCGGCGCAGCAGACGTCGCGCAAAAGTGGGACTGCCGTCTGACCGGTTCTGCGCATCAAGATAGGTATAATTTGCTTGAAACTGCAGCGCCTCGACCGGGCGTAGCTTTAGTCCCACCTCCACACCCCGCGACACCGCGCGGCTGACATTGTCGAAGGTTCCAAAAGGTCGATTGGCACAAATACCGGTTTGGACGGGACACGAGATGAAGTCGATCAAATCGGTCGAGCTGCGATGAAAATAGGTGGCACTCGCCTCCAATGCGCCGCCAAGCCCACGCTGGGTGATCCCAGCGTCCCAGCCAGCGGCGCGTTCTGGACGGAGCTGCTGGTTGCCAAAGTCGCTTTGCAACTGGAACAGTGACGGTGCCTTAAAACCTTCGCTATAGCTCGCCCGCACCGTCGTATCGCCACCATTGGGCGAATAGACGCCACTCGCTGCAAATGTGGTCGCACCGCCGAAACGATTATGGTCATCATGCCGCACCCCGCCGGTGACGGTGAAGCCGGTCAGCGGCGTGACGACAATCTGGCCATAAATGCTGTCCAACCGCGCCCGACCAACGGTCAGCGGCCCACCAAAGCTGGTCGAATTGAAGCGCGACGTTTCGCGTTCAAGCCCAAAGGTCGCCTGTACCGCGTCTGTAACATCGGCCACCCCCTGATACTCAAACCGCTCATTGCGTCCTTTGCCCGCAAAAGTTACCACCGGCGCGCCATTCGGATCCTCGTTACGGCGCGTGGTATCGGTATAGGCAAAACCAAAGCGGTTGCGGAATCGCCCGTCGAACAGCGCAACATTGCCCCCCAGATACCCCACAAATTCGCGGGTGAAACTAACTTCTCGCGTATCGCCGAACGCAAAAGTTGGCGGCGCGAAACCGTCAATCCCGACGCGACCGTCAGAATAATAGCCCCGCGCATCCAGCGAGATATCGTTGGTCAGCGCTAGGTTGAGGTTCAGGTTTGCACCGAAATTGCGATAGCCGTCGCGTTCGCGCCCGCCGCGCGCTTCACTGAATGACGATATGCCGTCGGTGGTGAAATATCCGCCCCCACCGCTGATCGACAGCGGCCCGGCCTTGCCCGCAACATTGCCAACCAGCTGGCCAGTGCCGCGATAGCCATATTCGCCGCGCGCGTTAACAGTCAGCTTCTCGGTCGGCTTCATGGTGATCAGATTGATCACGCCGCCAATGGCCTGGCTGCCCCACAGCACTGATGATGGCCCGCGCAGCACCTCTATCCGGTCGATATTGCCCACCAGCAGATTGCCAAAATTGAATCCGCCACCGGGCGAGGACGGATCGTTGAGCTTGACCCCATCGATCAGCGCCACGGTCTGGGCGCTTTCGGCGCCGCGAATGAACACCGACGTTGTACCGCCGACACCGCCATTGCGTGCCACGCTAAGGCCTGGAACTTCCCGCAAAATGTCCGTCAGGATGGCGGTTTGCCGGGTTTTCAGCGTCTCTGCGCCAATCACCGTCACTGATTGGCCGATGCGCGATAGCGGCTCGGGTGCGCGGTTGGCGGTGACGACGATGTCTTCGGCGTTATCGCTGGGCGGCAAGGCGGTGTCCTCGGCAATTGCGGGAGCCGCAGTGACGAACGAAACAATAGATAGAATAATTGAAAAATGTAGGCGCACCATGGGCTTTCTCCCTTGACCAACAACAAGGGGCGAGCGCGCGCATAGGCACCACCGCGTCACGGCGGGGATACCCCCGCACGCGCCACCCCGACCGTATGTCGTCACACGAGGAATGACCTCGATCGCGCTGAACACCCCGTCCGCGCAAAGGACCGACGGCGTCAGGCAGGTCTCCTGGCTCCCGGATCATCATGTTCGCCTCACCTTCCCGGATGCAGATGCACCCAGTGGCATTTCACAGGCGACCACTCACCGGTCACAGTTGCGGGGACAGCCGCGGCTTGCAGGGTAAACCCCTGATTCCGCGTTCCCTATTATTCCCCTCTCGGGGAACCTGACGCACCGCCTCAATATGCTCGTGGCGCGCACTAGGCAACAGGTATGACAATCGGCAGGCCGCTCGGAATGGTTGCAACAAGCGTCGATTGCCGGTCGACATCGCTGCTGACAGCGGCGCCAAATCGGCGCTAAACAGATGCAACGGGCCGTTCCATGGGCCGGGGGAGCGCCGCAAATGCAGGATCAGCCAGTGCCTGCCGCACTGATTGCCGAAACCGACCCAGACGCCGATTGGGGCCTGCCCGGCTGGACCTATACCGATCCCGATTTTTTCGATGCTGAGATGGCGCGGATCATCCGCCCGTCGTGGCAGATCGTGTGCCATGAAAGCGATCTGGCGACCCCCGGCGAGTGGCAGTCGATCGATTATGCCGGAGAGAGCGTGATCGTCGTGCGCGGCGAGGACCAGGTGGTGCGCGGCTTCACCAATGTTTGCCGCCACCGTGCGATGCGCTTGCTGGAAGGCAGCGGCGGGTGCGCCAAGAAGATTATCTGCCCCTATCATGCCTGGAGCTATGAACTCGATGGCAGCCTGACCGGGGTGCCCGTCAGCGCTGATTACCCGACGCTCGACAAGCGCGGCCAGGGGCTGTTCGCGGTCGGCCTGGAGATCTGGCGCGGCTTTGTGTTCGTTCGCTTGAAGGACGATGGCGGGCCATCGGTGGCCGAGATGATGGCCCCGTACGCGCAGGAGATCGAGCCGTATCGGTTCGAAGACCTGCGGACGATCACTCCCGCTTACACCCGCCCCCGCGCTGTCAACTGGAAGAATATCGGCGACAATTATTCGGACAATCTCCACATCCCGGTCGCGCATCCCGGGCTCACCCGCCTGTTCGGCAAAAGCTATGCGATCGAGGCGCAGCCTTTTGTCGACAAAATGTCGGGCTATCTGGTCGACCGCCCGTCCGCCGATTGGTGGGAACGCTTCTACCAGACCTATGTCCCCCACGCGCCGCATCTGCCGCAGGCGAACCAGCGGCTGTGGCTCTATTACAAGCTGTGGCCCAACATCGCCTTTGACCTTTATCCCGATCAGGTCGATTTCATGCAGTGGCTGCCAATCAGCCCGACGCAATCGGTATTGCGGATGATGGCGTTTGCGCTGCCCGATGCGCGACGCGAGATGAAACTGGCCCGCTACGCCAATGATCGCATCAACCGCCATGTAAATGCCGAGGACACCTGGCTGATCACGCGGGTGCAGGCGGGCATGGCGTCCGAGAGTTTCACGGTGGGGCCGATCGGGCGCAGCGAGGTGTGTCTGCGGAGCTTTGCGGCAAAGATACGGGGCGTGATTCCGGAGGCGCGGCTGCATCATGCGCCGGCGCCGGGGTGGGGCAAGCGCCGCTAAAGCAAGCTATCGTCGGCCCGTGCCCTTTACGCCAACCGATGCGGGGTGGGGTCGCCGCGTTCGGCGACCAGCTCGGCATGCGCAATCGACAGGAACGTCCGAAACGCGGCGTCCGCTTCCTCGGCTGACGTGCCCACCAGTTCCGCAAGGCGATGGGGGATCGCGTCTTCGCTTACCGTCGCGACCAACGACGCCGCGATAGCAGGATCAACTCCCAACGACTTGGCCAGCAACCGACTTGCCCGCGCGTGGCGGCGGAACGCGAAATCCATCAGACGTGCTGATTCAAACTCCTCTTTCTTGCGCATCGCACGGCCGAGATCGAACACCATGAGCGGGATATAGGAAGCGCTAACTGGCGTTCAACGCGAGGGCGGATCGGCTCGAACCGCCTATCGCTGGCCGCGTTAAAGTCGCCCAAGCGTCTCCAGCGACCCCGAATCAAGGTGCTTCAGGATACGCCTCAGCGCCGCGATGTTGTTTTCGTCTTCAGCACTCTCGAGCGCATCGTTCAGCACTGCGCGGATATCATCAGCGCCAACCCGCTCCATCTCCCAATTCGGATATAGCCGCTCGCGCTCATCCACACTCCGGTCCAGCGGGACGATGTCATAATGGCGCGGATCACCATAAAGAATTGCGATCAGGTTCTCGACTTCGCGTGGCGGTCCCTCAACCCACTGGAAGAATACGCCGCTGCCGAACACCAGCACCCCGGTAATGTCGCGTTCGACATTGCGGTGTTGCGACCATTCGATGATGCGATCAACCTCAGCGTCATCCACGCCTTCGGCGGCACGGCTACAGTAGACGAACGTATCAAGAACACGCACGGCGTGACCCAAGTCAGGGCCGCGTGAAAAACCAACTTCATCGAACATCGATTTCTCGCTTTGTCTATGCGGGGCAGGCCGTGTCACCCGGCAGATCGGCGACGTCGTAGCGCATCTTTCCCATTTGGGTAAGGAAGCATCGAGGTCCCATCCCGACCCTCTCGTTCCCCCCTCGACAATTGCCCCCCGCCACGGCACCACTCCACCATGACCAAGCGATACGATGCCCTCATCATTGGCGGCGGCCATAACGGCCTTGTCTGCGCTTTCTATCTTGCGCGCGCTGGGCTGAAAGTCCGTGTGCTGGAACGGCGCGCCATCATTGGCGGGGCATGCGTGACCGAGGAGTTTCACCCCGGATTCCGCAATTCCACCGCCAGCTACACCGTGTCGCTGCTGCGCCCGCAGGTGATTGCCGACATGAAGCTGCACGACCGCGGCTTTCGCATTATCGAGCGCACGATCAGCAATTTCTTCCCCTTTGCCGACACCTATCTAAAACTGGGCGGCGGCACCGCACGGACCCAAGCCGAGTTTGCGCGCTTTTCACAAAAGGATGCCGATACCTTTCCGGCCTATGAGGCAGCGCTGGAGCGTGTGGCGGAGGTACTGCGCGACTTATCGTTGAAGACGCCGCCCAATGCTGGTGGCGGCATCGCCGCGCTGCTGAGCGCCGCTTCGCAGGGGCGCAAGCTGGCGGGCATGAGCGTGGATGCGCAGGCCGATGTGCTCGACATGTTCACCAAAAGCGCGCGCGATTTCCTGGACGGCTGGTATCAGGACGATCACGTCAAGACCGCCTTCGCCTTCGATGCGGTGGTCGGCAATTACGCCGGGGTCAGCACACCGGGTTCGGCCTATGTGCTGCTGCACCATGTGTTTGGTGAGGTGAACGGCAAGAAGGGCGCATGGGGCCATTCAGTGGGCGGCATGGGTGCGATCACCAAGGCAATGGCCGAAGCGTGCGCAGAGCATGGCGTCGAGATCAGCCTTGAAGCCCCGGTTGTGCAGGTGCTGGTCGATGGCAACAAAGCGGTTGGCGTGCGGCTGGAATCGGGGGAGGAAATCGCCGCCGATATCGTTGCCGCCAATGTCGGCCCTGCCCTGCTGTATCGGCAGATGATCGCGCCCGCTGACCTGAAGCCCGATTTCAAGCGCCGGATCGATAACTTCAAAACGGGTTCAGGCACGTTCCGAATGAACGTCGCGCTGAGCGAACTGCCTGACTTCTCGGTATTGCCCGGCAAAGAAAAGGCCGAGCACCATACCGCCGGGATCATCATCGCGCCGGGCATGGATTATATGGACACCGCCTATGATGATGCCCGCACATTTGGATGGTCAAAGGCGCCGATCGTCGAGATGAAACTGCCATCAACCGTTGACGATTCGCTCGCGCCGGCCGGGATGCATGTCGCCAGCCTGTTCTGCCAGCAATTTGCGCCGCAGCTGCCAGATGGTCGATCATGGGATGACGAGCGCGAGGCCGCCGCCGATCACATCATCGATTGCGTCACGCAGCATGCGCCCAATTTCAAGGCGAGCATCATCGCCCGGCAAATCCACTCGCCTCTCGATCTGGAGCGCAAGTTCGGGCTGATCGGCGGCGATATCTTTCATGGGCGGATGAGCCTGGACCAGCTATGGTCGGCGCGCCCGGTGCTGGGGCATGGTGACTACCGCTCGCCCATATCCGGCCTCTATATGTGCGGATCAGGCACGCATCCGGGTGGTGGGGTGACAGGGGCGCCGGGGCACAATGCCGCCCATGAGATTTTAAAGGACCGCAGCCTGCTAGGCCGCCTTTTTCGCAAGCGGGCGATAACGTAGCGCGAGCCAGTATAGCGGCAGCGCCGTCAGCATCAGCACGATACTCAGCAGCAGCGCCTCCGCCCCCGATCCCCACAACACCCATGCCGAAAAGGCCAGGCCGATGGCCGCAAGCGGGCGAACGATGCCAAACGCCAGCGCGGCGGCACAGGCACCAAAATAAAACCACACCGTTGCCGCCGTCGTCAGTTGCAGCATGAACGTCAGCACATCGGTAAGGCCCGGGATCGCGCCCGACATGACCAGCACAGTCGCCACAGCGCTCGACAGGATCATGGCGATTGTCGGCACGTCACGCTCGGTCGTCCGGCCAAGGATAGCGGGCAATATGCCCGCGCGGGCCATGCCCAGCGGCAATTCGCCCTGCATCAACACCCATCCATTCAGACACCCAATCGCCGAAATCGCGGCAAAAGCGGCGATCACCAGCCCGGCACCCCGCCCCCAGAAATTTTCGACAAACATCGCAATCGGCGCATCGGATGCAGCAACCTGCGCTTCGGGCAGCGCAAATACGATGCCGTTGCACAGGATGATGTAGAGAATACCCGTCAAGAGTGTGCCGACCAGGGTCGCGCGCAGCACGTTGCGCGCCGGATCACGCACCCGCTCTGCGGCGAGAGACGCGGATTCGAACCCCACCAATGGGAAAAAGGCGAGCGTCAGCACCATCGTGAATTTCGTCGAATCGAACGGCGTATGCGGATTGGCCGAAAAGCGCGCGGGTTCGATTACCGCCAAACCGGCCAGGATCGCCGCGACCGCCACCAGCGGCAGCAGTTTCAACACGGTTGTCAGCACCTGAAACCGGCCAGCCCCCTTTGCCCCGCCGAAATTGAGCGCGGTCAGTGCCCAGATCAACGCCGTGGCCGCAACCGCAGTTGCGAGCGGCGTGGACGTGAGCACCGGGAAAAACTGCGCGCCGTACCGCACTGCCGTTAACGCGATGATGGCATTGGCCGAACAAATGCCGACCCAATAGCTCCAGCCAACCAGCAACCCCGGCAACGGCCCCAGCGCTTCGGCAACGATGGCAACCGCCCCAGTTGCTTCCGGGCGCGCCGCCGTCAGGCAAGACAGCACATAGGCCAGTAATAGCGCACCGGGGATCGCAACAAGCCAAGCGGCGGCCCCGGTCCAGCCGAACGGCGCAAGCTGCGCTGGCTGAACGAAAATGCCCGCCCCGATCATCCCGCCGACCACCAAAGCGGTTGCCGTCCAAAAGCCAAATGGCCGTGTCTGCGTCGTCATCGGCTTTTTCCCCCAGGCCCCGTCACCGCAGAAAAGCAGGTTTGGGGGGGTAGGGATAGAGCGGGATGCAATTGGCTGATGCGTATTTCCGTTCGCCCTTCACTTGGCGATCAGGCCGCAGGATTCACCGCCAGGCCACCACGCCAGCCGGTGGCACCGCGCCATTACCAATCACCAATTCACCGTTAAAAATCCCCTCCAGATCAATTATATCCGGCCCATAGTTGAAGGCAAAAGTCACATCGCCCGCGCGGCGCAGGCGCAGATCGGCGGGCAGATCGACCGTCACCAGCCCCGCCTCGCCCGCCATTCGGCGAAGCACGCGCGCCAGCAAAGCTTCGTCAGGCCAAACCGCTAAATAACGGAAGGATCCGCTGGAATACACAACCCCGCGCCCGTCAGTCAGCCGTTCTTCAGGGGACAAGTCGCTCTCAACATGCTCGAACCAGCGCGTGACGGCAAACCCATCGCCCTGTTCGACCAAACCCTCGCGCAAGGATTCGACGCGGGGGATGGTGAGGGGAATCGCCGCGCGCAAATTGCCCGGCGGCAGCCCTTCGGGGATCTGAAAATCGGGCGTTCGACTGCCACTGCGGGGACCAAAAAGCATGGGAATATTCAGGCTTACAAGGCGCTCTATAAGTTCCCTGCTAAGGATCGGCAGCGACGGTGCGATGACCATCGCATAGCCATCCAGCGCCGCATCGGCGGGCAGGATATCGACGTTCAGCCCCAAGCGCCGCAGCGCTGTGTAAAAGCTGAACACCAGTTCCATATAACGAAAACTGCGGCCCTGCGGCTGGGTATCGAACAGCCATGCGGCTTCATAAGAAAACAGCAAAGCCACTGATTTTGCAGGCAAACCCAGATCACCAAGCGTCGCCAGATCAGCCGCCGCGGCCCGTGCCTCATGCGCGCCGACATCGTCCACGCTATCGGGACGGAGCAGCCCGGCATGATGCATTTCCTGCCCGAACGGCGCCTGCCGCCAGCGAAAATAGCTAACCATTTCAGCACCATGCGCTGCGGCCTCCAGCGTCCATAGCCGCACCATGCCGGGCAGCGGCGCAGGGTTGTGGGCGGCCCAGTTCACCGGGCCGGGTTGCTGCTCCATCACCCACCAGCGCCCGTTGGCGCAGCCCCGGTACAGATCATGATGGAAGGCGGCGATATCAGGGTGGCCAGCCCGCGCATAGCGCAGTTTTTCATCCCGGCTGAACCAGAATTGTTCCAAAAAACCAATCGGATAGCTATCCCATGTCGCCACATCCAGATCACGCGATACGGCGTGGTGATCAAACTGATCGAAGAACCCCATATAGTTATGCACGATATCGCGACCCGGCGATTCCGCCCGCAGGATATCGACCTGAATCCGGTTGAAACTGGCCACTTCTTGCGACGAAAAGCGCCGAAAATCGAGCAGATGGGCAGGATTTGGTTCGGTCACGGTCAAATTTGGCGGGTTTATTTCAGAAAATGACCGATATTCCATGCTCCAGAACACATTTCCCCACGAAATGTTGAGCGCGCCCACATCCCCATATTTCGCTGCCAGCCAGCGACGAAAACCTTGCGCCGCACTTTCCGAATAGCTGACGACGGTATCGTGGCAGCCATATTCATTATCGGTTTGCCAGGCGACGATGCCGGGGTGATTGCCATAGCGTTCGGCGAGCGCGGCAACGATGCGGCGGCACTCACCGCGATAGCCAAGGTGCGAGAAACAATAATGCCGCCGCGATCCAAATCGCCGCTCGCGCCCCTGCGCATCCACCGCGATCATATCGGGCATTTTATCGACCAGCCATTTGGGCGGCGTGGCGGTGGGGGTGCCCAAGATGATCCCCAGCCCCGCTTCGTGGAGCGTTGCAATCGCGCGATCGAGCCAGCCCCAGTCATAACGCCATGGTTGCGGTTCAATCCGGCTCCACGCGAATTCGCCAATCCGGACGCGGGTGAGCCCCATCTCGACCATCCGGCGGGCATCCTCTGCCCATATCTCTTCGGGCCAATGTTCGGGATAATAGCAGCAGCCCAGGCGCATCATCGTGCAATATCCCTGTGGTCGAGGTGGATCAGGCAAGCGGTAGCCGGCCGCGATAGCGGCAGCACGAGCCCCGCCTGTGCCAATGCCCGCCCGCTGAGCGTGGTATGTACAGCTGCGCCACCCCCGTCGGCCAGCGGAAAGGTGACGGCGTAGTGCTGATCGGGATCCAGCCCGGCAAGGCGGACCGGCGGTGCGTTGTAATCGCTCGCCATATCGGTCCGCGCTACCAATGCCAGCGCCCTGCCCTGATGCACGATCATCGTCCCGAACAGCCCCGGATCATCAAAGGCCATTTCATGGACGCGGCCGTGGTGCAGGATATCGCGGTGATCCTTGTAGCATTGGATGTGCGCTGCCAGCACGGCGCGGTCATCGTCACCCATCGCCGCCGGATCAGCCTCCACCCCCATATGCCCGAACATCGCGACCTTGGCGCGGAACGCCATGGGTAGCATTCGCCCGGTGATCGGATTGGGGCTGGGGCCGATATGATTGCCCGTCACTTCGGGCGGCAGGAACAAGCTCCACGCCCGGTTGATCCGCAGCCGTTCGACCGCGTCATTATTGTCGCTTGGCCAAACCCGGTGGCAGCGCGCCAGCATGGCATAATCGATCCGCCCGCCGCCGCTGGCGCAGCTTTCAATCTCAACATCGGGGTGAACCGCGCGCAATCCGTCAATCAGGCCATGCAGCGCGACCGTCTGGGCGTAACCCGCGCCGTCATTGGGGAACAGATCGCGGTTATGATCCCATTTCAGATAGGCAATCGGGTGGGCTGACAGCAGCTTGTGCAACACCGCAAACAAATGTTCGGCAACGGCGCGCTGGGTTAGATCCAGCACCAACTGATGGCGCTGCGTCAACCGATCCAGCCCGGTGCGGTGCAGGCACCAATCGGGATGCGCGCGGTATAGGTCGCTGTCGGGGCTGATCATTTCAGGTTCAACCCACAGCCCGAAATCCATGCCAAGGTCGCTGACCTGCGCAATCAAAGGGCCAAGGCCGGCCGGGAAACGCTGTGGATCAGGCGTCCAGTCGCCCAGGCTGGTCTGATCGCCCCGCCGCCCGGTGAACCAGCCATCATCAACCACGAAGCGTTCGGCACCGATTGCCTTGCCCGCTTGTGCCAACTGGCCCAACCGGGCCGCATCCATATCAAACGCCACCGCTTCCCAGCTGTTCAAGTGCACCCGGCGCACCGGCCAATCGGCGCGGCCGGGCAGCACGTCGCGGCGCAGATGCGTATGGAGCCCATGCCGCACCGCGTTCCTGCCGCCATCCACCACCGCGATAACCGCATCAGGCGTGGTAAAGCCCTGCCCCGGCGCAAGGATGATTTCGCCCGCGTCGAGCCGGGCCGCCAGTTGCACAATCGCCCCATCGGCATCGCGTTCGATGATCATCTGATGGTCCCCGCTCCAAGCAAGGTGCAGCGCGATCCCAAGCCCGTGATCCGTGCCAAAGCCCGGTTCATGGGCGATCAGCCAGTTCGCCCCGCCAAAGCCCGGCCGCCCGCCGCGCGTTTCGCCACCGCTGCTGCCATGCGGAATGGGCGCGGTTGCTTCATGCATTTCCCCGGCCCAGCGCCCGTGAAAACGCGTGGCGTGCGTTGCCCAACCCGGCAGCGGCAGCGCGATACTGGCCAGCCGGTCAATCACCAGGGGAACTGCGCCAAAATTGGTAATGGTGCTGCGCGCGCGCACCACATCGCCGGCGCCAATCACCCAATTGATCGCTACCCGGACGCCTGCGACCGGATCAGCCAGCATCAGGTGCGCCGTGCATCCGCCGGCAACCACATCCTCCACCAGCAGATCGACCGGCAACAGCGCTTCACCGCGCCGCACCGCCAGTGCTGGCAAACCGGCATAACCTCGCCCCGCCTGCGGCCAGAGTGTCGCCAATTGCGGTGCATCAGGCTGCGATCCGTGCCGCCGGGGCTGAACGGCTGCAGCCAATGCGCCCAGATCCTCATCAGCGGGCAATTTTGCGCCAATATAGCGCAGCGCCAGCGGCGCACCGTTTGAAGCGTCAAGCACAATCGTGATCGCTTCGCCGTCAATACGAATGGGGGTAAAGGTCATCCGCCAATCCTTGCCGCAGGCCCGCTTGCGCGCAAGGTGCGACGGCCTATGGTTGGCGTAAAATAAGCAAAGGGGGTGCGATTTGCCGGGCATGGCCATCAATAACGGGCTTCAAATGGGCGTCGCGGTGCTGCTGCTGGCGGCGATTGGGCTGGCGACATGGTTGAAAGTACGCAGCGCCCGCCATGATGGCAGCGAAAAGGACGTGTATCTGGCGGGCGGTGGCCTGAGCTGGGTGTTCGTTGCCGGATCAATCACCTTGACCAATTTGTCGACCGATCAGCTGGTTGGCATGAACGGCAACCAGATGTTGCTGCTGGCTTGGTGGGAAATATCGGGCTTTATCGGGCTGTTGATCCTGGCCTTCATCTTTGTGCCGATTTATTATCGCAACGATTGCACCACCGTTACCGAACTGCTCGACCGGCGCTATCAGGGTGTTACCCGCAATCTGCGCACGCTGATTTCGGGGCTGTTCCTGTTCGGCAATATCCTGATCTATCTGCCCGCCGGGCTGTATAGCGGCGCGCTGTTTTTGGAATCGCTGTTTGGCGGGGGTATTCCGCTGCTGGCGTTTGCCGCCATCCTTGCGGTGATCAGCGCGACCTATACGATCATGGGGGGTCTGCGCGCGGTGGCGGTGATGGACACCTATTCGGGGTTCGGCGTGTTGGCGATTGCGGTGCTGATCGTCGTGCTGGCGCTGGCCGCAGTGCAATATGATCTGTTCGGCGGCGTGCCGGTGGAACGCACCACGATGATTGGCAGCGCGACATCGCCCATCCCGTTCCACACGCTGTTCACCGGCATGATCTTCATCCAGATTTTCTATTGGTCCACGAACCAGAACATCACCCAAAAGGCGATGACGGCACCCACGGTGCGCGAAGCGCAAAAGGGTGTGCTGGCGGCTGCTGCGATCCGCATCATGATTATCCCGATCATCGTCACGGTGCCCGGCGTCGTCGCGTTCAAGCTGATGGGCAATGTGGGCGACAAAGCTTACGGGTTACTGGTGGCACAGGTGCTGCCCGGCTGGCTTTCAGGCGCCTTTGCGGCGATGATTGCGGCGGCGGTCATTGCCCATACCAGCGCGGTGCTGAATTCCACCGTCGCGCTCTATGCGGTCGATTTCCACAAACCGTTCATTGGCAAAGTAGCAGATAACTGGCGGTTGAGCAGCATCACCACGGTGATCGTCACCATCTCATCCATCGCGCTGGTGCCGATGTATCAGAACGCCACCAGCATCATCAATCTGCTGCAGCAGTTGAACGGCCTGTCATCGATGCCGATCCTGTCGGCGTTTATCGTGGGGCTGATGTTTCGTGGTGTGGGGGCCAGTGCGGCAACCGCCGGCGTCATTTGGGGCGTGGCGCTGTACGCGGCCTATTCATTCGGGCTGCAACCGGCGGGTATTGTGACGCTGCATTATATCGATTTCATGGTGGTCACGCTGGTCAGCTCTGTATTGTTCGCGCTGGCCTATAATCGCGTCGTGCTGGGGCGGCAGGCAGCATTTATCGGCTGGCAGCGCAAAGCGGCGTGAAGGTGACGGGCACAGTGACGGGGACGGTGACGACCGACCAGCCGCACCGGCGGCGCAACCCGCTGAACGGGCGCTGGGTGCTGATATCGCCGCACCGGCTTGCGCGGCCATGGCAGGGGCAGCAGGACGCACCCGACGATGCGGGGCCTTCGCATGATCCCGGCTGCTATCTGTGCCCCGGCAATGCACGGGCGGGCGGGCAGACCAACCCTGATTATGCCGGCACATTTGTGTTCGACAATGATTTTGCCGCTGTGCTGCCCGATACGCCCGATACCGCGAGTGACGATCCGCTGTTCGCCGCCGCCAGCGCGCGCGGGGTGGCGCGGGTGATTTGTTATTCGCCCGATCATGCATTGACGATGCCGCAATTGTCGCCAGCGGCGGTGCGCGGGATTATCGATTGCTGGTGCGCGCAAAGCGGCGAGCTGGGGGCAGCGTACCGGTCAGTGCAGATATTTGAAAACAAGGGCGCGATGATGGGCTGTTCCAACCCGCACCCGCACGGCCAGATCTGGGCGACCGCGCATCTGCCGGATGAGGCGGCGACGGAGGATGCGACGCAGCGCGCTTATCAGGCGGTGCAGGGCACGCCGATGCTGCTTGATCTGGCAGGACGCGAAACGGGCGGCGAGCGCGAGGTGGCGAGCAATGGCGATTGGCTGGCGATTGTGCCGTACTGGGCGAGCTGGCCGTTCGAAACATTGCTGTTGCCGCGCTTTGCCGTGCAGCGCATGCCCGATCTTGCCCCAGGCCAGCGCGACAGCCTGGCCGATATCCTGCGGCGGTTGACGGCGCGGTATGACAATCTGTTTGCGTGCCGATTTCCCTATTCAATGGGCTGGCACGGCGCGCCGTTTGGGGAGTCCGATGTCACCCATTGGCAGCTCCACGCGCATTTTTATCCGCCGTTGTTGCGATCCGCCAGCGTGCGCAAATTCATGGTCGGCTATGAAATGCTGGCAGAACCGCAGCGTGATCTGACACCCGAAGCCGCCGCCGCGATGCTGCGCGCAGTGCCGGATGTGCTGGCATGACGGGGCCGGTAGAGCGCGCCACCGCCGCGTATATTGCCGCATTCGGCGAGGAGCCCCACCGCGTCGCCTATGCACCCGGCCGGGTGAACCTGATCGGCGAGCATACCGATTATAATGACGGTTTCGTGCTGCCCTGCGCGATTGACCGGGGCACGGCGGTGGCGATTGGCGACGCAGCAGACGCGATGATCAGTGTCACCAGCGCCGATTATGGTGAGGGTGACAGCTTCGATCCCGGACAGGTTTTCCAGGCAGCGTCCGGCTGGCGCACGCATGTTCGCGCCATTGCCGCTGTGTTCCGGGCGCGCGGGATTGCCATTGGTGGCGCGCGGATCGCGATTGCGGGTGATGTGCCGCAGGGGGCCGGGCTGTCGTCATCCGCGTCGCTGGGCGTGGCACTGACGGCGGCGTTTGACCGCCAGGGGGCGCTGGATCGCACCACGCTGGCGCTGATCGCGCAGGCAGCGGAGAATGATTTCGTCGGCTGCGCGTGCGGCAATATGGATCAGCTAATCGCCGCGCATGGCCAGGCCGATACTGCGCTGCTGATCGATTGCCGGTCGCTTGCCACAAACCCCGTGCCGCTGCCCGACGACATGGCGGTGCTGATCGTCCATTCGGGCATCACGCGCGGGCTGGTCGACAGTGCCTATAATGAACGGCGCGCGGCGTGCGAGGCGGTGGCGGCGCAACTGGGCGTGGCGGCGCTGCGGGACATTGATCTGCCCGCACTCGAGGCAGCCGAGCCGACGCTTGATCCGCTGGCACATCGCCGGGCGCGGCATGTGGTGAGCGAAAATGCGCGGACGCTGGCGATGGCGGCGGCGCTGACGGCCAGCGACTGGTCCAGTATCGCTGCGCTGATGGCCGCATCGCACGCATCGATGCGCGATGATTTTGAGATTACGCTGCCACAGATCGATCAGCTTGTCGCCACGCTGGCGGAGGCGGCCGGCGGCTTTGGCGGTGCGCGGATGACGGGCGGCGGCTTTGGCGGGTGCGTGGTGGCGTTGACGCATATCGACCGCATCCCCGCGCTGAGGGAGGCAGCGATGGGCCATTTTGCGGCGGCTGGGCGGGTGCCGGGTTTGATCCACCATTGCCGTCCGAGTGGGGGGCTAACCACCCGCTCGTGACCCCATCACATCCGCAGCCGATCCGCATAGCCGGTGAGTTCCAGATAACCGCTGCCGCCCTGCGTTTTTACCGCCCCTTCCCAATATACCGGTTGCCCGCCGCGCCGCGCATCAAGTTCCTGATCGTCGAACAACGGATCGAGCCGCCACCTCCGCACCCCTTCCGGCGAACGCACCGTCAGCAACTGGCCGACCGGATAGGTCGCGCCGGTGCGCGGTGACTTCCACTGCCGAAAGCTATCGAACCGCACATCGCCGGGCGCAAAGCGGGTGACACGCCCGTCTGCCCGCCGCAGCGATCCGCCTGACCACACCGCCTTGTCATCCGCCCCCCTGATCCGGAACGCCATCAGCGCTGTGCCATCGTCTAGGTTCAGCCCGGTCCAGTCCCACCCCACGGCCTGCCCACCCAGATAATCGGACGACCATTCCCGATCGAGCCAGGCCTGCCCTGTT
>JAKFUX010000040.1:0-58311 GCA_021732465.1 Sphingomonas sp.
TGAGGGCGTGTTATTACTGGATTATGAGTTGCCTCAGCAGCAAGTCAGCCTCATGGCTACAGGTGGCTGGGGCGGGGGCGGTGGTAATTATACCGGCACCATTTACGGCTCCCAGTTTTCAAATAGTAATTCTTTTGGCGGATTCGGTTTTGGGTCATTTAACGTTGGAGGCAACACGCTTTACGGCCCCTCCTATTCTGACGGAACGACTTACCAATTTGGCGTCAATTCAGGTGGCGACGTTGGAGGCAGTGTGACGTTCGGGTTCTGATGAGCCAATCAATTCTCACTCCTGTTTTTGCGGCGATGCTGGCATTTGTCGGCATCGCCGATCAAACGGATGGGCGAATCCTTGAAGTTTTTGAGAAGCGCGCGGCGGCTTATCGGCCGTATCCGGTCCTACTTCTGAGCGCTGATGGGGGTGTGCAGTTTATCGGCTTCACGGTGGAACAGCCGACCATTTTGAGGATCGCGTCGAGTGCGGCCGCAATCGCCTATGGTCAGGCATTAGATCTGCCAGGGTCGGCGACGTTCTTACCTATGCCCGGTATGCCGGGTCGATACCTTGCGTCTTGGAAAGCCGGCGGAAGCACTCACGTACGATTAATGACGCTTAACGATCACCTGTCTCTATCGGCACCTATTGTTTTGAACGATGCAGTAGAGGTGCTGCCTCGACCAGGCGGCAGTTTTGCGGCCCTTGCTCTCGATGGCATGTCAATCATGATGAATGCCGGACGGATCGACGGCGAGCGGTTGATCCTGAACCCTTCCCCACATTTGGTGCGGTCTGCCTTTCGCATTGGCAGGTACGGCGGTGACATCCTCGATCATGCCAGCGGACAGCGGGCAATGTCGTTTATCGACTTGTCCAACAAAACTCAAGCCGATCCGGTTCTAGTCTTTGCTAGCGGGGAAGTTCGTCGCCTTGAGAATGCTGGCCGGTTGCTCGGCGCTGAGGGCGATCATCTGTTCTTTGCGCGCAACCAACCATGCTCGTCGACAAAGCCCGGTCGCGTGGCCAGTTGCTCGCCTTCGATATGGCGCGTCAATACGCCCCAACGCTCTGGACCGATTGACCCGGCCGCCGCCACGCTGTTGATGGCCTCTATCCCATATGCCACCTTTGCGTCGGACAATGTGTATGTCACAAACCCGGACGTTGCGATACTTGGCCGTTACCTGGCTATTCGGCTAGCGTCGGGTCCACGCCAAGCCATCTTGTATGTGCCAAAAGAGCGTGGAGTTGAATCCCCTCGGCTAGCCGTTCCGATACGTGATGGAGTATCCTATAAGATTGGCGGAGTGTTCGCAACGACGCGCGGAGACCAAGTGTCGTGGATCTCCAATGACTATATTTTGCCGGATGCGACCTATTTTTTTAATGAATCGACCACTGTCGAACAACCCGTAAGGCCATTCTATCAGGCTGCGTCCAAAATGGACGTTGGTGGACTGAACCTAAAGTCGCTGTTTAAGGACGATTCGGTCGACAAAGGCATACCGCCATTTATCGCAATAGGGCCAGGGCTAACCTCCATCAGCGAGGTTTGTCGTGGAAGGGTGCTTGTTGAGCTGTATGGCGGAAACAATGTGCCTCTTAGAGTCCGCAATCTGGAGTTTCTTGAGCCATATTGGTTTGCCAAGGGAAACAGCTACCTGGCGGTTTTTCCGCGCGGCAGTGGCGGATTTGGCTATCAATGGGCAGCGGCGGGTTCCAAGGGACTGGTACCAAAATCAAAGGCAGACCTTGAAGCAACGGTACGTTGGCTGACATTGAACGGATGTAAAGACATCACCTTGATCGGTTTCAGTCACGGTGGATTGTTGGCACTCGATACGGCGTTGGAGATGCCGAATCTCGTTAAAGCGGTTGTTGCTGTAGCGACCCCGCTTGATCTCGTCCGTGAACTCGATTTGGGAAAACCTGACGTACAATCGGTAGTCGATGACGGGAATGAAACAGCGAGGCGTAAATCAGCGTCGGCTATATCACCGATCGACATTCTCAACCGCAAGAAGTCGATTGATGGGTTGCGGATATTGCTCATAAGCGGGTCTAGCGATGAGCGCATCACAACTGCGTCGCTCCCTGCCTTCATCCGTTCGGCAATAGCCAGGGGCGGCAAGGTTGAGGAGTTGAAACGCGCCGGCGTCGGGCATCTGGATTATAACAATAGCCCTCAATATGTCGGCTATTGGGCACGCGTATTTAGTTTTCTGAGCACCATTGAAATATAAACAAATACGTTATTTTGACGGAGAATATCATATGTCGATATCTTTTCGCTTCCTCGCGCCGAGCGCGAAGATTTGTATCGCTTTGGCAATTTGCGCGCCTGCTAGGCTGTCTTGGGCTCAGAGTCCCGAAATATTTATCCTCAAGCAATTAACTTTGATCCTTGCAGAAGGAACTGCAGCGTCTGAAGTGCGAACAAAGGTGGTCGCCTTCCAATTGGCAACAAAGGCGATTACATCCTGCAAAAAAGCAGATGAGGTTGCTCTTGAAATCGGTGCTTCCGTACGTACCAGCCAAGTAGCTTCGCTTACCGAAATCCCTAAACCACTTCAGGAAGAAATTGAGGCTAAAGGCCCTGGCCATGCGACATCGATTTTTCGACACGGCAACATTTATCGAACGCTTATTTTATGTCAGACGGATGGGTAAGATATAGTTATAGGGCCAAATGTTTTCGGGCGTATTATATTGAGGGATGCTGTCAGTCGGATGCGAACTCGTCTCTCCACGACGGATGCCGGTCTTTGATGTTAACGGATCAGCTGGCGATCTGACGCCACTCGGCGAGCGCCGCTGATCTGCGCGGTGCTGTCAGTCTAAAGCGAACTCGTCTCTGGACGATGCG
This sequence comes from Sphingomonas sp., assembly GCA_021732465.1. Taxonomy (GTDB): domain Bacteria; phylum Pseudomonadota; class Alphaproteobacteria; order Sphingomonadales; family Sphingomonadaceae; genus Sphingomonas. The sequence continues at coordinate 2,865 of JAKFUX010000040.1, forward strand.
GCTCGGGCTTTGGGGTCACGGCTCAGTGCGCGAGGGATTGCCACTCGGCCAGCGCGGACGAGCGGCGTTCCCTGAAGGTCTGGCGATCAACTAAATGGCGTTCGAGATTGAAGTGATTGTGGACGTTGGCGTGGACGCTGGCGAACTTCTGTAGCGACTTCATCCGCCTGAATCTGAGCATCGCTCGTTCCCGTCGTCGGAACGAGAGGTGGCTGTTCTCCACCCTGTTATTGGCCCAGCGCCCCACCTCCTGCTTCTCGGTATTGCCGAACACCTTCATTGCCGCTTTGTACGATGCCAGGCCGTCAGTGTTGATCGTCTCGGGAGATCCGTGGCGCTTCAGCGCCTTCTTCATGAAGCGCAGCGCGGCTTCCTTGTCGCGGGTCTTCGTGATGTAGCTTTCGAGGATCTCGCCTTCCTGATCGACCGCGCGCCAGAGGTACACCATTTCGCCATTGAGCTTCACGTACATTTCGTCGAGGTGCCACCGCCAGTGGCGGAACCCCCGCATCCGCGATACCCGCTGCCGGCGAATTTCGCCGGCGAACATCGGTCCGAACCTGTTCCACCAATGCCGCACTGTTTCATGGCAGATGTCGATCCCGCGCTCGAACAGCAGGTCCTCAACGTTCCGCAAACTGAGCGGGAACCGCACGTACATCATGACCACCAGGCGGATCACCTCGGGCGATGAGTTGAAATAGCGAAATGAACTGGCGGGCTTGTGAGGGCGGGGCATCCCAACTCGCTATCCGCGAGCTCCTAACGATCGGTGCATTTGCTCTGACAGAGCCTCAAGGAAGGTTTGGCAAATGGCGATCGAACCTCATGCAGCGCAGATCGAGCAGAGCCTGGCGAGCGTTCGACGCGCTGAAGCGTTTATTGTCGTCGGGCTCTATACGGCCGCACGGTCACATCCGACGGCTACCGTCGCATGACGGAGCTACCGGGCCATATCAATCCCGAGCGCGAGGCCTATCGAGCCTTTCTCGCCATGCTCGCCGACCCGGACTACCGCGAGGCCGTCAAACACCGTTCCGCAGCCGTGCTGGATTCGCAGCTGATCCGTTTTGGTCGGCGCATGCCCGGACCGGGCTTCGGCGAGTTGGCCGCAACCGACAATATCATAGACTGAAAGGGCTGAATCGATGGGGTGGAAAGTCTGGAGTCTGGCCGTCGTCGCCGGTATTGTCGGCGGGATCGGATCCGCGCCGCTCGCGACGCGGGGCGGGTTGACCGGCGTCGTGCGTGCCGGTGCTTGGTCGACCAATGTCAGCAATGGCGCGGCCTCGGCAGACCCGTGGACGCGGGCGACCGTGGCGCGAGCGGGCCTGCTCGCGCTGTCGGCAAATCAGGCAGTGTATTTCGATCGCTCGACCGACAGCGAGGGCCGCGCGCTCGACGCACGCTGCACCTATCGCCTGTCGGGTGGTCCGCAACCGGCTGCGTGGTGGTCGGTGACGCTCTATGCCGAGGATCAGTATCTGGCGCGCAACACCGACGGCGCGTCCTCGATCGATGCCACGCGCGCAGGCAGTGGCGCATGGTCGGCGCTGGTCGGGCCTGACCGACCGGCTGAAGGACACTGGATCTCGACACGTGCCAGCAAGCGGCCCGTGCTGATGATGCGCCTTTACCGCCCGCAGAGCATTGCGCCGGACGCGCTGTCGAAGATCGTCGGACCCGACATTGTGCGCCAAAGCTGTGCGGGAGAAAAAGTATGAACCGCTGGGCCGGACCGATTATCGCCACTATCGTGCTGGCAGGGGTCGTGCATGTCGCGACTGTAGTCGCCATGCCGAATGCGATCATGCGTGTGGTTTTGCGGGGTGCAGCCGAGAAGACGGGCGGCCCCAACCATTTCCTTCATTCGCCGCGGACAACCCCGCAAAGCCAGACCATCGTGCGTCCCTCGCCCGATCTCGCCTATTCGGCCTGCTCGATCGATGTGTCGGGGGGGGCGGTCAACGTCGTGGTCAATCGCGCGGTCGCGCCCGCCGTGGTGGCGCTTTACGGCGAGAACACCGATACCATCTGGAGTGCGGGCAGCCTTTTAACCGCAGCTGGAGAAACGCGCGACAAGTCGCCGCTGCGTCTATTGATTGCGGGCGCGCAGGCCCCCGTCACAGCCACCGGCCCGACGGTCGTTCGTATTTCCTCGCGCAGGGCACTGCTGCTCGTTCGCAGGCTAGCACCCACGGCAGGCGCATTTGCCGCGATTGACGCTGAACGTCAGAAGGATGTGTGCATGACCACCGCGCCGAAAGTTGGCTAGATGGAGATAACCCGACTTTATTTGCTTGAACAAAATAGACTAAATATTCTAAAATTGTACCACGCGGTTGTACAGATCGTAGATAATTTGCAGGGAGTTTGATGTGGTGGACGAGATCACAAGCCGGATGGGCGCTGCAGTTGCAAAGGCCAACTTCCCCCATAAGGTGAAGTTCTATTTTGGTACCGATGGCAAGGTTTTTATCGATGGTCCAGCCAAGACAGTGACGAACGAGGATAGCGAGGCCATAACGACGATATCCGTCGGCATCGACGATTTCGTGAAGATGGCGCAAGGGAAGTTGAGTGCGCCCTTCGCGTTCATGTCAGGGAAACTGAAGGTCGCAGGCGACATGGGGGTCGCGATGCAGATTGGTCCGTTGTTGGACAACGCATGAGTGAAGCGCTGGCTTTCGAGAGCCGCAGCATTGCGTGTGCAGAAGGTCAGATCGCAGTCCGATGCTATGGCGACGCCTCGGACCCGCCACTGCTTCTGATCCACGGTCTCGCCCTTACTATTGAGGATTGGTCGCCGTCATTCATCACCGCACTCGTGGCTGCGGGTCGCTGGGTCTTAGCCATCGACAACCGCGACGTCGGCCAGTCGTCGCGCTGGGCGGATCATCCTGCCCCGGGACCGCTGCTTGCCTGGATCATGGCACGCCTGCCGATACCGCGCTGGCTTAAGCCAGCCATTCCCTATGCGATCGCCGATATGGCGCAGGATGCGATCGCTGTGCTCGACGCGCTCGAGATCCGCGACTGCGACATCCTCGGGGTGTCGATGGGCGGCATGATCGCGCAGCGCATGGCGCTGTTGGTGCCCGATCGGATCCGTACTCTTTCACTGATCATGACGTCCTCGAATGGCCCCAGATTGCCATTGCCGGACGCCGTAGTGCGCAAATTGATGGCGAAACCCCCTCGCACGCGTGACCTGGACGCGCTTGAGGCCTATATGCAGCGAGTTCGACAGCTGATCGCGGCGCCTCGTGACGATGCCGATAAGGTTGAACTTTCGCAACGCGTCACGCGTGCCACCAGTTATGGCTATCCACCGCAAGAGGGGTCAAAGCGGCAGCTTGCCGCCATCGTCTCCGACGCACGGCGCTGGCGGCAGTTGGGGTCAATCGAGACATCGGCCCTGGTCATTCACGGCGATTTCGATCCGCTGTTGCCGTTAGCGCACGGTCGCGATCTTGCACGACGACTGGGCAATGCCCGCTTGCTCGTTATTCCCGAAATGGCCCATGAACTTTTGCCGTCCAACCAGGCGGCAGTGCTTGCAGAGCTACGTACGCACTTTGAGGCAGATCAAGCGCGGCGTACGATGGCGTCAAGCGCTGTCGGGCTCTTGTCGGTCGCCACATAGGGCAGGTAAAGATTGAACATCAGCGCATAAGCGCGGCGCACATCGTCCTTAGTAATCGATTCGGTTGCGGCATCGTTGCGCGCATAGTCGAACACGCCTTGAACGATAATCCAAGTGATCGCCGCGATCGAGCGGATGTGCTCGCGGCCGAGATCAGCGACGAGCCACCCCTTAGTGACGCTCACCGAAATCCGGTCTTCAACATGCGCTAAGAATTCCCGGTGGAACACATGTGCAACCGTCGCGAAGCGCCGGTCGAGGCGCCCGACGGTCGCGCGGTCTTCGAACACAAAGCGGTAACGCCACATGATGTCGACACCGTTGCCCATCAACCAGCCCAGCAGTTCGGCGAGGTCCAGTTTCGAGGCGCTTTCGAAATGCAGCCGCAGCTCGCCAAGCAGGTTCTGAAGCAGCGCCCAGACGATGTCTTCCTTGTTCCTGAAATGATAATAGAGATTGCCGGGGCTGATACCGACTTCGGCAGAAATATGATTGGTCGAGACCGGGCCAACACCCTGATCGTTGAAGAGACGTAGCGCAGCATCGAGAATTTGCTGTCGGTTGCTGCCATAGCTGCGTCGCGCCCGCCTTTCCTTGGACGGTGGCAGGTCCTTTGCAGCGAGTGTTATTGGTGCCTTTGCCGCCACGATCGCGTGCCTTCCTTGCGTCCTGAAATTGAGATTAGCCGCGATAATGGCACGTCTAGATATTCAATGCAGTATGATCAACTGCCCCGTTCAGCCAGCATAAAGGAAAACCAGACTCGTGTTATTGCTCTAATTATGTGATGCGCCGTTTGGCTTAACGAACCGGGAGGAGATCGATGAACATTCGCCAGATTTTACCTGTATTGGCTCTCGTGGCGGCGCCCCTGCCGGCATTTGCAGCCGCGCCGATCGAAGGCACGTGGATGTTGGGCGAAAGTGACAATGCCAGCAAGATTCGGATCGCGCCGTGCGGCGCTGCAAAATAGTGTGGCACTGTTATCTGGTCGAAGCAGCAGGATGCGTCCAAGACCCCGCTCGTCGATGCCAAGAACTCCAATCCTGCGCTGCGGACGCGCAAGATCGTGGGACTTACGGTGCTGACGGTGCTGTCAAATCTATAGGGAAGACCCCAAAAACTGCTCCCTGACCCTGAGAAATTGCCCATAGAAACGGCAAGAGTCCCTCAGTTTTCGGAACGTACACAGATCAAGAGATGATCATACAGAGCCTGCCTGCACGTGGAAAATCTGCATGGCCAATCGAAAAGACGACTGCCCCATAGATTTGACAGCACCGCGGCAAGCTATGGAATAAGCTGCTCGGCTCCGCGAAGCGCAGGGTCAGGCCGAACGGCAATGCGGGCACCCCGCAGGTTCGGTCGGCTTGTCAGTATTAGGAACGTCAGTCACTTTTTCGATCTCCCGGCTCGAGTTTAGCAACCCGCGACTGGGAGACCGGACAGTCCCCTAGCGTGGGTAACTGTCCTCCTTGACGTGACCAGCGATACACAGCGCCGTCGTTCGGGCAAGAGATTGTTGAACTCGGTTCGTCGCAAGGCTTGAAAATGATCTGCCTGCAGCCTGGCGCAATTCTCGGTGCAAGCCCGCTCCATCTCAGTGCGATCTCACTGCCGGTCTCCCTGCCGCAGGTGTCAGTGAGATGGGGGGTAAGTCTCTGATCAGGAGCTTTTATTCGAGGCATTTGCGACCGATCGGCGAGCCAATTGTGAAACGGTCGCTGCTAATCCGGTTTAGCAGTGAGAGCGGCACCAAATCTCTCGAGCCAAATCGAAAGCGTATTGACGGCTTAGGTCGCAGAGAAAAGGCGGTGAAATGGGGCGAGAGACGACCTCGCACGCTCTCTCGCTAGCACCGGATGATTCGCGAAACTGCGCAGAACTGCGCGATTTTGAGGAGCCAGCAGGGAGATGTCGGTGCTGGCGCAGACTGCTTGGCGGAGCGGGAGGGATTCGAACCCTCGATACGCTTTTGACGTATACTCACTTTCCAGGCGAGCGCCTTCGACCACTCGGCCACCGCTCCGCATGCTTGGGAAGGAGGCGAGCCGTAGCGGGCAGGGGGCGCTTTCGCAAGCGCTGTTGGCGTGCCATGATGGCGGCATGATCAAAACGCTCACCACCGCGCTGTTCGCCGCTGCCCTTCAGGCCGCGCCTGCTTCGATTCCAACACCTGCCCCATCACCCGCGCCAGCGCCGTCAGCGATGCAGATCGCTGATGCGGCGCCCGCGCGCGCCTGGGCGGCAATTGCCGATGACGATGTGATGCTGATCGATTTTGCCGATGGCAAGCGCGTCGCCATATGGCTGGCGAGCGGTTTTGCCCCGGTGCATGTCGCTAATATGCGCAAGATCGCCCGTGCAGGCTGGTGGAGCGATGCCAGCGTTTACCGCGTACAGGATAATTACGTCACCCAATGGGGCGATCCAACCGAGACCAAGGCGCCTGCCCCCGGCATTGAGCTGACCCCACCGGCGGAATATGAATGGCCCGCATCGGCGCACGCCATTACGCCTAACCCCTATGCCGATGCCTATGCCCCCGTCACTGGCTTTTCGGCAGATGGCTGGCCGGTGGCGGGTAATGGCCAGCAACAATGGCTGCCGCATTGCTATGGCATGGTCGGCGTGGCCCGAAATCTGGCGCCTGATACGGGCACCGGCGGCGATCTTTACACGGTCATTGGCCATGCGCCGCGCCACCTGGATCGCAACATTGCGGTGGTGGGCCGGGTGATTGAGGGAATGGCGGCGATGTCGGCGCTGCCGCGTGGCACTGGCGGCGGGCTGGGTTTGTATGAGCGGCCAGAGATGCGCGTGCCGATCGCGCGGGTGACAATCGCCAGCGATGTTCCAGCGGGGCAGCGCCCGCATTTCGAGTATCTGACGCCGTCGTCGCCCGAATTTGCGCGCTATCTGGCGGCGCGGGCCAACCGTGCACCGCCTTTTTTCACGGTGCCGTCAAACGCCGTTGACCTGTGCAACCTGCCCGTGCCGGTGCGCACCGCCAAACGCTAAGGCAACGGCGTGCGCTTATTTGCCGATCCAGCCGGCGACGTCGGTGGCGACGCGGTTGGCCGCACGGTTAAGTGCCTGGCCCGTTGACTGCGGCGTTACGGTGCCAACGGGTTCGCGCGCTTCGAACCGGCGCTTTTCAAAACCTGGGGAGGCACCGCGGATCAGGGTGGCATCATAGGTAACCACGGCATCGCCCGTTGCCGCATCCAGCCCAAAGCTGCGCAGCTCACCGCCCAGCCGCGCCCCAGGGTCGAGCACCAATTGATCGGGAGAGAGCACCACCCGGCCGGTCTGGCTGCCGATGGTATCCGCAAGCAGGCCCGTGAACAGGCGCGCGGGCGGTTCTGACCATACGGCTTCCTTCACATAGGCAATCGTCGTCGGCGATGTCTGCACAGGCACCCGCGCGGTGGCGAGGGATGCGGGTACGCTGGGCTGCTGGATCAGGATTGTCGGCGCGGTGGCCGAATTGCGCGTCTGTCCGGCGGCGAGCGGGCTATCAGGCGTTAAGGTGAGCAGCGATGGCGGCGGTTCTGCGCCAAAGCTGATACACCCGCCAAGCGACAGGGCCACCACCAGCAACGGGATCACGGGCAGGGCGGGCAGCAGGGTGTTGGTGGGGCGCTTCATGGCTTGCCTCATTTCTTTGGGGCTTTGGGGGCTTTGCCGGGGGTGTAATCAGGCAGTTTCGGCGCGCCGAGGATGGATCCGGCGCCTTCACGATCAATCTTTTCTGCAACCTTGGTCAGCGATGCCGACATCACCCGCAAATCGCGAACGAGCTGGCTGATTTCAGGGATCGTCTGCTTGGAAAATACCTGAACGCCTGGCCGCGCATCGGTGATCAGCAGGTCGACCTGTTCCAGACTGTGTTGGGCAGAGGCGACCGCCTTGTTCAAATTGGCGGTTACCGGTTTGATATCGTTGTTCAGCACACCATCGGCGGATTTGGCGAGCGTGGAAAAGGCGTCAGCGGCCTCGCCTGCTTTTTTGATGGTGATGCGCGTTTCGGCAATGGTGCCGCTCAGATCGCCGGAACGATCAGCCAGCGCCTTGGTCACGCGGTTGGTGTTATCGAGAATGCCGGTGATCGACGCCATATTCTTGTCCGACAACAGATCGGTCAGCCGCTCGGCAAGGTTTGAGAGCCGCTCAAGCAGTTGCGGCGCAGAGCTGAGCAGCGCGCCAAGCCCGCCCTGGCGGGTGGGAATAACCGGCACGCCAAACGGGCAGGCGCTTTGTGGCTTTTCGACAGGGCACGCGATAGGCGGCTGATTCTTGATCGCGCCATCAAGCAGGATTTCACTGACACCGGTAAAGCCCACCCCCTGGATGGTCGCGGTGGTGCCCTGCAGCACCGGCGTTTCGATTCTGACGCTAATCCGCACGCGCACAAACTGCGGATCTTCCTTGAACAGCGCAATTTCCTTGACCTGGCCAGAGGCCACGCCACTGAACGAGACGTTTGATCCCTTGTTGATCCCGTTGACCGACTGTTTGAAGAAAATGTCATATTCCTTGTCCGCAGTGCCGCTCAGCCGGGCAAGCCAGACGACAAAGCCAGCCATCAAGATCAGCAACACCAGCACGACAGTGCCGACAAGGACATGGTTGGAGCGCGTTTCCATCAGTGAGAAGTCCCTGGCTTAGCCTGTAGCGCTGCGCGGCGATCAGCCGCTTCAACCGTGCCAGTTGCTGCACGACCGCGCGGCCCGTTGAAATATTCCTGAATCCACGGGTGGTCCAGCGCCAGAAGTTCGTCGATCGTCCCAACCGCGATCACGCGCTGATCGGCCAGCACCGCCACCCGGTCGCAAATTGCGTACAGCGTGTCGAGATCGTGCGTGATGAGGAAAACAGTCAACCCCATGGTTCGTTGCAATGACCTGGTCAGGTCATCAAACGCCGCTGCGCCAATCGGGTCGAGCCCGGCGGTTGGCTCGTCCAGAAACAGCAATTCGGGATCAAGCGCGAGCGCACGTGCCAGGCCGGCACGCTTGCGCATGCCGCCCGACAATTCAGCCGGATATTTTGGCCCGGCTTCGGCGGGCAGCCCGGTCATCACCACCTTATAGGCTGCAATCTCATCCAGCAGGCCCTGGTCAAGCTCGCGGTAGAACTCACGCAGCGGCAGTTGGACGTTTTCGGCAACGGTCAGCGTGGAAAACAGCGCGCCACCCTGAAACAACACGCCCCAGCGCCGCCTGATGTCGATCGTTTCGCTGTCATCGCGGTTGACCGTCGATTCGCCAAACACCTTTACTTCACCAGCATCCGGCGTTTGCAGGCCGATGATCGCGCGCATCAACACCGATTTGCCGGTGCCCGATCCGCCGACCACGCCAAAAATCTCGCCGCGCCGAACCTGCAGGTCCAGCCCGTCATGCACGATCTGATCGCCAAAGCTGGTCCGCAGCCCTTTGACGGAGATAACGTCATTGCCCGCCATCAATTCCAGCCTAACCAGGTAAAGAACACCGCGAAAAACGCATCGAGCACGATCACCAGAAAGATCGCCTGCACAACAGCGGCGGTGGTGCGCTGGCCCACTTGTTCAGCGTCCGATTCAACCTGCATCCCCTGGAAACAGCCAGCGATGGCGATGATCGCGCCAAACACCGGCGCCTTGACCAACCCGATATACAGGTCGGTAATGGGTACCACTTCCTGCAGCCGCTGGACGAAGGTGACAGGCGGGATGCCCAGCGAAATCCAGCACAGCAGGCAGCCGCCGATGATCGCGACGACAGAGGCATAAAAGCCGAGCAAGGGCATCATGAGCACTGCTGCCAGCAAGCGTGGCAATACCAGCGCCTCCATCGGCGATACGCCGATTGTCCGCATCGCATCAATTTCTTCGGTCAGCTTCATCGTGCCGATTTGCGCGGCAAAGGCAGAGCCAGATCGCCCGGCGACCATGATCGCGGTCATCAGCACGCCCAGTTCGCGCAGCGTGATGCGTCCAACCAGGTTGATCGTGAAAACTTCTGCGCCAAATTGGCGCAGCTGCACCGCGCCCTGTTGGGCAATCACCAACCCGATCAGGAAACTCATCAACCCAATGATGCCAAGCGCAGATACGCCCACGACTTCGAACCGCTGAACCGTGGCATTAAAGCGAAACCGGCTGGGATGGATGATGACGTTGAACAGCGCGATCATCGTCGCGCCAAAAAAGCCCAGCAACCCGTACATCGTCTTGAACGACGTCGTCACCGCCGCGCCGATTTCGCCCAGCACCCGCACCAGCGGGCCACCGGGGTCTGGCCGCATCGATACTTGCTGGTCGGCGGCTGAAACCTGATCGAGCAAATGCCGGGCAGCGGCGCTCAACCCTTCAACCCGCGCCTTATGTTCGGCAGCGAAGCGATAAATCAGCCAAGCGCCAACCGTATCGATCTTTTCGACCTTGCTCATATCGAGCCGATCGACCTTGCCGTTAAAATCGCGCAACCGATTGGGGAAATCGCCCAGCTTTGCCAGCGACAAGCTGCCGCTAAAGCACAGCGTTTCGGCTCCGCCGACATTTTCATGTGAAAATTCAGCCATGGTGCCCATCATCACCATCTTTGCTGCAATCGCACTGGATCGGCAAGGACATAGCTGTCTATGGATGAGACATGCAGCGTCTGGCGATTTACGACATGGACAAAACCATCACGCGCGCGGCGACCTGGATGCCGTTCCTGATGCATGCCGCCCGCACCCGTGCGCCGTGGCGCTTGGCGCTGCTGCCGTTGCTGGCGGGGGAGGGGATCGCCTATTCGGCGGGCCTGCTGGGTCGCGGGGCGCTGAAGGAAAATGCGCAGTGGCTGATGCTGGGGTCTGCTGTCCCGCAACCGGTAATGGCCGCTGCGGCAAATGCTTTTGCTGACCGGTTGATGGCGAACGGCGTTTATCCGGCCGCATGCGCCCGAATCGCTGAAGACCGCGCAGCGGGCTATCGCTTGATCCTCGCGACCGCGTCGTTTGATTTCTATGTTCAGGCGATTGCTGCAAGGCTGGGTTTCGACGCCGTAATCGCGACCGGATCGGTGATGGCGCAGGATGGGGCCATTCGTGCCGTGATTGATGGGGAAAACTGTTATGGCCCGGCCAAGCTGCGGATGATTGAGGCATGGCTGGCAAGCCAGCACATCGCGCGCGGGGGTGCCCATATCCGGTTCTATTCGGATCATGTGTCCGATGCGCCGACGCTCGATTGGGCTGATGAAGCCTTTGCCGTTAATCCTCACGCGCCGTTGCGGGCAATGGCGGCGCAGGCCGGCTGGCCGGTGCTCGATTGGCGGGATGGCGCGACCGGGCAAGCGTGATGCGCCATCACAACAAGATATCCACGGTGTGGATCACCAGCCCCACCAGCCCGCCAACAATGGTGCCGTTGATCCGGATGAACTGCAGGTCGCGGCCAACCGCATTTTCCACGCGCAGCGTAATGGTTTGCGCATCCCAGCCTCGGATCGTTTCGGAAACCAGCCGGACGATGGCATCGCCGTAATCGGCGGCAGTGCCCACAGCGGCGCGGCGCACAAACCGGTTGATGGTCGCGCGCAGCCGCGCATCTTCCTGTAAGGTGGTGCCAAGCTGTTGCAGCGCTTCACCCAATTTGCCCTGCCGCCCCGCTGCCGGATCGCGCGCAATCCGCAGCATGGCCTGGCGGGCCGACTCCCACAGTCCGTCCAGCCAGCTCTGCATCGCCGGGTTGTCGATAATCTCCAGCTTCAGCGCTTCAACCCGCAGCCGCATCGCATCGTCAAACTGCAGGTCGAAGGCAAGCTTTGCCAGCCCTTCCTCGGCCTTGGCGCGCAGCGGATGGCCGGGATCATCGGCCATATCGACCAACATCTGATCAAGCCCGTCGATGATCTTGTTCGCCAGTGTTTCGTCCAGCCCGGTCCAGCGCATGATGGAACCGGCGCGTTCATGCACCATGGCGCGGATGATATGTTCGTTCGCGCTCAGCGTTTGCCCGGCCCAGCGGACAATACCGTTCAGCAGCGGCAAATGCCGGTCCTTCAGCATCGCTGCATCCAGCGCCTGCCCAAGCAGTGGCGCGATATCGAGCGCGCGCAGCCGCTGGCCGATGGTTTGCTTCACCATGCCGCCAAGCCGCTTCTGGTCGAACGCCTCCAGCACGTCTGCGGCCAGCCGTCCCGCCCCGCGCCGCAACCGGCCATCGCCTGCCGATGGGCTGGCAAGCCAGCGCCCGGCGGATGAGGCAAGGTCCAGCCGGCGCATCCGCCGTGCGACAACGCCGGGTACCAGAAAATTATCGCGCAGGAACGCGGCCAGATTATCGCCAATCCGGTCCTTGTTCCGCGGGATGATCGCGGTGTGCGGGATGGGCAGGCCAAGCGGGTGGCGAAACAGCGCCGTGACCGCAAACCAGTCCGCCAGGCCGCCGACCATCGCCGCCTCTGCAAAGGCGCGCACAAAGCCAAAAGCGGGGTGGATGCCGCCCAGCCCGCGCGCAATCAAATACACCGCCGCCATTGCGACGAGCAGACCGGTCGCAATGGCCCGCATCCGGATCAGCGCTGGCGGGGGTGCTTGATCCGGGCGGGCAGGGCGGGTGAACAGGTTCATCACCTGCCCAATCCCCCACCGCCCAGATGGTTCAAACAGGCGCCCCCTTGCCCGGTCACTCGGCGGGCTGCGGCTCGCCATCACTCGGACGATAGCCAATTGGCCGCGGGCCGCTGGGTTGAATATCGATCACCGGTACGCCGTCATCACCTTCCTTGTAGGTGAGCAGGCGGCGACCGAGCCGTGGGCCAATCCATTCCTCGATCCCAACGGCGATGCTGAACCCGGCGGGCACAATCACCAACGTCAAAATAGTCGACAGGATGAGCCCGCCAATCACGGTCACGCCCATTGGCGCGCGAAAGCTTGCATCGCCGGTCAGTGACAGCGCGATCGGCACCATGCCGGCGACCATTGCGATCGTCGTCATCACGATAGGCTGGGCGCGCTTGTGCCCGGCATCCAGGATCGCGGTGGTTTTTTCGACGCCCTTGGCCATTTCCTCCAGCGCGAAATCGACCAGCAGGATCGAGTTTTTCGCAACAATGCCCAGCAGCATCAAAAGCCCGATGAACACCGGCATCGACAGCGCATCGCCGGTCAATCGCAGGGCAAGCGCACTGCCCAGCGGTGCCAGGATCAACGACCCCATGTTCACCAGCGGCGGCATCACCCGCTTGTACAGCAGCACCAGCACCGCAAACACGAGCAAAATGCCCGAAACAACGGCAATCAGAAAGTTGACCAGCAGCTCGCCGATCCACTTGTCCTGGCCAAGCTGAAGCTGGGTAACGCCAACGGGCAGATTCTTCAGCGCGGGCAGCGCCTGAATCTTGGGATTGGCGTCGCCCGTCACCTTGCCCGGTGCCAGATCTGCGCCGACGGTGATTCGGCGGATCTGGTTGGAACGCTGGATCAAAGTTGGGCCAGCGCCAAAGCCGATATCAGCGACAACGTTCAGCGGTACAGAGCCGCCGTTTGACGTGGGAACGGGCAAATTCTCAATCGTCGAAAGGTTGCGGCGCGAATCTTCTGACAGTGCCACCCGGATTGGGATCTGCCGGTCCGACAGGGAGAATTTGGCGACGTTCTGATCGATATCACCCAGCGTCGCGATCCGGATTGACTGGCTGAGCGCAGCGGTGGTGACCCCCAAATTCGCGGCCAAATCCATCCGCGGCCGGATCGTGATTTCGGGCCGCTGCAAATCGCCGTTGACGCGCGGTGCGCGCAGTTCCGGCACACCGTTCATCTGGTTGACCAGATCATTGGCCACCTTGGTCAGCATCGCAGGGTCGGAGCCGCCCAGCGTGACCGTAATGTCGCGACCCGATCCGCCGCCGCCGCCACCCTGCGACTGGAAATAGACGCGCGCATCGGCGATCTTTGACAATTCTGGGGCATAGGCCCGTTCGAATTCAACGCTGGTCCGCTTGCGATCCTGTTTCAGCGTAATGAAGACGCCCGCGCTGCCGACATTGACGTTGGAGAAGGTGTTTTGAACCTCCGGCGCATCCTTGATGATCGCGGTCACGCGCAGCGCGACGTCCTGCGCTTGCTGGAGCGTGGAGCCCGGCGCGAGCTGAATGCGGATGCGGCTGTAATCGGTGTTGATCGTTGGCTGGAACGTTAACGGAATTGGCTTGATCAACCCCGGGAAGCCGGCAAACGCGATCACAGTCGCTACCAGCGACAGGCCACCAACGCCCACGGTTTTCCAGCGATGGGTGACCGACCAGCGCAGGGCATCCATATACCGGTCCATCCACCAGCCTTCGCCGTGACTGGCGCTGCCCTTGGCTTTCAAGAAATAGGCTGCAAGCATCGGCGTGATCAGGCGGGCAACGGCAAGGCTGATCAGCACAGCGGCCACCACCGTCAGCCCGAAATTCTTGAAGAACTGGCCAGAAACACCGGGCATCAGGCCAACCGGCAGGAACACCGCCACAATCGCCATCGTCGTTGCCAGCACGGCCAGGCCGATTTCGTCGGCGGCGTCGATAGATGCCTGATAGGCGGATTTACCCATCCGCATATGCCGGACGATATTTTCAATCTCCACGATCGCATCATCGACCAACACCCCGGCCACCAGGCTGAGCGCCAACAGGCTCAGGCCGTTCAGCGTGAAGCCCATCAGGTCCATAAACCAGAAGGTGGGAATGGCCGACAACGGAATGGCAATCGCCGAGATGATGGTCGCCCGCCAATCACGCAGGAAGATGAAAACGACGACAACCGCGAGCACGGCGCCCTCAACCATCGCCTCAATCGCTGAATGATATTGCGTCTTGGTGTAATCAACGCTGTTGAAAAGCTCGGTAAACTTGACCTTCGGATTATCCTTTTCGAGCTTCTCAATCACTTTCTTCGCTGAATCATAAACGGTAACGTCAGATGAACCCTTGGCCTTTTCGATGCTGAAGGCGAGCACCTGGCGGCCATCTTGAATCGCCAGCGATCGTTGCTCAGCATAAAGGTCTCGCACGGTCGCAATGTCTGACAGCTTGACCGTCTGACCACCGCCAACCGCAATTTCGGTATCGCCCAGCTTCAGCGCAGTGCGCGCATTGCCGATCACCCGTACAGACTGTTCGGACCCGGCAATCTGTGCGCGGCCGCCCGCGGCATTCAGGTTGGTCTGGCGCAGTTGCTGGTTGACCTGCACTGCCGTCAGCCCGCGTGACTGGAGCTTTACGGGATCAAGAATAACCCGGATTTCGCGATTTACGCCGCCATTGCGGGTGACGGCGGCAAGCCCCGGCACTGCCAGCAGCTGTTTCGACACGGTATCGTCGACATACCAGCTCAGCTCCTCCAGCGTCATGTCCGTGGTCGACGCCGATAGATAGGCGATGGCATCGCCGCCAATGTCGACGCGCGATACCTGTGGCTCCAAAATGCCGTCGGGCAAGCTGCTGCGGATCTGGTCAACCGCATTGCGCACATCGTTGACGGCGCGATCAATGGGCGTGCCAATCGTAAACTGGACGAAGGTAGAGCTGGAGCCTTCGCTAACGTTCGAATTGATTTCGTCGACGCCATTAATGCTGCGGACCGCCGCTTCGATTCGCTGGGTAATCTGCGTCTCAATCTCGGTGGGGGCGGCACCCGGCTGTGACACCTGTATCTGCGCTGCCGGAAAATCGACATCGGGATCGTTGTTAACGTCCATCGTCAAAAAGCTGCCAATCCCCAGGACCAGCAGCGCTATGAACAGGACAATCGGCGGTACCGGGTTGCGAATCGACCAGGCAGATATGTTGCGAAAACCCATGTTATCAGCCCTGCTTCTTCTGGGTGACCGGCGCCACCTTCTGCCCCGGATTCAGGAACGCGCCAGCGGAAACGACCACGCGTTCTGTGCCGGCAAGCCCTTCAGAAATGGCCACGCCAGCATCGGAAACCTGACCGACCTTGATCGCCTGTCGCACCACTTCGTTGTTGGTGTTGATGACGTAAACATAATTGCCCTTCGCGTCGCTCTGCACCGCAGACTGGGGCAGCAAGGGCACCTGGCTGGTGCCGCTGGCGATGTTTGCCGCAGCAAAGCCGCCCGGGCGCAGCGCCGCATTATACCCAAGCGCGATTTTCGCGATGCCCTGGCGCGTTTGCGGATCGATAACGGGGGATACCTGCCAGATGCGCCCGGCAAAGCTGCGGTCGCTGCCAACGGGGGTTACCTGCGCGGACACACCAACGCTGACGGCGCTCATATCCGCATCACTCAGCGCGGCGCGCAGCTCCAGCTCGCCACCCCTGGCTAGCCGGAACAGCGTGCCCGATCCGGCACTGACGATCTGGCCCGGCTCGACATTGCGGGTCAGCACCAGCCCGGCGGCGGGCGCACGGATGTTCAGTCGGCCTGTGCGCGCATTGGCTTCCGCCAATTGTGCCTGTGCCACGGTGACGCGCGCATTGGCCGCATCACGGGTCGCGGTGCGCCGATCAAGATCGGCCTTTGAAATAAACCCGCGCGCCACCAGCGCTGCAGCACGATCAAGTTCGGCCTGGGCGAGCCGCGCGTCGGAACGCGCGACGTTAATCTGCGCCGCAAGCGAAGCGCCGGTCTGCAGCTGGACGGAACGGTCAATCGTGGCCAGCACCTGCCCGGCGCGAACCCATTGGCCCGGCTGAACCAGCACGTTGGTTACCAGGCCACCTTCACCCGCAACGCCGACCGGCATGTCGATTTTCGCCGCGATCGTGCCGGTGGCCGAAACAAACCGGGTCACTTGCTGGCGACCAGGAATTTCCACGGTTACTGTGGGTACCTGGGCATTTTTCGGCGCAGCCGCTGCTGCCTCAGCCGCCTTTTTGTCAGCGCTGCCTGATGACATGAAATAGATCAGCCCGATCACGACGGCGACCACGACAAGCACGATGATCCACAGCCGCCGCGGCCCGGCACCGCTACGGTCACCCGAATAGGCCAGCCGACCATCATTGCCAATCGTACCGGGTTCGTAATTCATTTGGTTCGCTCTCGTGTATCGGCTTGATGCCGCTTCGCTTCGAGTTGCTGTATTAGCTGAATACAGCACCGATCTCAAGCGGGTGTTTTATCGTTGGCCTTTGGCGTTTTTCCGGTGCGTCCGCAAGCCGTGGCGCGACCTGGGCCCCACCATTAAATGTGCGATTTTACGAAGAATAGGTTGCAACACGTCCCGACGCGGGCGATTTACCATCAGGCTGCAACGTAATGTGGTGGGGGAGAAGTGCGATGCTTTTGCAAAACAGCTTTTTTGGGTGGATTCTCATCGGCTTGGTGGCCGGCGTACTCGGCAAGATCATTCTCCCCGGCAAGGATCCTGGCGGCTTCATCGTCACCATCCTGATCGGCATCGCCGGCGCGCTGCTGGCAGGTTTTGTTTCGCAATCAATGGGTTGGCAGATCACCACTGCGTGGCAAAGCTATTCTGCGGCGACCGGTGGGGCGATCGTGCTGCTCGTTTTGTACCGCATCGTTGTTACCAAACGCGCGCGCTGACCCCAGCCGGGATCACTGGTGGTCGGCAATGCCAGTCTGCACTGCTCGTGCGGTGGAATCGACGTCCGTTTCATAAGATTGTCGTCACCCTGAACTTGTTTCAGGGTCCACCATGCCGCCTTTCCGGTCGCCAATGGGGCACGGTGGATGCTGAAACAAGTTCAGCATGACGGACAAGAGATTCGATGAAATTCAGGTCCACCTCACTAGTCGGCACTGGCGTTTTCGTTCAGCCAGCGTTTCAGCGCGCTTGGCATAGGCATCACATGCGCAGCCGATTCGGTTGCTGATGGGAGAATGATGATGCGTCTTGTGATTTTGGCAGCGATTGCCGTCACTGTGCCACTGGCACCGCTGGCGGCCCAGCAGGCGCCGGTTCCGCTATCGGCCCCAGCTCCAACCGCTGCTCTGGCAGATGGCACCATATTGGATGTGGTCGCGACGGGCGAATCAACCCGCGTGCCCGATCTGGCCACGATCCGCAGCGGCGTCGTCACCCAGGCATCGACCGCAGCAGCGGCGCTGGCCGAAAATGCCCGGCGGATGGCGGGCGTGCTGGCCGCATTGAAACGGGCCGGGATTGCCCCGCGCGACATCATGACGACGTCCGCCACGCTCAGCCCGCAATATCGTTATGCGGACAATCAACCGCCCGCGATCACGGGGTATCAGGCGACCAATATGGTCTCGATCCGGTTTCGCGATGTGAATGCCAGCGGCGCAGTGCTCGACGTGCTGGTTGCCCAGGGGGCCAATCAGATTGAGGGGCCAACGCTGTCGCTGGCAGAGCCTGATGCAGCGCTCGACGAAGCACGCATCGATGCGGTCAAGCGTGCGCGCAACCGGGCAATTCTCTATGCCCGTGCCGCCGGGCTTACGGTTAGCCGAATCGTGTCGATCAGCGAGGGGGCCGATCAATCCGGCGCGCCCGAACCCATGTTGTTCGCCCGCGCCAAGGATTCTGCGGCATCAACGGCAATTGTGCCCGGCGAAACCCGCATTACCGCGACGATCTCCGTCCGCTTCCTGCTCAAATAGCAAAAAAAGGGCCGCCCGGCGTGCATCCGGGCGGCCCAACTAGGGAGTTTGGGGAAGGGACAAGGATCCGATTTAGCGGACCGAACCTCGACGAACCAGATTGACCAGTGCGAGCAAAATGATCGCGCCGATCAGGGAATAAACAAATGTGGTGACGGTGATGACCTGGTTGATGCCGCCGCCGAACAGAAACGACGCAATTACCGAACCGATAATCCCGACGATGATGTTGAACAGCATGCCCTGCTGCCCGTCGGTGCGCATCACCATGCTGGCCAGCCAGCCCACAACGCCGCCAACCACGAGCCAAACGATAAGACCGACCATGTTACCCTCCTTTGCACCCGATCAGCGGGCGTATGGAGGAAAGACGCGTCGTCCCTAGGGTTTGTTCCCGATCAATATTTCTGCTGGCGTTCGTATAGCGAGCGGTAATGCTGGATTCGCGTGACGCGCAGGCCCGGCATGCCTGATCGATCAATCGCGCGTTGCCAGCCGGCAAATTCTTCCATCGTCAGGCTGTATCGCTGGCACACTTCATCTACCGTCAACAGCCCGCCATTTACAGCGGCGACGACTTCAGCTTTGCGGCGGACAACCCAGCGCGTGGTTCCCGGAGGCGGCAGCGAATCGAGCGTTAACGGCTCGCCGAGTGGCCCGATTACTTTTGCTGGCCGAATCTTCTGGTTCTCGATCATGCGTACCTCGATTGGGGCGGGGGCCCCCTCAATTTCAATAACGACCATTATCAGCCGGACTTGAACGCCGACTGAAACGGCGCGGTAAACAGCGCGTTTATTCTTTGCTCCAGCGGCGGATCGTCGCCGCCATTGCCCGGTTGAACGCACCGTGCGTTGGGTGCAGCAGCACAGGCGTTGCCAGCGGCATTGCGCTGCGCGATTCGATCAGGGCGGTTGGGCTGGTTGCCTGTCGTGCAGCAATCCCCACCATCAGCACCGCCAAATCAGGCGGAAGGGCGGTAACGCTGCTATCATGTTCGAACCGCGAAAAACTTAAATCCACCACGCTACTTTCACAAAATGGGCCACTTAGTCAGGTGGGTGTAGCGAGTGGGTCTGAAGGTCCGGTAAAGCCCGTTGAAAACTTTGCGAAACTTTTGGCCCGATTGCTGTTTTTTGCATCGGCAGCGCAGAGCCCCTATCTGGCGCGCATGATGGAAGGTGAGTTTCAGCTGGGGGCAGACCCAAAGGCGCAGCGAATCGTGGTGGCGATGTCTGGCGGTGTGGACAGTTCGGTGGTCGCCGCACTCGCCGTGCGAACAGGCGCCGAGGTGATCGGCGTGACGCTGCAGCTTTATGATCACGGCGAAGCAGTGGGGCGCGCGGGCAGTTGCTGTGCGGGGCGCGACATCCGCGATGCAAGGGCGGTGTGCGACCGGCTGGGCATTGCCCATTATGTGTTCGATCACGAAAGCAGCTTTCGCGACCAGGTGATTGACGATTTCGCCGATGAATATCTCGCCGGACGCACGCCAATTCCGTGCATTAAGTGCAATATGGGGCCAAAATTCACCGATTTGTTCAAATTAGCGCGCGATTTGGGTGCAGATTGCCTCGCTACCGGCCATTATGTGCGCCGATTTGACGGAAAAAACGGTCCCGAACTCCACCGCGCAATCGATCCTGCGCGCGACCAGAGCTATTTCCTGTTCGCGACCACCAGTGCCCAGCTCGATTATCTGCGCTTCCCCTTGGGGGGCATGGCCAAGCCGCGCGTGCGTGAGATTGCAGCCGAGATCGGGCTTGGGGTGGCGGCAAAGCCTGACAGTCAGGATATCTGCTTCGTGCCCGACGGCAATTACGCCTCCCTTGTCAAGAAGTTACGGCCACAGGCCGACACCAGCGGTGACATTGTTGATGAAACCGGCCGGGTATTGGGGCAGCACCGCGGGCTGATCCACTTCACCGTCGGCCAGCGCAAAGGGCTGGAAATTGGGGGCACGCCAGAGCCTTTATACGTTATCCGCCTCGAACCGGCTGATCGCCGCGTGATTGTTGGCCCAAAGCGCGCGCTGGCCGTGGGCGCGGCGCGGCTGACGGGGGTTAACTGGATCGGCGGAGACCATGCCGGCCCGATTACCGCAAAGGTAAGGTCACTCGCCAAGCCCGTGCCTGCCCGGTTTGCGGGTGATCAGCTCGTGTTTGACGCCCCCGAATACGGCGTCGCCCCCGGTCAGGCAGCGGTGCTCTATGCAGGCGAACGGGTGTTGGGCGGCGGCTGGATTGCCGAGACCGAACGGGCGCTGGAAGCGGCGTAAGGGGCAGCGGCTTAAGGCTTGGCCAATGGCGTCGGCTGGCAACCGAGCAGCGGATCAAACCGCACCGACCGGCTGGCGATCAGCGGCACTGATGCCGTTACCGTTTTGGTCGCGGGATCATCGCTGAGCTTGATGGGCTCCATCCCCGGTTCAAAATCCTTGTAGCAACTGTCCAGCGGCCTGTTGCCGATATAGCGGCAGGCGCACGCCACTCGCGCACCATAGCCCACGCCAAGCTGAAGCTGCGGGGTCAACGACCGGACATATAGCCACGCGGCCAGCGCCAGCGCAGCAATCACGATCAAACCGACAGGAAGGATGAGGCGTCTTGCGTTCATGTCGCCCAAGCGTAGACTGCGTTCATGAAAATAAAAAGCCTAGTAATGGCCGGGGCAGCCGGCCTGATGCTCACCAGCAGCGGGGTGGCGCCAGCCGATGATGCCGGGCCGCTGAAGCCGCTGTTCGCCGCCGACCAGGCAGAGGCGCGGGCCGCCATTCTGATCGAGGATGGCCGCGTCATCGCGAAACATTATGGTGCGGGCTATTCGGATGCCAATCGCTTCATCAGCTGGTCGATGGCCAAATCAATCACCGCGATGCTGGTGGGTGAACTGGTCGCTGACGGCAAATTGCAGCTTGATGCCCCCGCGCCGATTGCCGAGTGGCGCAAACCGGGCGATCCGCGCGGGGCGATCACGCTGCGGCAATTGCTCCACATGGCATCCGGGCTGGAACATACCGAAGAAGGTCAGCCGGTGGAGAAATCGGACACCAACCAGGTGCTGTTCGTCAACGGTACGCAAGACATGGCGGCGCGCGCCATCGCCCAGCCGCTTGAGGCAAAGCCCGGCGAGAAGTTTGAATATAGCTCGCTCACCACGATCATCCTGTCCGAAATCATCACCCGCACGCTGACGCAAAGCCGCGATCCGCGCGTTCGGGCACAAACCTATCGCGATTTCGAATATGCCCGGTTGTTTACCCCCGTTGGCATCACCACCGCCTTTCCCGAGTTTGACGGGGCCGGCACGCAGATTGGCGGGTCGCTGATCCATATGTCCCTTGATGATTTCGGGCGGCTCGGCGGGTTGCTGCATGAGGGCAAGGCGCCTGACGGGACGCAAGTGATTGCGCCGGAATGGCTGGCGTTCATGAAAACATCCTCCCCCACCGATCCAGAATATGGCGGGCAGTTATGGCTCAACCGCCCCGGCGCGCCCGATGGCAGTCCGTCGCTTTTCCCCGAAAAGGGTGTGCCCTCGCTGGTGTCGATGAACGGCCATCTTGGGCAATATGTGATGGCTTTTGATGGCAAGGGGACAGATGGCAAGCCGCACCGCTATGTGCTGGTCCGGCTGGGTAAAACCCAGGATGGCCAGCGTCGCCCGGTGATCGACAGGATGGGCGACGTGGCAGCATCGCTGTCGCGGTAACGCTCGCCACACCGGCTTAAGGCCAGCGTGACGGCGCTTGCCCCGTGCTGCATAACCCGCTGCGTGGAAAAACTGACGATCTGGTTTGATGGCGGATGCCCGCTATGCCAGCGCGAAATTGCGCTGATGCGGCGGCTGGACCGGGCAAAGGCAATCGCCTTTGTTGATGTGGCCGATGCGCAATCGGTGTGCCCGATTGACCGGGATGCGTTGCTCGCCCGGTTTCATGCGCGCGAAAACGGCGTGATGCTGTCGGGCGCTGCGGCCTTTGCCGCGATGTGGCGCGCCATCCCGTTGCTTCGACCGATTGGCCTGATCGCCCGCAACGCGTGGGTGCTGACGGCCCTGGAATTTCTATACCGCCGCTTTCTGGTGATCCGCCCCGCGCTGCAATCGCTTGCCGGGGGCGGGCGCCGCTAAAGCGGGATGAGGTTAGGTTGATCGATAACGCCGAAGTATTCGTGTCGAGCCCTTCGCTCGGGATGAACGGGTTGAGGCAATGTCATCGCACTCTAATGGGGTGGTGCTGAAATTCATCGCATCTCTTATCCGTCATGCTGAACTTGTTTCAGCATCCACCGTGCCCCATTGGCTACCGGAAAGGCGGCATGGTGGACCCTGAAACAAGTTCAGGGTGACGACAATTTTAGGAAACGGACGTCGATTCCACCACTCTACAGCAGGAAAACGCCCTCCATCACCGTAATGCAGTGACCGCCCAGAATGACATGATCACCATCCAACCGGCAGGCGACATGCCCGCCACGGGCGCTTGCCTGATAGGCGGTGAAGCTGTCGCGACCCAGGCGCGCGGCCCAATAGGGGGTCATCACGGCATGGGCTGATCCCGTTACCGGGTCTTCGGCGATGTCGTAATAGGGCGTGAAAACCCGGCTGATGACGTCGGTGGTGTCGCCCGGTGCCGTGACAACGGCGACCAGCTTGCCAAGCGCCGCCAGTGCGCGCTGATCGGGCTTTAGCGCACGGATTTGCGCGGCATTTTCCAGCACGATCAGGGCATAGCCGGTTGGGTACCACAAGGTTTCCACCGCAGGGCCAGCACCGATAGCGGCAACGATATCGGGCAGCTTCATTGGCGTGGGCGCCCAGCTGGGCAGGGCCATCCGATAGCCTTCGCCGTCCCGTTCCACCCACAAAATGCCGGCCTGGCGCGTGCGAAAGGTGACGCGTGTCAGGGCGGTGTCGCGTTCCAACAGGTAATGGCCACTGGCAATCGTGGCATGGCCGCACAATGCAACTTCGGCGGCGGGGGTGAACCAGCGCAATTCGAAATCCGCCGCGCCGGTGGCGTCGGCCACCAGAAACGCGGTTTCGCTCAAGTTATTCTCGCCCGCAATCGACAGCAGCACATCATCGTCCAGCCACGCATCCAGCGGCATGACGGCGGCAGGATTGCCGGTAAAGGCGGCATCGGCAAAGGCATCTATCTGGGTAATGGGCAGGCGCGTGCGGTGGGCGGCGGTCACGGTTGATGGTCCTTCAGCTTGGCGATTTCATCTGCCTCAACCAGATCATTGCCGGGGTGATCCACCTGGCCCTCAGGGTCGATATGGATCAGCACTTCAGTGCCGGGAAATTCGCGGGCCAGGCTGTGTTCGATCCGGTCGGTTACCACATGCGCCTCGGCAATCGTCATGTCAGGATCCATCCAGATATGAAACTGGACAAAATCAGTCGCCCCGCTGGTGCGGGTGCGCAGATCGTGCAGACCTTTCAGTTCCGGGTGGCGACCAGCAACCTCAACAAAGCGGCGGCGCTTTTCAGCGGGCCATTCCTTGTCCATCAACTGGTCAATCGCGCTGCTGGAGGCGCGCCAGGCACCCCATAACTGCCATGCTGCGATGGCGATGCCGAACAGCGGGTCCGCCCCCGTCACGCCCAGATATTGGTCCAGCACCAGCGCCCCGATCACCGCCACGTTCAACAGCACATCCGACTGATAATGGACGTGATCCGCCCCGATCGCGACCGATCCCGTCTTGGCGATGACGAAGCGCTGATAGGCGAGCAAGGCGACGGTAACGCCAATGGCGATCACCGATGCCGCGATGCCGATTTCGGCATCCGCCGTTGCCTGGCGCGCCATCAACCGATCGAGCGCGCGCCCGAAAATCGCAAATGCCGAAGCCGCGATGACGGCCACCTGAAACAGCGCCACCAGCGATTCGGCCTTGCCATGGCCAAAACGGTGGTCGTGATCGGCAGGCTGCGCCGCCAGTCGGACGCCGAACAGCGTCACCATCGACGCAACCAGATCCAGCCCGGTGTCCGCCAGCGATCCCAGCATCGCGACCGAACCGGTATGCCAGGCGGCATAGCCCTTGATCAGCATTAGAAAAGCGGCGGTGGCAACGCTGGCAACCGCCGCCCGCGTCGTCAGGCTGCTATTCGCCTGATGGTGCGCCGCCCGGGCGTGATGGTGGTTGTGATGATGATGATGGCCATCGCTCACGGGTAGAGCATCCCCTCAGCCCAGCCATCACCGGTGCGGGTGTACAGCCGCCGTTCGTGGAGCCGGTGTTCGCGGTCCTGCCAGAACTCAATCGAACGCGGCGTTACGCGGTAGCCTGACCAATATGGCGGGCGTGGTACTGGGCCACCATCAAATCGCGCATGCATTTCGGCAAACCGCGCTTCAAACGTCGCCCGACTGTCCAGCGGGCGGGATTGATCGGACGCCCAGGCCCCCAGCTGCGAATCGCGACCGCGGGTGGCAAAATACGCGTCGGCCTCGGCTGCAGTCACGGTGGTCACCGGCCCCTCGATGCGGATTTGGCGGCGGAGTGATTTCCAGTGGAATAGCAGCGCGGCTTGCGGGTTGGCGGCAATGTCTGCCGCCTTGCGGCCCTCTTGGTTGGTGTAGAACACAAAACCGTCGGGGCCATGCCCTTTCAGCAGCACCATCCGCAGGCCAAGCCGCCCGGCTGAATCACTGGTGGCAAGCGCCACCGCGTTCGAATCGTTGATTTCGGATGTGCGGGCCTCGGCATACCAGGCATCGAATAATTCTAGCGGATCAATGGTCATTTCCCGGCCTTACGCGCTCGCTTGCGCACAGTCACCCACGAAGCAGATGAACATCGGCAACGCTTGGCGGTTGCGTGTCTGCACCGATTGTGGTGACGATAGCGCTCGGCATATCCAGGGGGTAACATTGGCGGCACCAGCACAGACCTTGCCCGCCCTATCCCGGCTGCCGTCATGCAGCGGTAGACAGGGGTGATGGCCACCGTGTCGAGCGAACTGATCGATCCCGCCACCCATGCCGCGCGCTGGATGGCCGATTATTGTCGCGATCTGCCCCCCGGTGATGTGATGTGCGGCGGTGATCCTGCCTGGGCGACGATGCTGGAAGAACTGGCGGGCGCGGTTGGCGATGATCTGGGCCATGCCCGCGAACGGGTGCAGCGCCAGGCCGAAGATATCGGCACCGGCTTTCGCATCATCGGTGACAGCGAAGAACGCCCCTGGCCCGTATCGCCCGTGCCCTTGCTGATCGAAGAACGCGAATGGGCCAGCATTGCAGCGGGGGTCACCCAGCGTGCAGCGCTGATGGAGATGATTCTCGCCGACCTATACGGCGCAGGGGAGTTGACCGCGAGCGGATCGATTCCGGCAGCGCTCGTCAATGGCAGCCCATTTTTCTTGCGGCCACTGGTGGGGCTGGCCCCGCCGGGCGGGCACCATCTGCATTTCGTGGCGGTTGATCTTGGCCGCAGCCCGGCCGGTGAATGGCGCGTGCTGGCCGATCATCTGCGGGCGCCCGCCGGGGCAGGCTATGCGCTGGAAAACCGGCTGGCGGTGTCGCGCACGCTGGGCGGGTTGCAAACGCGGCTGAACATCCAGCGCCACGCCCCGTTTTTCGCTGCCTTCCGCGCCGGATTGGCAGCGGCGTGCAAGCGCAGCGATCCGCGCATTGGGTTGCTGACGCCGGGCCGGTACAATCCCAGCTACACCGAACAGGCCCATCTGGCGCGCTATCTGGGGCTTTTGCTGGTGGAAGGTGCCGATCTCGCGGTTCTTGAGGACAAGTTGTACATCCGCACCATCGCCGGCCTGAAGCGCGTCGACGCGGTGTGGCGGCGCATTGACCCGCGGCTGCTTGATCCGCTGGCGTTTGATTCGCATTCGACGATTGGCGTTGCCGGGTTGATTGATGCGATGGTGGCGGGCAATGTCGTGGTCAGCAACGCGCCGGGCTCTGCTGTGCTGGAAAGCCCGGCGTTTGAGGCTTTCATGCCGCGGCTGGCGCGCGAATTGCTGGGCGAGCCGCTGAGAATCCCCAACATCGCCACCTGGTGGTGCGGGCAGGAAGCAGCGCAGGCGCATGTCGCCGCGCATCTCGATTCGCTGTTGATCGCGCCTGCTTTTTCCGCCGCTCCGCTCGGCCTGCCGGATGGAAAGCCGGTCATGATTGCTGATCTGTCGCCCGAACAGCGCAGCGCGCTGATCGCTGATATGGAACGGCGGCCGCAGGATTATGTGGGCAAGGAAAATGTCCGGCTATCGACGATGCCGGTGGTGGCTGAAGACCAGCTGGTGTCGCGCCCGTTCACGTTGCGCGTCTTTGCCGCGCGTGGGGCAGATGGCGGCTGGACGGTGATGCCCGGCGGATTCGCCCGCATCGGCGAGCACCCGGATATGCGCGCCTCTGTCATGGGGGAGGGAAACTGGTCCGCTGATGTGGCGATTTACGGGGGAGCACCTGTTGCGCCCGTGTCGCTGTTGCCGGACGATACATTGGTGCACATCCGCCGCAATCCCGGCACGTTGCCCAGCCGGGTTGCTGACAATTTCTTCTGGCTCGGCCGCTACCTGGAACGGGGGGAGGCATTGCTTGCGGTGATCCGCGTGATGCTGGGCAACTCAATCACTGCCGATGCGGGTGCAGCCCTTGCGCCGGAAACGATCGCCCGGCTGGTCGGGATGATTGTGGAAGATGGTGCCGCCCCGCGCCCGCCCAGCTTGCGTCGTACCGATCTGATTGCGCTTGCCCGCACCGCGATGGAGGCGGGCGATGGCGGCTGGAACAGCGTGCGGGCCATCAACCGCAGCGCCCGCGCCATTGGTGCTGGATCGCGCGACCGCTTGTCGGCTGATATGGTCCGCCTGCTCGATGCACCCGCACCCAATGGCGGCGCGCTGCTCGATCGTGCGGGATCGCTCCAGCGACGTTTTGCCGCGCTGGCCGGGCTTTCAACCGAACATATGGGCCGCACCGATGCCTGGCGCTTCCATGATCTTGGCCGCCGGATTGAACGAGCGTCCGCCGTTGCGCGCGCCGTGCGGGTATTTGGCTGCGCCAACGCAACCGCCGATGATCTGTCGACGCTGCTTGATGTTGCAGACAGCCAGATCAGTTATCGCCAGCGCTATCTGGGCGGGCTGGCGCACGCCCCGGTGGTTGATCTGGTGGCGCTTGATCCAGGAAATCCGCGCGCGATTGCCTATCAGGTGGCCGCCATCAGCAAGCATCTGCGCGAACTGCCGGTGCTGGCCGATGATGGCATGGCCGAACCGCAACAGGCAGAGGCAACCGCGCTGGCCGCATTGGTCTCCACCGCGACGGCCGCGACGATTGATGATGCGACGCTGCGCGAGATTGAGCGCCGATTGCGCCAGTTGTCGGAGGCTGTGGCCCGGCGATATTTTCTGCAAGGCGGGGAACCGTTGCGCGCGGGCGGCCTTACGCTGGCATGAACCCGGCACAGCCATGATCTACACCATTCGCCATGTGACCCGCTTTGATTATGGCCGGGAGGTGCGCTTTGCCCGCTGCAATTTGCGGTTAAAGCCAATCATCTGGTCGGGCCAGACGCTGGATGATTATCAGTTGACGATCAGCCCGGCCGGGCGAATTTCACCAGCGCGGGCAGAGGCTGGGCTGGCCAATATCGTCCGCCTGACCGTGGAAGAGCCAGTGCGTTTTCTGACGATCGACAGCGTATCGCGGGTGACGGTTGAGCGACTGATCCCGGTGCCCAGCGCCGATGATCCCACCCTTGCCGACGTTGCCCGCGCCGCCCGTGCCAGCCGCGACGGCTCCCCCGCTGGCCCCAGCGCCTATCTGTTCCCGTCGCCGCTGATCCCGCTTGACCATGACATTGCCAATTGGTGCGCGCAGGATTTGGCCCCTGATCGTCCGGTGCTGGAGGCGGCGATTGCGCTTGCCCAGCGCATCCAGCGCGAATTTGATTTCGATACAACGGCTACCATGGTCGATACCCCCCCACGCGAAGCGTTTATGCACCGCCGTGGTGTGTGCCAGGATTTTGCACAGATCATGATTACGGGCCTGCGCGCTGCCGGACTGCCAGCGGCCTATGCTTCGGGTTATATCCGCACGTTGCCGCCGCCGGGCATGGAACGGCTGGTGGGGGCAGATGCCACCCATGCCTGGGTGCTGTTATGGTGCGGCGACCGGATTGGATGGGTGGGGGTAGATCCCACCAATGGCATCTGGATGGCGGGCGACCATATCGTGATGGCGATTGGCCGCGACTATGCCGAAATCGCGCCAATTGACGGCATTGTGTTGGGATCAGGCGCCCAAAAATTGCACGTCAGCGTTGATGTGGCACCCGCCGAACCGCTGGTTTAGCGCAAATTATTGCGGCCAGCGTTTGCGCTTCCACGCTGCTTCCCCCAAATAGAGCGTATTAGTCTTATACACCGGAAACCAGATGGCCGATCCGTATCAACTGCTGGGTGTCCCGCGCGGGGCAAGCGAAGCCGATATCAAAAAGGCATATCGTAAGCTTGCCAAGGAACTCCATCCTGATCGCAACAAGGACAACCCCAAGGCGTCCGAGCGATTTTCGCAGGTTACCAATGCCTATGATCTGCTGAGCGACAAGGGCAAGCGCGCGCGGTTTGATCGCGGCGAGATTGACGGGGATGGAAATCCGGCATCACCCTTTGGCTTTAACCCCGGCCAATCGGGCGGCGGTGGTGGTTTTCGTGCCGGTCCGGGCGGCACCCCAGATTTTGGCGGCGGCGATGCGGGCGATTTCGGCGACATCTTCGAAGGATTGTTCGGCGGCAGGCGTGGCGGCAGCGGGAGCGGGAGCGGGTTTTCCAGCGGCTTTGGTCGGCGGCCAAGCCCCAAGGGCGCCAATATTGCCTATAAGCTGGCCGTGCCCTTTGCCGATGCGGCCACGCTGGCGCCGCAGCGGATTACGCTTGGCGACGGCAAGACGATTGATCTGAAGCTACCCGCCGGCGTCGAAACGGGCACCCAGATGCGGCTGGCGGGCAAGGGCCAGCCCGGCCCCGGCGGCGCAGGCGATGCCATTGTCACGATTGAGGTGCAGCCGCACCGCAGCTTTGAGCGCGCGGGGGATGATGTAAGGCTGGATTTGCCGATCAGCCTGGCAGAAGCGGTGCTGGGCGCATCGGTAAAGGTGCCGACGGTGGAGGGGGCGGTGATGCTGTCGGTGCCGCGCGGATCGACATCGGGCAAGGTGCTGCGGCTGAAAGGGCGGGGGTTCAACAAAAAGACCGGCGGTCGGGGGGACCAGCTTGTCACGCTCATGGTCGATCTGCCCGTCGATGATGATGCGCTGGTTGAATTTGTGCAAAACTGGCCCGACAAAGATAAATGGAACCCGCGCGGCAAGCTGGACGTCTGATCCACCGTGCAAGACATTTCGCCCGAATCCCCCGAAGAACGCAGGCTTCATCCGGGCAGGGCGCCGCGGCTCAACCGGCGCTTCGCGTTCATGCGGCCGGGCAGCTATGTGCGTGAGGTGCTGAAACGCGTCGTTGTGGGGGTGTTCAGCGACGGGTTCATCCATGCCGGCAATCTGGCCTATTTGTCGCTGCTGACGTTGTTTCCCTTTTTCATCGTCGCCGCCGCCATCGCGCGGTTGTTTGGCCGAACGGATGAGGGGCTGCACACCGTCGCCGCATTCTTGCGCACCCTGCCGCCCAGCGTGGCGGGCGTGCTGCAAACCCCGATCGCAGATGTGCTGGCGGCCCGATCAGGCTCGCTTTTGTGGTTTGGTGCGATTGTGGGGCTGTGGACCACGGCAAGCTTTATTGAGACGATCCGGGACATCCTGCGCCGCGCTTACGGCGTCAAATCAGTGCGCCCGTTCTGGCACTACCGTTTATGGTCAATGGGGTTGACGCTGGCGTCGCTGATCTTGGTGCTGGTCGCGTTCAGCTTTCAGGTGGCGATGGTCGCAACGGAACAGTTCATCCTGCGGGTGATGCCCTTTGCTACCGATGCTGCGTCAGCGGTGTCGCTGTCGCGCATTGCGCCGGCGATCGCGTTGTTTGTGGCGCTCTATATGGTCTTTTATTCGCTCACCCCCCGCCAATATCGCGACGGTCAATTTCCGAAATGGCCGGGGGCGGCATTTACGGCGGCCTGGTGGCTGATCGTCACCGCGTTGCTGCCCTCCATCCTTGCCAATCTTACCAGTTACGACCTCACTTATGGCAGTTTGGCAGGCGTGATGATTGCGCTGATCTTCTTCTTTCTGGTCGGTTTGGGGCTGGTGGTCGGTGCGCAATTAAACGCAGCACTGGCGGAAGCAGATGATGAAGGCGTAAAGGACGGCCATATTGAGGGACAAGCGGAGGCGACAAGGGCGTGACGGAATTAATGAAGGGCAAACGCGGGCTGATCATGGGGCTTGCCAATGATCGGTCACTGGCATGGGGAATTGCCAAAAAACTGAGCGAGGCGGGGGCCGAAATCGCGTTCAGCTATCAGGGCGAAACCATGGAAAAGCGGGTGCGCCCGCTGGCCGAAAGCCTGGGCGTCGCGCGACTGTTTGATTGCGACGTGGCCGACATGACCGCGCTGGACGCGACCTTTGCCGCGCTGGCGACCGAATGGCCGACGATCGACTTCATCGTCCATGCGATCGGCTTTTCGGACAAGAATGAGCTGCGCGGTGGTTATGTCGACACCAGTCTCGACAATTTCTTGATGACGATGAACATCAGCGTCTATTCGTTCGTCGCCGTCGCCAAGCGCGCCGCCGCAATGATGCCGAATGGCGGCTCGCTGCTGACGCTCAGCTATTACGGTGCGGAAAAAGTGATCCCGCATTACAATGTGATGGGCGTTGCCAAGGCGGCGCTAGAAACCAGTGTGCAGTATCTGGCGGTTGATCTGGGGCGCGACAATATCCGCGTCAACGCCATTTCGGCTGGCCCCATCAAGACGCTGGCGGCCAGCGGCATTGGCGATTTCCGGCTGATCCTGAAGTGGAACGAATATAACAGCCCGCTGAAACGCAATGTGACGATTGAAGATGTCGGCGGATCGGCGCTGTACCTGCTCAGTGACCTGTCGAGCGGCGTGACGGGCGAAACGCACCATGTTGACGCAGGCTATCACGTCGTCGGCATGAAGGCGGAGGACGCGCCGGATATTACGCTGGGATGAACTGGCCTGCGCTGCTTTCCCTAGCCATTATGGCACTTGCTCCCAGTTCGATGGCAGCTGCGCAAGCGGTGCCGGAGGGCATTCATTCGGAAGGCAAAGCGACGCCCGAAGTTTGCGGGCTGACTGCCGCAACAGTGGTCGACCTGGAAGCAGCGATACGAGCACGGCCCGACGCCGAGCCCCTGCAAGGCACCGATGAATACACCGCTATTGCCACGTCGGTAGGCGGCATGAGAGTCTTGACGTTTACGACGCCACAGAATCGAGCACATCCGGCGGTGGCTTGCCGACAAGTCGTGGATAACCCCGGCGGCGGTTCGACAATTCAAACATCGATTGCCTGCTTCAACAGCAGAGAAAACTGTGACTGGTTGTATCGTCAGTTCGAAGAACTAAACGATCGCGCTATCAAGTCGATGGAAGGGCGGAAGTGAGCCACAACAGCTTCGTCTGTTGGTTCCCCGCCATGCTGTCGAGGGCACATTGAGGAAAGTGGAATGCCAGTCGTGTTTCGTGAACAAGGGTGGCGTTTCCATTTCTTTTCTCACGAAGGGTCTCCGCGCGAACCGGTGCATGTGCACGTGGCGCGCCCCGGCAAGGACGCCAAACTGTGGCTTTATCCTGAGGTTCGCGTTGCCTATAACTCCGGTCTGAGTTCAGTCGAGCAAAGGCGGGTCATCGCCATCGTAGCAGCCCGGCGCGAAGAGATTGAAAGGGCATGGAATGAGCATTTTTCCTGAACCGACAGCCGTCGCGTTCGACGATGATTCCTTTTGGGTCACGCTGAGCGATGGGCGTGTTGTGGGCGTGCCCATCGCCTGGTATCCGCGATTGCTGAAAGGCACGTTAGAGCAGCGCCTTGATTTCTTCCTGTCGCCGAGCGGGGTTCACTGGGAAGGTCTTGATGAAGACATCTCTGTGCGCGGCATATTGGCGAGCCATATCGAATTCTCTCCGGAAACGCGCGACGCCGCGTGAGCCACAACAGCTTCGGCCACCTGTTCCGCTTCACCACCTGGGGTGAGAGTCATGGCCCCGCGATTGGTGCGGTGGTTGATGGCTGCCCGCCGGAACTTGCGCTCAGCGATGCGGATATCCAGCCTTTTCTCGATAAGCGTCGCCCGGGCACGTCGCGTTTCACTACCCAGCGGCAGGAGCCCGATGTCGTGCGCATCCTTTCCGGCGTGTTTGAGGGGCGCACGACGGGGACGCCGATCAGTCTGATCATCGACAATGTCGACCAACGATCAAAGGATTATTCGGAAGTCGCAAAGGCATACCGCCCCGGCCACGCCGACTATGCCTATGACGCCAAATACGGCTTTCGCGATTATCGCGGTGGCGGCAGATCGTCTGCGCGCGAAACGGCGATGCGGGTCGCGGCAGGCGCGGTCGCGCGGTTGGTGATTCCCGAAGTGCGGATCACCGCGTGGGTGGAAGCAATTGGCGGCGACGCCATCGATCCCGCCAATTTTGACAGGGGCGAAATTGATCGCAATCCGTTTTTCTGCCCTGATCCCGTCGCGGCAGCGCGCTGGGAAAAGCTGGTCGATGATGCCCGCAAGGCCGGGTCGTCGCTGGGCGCAGTGATTGCGTGTGAGGCGGTGGGTGTGCCCGCGGGTTGGGGCGCGCCGCTATATGCCAAGCTTGACGCCGATCTGGCCAGCGCCTGCATGAGCATCAATGCGGTGAAAGGCGTGGAGATTGGCGACGGGTTCGGCGCGGCGCGGCTACGCGGCGAGGATAATGCCGATGCGATGCGGCCTGGCGCAGAAGGCCCAGAATTCCTCGCCAACCACGCAGGCGGCATCGCCGGCGGCATCTCGACCGGTCAGCCGGTGCTGGTGCGCGTTGCGTTCAAACCGACCAGCTCGATCCTAACCCCCGTCGAGACAATCGACCGCGATGGTGCTGCAACCGAGATCATGACCAAAGGTCGCCACGACCCCTGCGTCGGCATCCGCGGCACGCCGGTGGTAGAAGCAATGGTCGCGCTGGTGCTGGCGGACCATAAGCTGCGGCACCGGGGGCAGGTGGGATAGACCGCATCCGATGCTTCATCGTCACCCCGGACTTGATCCGGGGTCCCGCTTCAGCGAGGTGGGAGGAGAAGCGGGACCCCGGGTCGAGCCCGGGGTGACGGCAAGGGGATCGGTTAAGCGCTCAATCCGCGAACGGATCGCGTACCAAGATCGTGTCCTCGCGCTCCGGGCTGGTCGACACCAGCGCGACCGGGCATTTGATCAGTTCCTCAATCCGCTTGATATATTTTATCGCCGCTGCCGGAAGGTCTGCCCAACTCCGCGCGCCCGCCGTCGATTCATGCCAGCCTGGCAGCGTTTCATAGATCGGCTCAACACCTGCCTGATCGGCATAATGCGCGGGGAAATAATCGAGCTCGGTGCCGTTCAGCCGGTATCCGGTGCAGATCTTCACCTCGTCAAACCCGTCGAGCACGTCGATCTTGGTCAGCGCGATGCCGGTGATGCCGCCCACCGCCGCTGATTGCCGCACCAGCACCGCATCGAACCAGCCACAGCGCCGCTTGCGCCCAGTGACGGTGCCGAATTCATGGCCGCGCTCGCCCAGCCGCTCGCCGGTCGCGTCCGCCAGTTCGGTGGGGAAGGGGCCGCTGCCGACCCGCGTCGTATACGCCTTGGCGATGCCCAGCACAAAGCCAACCGCGCTCGGCCCCAGCCCGGAACCGCCCGCCGCTGTGCCCGCTATGGTGTTGGACGACGTAACAAAGGGATAGGTGCCATGATCGACATCGAGCAGCACGCCCTGCGCGCCTTCGAACAAGATGCGCTTGCCGCGCGCGCGCGCCTCGGCCAGCATCCGCCAGACGGGCTGCACATAGGGCAGCACAAAACCCGCAATCTCGTGCAGGTCAGCGATCAACGCAGCCCGGTCAATCGGCGGCTGGCCAAACCCGGCCCGCAGCGCATCATGATGCGCGGTCAGCCGGTCAAGCTGTGAGCCCAGTTCGTCCAGATGGGCCAGATCGCACACCCGGATCGCGCGCCTGCCAACCTTGTCCTCATAAGCAGGGCCAATGCCGCGCCGCGTGGTGCCGATTTTGCCATCGCCGCTGGCATCTTCGCGCAGCGCGTCAAGATCGCGGTGGAAGGGCAGGATCAGCGCGCAATTATCTGCGATCATCAGCGTATCTGGGGTGATCGTGACGCCCTGGCCGCGCAGCTTCTCCACCTCGGCCTTCAGCGCCCATGGATCAAGCACCACGCCATTGCCGATCACGCTGGGGGTGCCGCGCACAATGCCCGACGGCAGCAGCGACAGCTTGTACACTTTTTCGCCGACCACAAGCGTATGCCCGGCATTATGCCCGCCCTGAAACCGCACGACGACATCGGCGCGCTCGGCGAGCCAATCGACAATCTTGCCCTTGCCCTCATCGCCCCATTGGGCACCGATTACTGCTACGTTGGCCAAGGCCGTTCCTGGATCAATTTCGTGAAGCCGGAAGCCCTAATAGGCTCGTGCGCCAGCGTCCATGTTAAATGCGGGCACGGCGATCCAGATTCGGTAGCGATATCCCCCGCGCATGGACTGGGCTATGCTGGGGAATATCACGCGCTTTAGAGGTGGATAGTGCCAAAGGCGGTCATCGCGGGAGCAGGAATTGCGGGGCTTTCGGCGGCAATCGCGCTGCGCCGCGCGGGGTGGCAGGTCGCGGTGTATGAACAGGCGGCGGCGTTCGCCCCGCTTGGTGCAGCGCTCAGCCTGTGGCCCAATGCCATGGCTGCGCTGAAGCGATTGGGGATGGCCGACAACGTTGCCGCCGCAGGCGCGCCGTTACGGGCGATGCTGCTCGCTGATTGGCGCGGCAAGCCGATCATCGCGCGCCGCGACGTGGCCGAACCTGCGGTAATGATCACCCGGGCGCGGTTGCATGAAACGCTCATGGGCGCGCTTGATGATGTGAACGTTGTGCTGAATGCCCCGATCCAAAGCGTTCGACAGGATCAGTTGGGCGTTTTCGTGTCGTTCACCAATGGCGACACCGTCTCCGCCGATTTGCTGATTGACGCAGGCGGCATCAGGTCACCGATCGCGGCGGCCTATACGGCGCCCGGCGCGTTTCGTGGCTATGGCGGGGTGCTGGCGCTGTCCGATGCAGTATCAGGCCCTGGCCTTGACGGGCTGGCAGCAGAATACTGGGGCTGGGGCGAACGCGTTGGCGTATTCGAACTGCCCGATCATCACCGCTACTGGTTCTATATGGCAGATCAGTCACCAATGGCTCCCGCACCAACCCATGCGCATATCGCCGCGCGGATGAACGGCTGGCCCGATTCCGTCACCGCTGCGATAGCGGCGACGCCTGCCGATCGGCTGATCCCCGTGCGTATTCACGCCAAGTCCGCCCCAAAATCACTCGGCCAGGGGCGGGTAATCAGCGTGGGTGATGCAGCGCATGCAATGGAGCCCAATCTGGGGCAAGGTGCCTGTCAGGCGATAGAGGATGCTGCAGTTTTGGGCATGATTGCGAGCCATCAGCGCCCAGAGGACATCCTGACACTGCTCGAAAAAAACCGGCTCAAGCGTGTTGGGGCGATTGTGAATCGGGCAGCAGAGGGCAAGCACGGCGTCCACGGCCTGTGGGTGAAACAAGCGGCGATGCGCACGCTGATGCGCAACTTGCCAGCATCGATTACCGAACGGATTGTACGGTCCGTTCAAACCCTGCCCGCCTAAACCGCCTGTGCGGCTCCCCCCGCCAGCACATGCGTGCAAAGCTGCGCCGCTGGGGTATCGCCCGGCTCCAGCGCGGCCACCGTTGCCCAGCCGTCAGCGCGCATCTGCGCCGCCAGCGCCGGATCGGTGCCGATGGGGACAAATAGTCGCCGCCGTTCGGCAGGTGCAAGGCCGCTGTCGACAATCGCATCGGCATAGAGCGAAAAGCCGATGGCAGGTTCTTCCGCCCCGCCTTCGTGCAGCACGGTATAGCTGCCACCGCGCCCAATTTCGCCACGCACGCCGCCCGCGAAAATCGAAAAGCCGATCCAGCTTTGATATTCAAAGCCATGGCGCTCGGTGGGATCAAGCGTGAGTGCCACCTTGCCCTTCAGGCTCTGCGCGATCGCCCATAGCCCATCGAGACGTGATGTCAGCGCGCCGCCGGCATCGAACGCACACAGCCGGTCATGCGCCATATCAAACGGCCCTGCCGCTTCGATCAGCGGAAGATAGGCGGGGGCCAGCGCCGCGACGGCGGCTGCATCCTTGGCATCCAGCCGGTCTTTCAGCGCCTCAATTCGGTCGGCGGGCACCGGAAACGGCCCTGCCGCCAAAATATCGACCAGATCAGGCAGCGTAAAATCAATCGAGATATCCGCAACGCCCGCCGACGTCAGCGCCTCCACCGCCAGGCTGGCGATTTCCTGCGCCGCCGCCACATTGTCCAGCCCAATCAGCTCGCAGCCGATTTGGCGTGCCTCGCGTTCTGGATCGAGTTCGGACGCGCGCAGTTTCAGCACCGGCCCGGCATAGCTCAGCCGCACGGGGCGCGGGTGGTGGGCCATCCGCGTGGCTGCAATCCGCCCGACCTGCGCGGTGATATCAGGCCTGATCGCCAGCGTGCGCTGCGACACCGGATCGACATAGCGCACCGCATCAATCGTGCGCGACGCTTTTAACCGCTGGGCAAGCCCTTCGAAAAATTCGACCAGCGGCGGATCAACGCGTTCATAGCCATGCGCGAACGCCGCCCCCAGCACGCGCGATTCAAGCCGCGCAGCGACATCGGCAAACGGGGGAAGGCGGTCGTGAAAGCCTTCGGGTAGCAGGGAGGTGGTCATGATAGGCCCATTAGCGCAGTGCGCCGAAAATAATAATCGTCATTGCGAGCCCAGCGAAGCAATCCAGCGTGCCACGGGCGGTGGAGCTGGATTGCTTCGCTGCGCTCGCAACGACGAGCTTGATTCAAACTGCGGTGTGCCGGTTACCTCAGAACGCCAGTGCCATCACTGTCTTCACCCCCGGCAGCGCGCGGACGTTGGCGATGAGCGCGGGGGTAACGGGTTCGTCGAGCGACAGCAGCACAATTGCCTCACCCCCTGCGGTGCGACGGCCAAGGTGGAAGGTGCCGATGTTGACGCCCGATTCGCCCAGTGTTGTGCCCAGCCGACCGATAAAGCCTGGCGCGTCTTCATTCACCACATAGAGCATATAGCCCGCCAAGTCGGCCTCAACCTTGATCCCGAACAGTTCGACCAGGCGTGGTGCTGCATCGCCAAACAAGGTGCCCGCGACCGATTTGTCTCCGGCATCGGTCTTCACCGTCACGCGCACCAATGTGTGGTAATCGCCCTCACGGTCATGCCGGATTTCGCGCACGTCGATGCCGCGTTCCTTGGCGAGGAACGGCGCGTTGACCATGTTCACGATATCGGAATGTACGCGCATCATGCCTGCCAGCACCGCACTGGTAATGGGCTTTTGATTGAGCTGCGCGGCGGCGCCTTCAACCTCGACCGAAATACCCGAAAGCGCCCCGTGCGCGAGCTGGCCGACCAGCGAGCCGAGCTTTTCGGCCAGCGCCATATAGGGCTTTAGCTTGGGGGCTTCCTCTGCCGATAGCGAAGGTACGTTCAGCGCGTTGGTGATGCCGCCAGTCACGAGGAAATCGGCCATCTGCTCGGCCACCTGAAGTGCCACATTAACCTGTGCTTCGGTGGTCGATGCCCCCAGATGCGGGGTGGAAACAAAGCCCGGCGTGCCGAACAGCGGCGAGGCTGTTGCTGGCTCGGTCTGGAACACATCAAGCGCCGCACCCGCGATATGGCCCGAATCAAGGCCCACCTTCAGCGCCGCCTCATCAATCAATCCGCCGCGCGCGCAATTGATGATGCGCACACCCTTTTTGGTCTTGGCGAGGTTTTCAGCCGACAAGATGTTGCGGGTCTGATCGGTCAGTGGCGTGTGGAGCGTGATGAAATCGGCCCGGGCGAGCAGATCATCGATCGTCACCTTTTCCACGCCCATTTCCAGCGCGCGCTCCGGCGTCAGGAACGGATCATAGGCGATGACCTTCATCTTCAGGCCAAGTGCCCGGTCCGCGACGATGGAGCCGATGTTACCAGCGCCAATCAGTCCCAGCGTTTTGCTGGTCAGCTCCACGCCCATGAAGCGGTTCTTTTCCCACTTGCCCGCCTGGGTGCTGGCATCCGCCTCTGGCAATTGCCGGGCAAGCGCGAACATCAGCGCAATGGCGTGTTCAGCGGTGGTAATCGAATTGCCGAACGGGGTGTTCATGACGACGACACCCTTGGCCGATGCGGCGGGGATATCGACATTGTCCACGCCAATCCCGGCGCGCCCGATAACTTTCAAATTGGTGGCGTGTTCCAGGATCGCCTTGGTGACTTTGGTCGAGCTGCGGATGGCGAGACCGTCATATTGGCCGATGATCGCCATCAGCTCTTCGGGCGTCTTGCCGGTGATTTCATCAACCTCCACGCCGCGTGCGCGGAAAATGGCGGCGGCATTGGGGTCCATTTTGTCGGAAATGAGGACTTTAGGCATGGGATGGTTCCTTACGGGAATGGAAAGTGTGTCCCCGCGAAGGCGGGGACCCAGACTGGGCTCCCGCCTTCGCGGGAGCACAAAATTGTCAATTGGGGCGGTTAAGCAGCCTTCGCCGTCGCATAGGCCCAGTCGAGCCATGGGCCGAGTGCCACGATATCGGCGGTGTCGACCGTCGCGCCGCACCAGATGCGCAGGCCCGGCGGCGCATCGCGGTAACCCGCCACGTCAAACGCTGCGCCTTCCTTTTCCAGCGCACCGGCCATTTTCTTGATGAACGCCTCGTCCGATCCCGCCACCGTCAGGCAGATGCTGGTTTTGGACCGCGTCGCGGGATCAGCGGCGAGATGGCCCAGCCAGTCGCGTTCCGCCACAATCGCGTCGAGCGCGGCGGCGTTGGCATCGCTGCGCGCCATCAGCCCGGAAAGGCCACCCAGCGTCTCTGCCCATTCCAGCGCGAAGATCACGTCTTCCACCGCCAGCATCGACGGGGTGTTGATCGTTTCGCCCTTGAAAACGCCCTCTGCCAGCGCGCCCTTTGACACCAGCCGGAAAATCTTGGGCAGCGGCCAGGCGGGCGTGTAGCTGGTCAGCCGTTCCACCGCGCGCGGGCCGAGGATGAGGATGCCGTGCGCGCCTTCGCCGCCCAGCACTTTTTGCCAGGAAAAGGTCGTCACATCCAGCTTGTCCCACGGCATATCATACGCAAAAACCGCGCTGGTCGCGTCAGCAAAGGTCAGTCCTTCGCGCGTATCGCTGATCCAGTCGCCGTTGGGCACGCGAACGCCGCTGGTGGTGCCGTTCCAGGTGAACAGCACGTCATGGCTTTGATCAATCGTCGCCAGATCGGGCAGCTCGCCATAATCGGCCTGTAGCACGGTGGGGTTCAGCTTGAGCTGCTTCACCGCATCGGTGACCCAGCCCTCGCCAAAGCTTTCCCAGGCGACGGCGGTAACCGGGCGGGCGCCCAGCATCGTCCACATCGCCATTTCATAGGCACCCGTGTCAGACGCAGGCACAATGCCAATCCGGTGCGTATCGGGCACGCCCAGAATTTTGCGGGTCAGGTCAATCGCATGCTGCAATCGCGCCTTGCCGATTTTGGAGCGGTGCGAACGGCCAAGCGATTCGGTCGCCAGCTTGGCGGCATCCCAGCCCGGCGGCTTGGCGCACGGACCCGATGAGAAAAACGGGCGCGCGGGTTTTGTGGTGGGTTTTGGGGGTGTGGACGCAGTGGTGGCGTCGATAACGGCAGAATCAGTCATGTCAGTCTCTCCTCACAGAGAGCACGCGCGGCGTTGGGACCGCGTGGCCCACTTACCGCCCTAGCGACGTGGCGGGGCCTGTCAATACGACCATAGGTGATTGTTATTGGGGATTTGCCACTGGCAGCAGTTGCGGTAGGGCGAATCAATGAATGATCCAAAAGTGCCCGACCGTGTCTTTGCCCCTGCAGCAGAAGATGCCGAAACCGCCAAAGCGCAGGTTTCAACCCCGCAAACCGAGCATCCGGCGTATAGCCTTGCCTTTCAGGACATGGACTTCTTGTTGCGGGAAGATTTGCGCCCGGTGCGGTTCCAACTCGAATTGCTGAAGCCCGAACTGGTGTTTCAGGAAGCCAATATTGGGTCGACCTTTGTTTTTTACGGATCAGCGCGCATTCCAGAGCCGTCAAAAGCGCAGGCACTGCTTGACCGCGCGGAAACGGACGAGGCGCGCAAGGTGGCGCAAAGCCTGGTCGCCAAATCGCATTATTATGATGTGGCCCGCGACCTGGCCCGGTTGGTGAGCGAATGCCCGCGCGATGATCATGGCAAGCGGCAATTCGTCGTTTGTTCGGGCGGCGGGCCGTCGATCATGGAAGCGGCGAATCGCGGTGCTGCCGATATGGGGGCTGAATCAATCGGGCTGAACATCGTGCTGCCACACGAACAGGCCCCCAATCCTTACGTCACGCCTTCGCTAAGCCTGCAATTCCACTATTTCGCGCTGCGAAAGATGCATTTTCTGCTCCATGCACGCGCTTTGGCGGCGTTTCCGGGCGGTTTCGGTACGTTTGATGAGCTGTTCGAGCTGCTGACGCTGATTCAAACCGGCAAGATCAAGCCGATTCCGGTGCTGCTGTTTGGCCGTGCATTCTGGAACCGCGTGGTGAATTTTGACGCGCTGGTGGAAGAGGGCGTTGTCTCCGCCCGCGACCTGAGCATCTTCACCTTTGTCGAAACCGCACAGGAAGCGTGGGACGTGGTCCGCAACTTTTACCGCGAGACGCCGGACCCGACCAAATAACGGCCGGGTCCAGCATTCATTCTTACTCCGCGGCAGGCACCGCGGCGTTATCGCCCGTGACCGCGGCATCATCGGGCGTCGTCGTTGTTTCGGCGGCAGCAGCTTCGGGCGCTGCAGGCAGCGGCAGGTTTGATCCCTGTGCGTTCAGCCACACGATCACATTAGCGCGGTCCTGCGGATTGGCGAGACCGGCAAAGCTCATCTTGGTGCCCGACGCAAACTTGCGCGGGTTGGTGAGCCATTCGTTCATCGCCGCGAAATCCCAGTTGCCGCCTTTTGCCGCCAGCACATCGGAATAGGCAAAACCGGCCTGTTTGGCGATTGGCTTGCCCAAAATGCCCCACAAATTGGGGCCGATGCCGTTCGCGCCGCCTTCAGCCGCATTGTGGCATGATCCGCATTTCTTGAACACTTCGGCACCCTTGGCGAGATCGGCAGAGGCCATCATCACTTCAATCGGCATTTCCGGTTCGGCAGGACCATCGGCGCTGGCTTCAACGGCGCCTTCGATTGGATAGCCGGGCTTTTCAAGCGGCTCGTGCTTGAAGAGAAGGCTGCCTACCATGCCAAAGCCCAGTGCCACAAACACGGCGGCCAGAACCCAGCCTGCAATCGTATTGGTCCGAATGTCCATTTTGGAAGAACGCCTCTTGTAAAACTTGGCCCCCTTTACGTTCGCAAGTGCAGCACCGCAAGCGCGCTTGCCGATTGACGTTCGCGTCGATAGGCGCGGGGCCAATGGAAAACTTTGCCGCACCCGCCCGCCCGATCGTGGCGCGCATGACCGCCGATGCTGCCCTTCACCCCAGCCGGGCCGTCGCCTTTCAGGGCGCACCGGGCGCAAATTCGCACGTGGCCGCTGTGCAAGCTTTCCCTGATGGGCTCCCCTTGCCCTGTTTCGACTTTGCCGATGCGATAGAGGCGGTGCAGGATGGGCGGGCCGATTGCGCGATCATTCCCATCGAAAATTCGCTCCACGGCCGCGTCGCGGACATGCATTTCCTGCTGCCCGAATCGGGTCTGGTGATTACCGGCGAACATTTCCTGCCGATTCGCCACGCCCTGATGGGCACGGGCACGCGGGATGATGTGCGCGAGGCGATGAGCCACCCCCAGGCACTCGGCCAATGCCGCCACTGGCTGCGCGATCACGATATCGCCCCGATCGCCTATCCCGATACCGCAGGCGCAGCGGCGGTTGTGGCGGAGCGGGCTGACCGCGCGATTGCCGCGCTCGCCCCTCCCGGCGCTGCTGCGATTTATGGCCTGAACCTGCTCGCTGAAGATCTGGCCGATGCCGATCACAATACAACGCGGTTCGTGGTGCTCGCGCGTGGTGGTCGACCGATAGAGGGCGATGGGCCGTTCATGACCACGCTGATCTTTGAAGTGAAAAACGTGCCCGCCGCACTCTACAAGGCGCTGGGCGGCTTCGCGACCAATGGCGTCAACATGACCAAGCTTGAAAGCTATCAACGTGGCGGCAGTTTCGCGGCGACCGAATTCTATGCCGATATCGTCGGCAAGCCCGGCGATCCGGCACTTGACCGCGCGCTGGAAGAACTTGGCTTCCACTCGAAATGGGTGCGGTTGCTCGGCACCTACCGCCAGGCCCGCGCGCGGGGATAGGTGGGGTTGGGCTGCCCATGCAGTTGTATCGAAAGCCGCGCCAGCCTGTCGGAACTTACGCTGCCCGTTTTTTGGAGCCGTCATGCTGAACTTGTTTCAGCATCCACCGCGCCACACTGACGGGATCTGCTGTGGCGCGTTGGACCCTGAAACAAGTTCAGGGTGACGACAGTCAATATCGGGACTGTCGATCAGATAAGACTGGGTCGGAGCCCTTTGGTGCGAATGGCCGGTTTTGGGTTGGTTAGAGCATCGTGCCGTAATTCAGGATCACCCGTCATTGCGAGCGCAGCGAAGCAATCCAGCCTATCCGCGAGCACGCCGCTGGATTGCTTCGCTGCGCTCGCAATGACGATTCATATTTCAAGCACGATGCTCTAGCTGGCGTTTCTGCGGCCGATTACATACCCTGTGCCTGCGAGCATTCCCCAGATCACAATTGCGGGAGAGATAATTATCAAACCCGCCTGCCACCAAACAAAACTGTCGGGAGGTGATGGCGGTGCCGTGGCGATTAAGACCGTGAAAATCCAAACGGGTGAAAGCAAAAAAACGATAAAGATATCTTTCTCAGAGCGGCGCTCTGAACTCGTCCAAGCCAATAACCACCGATTGGGGGAGCAGTTATCAGTATCGCCCACGTAAGTGCTGTTACTATCGAATGGGGTACCATTAGCAT
Source organism: Sphingomonas sp. (assembly GCA_021732465.1). Lineage (GTDB taxonomy): Bacteria > Pseudomonadota > Alphaproteobacteria > Sphingomonadales > Sphingomonadaceae > Sphingomonas. The sequence goes on from JAKFUX010000040.1 coordinate 46,366, forward strand.
TATCTAAGCCCGCAGAAGAATGTCCGCAACTAGGCAAAAGCCGCCGCTCAAGTTGATACCTTCACCACCTACCCCGCCGCCCACGCGCTCAACAGCGTATGCGCAATCGCGTAGGGCGGCGGCGCGATGAACGGACCCGGTTCGCCCGCCAGCACCGCCTGCACCACTGCCCGCTCCACCCAGATGGCGTCTTCCAGTTCATGGGTGTCGAGCGTGATCACGTCGTCCTCGGCGGTCGCGACACAGGCCATCATCAGCGATGACGGGAAGGGCCAAGGCTGGCTGGCGATATAGCGGACATCCGATACGCGCACGCCCGCTTCCTCAAAAATCTCGCGCGTCACCGCTTCTTCCATCGATTCGCCGGGTTCCAGAAAGCCCGCCAGTGCCGAATAGCGTCCGGCGGGCCAGGCGGGTTGGCGGCCCAGCAGCGCGCGGCCATCATGTTCGGCGATCATGATCACCACCGGGTCAACGCGGGGGAAATGTTCCGCCTGGCAATTGCCGCACTGGCGCGCCCAGCCGGCGCGGAACATCGTCGTTGGCGTGCCGCAATTGGCGCAAAACTGGTGGCGGCTATGCCAGTCGAGCAGGCTGCGCGCAGCGGCATAGGTTGCCGCCTCCCCCGGCGCGAATTGATCCAGCATCGCGAACAACCGCATCGATCGCCCCAGTGGCGCGCGCATACCCGGCTGGAACGCCGCAAAATGCGGGCGATCACCGTCCAGCCCCAGCAGGATCAGTTCGGCATTGTCGGGCAGATCGGCCAGGCTGCCCCAGGCGAGCATCCCGTCGCCCGTCAAGCTTGGCTCAAAATTATCGAGCTTCAACACACGGGCACGCCAATCGGCGGTTACCGCTGCCAGCGCATCGGCATCGTGGCGCAGCCGATCAGCGCGGTCGAGCAAGCCGCCCGTAAAGCCGGGGATCATCGCCGCGCCGCTTATTGCGCGAGATCGGTATAGAGCGCCTTGGTGAAATCACGCCGCAGCGGCCATTTTTCGCCCGGCAGATAATTGACCATCACCGTCGCGCGCAGCTTGCGGACAGGATCAACCCAGGCAATCGTGCCAGCCGCACCGCCCCAGCCATAGGTGCCCTTGGAAGGACCGCCGGGGATATCGACGAGATAGACTGAACCACCCGCACCAAAGCCCTGCATCGGCCCCGATGCGCCGCCAGTATTCGCCACCGCGCCGCCATAACGAACGCCCTCTGGCAGCAGGTTCGACATCGCCAGCGCCACCGTGGCGGGTTTCATCAACCGTTTGCCGTCCAGCGTCCCGCCATTTTGAAGCATGTGCAGGAACCGATCATAATCATGCGCCGACATTACCAGCCCGGCACCGCCATAGGGGAAGCTGGGCGGCTTCAGGAAGATTGAGGTTGCACCGGGATCAAGCGGCACGCGGTTCGCGCCAACCCAGGTATAACCCGTCACCAGCCGCGCGGCATCTTTGCCGGGCACCGTGAAATAGCTCGAATTCATCTTCAGCGGGGTGAAGATGTGCTTTTGCAGATAGGTTTCAAACGGCATGCCGCTGGCCACTTCAACCACGCGGCCCAGCACGTCGAGCCCGATCGAATAGCTCCATTTGGTGCCTGGTTCAGCGATTAGCGGCAATTTGCCGACGCGATCGGCGAATTCCGCCAGGCTTTTCGGGCGGACCAGCCGCAATTGTGCCTCTACCTGCTCATTGGCGCTGAACGGAGTGATGCCCTGGCGTTCATATTCCTTCAGCAAAGGGCCGGTGGTGATGATGGTGTACCCCAACCCGGCGGTGTGCGTCATCAAATGGCGGACCGTGATCGGCGTTGTGGCCGGGCGCGCGGTGAGATCCTTGGTGGGATCGACCAGCACCGTCATATTCTTGAACGACGGGATGAAATCAGAGACCGGCTGATCGAGCTTTAACTTGCCCTGTTCGATCAGCATCATCGCTGCCATCGCGGTAATAGGCTTGGTCATCGAATAGACGCGCCACAGCGAGTTTTCATCGGCCTTGGCGGCGCCCGCATCGCTGGCAATCATGCCTGCTGCGATGACGGTTGGGGCCGAATCGCCGCGCCCAACGGTGGCGACAACGCCTGGCGTCTTGTCGGTCGCGGGATAGCTGTCGATCAGCGCTTTGGACTGGGTGAGCGGCGCGCGTTCCATCACCGTTGGCGTGGGCTGGCGTTGTGCTTCGCCCGCAAAAGCCGCGCCTGCGGTCATCGCGAGCAGCGCTGTGCCAAAAGCCAGGTTCCGGGTCGTCAACGCCATGCTTATCTCCATCATCATGCTTGTCCTAACCGGGCCGCCCCAACCTGACGGCTTTGGCGAACACGGTGGGCAGTCCTGCCGAATCAAGGGCATTAATCGCCCACCATTCGCTGTCTGCCGGGGCTTCATGCCCCTCGGCGCGTCCGCTCGCAAGCGACAGTTCGAGCGTGAAATGCGTAAAGACGTGGGTGACCCGCCCGGCGGCGATCTGCCAGTCGATTCCGGGCAGCGGCGCGCCATCCAATCCCGGTGGAGCCTCCGTCCAGGGACCGCTGGGCAGCGCGCGCATGCCGCCCAGCAATCCCTTGGCCGGGCGGCGAACCAGCAGAACATGGCCGTCGCGCTCCAGCCAGAAAACAATGCCGTGTCGGTGGGGTTTGGCTTTTTTGGCCAGCTTGACGGGATAGGCGGTCGGCGCGCCCTGCGCCGTGGCCCGGCAATGGGGGCGGAGCGGGCATAACAGGCACTGGGTGGCGCGCGGGCCGCACAGGCTGGACCCTAAGTCCATCATGGCCTGAGCGAAATCACCGGCGCGACTGGGTGGGGTGATCTGGTCGGTTGCCTGGCGGATCAGCGGTTTGGCGGCGGGCAGCGGCGTGTCGATCGCAAACAGCCGCGCAACCACGCGCTCGACATTGCCGTCCACCACCACCGCGCGCTGGCCAAAGGCAATCGCGGTGATCGCAGCCGCCGTATAATCGCCAATGCCGGGCAGCGCGCGCAGTGCCGCCTCATCCGCCGGGAAAGCGCCGCCATGGTCGCGCACCACCGCACGCGCGCACGCCAGCAGATTGCGGGCGCGCGCATAATAGCCAAGCCCCGCCCATGCCGCCATCAGATCGGCATCGGGCGCTGCTGCCAGATCGTGCACCGTTGGCCAGCGGGCGACGAATTCGGCAAAGCGCGGCTTTACGGTTGCAACCGTGGTCTGCTGCAGCATGATTTCTGACAGCCACACGCGATAGGGATCGGCCCGCTCACCTGGGCGCTTGCGCCACGGCAAGTCGCGGGCATGGCCATCATACCAGCCGAGCAGGGCAACGGCGATGGTTTCATGATCGGAGAGCTTGGCGTCCACCGCGTCGCTATGGCATGGGGGCCGATATGAGCAACAGCGACGTTTCACATCCCCCGGCCGCAGCGAAGCCCAAAAAGGCCAAGCCAGCGGTGGACGCCAAGCCCAGCGCGAATCGGGGCGGGCCTGCACGGGCAGTGGCTGATCTGTTGCCTGATGTTGGCGGGGCGGCGTTTCGGCGGTTCGGTTTTGTTCAAAGTGCCGTGGTCAGCCGCTGGGCGGAAATCGTCGGGCCGCGTTACGCAGCGGTCTCGGCACCCGAATCGATTAAATTTCCGCACGGCAAGCGCGCAGAGGGCACGCTGGCCCTGGTGGTGCGCGGCGCGCATGGCCCGATGATGCAGCACATCACGCCGGAGATTATTGAGCGGGTGAACCGGTTCTTTGGCTATGCCGCCATCGTCAAGGTAACGATTCGCAGCGGCGATGTGCCCGCGCCGCCGGCTCGCAAGGCACCCCCTTCGATCCGGGCAGTGCCGGTCGAACTGGGCGATAGCCTGCGCGCGATTGCCGATCCTGAATTTAAGGCGGTGCTGGAGGCATTGGCCGCAGGCGTTGCTGCCACGCGCGGCCCGCCCATGATAGAACCACCGGAGCCAGTCGAATGAACCGCCTGATGATTGTCGTTGGCATCGCCCTTTTTGGCTTGGCGGGCAGCGCGCTGGCATCACCGCCTGCGAAACCAGCTGCAAAACCTGCCTCAAAACCTGTCGCCGGCGCCCGCGACTGGACGACAACCGTGGCGACAACGGCTGCCGGCAATGTCATCCTTGGCAACCCGCAGGCGCGGGTGAAGGTGATCGAGTATCTCAGCTTCACGTGCAGCCACTGCGCGGAATTTTCCGCCGCATCGGCGCTGGTGCTGAAGGGGCAGTTCATCCGGTCAGGGTCGACATCGATCGAATATCGCCCGATTTCGCGCGATTTACTTGATCTGGGCGCGACATTGCTGGTGCGGTGCGCGGGTGGCCGGGGTTTTGTGGAGGGCGCGGAGGAGATTTTTGCGCGGCAAAGCGAGTGGCTTGGGCTCGGCATTGGCTTTATGGAGCGCGACGCGAAACGCTTTCAGCTCGATACGCCGCTGGAACAGGTGCGGGCCGGGGCGCAGGCAAGCGGGCTGATTGATCTGATGCGCTCCCGCGGGCTGACGACCGCGCGCATCAATGCCTGTTTTGCCGACCAGACGATCCTTGCCAAGATGCTTGCCAATGGCGAGGCTGCAAGCAAGGTGATTAAGGGTACGCCGTCAATCGTGATCAACGGCGTGCCGACTGCCGAATTTGTCTGGGAAAAAGTGGAGCCTTTGCTGCGTGCCAAGGGTGCCCGTTGATTTCCCGTCGCCGCTATCCCGCCCCCAACGGGCAAGTTTGACCAAGGAGTATCGTGTGATGAAGCTGCGTTTGATGCTTGCCGTTCTGCCCGCTTTGGCGCTTGCCGGGTGCAACAAGGAAGCAGGCGGCACCGTTTCTGCCCCTGCGGCAACCGTTGCGGCGGTGGCCGCTCCGGCGGGCAAGGCCTGGACCGATGTCGTATCGCGCACGCCAGAGGGCGGCTTTCGCATGGGCAATCCCGATGCGGCCATCAAGGTGATCGAATATGGATCGCGCACCTGCCCCACCTGCGCCAATTTTGACCGCAATGGCCTGCCGCTGTTCAAGGCCGGGCCGATCGCGGCGGGCAAGGTATCCTATGAATTCCGCGATTTCCCGTTGCATCCCTATGATCTGGGGCCGTTGTTGCTGGGTCAGTGCGTTGAGGATGCCGTGCTGTTTCCGATGCTCGATCAGATGATGCTTGAACAACAGCGTCTGCTCGCGCCTTTGTCGACGCTGCCCGAGGAGATGATCGCCAAGGTGCAGGCGATGCAGCCGCTTGAGGCCGCGACCTTCTGGTCCGAAACGCTCGGCTATCTCGATTTCGTCAAGCAGCGCGGCCTGCCAGAGGCAAAGGCGCGGGCGTGCCTGGCTGACAAGGCAGCCGTCGACAAGGTTGCGCTCAATCTGCAGGCGGCGGACACCCAGTATAAGATTTCGGGCACGCCGACTTTCATCATCAACGGCAAGGTCGTCGACGGCGTGCTCGACTGGCCGGGGCTGGAAAAGGCACTGAAGGCCGCCGGGGCCTGACGGGGGCGTTCGACTAGGGCGTTCGACCAGGGGGCAACCAGCGGCATGCAGATCAAGCGGCTTCGACTGACAGGCTTTAAAAGCTTCGTCGATCCCGCCGACCTGCGGATCGAGCCGGGGTTGACCGGCATTGTCGGGCCCAATGGCTGCGGCAAATCAAACCTGCTCGAAGCATTGCGCTGGACGATGGGCGAAAACAGCGCAAAGTCGATGCGCGGTGCCGGGATGGAAGACGTGATCTTCGCCGGCACCGCCACACGCCCGCAGCGCGACTTTGCCGAGGTGTCGATTCTGCTCGACGGGGCCGGTGACGGCATTACCGCAGGCGACGAAACCGAAATCGTGCGCCGGATTGAGCGCGGCGCGGGCTCTGCCTACCGCATCAACGGGCGCGATGTGCGCGCAAAGGACGTGTCGCTGCTGTTCGCTGATGCCGCCACGGGCGCGCATTCGCCCGCATTGGTCAGCCAGGGCCGGATCAGCGCGGTCATCGCCGCGCGCCCCGCTGAGCGCCGGGCGATGCTGGAGGAAGCTGCGGGGATTGCCGGGCTGCATGTGCGCCGCAAGGACGCCGAACAGAAACTGCGCGCAACCGAGGCGAACCTTGCCAAACTTGATGAGCTGATCGGCGAGCAGGAAGCGCGCGCCGCCGCGCTGCGCCGCCAAGCCAAGCAGGCCGAACGATATCGCGCGCTATCCGATCAGATTCGCGTCGCCGAAGCGCGGATGATTTTTGCCCGCTGGCGCGATGCCGCTGCTGCTGCTGATGCGGCCCGCGCTGAAGCCACCACCGCCGATGCCCGCGTGGCGCAGGCTGCAGAGGGGCAACGCGCCGCCGCTGCCTATCAGGCACAGGCCACCGATGTGCTGGCGGCCGCGCGGGCGGCATCACTGTCAGCCCGCGACCGGGCGAGCGAGGCCGGGCACCAACTCGCCACCTTGCGCACCGAACGCAGCAGCGTTGATCGCCGCATCGCCGATCTGGCCGAAGCGCAGGCGCGCATCGTGACGGATCGGGAGCGCGAAGGGGCGCTGGCGCATGACGCGGCGGATGCGCTTGCCCGGATTGCCGAGGAAGGGGTGCAGATCGAAGCGCGGTTGGCGGGTGCCACCGCGCGCCAGCCCGCACTGGAGGCAGCACTAGCCGATGCTGAGCGGGTTGGCCGCGATGCCGATGTGGCGCTGGCGCAGGCGCTGGCGGCACAGGCCAGCGAAGCGGCAGAGGCGCGGGTGGCGCAGGCCGCGCTCGCCGCTGCAACCGCGCGGCTGGACCGGGCAACACGCGATGCCGACCGGGTGGCCGCAGAAGCGCGCGCCCTGGGCGATAGTGCACCGCTGCTGGCCCAGCGCGCCGCCGCCGCAGACGCGCGCGCACAGGCGCTGCGCCACGCAGAGGCGGCCCGCGCCGCGCTCGCCAATGCCGACGCGACGGAGCGCGCCGCGATAGCCACCCGCGATCGTGCCCAATCCGCCCGCGCCAGCGCCCATGCCGAACTCGCCGCAATCGACAGCGAAAGCGCCGCGCTGGCCAAGGCGACCCGCAGCACGGGGAAGGACCGGGTGCTCGATCAGCTTCGGCCTGATCCGGGCTATGAACGGGCGCTGGCAGCGGCGCTGGGGGATGATCTGGAGGCGGGGCTTGATCCGGCAGCGGAGCAATATTGGGGGGGCGCTGCCGCGCTGCCGATCGATCCCGCCGTTGCGCCCGGCACCGTATCGCTCGCGCGGCACGTGGCTGCACCCGCCGCGCTTACCCGGCGGCTGGCGCAAGTGCTGGTGGCCGATGCAGATGACGGCCAGGCGCTGGCGGTGGGCCAGCGGCTAGTGACGCTGGCGGGCGTGTTACGGCGTTGGGATGGGTTTATCGCCAAATCGGGGGGGGCAGCAGCAGCGGAGCGGCTTGAACGCATGAACCGCCTGCGCGCGCTGGAACAGCTTCGCGGTCCTGCCGTGCGGGCGGTGGAGGAAGCGGATAGCGAGCTTGCCCGCATCGACCAGTCAATCGCCGATTCGCGCCGCGCCGCCGCTGATGCGCGCCGCCTGCTGGAGGCTGCCGATGCCAGCGCACGCGAAGCAGCACGCGCAGAGGACCGCGCCGCCGCCGCGATTGAACGCATCGAGGCGCAGGCCGCCGATCTCGACAGCCGCCGCCAACGCATCGCCGCCGAACAGGATGAGGCGCGCGCAGAGGTGGACCGCGCCCGCACGCTCCACGCCACGCTGCCCGATGGCCGCGAAACCCGCGATCAGGTCGCCGCACTCCAGGGCGAGGCGGATCAGCGGCGCACCGCCGTGGCGCAGGCGCGGGCTGACCGGGCATCGCTTGACCGCGATCTGGCGGTTGATCGCGAACGGCTGGCGACTGGTCAGGCCGATGCCCGCAACTGGCGTGCGCGGGCGGGCGAGGCGGCGCGGCGCATCGCCGATATGGCCAAGCGGGCGGAGCAACTGGCGGAGGACGCCGCGATCCTAGCCGTCCGCCCCGCCATTCTCGACCGGCAAATCGCTGAGCTTGAGGCGACGCATCAGGCCGCGCGCACCGATGCAGAGGCCGCCCAGACCGCCGAACGCCAGGGCGAGGCGGCGCTGCGCACGATAGAGGAAACCGCCCGCCAGGCCGCCGAGCTATTGTCGCAAGCGCGCGAGGTGCGGGCAGGGGCGGCGGCGCGCGCGGAGAATCAGGAACTGCGCCGGGTGGAAATGGGGCGGCTATCAGGGGAGCGGTTCGAATGCCCGCCGCCGGTGCTGCCCGAACGCGTGGGCTTTCGCGCCGACGACATCCGCACCCCCGCCGATGAATCCCAGCGCCACGAACGGTTGAGCGTGGAGCGCGAACGGATTGGGCCGGTTAATCTGGTCGCCGAAACCGAACTTGCCGAACTGGAAGCCGCCAGCACCACCAATGCAGCGGAGCGTGATGAACTGGGCCAGGCCGTCAACCGGCTGCGCGGCTCGATCGGCACGCTGAACCGCGAAGGGCGCCAGCGGCTGCTTGCGGCGTTTCAGGCGGTCGACGGGCATTTCCGGCGGCTGTTCACCACCTTGTTCGACGGCGGCAGCGCCCATCTGGAACTGATCGATTCGGATGATCCGCTGGAGGCGGGCCTTGAAATCATGGCCCAGCCGCCGGGCAAGAAGCTGCAATCGCTCACGCTGCTGTCGGGCGGCGAACAGGCGCTGACGGCCGTCGCGCTGATATTCGGCCTGTTCCTCACCAACCCCGCGCCGATTTGCGTGCTGGACGAAGTCGATGCGCCGCTGGACGACGCCAATATCGAACGCTTCTGCGACCTGCTCGACCGCATGACCCAGGAAACCCGCACCCGCTACCTGATCGTCACGCATAACGCGGTAACGATGAGCCGCATGCACCGGCTGTTCGGCGTGACGATGATCGAGCAGGGGGTAAGCCGGCTGGTGTCGGTGGATTTGGGAGGCGCGCAGGGGTTGTTGGCGGCTTAGGGGGGGTCAGCCGAGTAATGCCAATCAGGTGGCTAGTGCTTAAACCAACTCCCCCTTTCCTGAACGAGAGGAGTTTAAGCGATTTCGCAACGTCGAAAGCGGCTCTAGGGCGAGATGACGCTGGATTGAATCTGAACAAATTTCCGTTCGTGTCGAGCAAAGTCGAGACACCCCGTGAGGTTTTGGTGGCATGTTTCTCGAATGTGCTCGAAACGAACGGGTCAAGTTCAAGCCATCAAACTCTACGCTGAATTCAGCGGTGGTCTGTCCGCGAGATATTGAGCCATGAGCTGAGCCACCAGAGCTTGACTATGATCACCAAGCCTGCCGAGAATCACTGCCGCAGACTGCCAGACGACATCATTGTCGGGCTCCAGGACAAGTGCAGTCTCTATCGCGACCCAAGCCGCCTCCGACTTCCCAGCTAAATCCTGTTCGATCGCGAGTTCCTGATATCCATAGCATGAGTTTGGGAAGACGGTGACATACTCTTCCACAGAGGAGAAATACGAAGGCTCGCGCGAGACCAAAGCTCTCAGAGAAACCAACGCGAAATCTCCGCAGGCACGACGATAAGCTCGGTCGAGCCAGTCCTCAAGCCGCCATTTATCGACCCCGACTTTGGCTGCAAGCCGGGCTGCGGTCGCCTCTGCGACCGCCACGTTGCCGATATACGCCATCTCCTCTCCGTCGGAAGCTCTAACCTCGCCGCTATATCCGCGCCGAAGGATATCCAGCATCGCGGCAAGGTCATCGTCGTCGGCAGTCGCACCTAACGCCGTAATCGCCTCACGCAGCATATCGGGAGGGAACGGTAAGAAGCCGGTTCCAACCGGCGTGAACGGATAGAATGACGGCTCATCCATTACCGCTTCTGCAAATGCCACGCGCAGATGCGTAGACGGCGAAAGCCAAGGATCGGTGACTCGTTCCCCAATCCGTTCGGGAGCGTCAAAATAAAGGTCGAGCAATGTGTCTGGCACGAGTGCCCGCTCGTCCATAATCTGGTCGAGCCAATCCGCGTCGTAAAACGAGCTCATTTTGCCCATCGCTTCCGCTGGGACCCAAGAGATTTCCGCGCGATCACGGTCGCTGAACGTGTCATCGTACTCTAAGAAAAACATCCCACCGTCGGCCTTGATCTCCTCAACCTGTGCGGTGAAGGCGCCGTAGGCGAGATCCTCGTCGAGCCCCAAGTCCTGGAAAAGCTCGGCAATCACACGAGCAAGCCGCGAAAGTTCTGCCCGGCCGGTTATCCACTCGTCGGCATTGCTTGCCGCCCGAACAGCGTCGATCCGTGTAGCAAACCGCTCCTGCAGCAAATCGAGATCGTCGGTCAGGTTGGAGCGGCGCTCGCGATGCAAAAAATCGGGGAGCGGCCCATCGCAATTGAGTTCTGTCCAAGCCGCCAGCGTGGTCGGTACGCTTGATGCGAAATAGCTGAGGACATGATCGTCTGTCGTGACCCTGCGGCGCGCTCCGAGCAGCGCCATTAGAGTCCGACGCGCGGTGTTGGCGTTGACGATCACGCCAGAAACTATCGAATCGAGCAAAAAGTCGAGCGCGATGCTATAGCCGTGGCGATGAAGTATCCAGAGCGCGCCGCGCATCAGCCGTGCGTCGCCCATGTCTCGGCACTGCAGGAGCCAGAAGCCAGACATTGACCGTAACGCAACGTCGCGGGGCGGCTCGGGGCATTCGACCAACCAGCCCGCCGGCGGCGCGTCCGCAGGCCAGTCATTCGTATTGTAGAAGAAAGTCATTCGCTCGGGAACGCCAAGCTCGACTTCGAAATGTCTGGCGGCGAATAGCATCGCGCTGAGCGGTGCGACACGCCGATACACGAAAGAAGCGACCCGCTCTTCTTTTGGAGGGCCGAACTGTCCAGCAGCGAGGCCGAAAAGCCGCGCACCCTCGAACAGCTTACGCGCGACGCTGGCGAGCCGTGGCTCGGCCGTCATTCCGCCTTCCTACGGGCGAGTTTGATACCCGCGCCGATCAACACCGCGAGATCACTGCGCGCGTCCCATAGCTTGCGCAGCGCTACGCGCAGCGCTTCGCTGACCGACATAGCTTCACCGCGCTGATATGGCTTGCCGCCGATTGCGAGCGCGTGCGCAACTGAATTTATGTCGAGTGCCCCGCTTCTTCCATCAACATTCGCTGCCGCATACGCGAACAGCGTGCGCAGCCGCGCGACGCCATCAGCCCCTTCGAGTGTTATGTAGATTGGGTTCCCCGGTACAGAAAGCCGTTCAAGAAGCAAGGCGCCGGGAAGGACGACGGGGGTTCCGGAAAGCAAACCGCGAACGAAATCAGCCATAGGCCGCGTCTCGCCCAAATCACCTAAGCCGATGCCTGTCGGTGCTGCCATTCGCCGCCGACGCGGTAACGGCTCGAACAATACCATGACCGATCTGCCAGAATCGTCTTTTATTCCATCCCCGTTGAGGTATGCATCCAAGGCTGTATCGTTGATCGCGTCATGCACAACAACACAATAGGCGCCCACATAATGAGCATCGAGTTGAGCAAGGGCGTCCGGCTGCAGTAGAATATCGGCCGATTCAACCGAGCCAGTGAACCCCTCCACTGAGAAATCCTTGATCGACAATTGAACTAATTGGCGAAAATATTGCTTCGGCACGCGAATCGCTCCTTGCTTGGACAGAAACGTGAACCAAGGTTAGCTCAAGTCATTGCCGCTCAGCAACCGTTGAATGGATGGCGGTGGCTGTTGCGGTGGCCTATCCTTGTCTAATATCGTTGGTCATCAACGAGCCAAACCCAACCGACAAATTCTACGATACATGACCGTACGTCTCCACTAGGCATCTTTTAGCCACACTTTCCTACATTCCCGGATTATACTAAGCGAGTGGACGGCGCTGCCCCAAGCCACCACCCGCTCTTTGCCATCGTCGCATCCCCCCTCCGGTCGAGCGTTTCGATCCGCTCATACCCCCTGCTACTCGCCGCCCCGCGTCGCGATTTTTCGCATAGGCCATCACTTTCATCAC
>JAKFUX010000003.1:0-56890 GCA_021732465.1 Sphingomonas sp.
GGGGTTAGTGGGGAGAGCCCCCACCCCAACCCCTCCCCTGAAGGGGAGGGGCTTTTCGTTTACGATCCCCTCTTCCACCAGCCATCTTGCCAGTTTAGCGACGCGCGCGACCTTGTCCGCCACGGTGCCCAGCTTTTCATGAAACACGATCCGGTCGAGCTTTTTCGCCTGATCCTCCAGCTTCACCTTCAAATCGGTGTCGTAGAAGAATTTCGCATCGCTCAACCGTGCCGCCAGTACCTTGCGGTTGCCGTCGACAATCTTTGCGCCGCCATCCGCCGCATCGATATTGGCGGTGCAGATGAACGCGTTGGCGAGTTTCCCTTCCGCATCCGCGCACACGAAATATTTCTGGTTCACCCGCGCCGTCAGCTGGATCACCTCAGGCGGCACATCCAGAAACGCCGCATCGAAGCGCCCGAGCAGCGGCACCGGCCATTCGGTGAGCCCGGCATTCTCCGCCAGCAGCCCGGCATCCTCAATCAGCGTCAGGCCCGCCTTGCGCGCGGCCATTTTGGCGCCCAGCGCGATGATGTTCGCGCGCTCATCCTGATCGACGATGACGTGCGCATCGCGAAGCTGTTCGGCATAGGTTGCCGCGCTCTCGATGCTGATCGCGCCGGTGGAATGGAAGCGGTGGCCAAAAGTTTCGCGCCCGCTCGCAATCCCCGCGACCTCGAAGCCGACGACTGCGCTGTTCAGCAGCGCAATAATGCCCTGCAGGGGCCGGACCCACCGCAAACTCTCTGTGGATAGCGAGGCGTCGCCCCAGCGCATCGATTTGGGCCAGGGAAAGGCGCGGATGATGCGCGGGATGGCCTCTGCAAGCACATCGGCAGTCGCGCGGCCGGGCTTGTCGATTACCGCGAACAATATGCCGTCACGCTCAACGAGTTGATCGCGGGTGAGGCCGGTTTTGCGCAAAAACCCCTCCAGCGCCTGCGGCGGCGCAGCGGATTTGGGGCCTTTGATTTCCTCGGAAACCGCCGCTGTTTCGAGCGGCAAATCCCGCGCGATCAACACCAGGCGGCGCGGGGTGGCATAGGTGGTGATCGCCGGCGCAGGCAGGCCCGCCGTCGCAAGTTCTGCGATGAACAGCTTGGCGAGATCCTCCCGCGCGCGGGCCTGCATCCGGGCAGGAATTTCTTCTGAGCGAAGTTCGAGCAGGAAGTCAGTCATTCTTCGATCCTCCCCGCTTGCGGGGAGGGGGACCGCCAGCCTTCTTCAGGCTGGCGGTGGAGGGGGGCCGCCGCAAGCGCGACGATCCGCTGGGCCGCCTCATCGGCATTCTTCAACACATCAGCGGCAGCGATCCGGACGATCTCGTACCCCGCCCCCGCAAGCCAGGCGTTGCGCGCGGTGTCGCGTTGCGGCCGATCACCCATATCGTGGGCCATGCCGTCCACTTCGATCACCAGCTTGGCAGCGGCGCAGTAAAAATCGGCGCGATAGGAACCGATCGGATGCTGCTTGCGAAAGGCAATACCTTGCGGCGAGCCTTTCAGCCGCTGCCACAACAAAACCTCTGGCAGGCTCATTTCACCGCGCGCGCGGCGTGCTTCGTATACTTCTGGGCGGCGTAGCGTTTGCGGCCCGCCCCCTCCGGCGCTCCGCGAGTGACGGCGAGATAGTGTCCCCCGGACACTATCTTGGCTTACCGGGGGCAAGCCAAAGCCGTCACTCTCCCCGTCCCGGGGAGGATTTCCGGGCGATATCACGCCGCCCACCCGTTCTTCTCCATCCATGCGCCGCAAGCGCCCTTCGCCAGATCGCGGACGCGGCCCATATAGGCTTGGCGCTCGGCGACAGAGATCACGCCGCGCGCCTGCAACAGGTTGAAGACATGGCTGGCCTTGATCGCCTGTTCATAGGCCGGGATTGGCAGCTTTGCCGCCAGCGAATTTTCACATTCGGCGGCGTGCATGCGGAATTGCTCCACCAGGCTGTCGGTGTTCCCCACCTCAAAATTCCACGCCGACATCTGGCGCTCATTTTCAAGGAACACGTCGCCATAGGTCACGCCCGCGTCATTATACGCCAGATCGTAAATGCTGTCTTTGTTCTGGATATACATCGCCAACCGTTCCAGCCCGTACGTCAGCTCGCCCGCCACCGGCTTGCAATCAAAGCCGCCCATTTGCTGGAAATAGGTGAACTGCGTCACCTCCATCCCGTCGCACCACACTTCCCAGCCAAGCCCCCAGGCGCCCAGCGTGGGGCTTTCCCAATCATCCTCCACAAAGCGGATATCATGGCTAAGCATATCGATGCCAATTGCGGCCAGGCTGCCCAGATACAGCTCCTGCAAATTGGGCGGGCTGGGTTTCAGGATCACCTGATACTGATAATAATGCTGCAGCCGATTGGGATTCTCGCCATATCGGCCGTCAGTGGGGCGACGGCATGGCTGCACGAACGCCGCGTTCCATGGCTCCGGCCCCAGCGCGCGCAGCGTGGTGGCGGTGTGGAACGTGCCCGCCCCCATTTCCATGTCATAGGCTTGCAGAATCAGGCAGCCATGCGCGCTCCAATATTCATGGAGCTTCAGGATCATGGCCTGAAAGCTTAGCGGAGAACTTTGCGGAGAATTGGGCGGTTGAACGGCCAAGGGGCGACTTTCGCAGGTGCAACATTGAACGCTGGCACCTTTGGCGTGGGCGATGTGGCGGGTCAATGCTTACGCATGGGATGCTAGGCCTGGACGGCTTTAGGGTAAGGGGACAATTACCAATTGTCAGTGTCGCTTGACATTGCCGCGAATCATGTGCATTTAGTCAGTGTTGCTTGACATTGGGTCAGGCAACAGTGACAAAGAGGATGCGGGGTTCACGCCCATGTGGACAGGATTGATGAAGAACAGACTGAAGGTTTTGCGCGCAGAACGCGACTGGAGCCAGGCAGAGCTTGGTGGTCGGCTGGGCGTGTCCCGCCAGGCCGTTAACGCGATCGAAACCGGCAAGTACGATCCCTCACTCCCCCTGGCGTTCCGCATCGGCCGTTTGTTCGACATGCGGATCGAGGAGATTTTCGATGATGGCGAAATCGACAATGGGTGACCGGAAAATTGGGGCTAACCGGGAAATTGGTCCCGGCGAGCGGGCGTCAAAGGCACAGTCGCGCCGGGTGATGATGACGATTGGCGGGCTGATGCTCGGCGGTTTCGTGCTCGGGCTGGTCGGCTCATTTGTGGAACACGAGGTGCCAGCAGGGATCGGCACCTTCCCGCCAGCCTTCGCGATTGGCGCGGTGGTGTTTTATCTGGTGCTGATTGCGGGTGGGTGCTGGCGTTATTACCGGTCCATCGACGAGCTGGAGCTGAAGAACAACTATGTCGGCGCCATTTGGGGCGTGAATATCTACATGACGCTGTACCCCTGCTGGTATCTGCTGTGGAAAGGCGGAATGGTGGCAGAACCGATGCACGATACGCTGTTCGTGATCACGGTCGCAGCGACAATGGTCGCCTATTTCTGGCACAAATTCCGTTTTTGAACGCCTGATACGCGCTACCCAACCTAACAATTTTAAAAGGTTTTACGTGATGAAAATGCGTTTCCTTGGCGTGACCGCCAGCCTTGCCCTGATCATAGGTACCCCTGCCATTGCCCAAACGGCAGCGCCTGCCCCCGCTCCTGCCGCCCCCGTCGCCACGGTAGATGCCGACCCCGCATTGTGGGTGGTAGAGGATGACGACACGACGATTTATCTGTTCGGCACCGTGCATGTGCTGAAGCCGGGCCTTAGCTGGTTCGATGAAGGCGTGAAGGCCGCGTTCGACAAGAGTGATGAACTGGTGCTCGAACTGATCCAGCCTGAGCCTACCGAGGCGCAGAAGATTATTAGGGCGACGGTCGTCGATCCAGATGGCCCGCCACTATCGCAAAAACTGCCAGAGGCCGAGCGCTCCGTGCTGGCAAAGGCATTGGCCGATAATGGCTTGCCTGCCGCCCAACTCGAAGTGCTCAAGCCCTGGTACGTCGCGCTCACGCTATCGCTCGTATCGCTGCCAAAGCTCGGTTATGATCCCAATAGCGGCGCGGAAACAATTCTCACCGCCGCCGCAAAGGCCGCCAACAAGCCTATTTCTGCGCTTGAAACCTTCCGGGGGCAGCTTGAAGTATTCGATACCCTACCCGAAGCCACCCAGATCAACTATCTTGAGCAGATGTTGAAGGATTTACCCAAGATTGGCGAATCGCTCGACAAGATGGTCGCGCAATGGGCCAAGGGCGATCCCGATGCGCTGGCGATGACGATGAATGAAGGCGTGGACACCCCCGAACTGCGCGATGCGCTGCTCACCAAGCGTAACATTCGCTGGGCGAACTGGATCGATGACCGCATGAAAAAGCCCGGTACAGTGTTCATGGCGGTCGGCGCTGGCCATTTGGCTGGCAAGGACAGCGTTCAGGTGCAGCTTGGCACCCACAAGCTAACGGCGACACGGGTCAAATATTGAGCGTTGCCGGGCAAATGCGGTTGCGGCTGATCTCGCCCCTCTTCATCGCCGCGCTGATCATGTTGCCCGGTTGCAGCCGGCCGCGCCCTTCCCCGGCGCGGCCGGCGCTTTTCGTGGTGCGCGATGCTGATACGATCATCTGGCTATTCGGCACGATCCACGCCCTGCCCTCAAATGTTACTTGGGAAACCCCGGCGATCCGCCACGCGATTGATCGCGCCGATATGCTTGTCACTGAAATTCTTCCGCCCGATCCAGCGGTGATTGGCCCGCAATTTGCCGCACTGGCGCATAGCAACGGCCTGCCCACCATCGCGGCCCGCGCCCCCGCCCGACTGCGCCCGGCGCTGGAACGCGCCATTGCCGACGCAGGGGAAACGGCATCTGTCCTTGACACGCAGGAAAGCTGGGCGGTCGCGCTGGCGCTGGAAAATGGCCGTGCGCGGGCAGCGGGGGCGAGCGTGGCCAACGGCGTTGAGCGCGTGCTGGCGGGCCGCTTTGCCGGTCGTCCGCAGCGCGCGCTGGAAACCGCGGGCAGCCAATTGGCGTTGTTCGACGGGCTAAGCGCAGCCGATCAGCGCCGTTTGCTCGTGCTGGCGATCACCGATCGCGACGGATATGCGCGCACACTGGCGGCATGGTCAGCGGGCAATGTGGCCGCAATGGCCCGCAGCAATGATCGGCTGTTTGCCGGGGCCCCTGCAATGCACGCCGCGCTGCTCACCAACCGCAACCAGCGCTGGAGCCGCTGGATCGCGGGGCGAATGCGGATGCCGGGCAAGGTGTTTGTCGCGGTAGGTGCGGGACATCTGGCGGGCCGGGAATCGGTGGTGGCGATGCTCCGCCGGGCGGGGCTATCGGTGCGGCGGGTGCAGTAAACTGCAATCCAACGCGACCTTGCGCTTGCCCCCCCGTTCCGCTAAGCGCCGCTGCTTCCGGTCAGGGTCATCCCTGGAGGCTTGGCTGGAATTGACACATGCATATCGGAGACTGACATGAGCGAACAGCTGACGCTCGCAGCCGAGACGCGTGGACAGGTTGGCAAGGGAGCCTCCCGTTCACTCCGTCGTGAAGGCCGCGTACCCGCCGTGATTTACGGCAACAAGCAAGACCCCGTCTCGATTCACCTAGAGGAAAAGGCGCTGATGCGCGCTTTGATGACCGGGCATTTCATGAATTCCACCGTGATCCTGGACGTTGCCGGCACGCCTGCGCTGACGTTGCCAAAGGATGTCGCGTTCGACCCGGTTACTGACCGGCCCGTTCATGTCGATTTCCTGCGCATCGGTGAACATTCGACCGTCACCGTGCAGGTTCCCGTGCGCTTCACCAATGAAGAAACCTCGCCCGGCATCAAGCGCGGCGGTGTGCTCAACATCGTTCGCCACGAGCTCGAGCTGGTATGCGACGCATCGGAAATTCCGGACGATGTCGAAATCTCGCTCGCCGGGTTTGATGTGGGTGATTCGATCCACATCTCGGCTGTTACCCTGCCCAAGGGCAGCAAGGTGACGATCGAGGACCGCGACTTCACCATCGCTACCATCGTCGCCCCGTCAGCGCTCAAATCGAGCGAAGGCGAAGCCGCCGACGCTGGCGAGTAACAACAGGAATTGGCCCTCTCCCGAACAAGGGAGAGGGCTTAAACCGTGCAACTCTGGGCAGGCCTTGGCAATCCGGGCGCGCAATATGCGCTGCACCGGCACAATGCCGGGTTTATGGCGCTGGACGCCCTTGCCGATTTCCATGATTTTGAAGCGCCCAAAAAGCGCTTTCTGGGCTGGGCGATAGAGGCCCGGATTGCCCATGAACGGGGCAGCGAAAAGCTGTTGCTGCTCAAACCCGCCACCTTCATGAACGACAGCGGCCAATCGATTGGCGAGGCGATGCGCTTCTACAAGCTGGAGCCGCAGGACGTGACGGTGTTTTATGACGAGCTCGATCTCGATCCGTTTCGCGTCAAGGTGAAACGGGGCGGCGGCACCGCCGGGCATAACGGCATCCGCTCCACCGTCGCGCATATCGGCGAAAATTTTCGCCGTGTTCGGCTGGGGATCGGCCATCCGGGGCACAAGGACAAGGTAACCGGCCATGTGCTGGGCAATTTCGCCAAGGCCGAAATGGATGATCTGGCCGAAATGCTGGGCGCGGTTGCGGCCGAAGCGCATTGGCTGGCGGCGGGCGACGATGTGCGTTTCATGAATGATGTCGCGCTGAGGCAACAGCCATGACAACCCGGTCGCTATTCGCCACCCGGCTGTATCAGGGCGCACTCAACAACGCCGCGCTGGTCGACGATCTGGCGCAATCCTGCCTGATGCTGGCGGAAGAAGACCGTGCGGGCCGCGCGTGGAGCAAGGCCAACGGCTATCGCGGCTATACCAGCTATGCCTCGCTGAACGATCTGCCCCGGCGCGATCCGGTCATGGGCGATCTGGTGAAGCTGCTCGACAAGCATGTCGCCGCCTTTGCCGATGATTGCGCATTTGATCTCGGCGGGCGCAAGCTGAAGCTCGATAGCTTATGGGTCAACGTGATGAAGCCCGGCGCCACGCATTCGGGGCATATCCACCCGCACAGCGTGGTATCGGGCACGGTCTATGTCGCGGTGCCGCCGGGTGCTGGCGCGCTGAAACTCGAAGACCCGCGTCTGGCAATGATGATGGCAGCCCCCACCCGCCGCAACGACGCGCCAGAGGATCTGCGGACATTTGTATACGTGGAACCACAGCCCGGCACCGTGCTGCTATGGGAAAGCTGGCTGCGGCATGAGGTGATGCCGCATGAGGGCACCAGTAAGTCCGGGGGTGAGCGGATCAGCGTGAGTTTTAACTATCGGTGGTAGGGGAGGGCGTAACGGCTGCTATTGGTAGTTAGCGGGCACGTCAACTTCAGATGTGTCCCCGCGAAGGCGGGGACCCAGCCTGGGCTCCCGCCTTCGCGGGAGCACAACATCAACGACCGCAACTGGGGCGAAACCGGTCATTCCACCCTCCGCGTCACCCCGGACTTGATCCGGGGTCCCGCTTTACTTTAGCCGGGCAAGGCAGCGGGACCCCGGATCAAGTCCGGGGTCCCGCATGAGCGGGGCTGTTGGCACCCATGCCGCCTTCCCCCCACCCCGCACTGGCATTTCGCGCGCTAACCGCCTATCGGGCCATCCACAGATCGGCCGACATCGGCCACCATCATCAAGGATCATTCATGGGATTTCGTTGCGGTATCGTCGGGCTGCCCAATGTCGGTAAGTCCACCCTGTTCAACGCGCTGACGGAGACGGCAGCGGCGCAGGCGGCGAATTATCCATTTTGCACGATTGAGCCCAATGTCGGCAATGTCGCGGTGCCCGATCCGCGGCTCAAGCAGCTGGCGGACATTGCCGGCTCGGCCAAGATCATCGAAACCCAGCTTGGCTTTGTCGACATTGCCGGGCTGGTGCGCGGGGCGAGCAAGGGCGAGGGGCTGGGCAACCAGTTTCTGGGCAACATCCGTGAGGTGGACGCCATCGTCCACGTCCTGCGCTGTTTTGAGGACGGCGACGTGACGCACGTCGAGGGCAAGGTTGATCCCATCGCCGATGCCGAAACGGTCGAAACCGAACTGATGCTGTCAGACCTTGAATCGCTCGAAAAGCGCGTTCCCGCCGCCCTGAAAAAGGCGATGCAGGGCGACAAGGAAGCCAAAATCGCCGCCAGCGTGCTCGGCCAGGCGCTTGATCTGCTGCGCGAAGGCAAGCCCGCCCGGCTGACCGAGCCCCGCGACGAGGACGAAGCGCGGGTGTTCCACCAGGCGCAATTGCTCACCTCAAAACCCGTGCTCTATGTGTGTAATGTTGATGAGGGCGATGCGGCGAACGGCAATGCGCTGTCCGCCCGCGTGTTTGAAAAGGCCAAGGCCGAAGGGGCAGAGGCGGTCGTTGTTTCCGCCGCGATCGAGGCTGAAATCGCCACGATGGACCCGGCGGAGCGCGGCGAGTTTCTGAGCGAACTGGGGCTGGAGGAAACCGGCCTCGCCCGCGTCATCACCGCCGGGTACAAATTGCTGAAGCTGCAAACCTTTTTCACCGTCGGCCCCAAGGAAACCCGCGCCTGGACGGTGCATGTTGGTGCCAAGGCCCCGCAGGCGGCAGGCGAAATCCACACCGATTTCGAACGCGGCTTCATCCGCGCGGAAACCATCGCCTTTGCCGATTACATCGCCCTGAAAGGCGAAGCCGGCGCGCGCGACGCGGGCAAGCTGCGGCAAGAGGGCAAGGACTATGTGGTGCATGACGGCGACGTGATGCTGTTCCGGTTTAACGTCTGACCACGCCGCCGCCCGCGCCAGCCATCAGGCGGCCGGTTTGGCCGCCTGTTCTGGAAAGCGCTTGTCCAGCCAGGCCATCCAATCGGCCTGCAGCGCCTTCAGGTCGCGCGGTAAACTGCCCTTGGGTTCCTTATTCGCGAGCCATTGGTCGATTGTCTCGCCGCGAACGAACGCCTCGGCAATCTTAGCGAAAACGCGCCGGTCTCCCGTCCGGTCGATCAGATATTGGGCTGCCACCGCAGACTGGAGGTAGAAACGAACGCTGCTTTCGGCGATCTTGCGCGCATCGTCGCCAGAGATCACGCGCAAGGTGTCCTTGTTCGCTTCAGTACCACTCTGCTGGTTTACTTGCTTTACCAGAAGGTGTGCTGGGTGCTTTTCGGAAAAGAAATTAATGAGATCGAAAGTCAGTCGGGTATTTTCACCAGCCTTTTGCGGATCGGTCCGGTATTCGGCATAGCGTTGGGCAAATTGCTTCACACGATTATCGAAACTGACAGGGGCCTCCATCAGCACGGCAGACATCTCGTCAAGCCAGTCAGGGCTCGGACCGCCATAATGTTTTTCCTCGCTGAGCGTAGAATTCGGCCAATAGCCTTGCCAGAACCAATAATGCCCAAGCTCATGTGATACCGCCGCCAGATCTACTTGAGCGAGGGTTGCCGGCTTCACCTGGCGATCGACAGCCATTTGCACCGTTGCATTTATTTCTTCTTGCGGGCGCCCAGCCATTT
Source organism: Sphingomonas sp. (assembly GCA_021732465.1). Taxonomy (GTDB): domain Bacteria; phylum Pseudomonadota; class Alphaproteobacteria; order Sphingomonadales; family Sphingomonadaceae; genus Sphingomonas. Next base: position 9,499 of record JAKFUX010000003.1, read on the forward strand.
GCGCTTCCACGCCACGGCGGATCGACTTTTCCACCTGCTCACGGTAAACTTTTGCGGAAACCCAGGGTAACACGACCTTGAACCCGGCCCTGCGCAAGCCGGCCACGCTTTCGCTTGAAACCGGGGCATCCGGCCCTTCCGCCACCGCATAGCGTAGCGCCTGGCGTCCGAAATACTCGTTGAAGCGGACGACACCCGCATCGGACAGTTCCAGCAAGCGCTGTGCCCTCGCGATGTCACCCGCCAACGCGACTCCGTCAGCGCTTTCGACACAGGCCAAATTCGGCAGCACGGCTGCTGCCTGGGCACAAAGCGAAGGTCCAGCGCTGTTACCGCCAGCCATCATTGCCACGCCAACGATCAATACCAGTTTCATCTTGTTTGCCATCTACAACCCCATACTCGCAAATCGACTACAGATATAAACATGACTACAAACGTCGTCAATGGACGCAAGTTGCGTATTGTCACATTACTGACGCCAATTCCGGCCATGGCTTCCCAATGCGTTGGCCATCCCGAATTGCCGCTGCGGCCCTTGCCGCCCTGCTTCAAGCGTGTGTGACCGCGCCGGTCGATGCGCCGCGCCCGGCGGCCGTTGCAGCGTCCACCGAGGCACGCGCGCCCGTAACGATCCTGATCAGCATTGACGGGTTCAAACCTGATTATCTCACGCGCGGGGTGACGCCCAATCTGAATGCACTGGCAGCTAGCGGGATCAGCGCGTCGATGCGGCCGTCCTTCCCCAGCGTCACTTTTCCCAATCACTGGACGCTTGTTACCGGGTTGCGGCCTGATCGTAACGGCATCGTCGGCAACCGGATGGAGGATGCCGGGCATCCCGGCATGACCTTTACGATGCAAAGCGAGGAGCCATTCTGGTGGACCCAGGCCGAGCCGATCTGGATCACCGCTGAGCGTGCCGGCATCCGCACCGCCACGATGTTTTGGCCGGGCGCGAATATCAGCTTTGACGGGCAGCGGCCCAGCGACTGGCAGCAATATGGGCATGAGGTGAGCAACCGCCAGCGGGTCGATGCGGTGATCGACTGGCTCCGGCGCCCGCTCGCAACCCGCCCGCAGTTCCTGACGCTATATTTCGACACAGTCGATTCGGCGGGGCACGCCTTTGGCCCGGACAGCCCGAAGACGACCGAAGTGGTGGCCGATGCTGATGCCGCCATCGGGCGGCTGCGCGCTGAACTGGCGGCGCTGGGCCAGCCCGCCAATCTGGTGATCGTCGCTGATCATGGCATGGCCGCCACCGGCCCTAGCCGCGTCATCCGGTTTGACCAGCTCGCTGCCCCCGACAGCTTTCGCTTCGTCAGCGGCGGACCCTATGCCGGGATTGAACCGATGCCGGGCAAGGAAGCCGCGCTCGCCGCCGCCATCGCGCTGCCCAACGCGCATATGCAATGCTGGCCCAAGGCGCAGATTCCACCCGCGCTGCATTATGGCAAGCACCCGCGCGTACCGACCTATATCTGTTTGGCGGAAAGCGGCTGGCTGATCCTGGACAAGGCCCCCACCACCGATCGCCCGATCCGCGACGGCGGCGCGCATGGGTATGACCCTGCGGTGCCCGATATGGCGGCGCTGTTCATCGCCAGCGGCCCGGCGATCCGCACGGGCGGCACCCTGCCCCGCTTTGACAATGTTGATGTCGCCCCGATGCTGCGTAGCTTGCTGAAGCTGCCCGCTGGCCCCGACCTTGACGGCGATGATCGGCCCTTTCGCGGGGCTTTAGCGCCGCGTTAGGGCTTGCCAAGCGCGTTGCTGCATTGGACACTGCCGGCATGATCTATTTCGAAGACATCCAGCCCGGCACGCTCGCAGCATTCGGGCACTATGCCGTCACGCGTGACGAGGTGATCGATTTTGCACAGCGCTTTGACCCGCAACCCTTTCACTTGTCGGATGAGGCAGCGGCGCAAACGCATTTCGGGCGGCTATCCGCCAGCGGCTGGCACACCTGCGCGATGATGATGTCCATGTTGGTGGAAAATTTCAAAACGCACAAACAGGCCGGATTGGGATCGCCCGGGCAGGAAGAACTACGCTGGTTAAAGCCCGTCTATCCCGGCGATACGCTGTCGATTGAAACCGAAATCCTGGACAAGCGGGCGTCGAACAGCCGACCAGAAATGGGCAGTTACCGCAGCAAGATTACCGTGCGCAATCAGGATGGCGATGCGGTGATGACGACGATTGCGATTGGGCTGATCGCGACGCGGCCGGCGGGGTAATGGCGGCAGGGTAATCGGGGCGATCAGTGCCCGCCGAACGCCACCAGTGCGTGCACATCAATACCATCTGAGCGCAGCGCATCCGCCCCGCCAAGATCGGGCAGATCAACCACAAACTGCGCTTGCGTAACAGCGGCGCCCGCTTTTCGCAGCAGCCGTATTGCCGCCCGGGCGGTGCCGCCGGTGGCGATCAGATCATCGACCAGCAACACGCGCTGACCGGGGACGAGCGCGTCTTCATGCATCGCAATCCGGTCAGTGCCATATTCCAGCGCGTAATCCTCCGCGATGGTCGCGCCGGGCAATTTGCCGTCCTTGCGGATCAACAGCACGCCCGCGTTCAACGGCACAGCCATCGCAGCAGCGAACAGGAACCCGCGCGCCTCAATACCCGCAACCAGATCAACCGGGCCGTCCACGGCGGCGACCATACGGTCCACCGTCATTGCCAACCCCTTGGGGTCAAGCAGCAACGTGGTGATATCGCGGAACATGATCCCCGGCTTTGGAAAGTCGGGGATCGTGCGGATCAGCGCCGCCAGATCATCATTAGCGGTCACCGACACGCTCAATGCTTCACATTCCGCCAGACCGTCCGGTAGGAACCATAAGCCAGCAAGGTGCCGATCAGCAGGAAGCCCAGCACGGCCAACCCGGTCGAATGGCGCTGCTCAAGCTCCGGTTCTGCAGTCCATACGAGGAATGCCGACACATCTTTCGCCATCTGATCGACCGAATTTTTGGTACCATCGGCATAGGTTACCGCCCCTTCGGAAAGCGGTGCCGGCATCGCGATGTTGAGGTTCGGGAAATACGGGTTGTAATATAGGCCATCCGGCGTCTTCGCATCGGGGAAATGCTTCAACAGCGCCTCTGGTTGATCGGCATATCCGGTCAGCAGCGAATAGATATAGGCTGCCCCGCCGTGCCGCGCCTTGGTGATCAGCGACAAATCTGGCGGCACGCCCTGGCCAGGATAATAGACCGTTGGGAACTTGTCGGCAGGAAGATTCGGCCGCTCGCTTCGGTCGCCGGTCTTGGGATCTTGCACCTGCGCCTTGGTGCCCCAATCAGCAGCGAATTTCTTCACCTGACCTTCGGAATAACCAAGCTTGGTGAGGTCACGAAACGCAACCAGACCGAGCGAGTGGCAGGCCGAGCAGACTTCTTTGTACACCTGAAGCCCGCGCTGGAGCTGGGCGCGATCAAACTTGCCCATCGGACCGTCGCTGGCAAAGGCAACTTCCTTGTGCTCACGGAAGAATTCTTCGGTTACGGTTGGCGCTACCGGGTCTTTCACCAGGCTAGACACGCTGCCAAACAACCCGAGGAGCAAGACGCCGACAAAGCCCAAGCCAACGATGAAGGAGATGATGCGAACCATTGGTCTGGATGCCCTTTATTCGGCCGGAACCGCGGCGCCGAAGCTGCCGCCAGTCGACTTTGCATGCTTGCCCAGCACCGATTCGGTAATCGAATTCGGCAATGGACGCGGACGCTCGGTTGCCGAGATGATCGGCAGGATGATCAGAAAGTGCGCGAAATAATAGACGGCCGCGATCTGGCCGATCACGATGTTGACGCCGTTTGCCTCCGCACCGCCAATATAGCCCAGCACCAGCACATCAATCAGCAGGAGCACCAGGAAAAAGCGGTAGGTGGGCCGGTAGTTTGCAGAACGCACGGGTGAAGAGTCCAACCACGGCAGGAAGAACAGCAGCAGAATTGAGCCAAACATCGCGAGCACGCCCCAAAGCTTGGCCGGCAGGATGAGATCGACCGTGAACGCCTTCAGGATCGCGTAGAATGGCAGGAAATACCATTCAGGCACGATATGAGCTGGCGTCGAGAGCGGGTTGGCGGGGATGTAGTTATCCGGGTGGCCAAGTGCATTCGGCATGAAAAAGATGAACGCGGTGAAAATCGTCAGGAAAACGCCCAGCCCGAAACCATCCTTTGCGGTGTAATAAGGGTGGAACGGCACGGTATCCTGCTCGCCCTTCACATCTACGCCGGTTGGGTTGTTCGATCCCGGAATGTGCAGCGCCCAGACGTGCAGGATGATCACACCCAGCGTCACGAAAGGCAGCAGATAATGGAGCGAAAAGAAGCGGTTCAGCGTGGCGTCGTCCGGGGTGTATCCACCCAGCAACCAGATGCGGATCGATTCACCCACAACCGGGATTGCCGAGAAGAAGCCAGTGATGACCTGCGCGCCCCAGAAGCTCATCTGGCCCCAGGGAAGCACATAGCCCATGAACGCAGTGGCCATCATCAACAGGAAGATCACGACGCCCAGCAGCCAGATCATCTCGCGCGGTGCCTTGTACGAACCGTAATATAGTCCGCGGGCGATGTGGATATAGACCACGGCCAGGAACATCGACGCGCCATTGGCGTGCGCGTAGCGGATCATCCAGCCCGAATTCACGTCACGCATGATGTGTTCAACCGAGTTGAACGCAATCGCGCCATTGGCCGCGAAATGCATCGCCAACACAATGCCGGTAACGATCTGCAGCACCAGCGCGACGCCCGCGAGCACACCGAAGTTCCAGAAGTAGTTAAGGTTGCGTGGCACCGGATAGCCCGCGCCAACGGCATCATACACAAATCGTGGCAGCGGCAGACGATCGTCCAGCCACTTCATGATTGGCGCCTTTGGCGTGTAATGCTTTGCCCAGGGGAAGCTCATAATGCTGACCTCAACCGACTGTTACAGTGGTGTCTGATGTAAACTTATAGTCCGGCACGACCAGATTCTTGGGCGCCGGTCCCTTGCGGATGCGTGCCGCCGTATCATAAACCGAGCCGTGGCACGGGCAGAAATAGCCGCCCAACTCGCCCTTCACTTCGCCCTCACCCGCGCCAAGCGGCACGCAACCCAGATGGGTGCACACGCCCAAGGTGATCAGCCAGTTCTTATGGCCTTCCTTGGTGCGCTGCGCCAGCGTTTCGGGGTCGCGCAGCGTTGAAACCGAAACCTTATCGGCTTCCGCAATCTCTTCCGGGGTCAGGTTACGCACAAACAAGGGCTGCTTGCGGAACGATGTCTTCACTGCCTGGCCTGGCAGGATCTGCGACAGATCAATATCAGTCGACGACTGAGCGAGCACGTCTGCCGACGGGTTCATCTGGTTGACCAGCGGCACCAGCACGGCAACCACGCCCACGCCGCCAAATGACAGCGCAGCGATGCTGAGGAAATCGCGGCGACGCGGATCTTCGTCATGGGACGACCCCGGTGTTTCACCCGTTGGAATCGCTTCGCTCACCGTTGCCATTCGCTTGCCCTTGCGGTTCGAATCTATGTTGTCGCCAGCCGTCTGACTGCATGGAAGTCGCCAGCGTGACGCGCTGTCGAATCGCGGCCTGATAGCTATTGCCTCATCCAATGCCAACAGCATTTTATGCGGGTTGAGGGGATACGGCTATAAGGCCTATGCGTGGGCCGTGATCATGCGCACCACTCCTGTAGGTACCGGCACCGCTCCGGCGCTGCTGCGGCTGGCTCTCTATCAGCCCGAAATCGCTGGCAATGTCGGCACGATTTTACGGCTGGCCGCTTGCCTGAATGTGCCTGTGGACTTGATCGAGCCGATGGGATTTGCCTTTTCCGACCGTGCCTTGGCGCGTTCTGGCATGGATTATCTCACCCAGGTTGATGTTACCCGCCATGTTGATTGGGCGGCGTTCGAGGCGAGCGTGCCGGGGCGGATCGTGCTGCTGACAACCAAAGGCGCAACACGGTTGCCATCGGCGCGCTTTGAGCCCGGCGACACGCTGTTGCTGGGTACCGAAAGCGCTGGCGTTCCTGAAGAGGTTCATGCGCGCGCCGATTTTCGTGTCAAGATTCCGTTGCGCGCGGGATTGCGCTCGCTCAACATCTCAGTCGCGGCCGGGATTGGGGTAGCGGAGGCTTTGCGCCAGCTGGATGGCTGGCCGGAATAATCCGGCCGAGGGGGGTACGATGGATGAATTTTCTCACCGGCAGATGAACGTGCATCGTTTACACGTTGCGCGATGGCACGCATCCGGTTTGTCGACGTCAACCTGGCGGATGGCGCCTTTATAAACGTCCATCTCGCCGGGGCGCGGCTCGAAAACGTCAACCTTGCGGGGTTGACGGTGGAGAATGCGAACATCAAGGGGATGCGCATCTTTGGCTATGACGTCGAGGCGTGGATCAGTGAACAACGCGCCAAGGACGGCTGCCATCTCGACTGAAGTGCCCGTTCGACCACAACCAGACCACGCAGATTAGGGGAAAACATGGCTCCGCTCGATGAACAGCAATCAACCGCACGCGCATGGTTCGAACAATTGCGCGACAGCATCTGCGCCGAATTCGTGGCGATTGAGCGCGAGGCCGGGTCTGACGCCGATTTTGAGTATGTGGCCTGGGATCGCATTGATCCAACCGGGGATCACGGCGGCGGCGGCGTGCGCGGGGTGATGAAGGGTAAGGTATTTGAGAAAGTGGGTGTCAACGTCTCCACCGTTGGCGGCACGTTTGAAGGCGAATTCGCCAAATCAATCCACGGTGCCGCCGAAGACCCCGGCTTTTTCGCCACCGGGATCAGCTTGGTCGCGCACATGGCCAACCCGCATGTGCCCGCCGTCCATATGAATACCCGGTTCCTCGTCACCACCAAACGCTGGTTCGGCGGCGGTGCAGACCTGAACCCGCCCCTGCCCTATGACGAAGACACCGCAGATTTTCACGCCACGCTGAAGGCGCATTGCGACCCCCATGGTGCCGATTATTATGATCGCTACAAAAAATGGGCGGACGAATATTTCTACATCCCCCACCGCCAGTGCCACCGCGGCGTGGGCGGCATTTTCGCCGATCATCTTGAAGGCGATTTCGACGCAAACTTAGAATTCATCAAGGACATTGGCCGCGCGTTTCTCGACAGTTACCCCCGCATTGTGCGGCGGCGGATGAACACGCCCTTTACCGAAGCCGATATCGCAGAGATGCTGACATGGCGGGGCCGCTACGCCGAATTCAACCTGGTCTATGATCGCGGCACGCTGTTTGGGCTGAAAACCGGCGGCAACATCGACGCGATTCTGATGAGCTTACCGCCGTTAGCGACCTGGGCTTAGGGGGCCGCGCGACGGCTGGGCGGGGCTGACGGCAGCCACGTGAAACGGTTAAATGAAGTCATGATCAATCGAGACCGGGCAATACGTGCAGCCCTTATCGCCCGGCCCCGACCACCCTATCCGATCGTGACACCCACAACGCGCCAAGCACCATCTTCACGCTCAAGTGAGACCGTTTCGATTGCGTCGGCCTTGTTGGCGAAGCGTGTGCGAAACTTGACGACTTCGTAACCGGAGGGCGGGGCAGGAAGATTTTCCTGGCTGACAAAGGTGCGAGAAACCACCGCGCCCAGCGGCAGGCGCACTCTATCAGATGCCGATGCCCATGTTTTGGCGGTGTTCAGTTTGCGGAACGCAGCACCGGTCGCACGGTAGCTCTCGTCCCAGCGCGCTTCGTCCAACAAGCCAAGCCAATGACGCGCAGTATCGATCACCTCGACGCTTTGCACCGCCTCAGCGGCCGCCTGGGTTGCAGGCGGGGTTGCGGCGACTTGGGGCAGCGCGGCAAGCGCGAATAAACCGAGAGCTAGGGTCATGAGAACAACTCCAATGATGATCCAAGGTTGGCGATATGCCATCCCTGCGCCGCTGACCGGCGTGGCTTCCTGATTCATACCAAAGCGGCGCTCGTCTGCCCCGATTTGCGCGTCCACCAACAAATCGGGGGTCAGCAAGCCCGCTGCACTGCTTTCGATTTCCAGCAGCATACGGGCGGCTTCACGACTGCTTGACGCCGCCATTTTTCGCCGCGCATCGCGAAGCCGTTCATTGATTGTATGAACCGAAAGGCCCAGGCTGCGCGCGATCGATTTTGCGTCATGCCCGCGAACCATCAGGCGAAGGGTCTGCTTTTCCTTCTCCGTCAGCGACCAGCAGCGATTTTCAACTGAAGTGTCCATATTGCCGGGGTCTAGGTCAGCCGTATTTTACCGACTACCCCGAAAAATTCGTCCCATCAGGTGAAAACACAGATTGGCGCCCGATGCGCGGCCCGCCGGGGAAGCACGCAACGCCTGACAACGACACGCGCGCTATGCCGCCAGACCCGAAGCCTTACTGCCTTACCTGCACCGCCAGTTGCCGGTACACCGCGATCCGCACCAATATCGTCGCCAGCGCGACGGCGGCAGCAAGCGCAGCGGCAGCGGAATCGACGATGGTGATCGTAATCGGGTTCTCCGCCCGCGCGGCGCGCATCGCGACGTCCAATTGTTGAAACGGCCCCGGCAGGAACTGCCCGGCGATCAGGCCAATGCCGGTCAACCCCGCCAGCATCAGCCCGTTGCCGCGCGTTAGTTTGATACTGCGCATGATTGCCGCTGTGGCCGTTATCGGTCGGTCAGCGATCAGCAACGGGCCGATCAGCATCGTGCGGCCCATAATGTACAGCCCCGGCACAATCAGCACGAACAGCCCCAGCGACGCTGGCAGCAGGATCAGCAGCGCGGCGAGCACATAGCGCGGCATCAGCCCCAGCGCCCGCCCCAGCGCCCCGCGCAGATCATCGCTATCGGGATCAATCAGGAACGCGGTAATTGAAAGCGAGCCGTATAGCGACAACAGCCCTGCGCCCATGAACATGAATCCATTGTCGACAATCCATGCCGCCAACAGGTTGGCGGCAGCCTGAATTTCCGGCTCGGTCGCACTGGATTCGGGCCATGGCGGCGCGATTGGCACCAGCAGCAGCAGCGCGAGCGTGGGCAGGAAAATAAACAGCGCCGCCACGGTCAACACCACCTCGCGGTGCCGGGAGAACAGGCCCCAGGCGTCTGTAAACACGCCCGGCAGGTGGATTTTCATCGGCTGCCGGCAGCGTCGTGCGCGGCGATGAACAGCTTGGCGATGAACGCTGCCTGCAACACTTCAAATGCGGTGCCCACTGTACCAACGGCAACCGACGTCAGCACGCTGGCAACGCTGCCGGGTTGTGCCCCGCCCGCGATTAACCCCAACACGCCGCCAAACGCCGCCTTCGCCGCCAGCGCCGCAACCCCGCTGACGATGACATATAGCAGCAGCACGCCGATTATTTTCAGCACCAGCCCCTTGGTCAACGTCAATGAGCGGCCAATGGCACCCAGGCCCAGATTTTCGCCCACCAGCGCCGGAAATGCCAGCGTCAACCGCGCGCTGAGCCAGATCGTCCCCACCGCCCAAGCGAGCAGATAAGCCAGTGTCGCCCAGATCACGCCGGCTGGCAGTTGCGCCACGGCCGCCGAAATCGCCGCCTGATCGTTGGTCGCAAAACCCGCCATATCAAGCCCCGACGCGACGACGAAGATCCCCAGCGGAATCAGCGCCAGCATAAGCCCGAACAGCAGCAGGATCGTGATCGCTGCCGCCCATAATAATTTGCCAAGCGCGGTCCGCGCCGCCTCCCCCGCCGTGCGGCTGACGTCCAGCGCCAGCGCCATAATCGCCAGCTGGCCGCCAATCGACACCACCGCCAATACCAGCGACGCCAGGCTGACCCAGCCCTGCAAATCAGGATTGGCGGAGCCCAGCGGCGCGATAGCATCGTTGATGGAGGCCGGGACAAAGATTGCCGCCAGCGCAATCGGCGTCACCGTACCGATATTGTCGCCCAGAAATTCGGTCGCCCGATCCCAGACTGTTCCCATATTGACGGAATTCAAGGCCGCTTCCTCCGCGCAAAAAGGCATATGCGCCCCGATGACTGCCTTGTTAGACGATTGACCCGCCGGTTGCCAATGCTCGGCACGCTGTCCTGTCATCCCGCTTGCACCCGGCCAATCTGTGGCGCAGGAAACCCGCCATGATCGACAGCGTGGAATGGCGGATCGAGCCTGAGCCGATCGACTATGCGGTTGCCACCGAGATGATGGCTGCCCGCGTAGCCGATATCGCCGCCGGGCGCGCATCCGAGTTGATCTGGCTGCTCGAACACCCGGCCGTTTACACCGCGGGCACCAGCGCAGACCCGGCAGAGCTGATTGACCCGCGCTTTCCCGTGCATGTCACCGGGCGCGGCGGTCGCTATACCTATCATGGGCCGGGCCAGCGGATCGGTTATGTGATGCTGGATCTGAACCGACGCGGGCGCGATGTGCGGTGTTTTGTGCATGCGATCGAACAATGGGTTATTGCCGCGCTTGCCCGGCTGGGCATAGCCAGCTTCACCGCGCCGGGCCGCGTTGGAATTTGGACGCTGGATGGTGCGCATGAAGCCAAGATTGGTGCGATTGGCGTGCGCGTGAAGCGATGGGTCACGCTGCATGGTTTTGCTGTGAATGTTATGCCGGATTTGGGGCACTTTGATGGCATCATTCCGTGCGGCTTGCCCAATTTTGGCGTCACCAGCATAGAAAAGCTGGGAAAAACGCCCGATTTCGCGGCGCTTGATGCAGCGTTATCGCTTGAATTCGCTGCCTTTCTGGATAGACTTTCTTTACCCCTGCAAAACGAGGCTTGAGGGCCGGGCGATAAAAGTCTAATGTCCCCTACGGTTTGGGTATTAAAGGCGTCTAAGCCATCCAGATCCATTTTCTTAGGAAGCTTCCAAATGCGTGCACTCATTTCCAAAGTCGTAGCCGGTTCGATGATCGCTGGTGCGGCACTGATGATTTCGGCTTGCTCGCCGAAGACCGAAACGACCACCGACAACGCCATGGTCAGCGAAATGACCGCCAACGAAGGCGACGCGATGGCCACTGACAACATGACCGCAACGGACGGCGCAATGACGTCGAACGACGCGATGATGTCGAACGATGCCATGATGTCGTCGAACGACGCGATGATGTCGACCAACGCAGCCAAGTAATTGGTGGTTGCCGCGGCTGCCCGCTGGGTAGCGCGGCGACAAAAAAGGGGCCGTCCGGTTTGCCGGGCGGCCCTTTTTTTGATCCTCTATCGTTGGGTGGTGACGGCCTTCGCTACGCGGTCCGATACTCGGTTCGGTGCGGGGCCCCGTACTCGACGCCTTGATGGCCTCCCTATCTGGACTCCATCCGATTCTAGGCCCTGGCCAAGGCGTACCAAAGCAGGATCGGCTTAACCATGATCGGGCAAACCATGATTGGCGGCACCCGGTAGGCCTTTGCTAACCCCGGGCAACGTAATGGCGGCGCTGCGACTGCGGCGCAGCGAATCGGCAAATGGCGCGGTTAAATCACCGCTTGGCGCAAAAACAGTTGGGGTCCCCGCGAAAAGCCTTTAGGGGCCGCGCGGGGGGTATCGGGCGAGGTAGAACAATGATGTGGCGTTTGGTGGTATTGCTCGTAGTGGCCATGGGGATGACGGTGGCGAGCCCCGCTTCTGCCCAGTTTTTTATGAAGAATCATGATTATAGTGGCGCTCCTGTACGCGGCGATGAACCCGATCTGTTTATCGCTCTGCCTGATGCGACCGCTGACGAACTGCGCGCCAGCTTGGTCTGGTCTTTGCGCGCGGCGTTGAATGTATCTGCGCTTGGCTGCGACTTTGAACCCATGTTGATGACAATCCCGACGTACAACGCGGTGCTGATCGATCACAAAGCCGAACTGGCGAAGTCATTCGCCACGCTGACCAAATATTTTGCCCGCAAGAACAAGGCGCCAAAGGCTGCGACCAGTGCCTTCGACAAATATCAAACGCGCATCTATTCTGGTTTCACAACGGTTTATGCGCAGTATAATTTCTGTCAGACGGCCGCTCATGTCGGGCGCGATGCAATCTTCACGCCGCGTGGAGAATTGAACATATTGGCGGCGAACCGGCTGCGGGAACTGCGCAACAGCCTTGTTGCGCGCGGGGAACAGGCTCTGGGCGGTCGCAGCAGCCTGCGCACCATTCCGATTTTGCGGATGGACCCAGCCTGCTGGAAAAAAGACCGGTTCGATTTTCGCAAATGCCCTGACGCCTATGTATGACGCACGGCGTTGCTGATCACGGGTGATGCTACCCGTGGTTGGCAACGGTCATTTGCGTCGAACGAATGCTAGCCATCGCGCACAACGCATACTGCAGGCCGCGCGATATGGGCACAAAGAGGGCGCCTGCGCTTAACGCAGCCCCAGCAGCTTGTGGGTTTGCAGCGATAGCCGCCACTGCGGCCGCGCCAGCACCATCGCAATCGCTGCCGCCTGATTGGCGTCGCGCGCATCGCTGTCGAGCGGCTGGAGCAGGAAATGGTCGAAATGCCAGCGCTGGATTGCATCGATATCCGTGCCAGGCTGCGGCCAGACCAGTTTCAGCTCGTCGCCTGTTTGTTGAACCACCACGCTGCCCGCCTTGGGGCTAACGCAGACCCAATCAATGCCGGGATGAACGGCCAGCGTGCCGTTGGTTTCTATCGCGATCCGGAAGCCGGCGGCGTGTAAGGCGTCCACCAGCGCGTTATCGACCTGCAGCATCGGTTCGCCACCGGTCAGCACCACGAAGCGATCACTGGTCCCCGCGCCCCAGTGCCCGATAGCTGCATCGACCAGCGCGGCGGCATCAGCAAAGCGCGCGCCCCCGGCCCCGTCAATGCCGACAAAATCAGTGTCGCAGAACCGGCACACCGCCGTTGCGCGGTCCTCCTCGCGGCCCGACCAAAGATTGCAGCCCGCAAAGCGGATAAACACCGCACGCCGCCCGGCATTCACACCTTCGCCCTGCAGCGTCAGGAACATCTCCTTGACGGCATAACTCATGGCTTACGCTCGTGTCGCGTAACGGGTTGGGTCGGCGATACCGGCTTCATCAAACCCGCGCTGCCGTAATCGGCAGCTGTCGCACAGCCCGCAATGCGCGCCCTGTGGGGTTGGATCATAGCAGGACCAGCTGAGCCCGGCATCGAGGCCAAGCCGCGCCGCCTCCCGAACAATGTCGGCCTTGGTCATGTGTTGTAGCGGGGCGTGGACGGTAAACCCGCGCCCCTCCACACCATCCCGCGTCGCCAGCGCGGCCATCGCCTCAAAACTGGCAATGAACTCGGGCCGGCAATCGGGATAGCCGGAATAGTCCAGCGCGTTGACGCCGATGAACAGATCATGCCCGCCCATTGCTTCCGCCCAGCCCAAAGCGAGGCTGAGGAAAATGGTGTTGCGCGCGGGCACATAGGTGATGGGAATACCCGGGCCAACGCCGTCCTTTGGCACATCGATATCCGCGGTCAGCGCCGATCCGCCAAACGCGGACAGATCAAGCGGCAGGACGATATGGCGCACTGCCCCCAATGACTGGGCGATGCGCGCAGCAGCGTCCAGTTCCACCCGGTGCCGCTGATTATAATCAACCGACAGTGCCAGCAGGCCAAACCCGGCTTCTCGTGCACTGGCAGCCGCCACCATCGAATCCAGCCCGCCCGAAAGCAGGACGACGGCCATGTTTTTTGTGTTGGTCATGATGGGCGGGTCGCTAGTCGCAATGCCGCAGCGCCGCAAGCGATCATCACCAAAAGAAGGGCCGCCTGATACAGGCGGCCCAGGGGGGCTTCATTGCCTCAGGGAGAAACGTGCAGAAGCGTGATCTTGGTATAGCAACCAATTCTATACCCAGGGTTAACGGGCCGGTGGGGTGCAATCGCCCAGCCGCCGTGCATCAAACGCCATGTCAAACGGAGCCCCGCTGACGATGCCTTGCGTTTCAAGGTGGAAACTTTTGGGCGTTTCAAGGTGGATCATGGTGCGGCCATGCCCCGCGCCAGGGCAGCTGTAGTTCACCGTCGCGGTACGCGGCAAATCATCCACCACGAATCGTGCGCAGGCCATGCCGGGGTGCTGCAGCTGGATCAGCTGATCGGCATCCCCCAGGCACACCAGCCGGGGTGGAGCGGTCGATCCACCCTCGCGCAATTGCCATTGGCCGGGCTGAATCTGTCCCACAGCAACGGTGTGAGACGTTGCGGCGGGCTTCGCCGCGAATGCTGCCCCAGCAAACACTGCCATGATCGCCATCAGCGGGCGCAGCCAGAATCCATGTCGCATTATCTGCCCCCCTCACCGAAAACGATCCGTTCCGAATCGCCTTCAGACCCCAATCCCCGACATGTGCTGGCAAGCTGAGCGGGATGCAACAATGGTTAATGCGCGATCGCCCCCACCTGCAGGGGAAATTTTGTCGAGCAAAAGGCGCAATCGACAGTGATCACGCCATTTTCGTCAGCCATCTCGCGCTGGTCCTCAATGGGAAATTTCGCAATCACCTGTGCAATATAGTCAACCGAACACCGGCAACCCTTTGAAAGTGCGAGTTCAGGCAGGATGCGCACTTCGCTTTCCTCGTTGAACAGCCGCCACACCAATGTTTCAAGTGGCAGCATAGCGTCCGTCAATTCATCCACGCGCATCGTGCTGCCGAGCACCGCGACATGCTCCCATTCGGGGTGATCAAGCCGGGTGTGAATCCGGTCGCGGCCCACCTCCCCCTCGGGCAAATGCTGCAAAAACAGGCCGCCCGATTTGTGGTGACCATCATCCCCTTTGGCAAAGCCCACCTTCACCAACGTGGGAATCTGCTCGGACTGGACGAAATAACTCTCCACCGCAGCGCCCAGCGTATCGCCGTCCAGCGGCACAATGCCCTGGTACCGCTCGCCGGTTTCTGCATGATCAAAGGTCATCGTCAGATACCCGGCACCAAATAGCGCGAACAGGCTTGGCTGTTCGGGTTGATCGGCCAGTTTATCCGGGTCGAAATCGACATAGCCGCGCAAAGCGCCGCCGCGAAAATCACACACCAGCAGGCGCACGACGCCATTTTCGGTCTGCGTCTGCATCGTCAGCTGCCCACCGGCATCTTTCAGCGTTGATCCGACGAGTGCCGTCAACGTCAGTGCCTCTGCCAGCAATGCCTCAATCGCAGGGGGATAGGCATGAGCTGCCAATATCGTGTCGAGCACCGGCCCAAGCCGCACAATGCGGCCCCGCGCGTGACGATCCGTGATGGTAAAGCCCAGCGCACGATCAATGTCGGTTTGGTTTGTATCGGTCATCTATCTTCCGTTTCGGTAGCGTAGGTAAGCAGTCCGCGACCCGAAACAACTCAGCCGATTTGGCCGAAGCACCAGCGCAGCACCGATTTTTGCGCGTGAAGCCGGTTTTCCGCCTCTGCCCAGATCAAGGATTGCGGACCATCGATCACATCAGCGGTCACTTCCTCACCCCGGTGCGCTGGCAGGCAATGCAGGAACACCGCATCGGGCCGGGCAGTGGCCATCAGCGCCGGCGTTACCTGATAGGGTATCATCGCACCGAGCTTTGTTTCCGCATGCGCCTGGCCCATCGAAATCCATGTATCGGTAATGATGACGTCTGCGCCCTCCACCGCTTCGCGTGGCGAGGCAACGCAGCGCGCGCGCCCCTTGCCCATCGCCAGATCTTCCTCGCTTGGCTGAAAACCTTGCGGGCAGGCAGCGATGACATCGAAATGCATCATCCCCGCCGCTTCGACGATGGAGGCGAGGACGTTGTTGCCATCCCCCAGCCACGCCACCTTCAGGCCCGGCAATGCGCGCCCACTGTCGATGACCGTCAACAGATCGGCCATGATCTGGCAGGGGTGCGATGCATCGGTAAGCCCGTTGATGACGGGCACAGTGGCATAACGCGCCATTTCCACAACCTTGGTGTGATCGTCGGTGCGGATCATGATCGCATCGACATAGCCCGACAGCACACGCGCCGTATCGGCGATGCTCTCCCCTCGGCCAAGCTGCATCGATCCGGCTTCCATGATGATGCTGGATCCACCCAGTTGCCGGATCGCCATGTCAAACGACACACGGGTGCGGGTAGAATTTTTCTCAAAGATCATCGCCAGCGTGTGCCCGGCCAGCGGCGCGTCAACATCCGCCCGCCCCTTTGACCAGCCCTTGCGCGCCGCCTTGCGATCAAGCGCATCGGCCAGCATCGCCGCGACACCGTCAGGCCCGGCGTCGGAAAGGTTCAGGAAATGCCGGATCACGCCGCCACAGCCGGGGCGTAGGCCCTCGCCGCGTCGCTCATCTTTTGTACGAACTCGTCGATATGCGCCTGTTCGATCACCAATGGCGGCAGGATGCGGACGACATTGTCGCCCGCTGCCACCGTCAACAGAGCGTGATGATCGCGCAGATAGCCCACGAAATCACGGCTGACGGCGCTGTCCTTCAGTTTCAGTCCCGCCATCAACCCGCGCCCGCGCACGCTATCAAAAATATGGTCGTGGTTGGGGATCATCTGTTCCAGCGCCTGCCGCAATCGATCGCCCATCATCGTCACATGATCAAGGAAACCGGGCTCCAGCATCACATCCAGAATCGCCTCACCCGCTGCCATCGCTAGCGGGTTGCCGCCATAGGTGGATCCGTGGGTGCCAAAAACCATGCCCTTGGCAGCTTCCTCGGTCGCCAAACATGCGCCCAGCGGAAAGCCGCCGCCAATGCCCTTGGCCGACGCCAGAATATCCGGGGTGATGCCATAATGCTCGTAAGCCCACAGCTTGCCCGTCCGGCCATAGCCGCATTGCACTTCGTCCAGCACCAGCAACAGGCCGTGATCGTCACACGCCTTGCGCAGGCCCTGGATGAATTCATCGGTGCCCGCCGAAACGCCACCCTCGCCCTGAATGGTTTCGACCAGAAAACCCGCCGTCTCATCATCAATCAACGCCAGCGCTGCTGCCAAATCGTTGAACGGCGCATAGCCAAAGCCGGGCAGTAATGGCTCAAAGCCATCGCGCATCTTGGCCTGATTGGTCGCGCTGATCGTGCCCATCGTGCGGCCATGGAACGCGCTGTGGAAAGTGATCAGCTTATGCCGCTGTGGGTTGCCATTGACGTAGTGATAACGCCGCGCGGTCTTGATCGCGCACTCCACAGCCTCTGCGCCTGAATTGGTGAAGAACACCGTGTCGGCAAAGCTGTTGTCGACAATGCGCTGGGCAAACCGTTCGCCCTGCGGTGATCCGTACAGGTTCGAAACATGCATCAGGGTCGCCGCTTGATCCGCAATCGCCTTGACCAGCTTCGGGTGGCCATGGCCAAGCGCGTTGACCGCAATGCCGCTGGCGAAATCGAGATAGCGCTCGCCGCGCTCACCGATCAGGTAACAGCCCTCGCCGCGCACCGGGCGCACATCACACCGGGGATAAACAGGCATGAGCGGGGTGATTGGCATGGCAAATCTTTCCTGAAACGACAGCTGAAACGACAACGGGCGGCCACAATGACCGCCCGTTGCGGAGCCGACTTTTATCGGTCAGCCCCCAGTTTCGTCAACCATGCTGGTGCAGGGTCAGTAAGGCCGCACGCGCGGCTGATCCCGATCATCGATCCGGTTGCCATTTGCATAGGCGTTGGCATAGCCATCGCCGCGATACTGCTGCAGGCGCGTCGCCAGCAGGTTGGTCCGCTGATCAAGCGTGTTGCGTTCCCAGCGGGTCAACCCGCCAGCGCGGAGGCGCCGATCAAGGCTGACCAGATAGTTATATTCGCGGCGCAGGGCAGAGGCCTCTCGACGGGAAAGTCGGCCCGCCTGAATGTTGCGATCAATCCGGATGCCGATCTGGCGGAGACGCTGGCTGGATTGGTTGCCATAACCATTGCCATAACCGCGATCATTATCGCGATAGCCGCGATCATTATCGCGATAGCCGCGATCATCCTGCTGATAGACGGATTGGCCACGATAATCCTGGGCCAGGGCGGGTACTGCTGCAAGCGCCGAACCCAGCACCGCAACCGACAAGATTAATTTACGCATGGACATTTCCTTGGGGTGAAAACCACCCAGAAACATCTTTGCGCCAGCGCCGATGCGCTGATGCTGAACGGCATTGGCAGCCGCCGTTCACATCGCCGGGGCCGGGGCCGGTGCCAGTGCCGCCGCCGCCACTGCCCGCTTCTCGTCCCCGCGCACCGCCAGCAGGTACATCACCGGCGTGATGATCCGGCTGAGGAAGGTTGAACTAATCAGCCCGCCAATGATCACCCAGGCGAGCGGCGAATATAGCGCCGATCCGCCCAGCGCGAGCGGCATCAGCCCGCCAATCGCGGTGACGGAGGTGAGCAACACTGGCAGGAAGCGAATTTCGCCCGCCTTCTCAATCGCCTCGCGCAGGCCCATGCCACGTTCGCGCAACTGGGTGGTAAAATCGACGAGCAGGATCGAATTCTTAATCTCAATCCCGATCAGCGCGACGAACCCGATAATCGCCAGAAACGACAGCGAATTGCCGGTCAACAACAGCGCGACCAGCCCGCCAAAAGTGCCCAGCGGCACCACGCCGGCCACCACGGCCGTTTCCTTAAACCGCCCGAATTCCAGCACCAGCACGCCGATAATGCCAAAGGTGGCGAGCAGGATGATGGGGCCCAGCCCCGAAAAGTTTCGCGCCGCAGCCTCTGCCTCACCGCCCTGGCTCAGGCTGTATCCTTTGGGGAGCGCGATGTTTTTCAGCCGCTTGTCAACAATGGTGCTCAGCTTTGATGTCAGCTGGCCCGGCTGGTTATAGGCGGTGATCGTCACCGTGCGTTGCAGCTTCAGGCGGGTGATCTGCGGCGCGACGCTTTTCAGCGTTGGCGTGGCGATTTCCAGCAGCGGGATGCTGCCGCCCGCCAGGGTGGGCACATATACCTGCCCGAGCGCCGATACCGGCTGATTGCCCGGCAATGGCAGGCGGACAGTGACGGGCCAGCTATCACCTTCCGCATCGCGCAAGCGGCTTGCCTGTTCGCCGCTGATCGCCAGCCGCACCGCGCGCCGCGCCTCACCGGGGGCCACGCCCAGCAACCCCGCCTTGGCCTCATCCAGCCCCAGATCAATGTCGACCCGGTCATAGGCAACCGGGCTGTCGATATCGCGCAGACCGGGCACCTTCTCCAGTTCCGCAATCACCTGATCAGATAGTTTTTTCAGGACATCAAGCTCGGGCCCGCGCACCCGCACGGCGATGGGGGCCTCCACCGGCGGGCCGTTTTCGAAATTCACCACCGTCACCCGCGCATCCGGGAAAGCGCTCAGCCGTTCGCGCAGCCGCCGCAGCATGCCGGGGCTGGACCGCGGATCCCATTCCTTCATCGTCACGAAGATATCGCCGTACCGCGCGCGTTCTTCTCGCGGGAAGATGTTATAAAAAATCTGGGGGTTACCGCGTCCAGCATTGTCCATCCGGTTCACCACCCCGCCTTCGCGGGCGATGATGGCGGATACATTGCGCACGGCCTTGTCGGTCTCGGCGATGCTGCTGCCCTCAGGGGTTTCAACGCGCGCCAGGAAATAGGGTGTCTCCGCTGACGGAAACAGGCTGAACCCCAGCACCGGCACCAGCCCGAATGCGCCAAAGCACAGGATCAGCGCGCCCCAGAACCAGATGCGTGGCCGATCAAGCGCGATGTGCAACAACGGCGAGTAAAAGCGGTGGATGCCGCCCATGATGCCGCGCAGCAAGGCGTTGCCCTCTGCCGCATGCGGCTTCAGCATCCGGCTGGCGATAAATGGGATAATCGTCAGCGACACGACAAGCGAGCTCGCGACGGTCAGGATCACCGCCATGGGCAGCCCGCGCACAAAATCACCCGCGCCTTCGGGCAAAAAAGTGAGCGGCAAGAACGCGAACAGCAGCACACCCGTCGCCCCCATCACCGCCGCGCCAATCTCCCGCGTGCCCGTGACGGCAGCCGTAATCGGCGGATCACCGTCGCGGATGTGCCGCTCGATATTCTCGGTCACCACAATCGAATCGTCGACCAACAGGCCCAGCGAAATGATGAAGCCCGAAATGCTGATCTGGTTGAGCGAATAGCCGAACAAATACAGCAGCAGCACGCCCATCGCCAGGCTGAGCGGAATCGACACCATCACGATCAGCGAGGGGCGGAACCCCAGCGGGAAGATGGTGATCAGCACCAGCCCCAGCGCAATCGCGAAATCGCGTGCGAGTTGCGCAAGCTTGACGGCAATGTCGCGGCTCTGGTCAAACGCCACCTCCAGCTTGATGTCAGGCGGCAAATCAGCGCGGTAGCTGTCCACGGCCTCCACCAGCGCATCGCGCAATGTGCCCGCATCCACCTCATCCTTTTGGCGCACCGTCACGAACAACGCGCGCTTGCCGTTGAAGCGGGCAATGTGAAGCTGCTCAGCCTCCGCCCAGCCAACCGTCGCCACATCGCCCACGCGCACCAATCGCCCGTCGCCCGCCCGCACCGTGATGTTGCGCACTGCGTCGACACTTCGATACGCACCGCCCGCGTCGATGTTGAAGCGCCGCCCTGCCCCGCTCACCGCGCCCGCAGGAAGGTCAATGCCGCCCTGGGTGATCGCATTGGCGACAGCGGATGCGGGCAACCGTGCCTCCGCCAGCCGCCCGGCATCAATCGCCACCCGCACCTCGGGTCGGGCCAGCGCGTCGACGGTCGTCGACCGCACGCCGGGCACCACATTCAACCGATCCCGCAAATCATCGGCATATTTGGCCATCCGCAGCCAGTTCGCCTGATCGCTGACCAGCGCGAGCTGCAGCACGCCTGCCTCGGTCGTGCGCGGTCGGCGAAACGCGATGCGCTGAATGCCCTGCGGCAATTGATCGCGCACCGCATTCACTTCGCGCACCACCCGGTCGAGCGATTGCTCGGCATCGGTGCCATGTTCGAAATCGACCGTCAGCACCGCCGCGCCATCGGTGCTGGTCGAGCGGATCTCGCGGACGTGATCAAGGCCCTGGAGCACATCTTCCAGCGGCTTGGCGATGGTTTCCTCAACATCACCGGCATCTGCGCCGGGCAGGATTACCGTCACCACGGTTGCGGAAATCGGGAAATGCGGATCAACCGATCGCGGAATTGACAGGAACGCCGACGCACCCAGCGTCGCGAGCAGCAGGAAGACGAGCATCGTCACCTGCCAGCGATGGACCGCAAAGGCAGTGATGTTCATCGAATTTGGCCGATCGGTGCGACGAGCTGACCGTCTTTCAGCCGATCAACCCGTGATGTGGCGATCAACTCTCCCCGGCTGAGGCCGCCGGTCACTTCAATCCCGCGATCGGTGGCATCAGCGATCCTCACGCGGCGCAGGCGCACGCGGCGGCTGGCCCGGTCAACGACATAGACAAAACCCTCCCCGGCGCGGGCAGAAAAAATCGCCGTTGCGGGCACCGTCAGCGCGGTAACGGTTGCCGTCGCTGCCGTGATCACGGCTTCACCAATCTGGCCCGAGCGCAGCCTTGTATCGGCAGGTAATGCAATCTCTACCGCAAATGTGCCCGTCGCCCGGTCGCCACGCCCGGCAATCTCGATCACCCGGCCGGCAATGGGCTGGTTGCCCAGCGCCGCCAATGTTACTTGCGCGGGAACCCCCGCCACGATCCGCGCTGCATCACGATCAGACAGCGGCACGCGCAGAATATATCCGCTCGCCACCTCGCCAATCACCAGCACCGGCGTGCCCGCCGCCACAACCTGCCCGGGCTCTGCAAGCCGGGCGAGCACCACGCCGCCACCGGGCGCTACAATGACAGCATTGGCGGCTTGGAATCGCGCCGCGCTGACGCTGGCATCGGCGGCTTGCAGCGATGCCTGGGCATTTTCGAACCGCAGCCGCGTAATCCAGCCCTTTGCCATCAGATCACTGCTGCGCCGAAACTCAGCGGCGGCCCGCTCCCGCTCGGCGCGAGCGCGGGTAAGATCAGCGGCGACGGTGGTGGTATCAAGCGCGGCCAGCACCTGCCCGCTGCGGACAGCATCCCCTTCATTCACCGTCAGCCGCGCAATCCGCCCCGCGCTGGTGAAGCCCAAAGAAGCCTCTCTGCGCAGTGCAACCGTGCCGACGCCACGAATCATCGCGGCCTGTTGTTCGGCGCCCACGGTGGCGATCCGCACGTCGGGCGGGCCAGCGGCGGCTTCCTTATTGGGTTCAACCTTCGCGCACGCTGTCAACAGCACAATGCCGATGACGATGGGCGTCATGGCGCCGGCCAATGCCGCGATCCTGCCGTCCAAACGCATCGCCTTCTCCCCGATTGTTACGGGAGCATAGCGACATAAGTATTGTTTTGAAACCTAGTTTTTACGGCAAGGCAATCAGCTTAGTTCTTCAACTTCCAGCCCGACCGCAACAGGCGGTAACAGATCAGCCCCATCACGATATCAATCACCAAAATGACGATGCCGCCAACCAGCACGTCGGAATCGGCATTCAGCAAAAACCCGTAGCGAAAGCCCGAAATGATGTAGAAAAATGGATTGATATGGCTGAACGCCTGGAACGCCGGGGCCAGCTTATCCACCGAATAAAAAGTGCCCGACAGCAATGTCAGCGGCGCGATAAGGAAATTCTGCACCGCTGCGGCGTGATCGAATTTTTCCGCCCACATTGACGTCAGCACGCCAACAAATGCCAAAAAGGTCGCGCCGAGCAGACCGAACCACAAAACGGCAAACGGGTGCTGCGGAAACAGGTGCACGCCCGGCCAGAACTGCATCAAAACAAACACCGCTCCGCCGACACAAAATGCGCGGGTGACGGCGCCCCCCACCATGGCGGCAAGCAGTTCGCCCGTGGAGAGCGGTGGCATCAGATAGTCGACGATCGTGCCCTGGATTTTACCCACCAGCAGCGAAAAGCTCGAATTGGCAAAGCTGTTCTGCAACATCCCCATCACGATCAGCCCCGGCGCCAGAAAATCAGCGAACGGAACATCGGTGCCGCCAACATTTACCGGGCGCTTTCCGCCCGTTGCGACCGTGAAAATCACCAGAAACAGCAGAGTAGTAACCGCAGGTGCCCAAACCGTTTGCAGCTGCACCTTGAAGAACCGGCGCACCTCCTTGATATAGAGGGTTCTAAGGCCGCCCCAATTGACGTTCCGAATCGTCGGAACGCCAGGGGCGTTCGCAATTGCCGACGGCATGTCGCCGGTTGGGGGCTGGATGCTCATGGTATTGGCGCGTAATCGCTGCCGCTGCCGCCTGCAACCCGCCATGACGCCCGCCATGACGAATGCAATAAAGAATAGGGATACCTGATGAGCTGGACCGACGAGCGGATCGATACGCTGAAAACGATGTGGGAAAAGGGCCTGACCGCCAGCCAGATCGCCGAATCGCTGGGTGGGGTCAGCCGCAACGCGGTGATTGGCAAGGCCCACCGGCTGGGGCTGCAAGCGCGCCCATCGCCGGTAAAGGCCAATGATCCAGACGCAAAGGCGGCGGCTGCCGCGCAAAAGACCGCCGCACCAAAGGCAGAGCCGGTCGCCGCACCGCCGCCCGCCCCAAAGCCAGCGCCCGTGCCCCGCGCCGCGCCGGTTGCTGCGGCCCCGGTTGCTGCAGCCCCGGACGCAGCAGCACCGGTTGACGAATCCCCGGAAGACGACATCGGGATGGAAGCGCCTGCTGCGGAAGCGGCGCTTGAAAAAGCCCCTGCCGTCATTTTGCGTTCGGTCGGCCCCGGCGGCTTTCTGCGCCAGGCGCCGGGCGAACAACAAGCGCCCATTACGCCCGCGCCGCCACGTCGGCTGGTCCCCGCCCGGCCATCAGCCGATATGGCCGGCAAAACCACCTTGCTCGATTTGAACGACCGGATTTGCAAATGGCCGCTTGGCCACCCCGGCGAGCCTGATTTCCACTTTTGCGGCGAAAAGGTGAACCCTGGCTTCCCTTATTGCATCGCCCATTGCGGCCATGCCTATCAGGCGCAGTTGCCCCGTCGCGATCGCCGTCCGCCCCCGCCGCTGCCCTTTGGTGGCCCACGCGTGCGTTAAACCCTTAACGCATCCGATGTTGAAAGGGGCGCGCTCATCACGCGCCCTTTTTCATGCCCAACGAAAAGGGCGCCGACGACATCACTGTCATCGGCGCCCTTATTGAACGCGTCAGGGCTTACGCCCCTGGACGATCAGAAGCGGTAAGCCACCGTCGCACGCAGCGACTGATAACGGAACTTCTCGAACGAACGACGGAAATCAGTGCCGCCACCGCCACCGATCGTGAACGGGCTGGTTGCCGGACCGCCCGTAACGCGGACGCGGTAATCGTCGTCCTGCAGCTGGGTGTGCAGAAACTCGACGCCGATCGACACGTTCTTCGACACCTTCTGCTCAACACCGCCGCCGGCCGAGAAGCCCCAAGCGTTGCTGTCACCATTGGTGGTGAAGATGTTGACGACGTTCGACGTGCGGAAATAGTTGTTTACGCGGGCGTAAGCACCGCCGCCGGTTGCGTAGAACAGGGTTTTGTTCACGGCATAACCACCACGCAAGCGAAGACCGGCGGTGAAGTTGATTTCGCGGTTCAGCGTGTACTGGGCGGGCGTGATGGTGAAGCCGGCGAGTGAATCGCGGATCTGGCTATCACCGAATTCGCCGACGACGCCGACAACAAAGTGGCCGTACTGACGGTCGTAACCGATCCGACCCGAATAGCCGACCGAATCACTGTCGTTGCGGCAACCCAGTGGTGTCTGGGTCGCAGCGCGCGCCTGGCCGTTACAGAAACCGGGCGAGAATGCATTGGCACCCGTTGTGGTGGTGACCGTGTCACCAAAACGGCCGTCGAGGCCACGATCAAACGAAATGGATTCACCAACATCGTTTGGCTGCATGTCAAAGCCGAGCGTCGCGCCGACATAAACACCCTGGAAAGGCTTGTCGTCGGACTGGGCAGCGGCGGGGGTTGCAAAAGCCAGGGCGGCAAGACCCGTAGACAGGGCGAAAAGAGTTTGAGCGCGCATTGGTATACTCCGTGCGTTGAGGTGACGTGCCTAATGACGAATAAACGGCCTTTTGTATGCACTGCACCATAGAAAATTTTGCCCCCGTGGCATTAATGCAACACCCCAAATGCGCGGTGCTTAGCGCTTCCACCGGATGCCGACACCCGGTATAGCCATGCGATGTCCGATGATCTGTTCGCTTCGCAGCAAAAAGCTTCCGCTGATTACAACGCCTCCTCAATCGAAGTGCTCGAAGGGCTTGAGCCGGTCCGCAGACGGCCTGGCATGTATGTGGGCGGCACCGATGAGCGCGCGCTGCACCATCTTGCCGCCGAAGTGCTTGATAATGCGATGGATGAGGCGGTGGCCGGCCATGCAACGCGGATTGAAATATCGCTTGAGCCCGGTAACCGGCTGACCATCGTCGACAATGGGCGCGGCATCCCGGTTGATCCGCACCCCAAATTCCCGGACAAAAGCGCCCTCGAGGTCATTCTTTCCACGCTGCATTCGGGCGGCAAATTTGATGGCAAGGCCTATGCAACATCGGGCGGCCTGCACGGCGTGGGTGTCAGCGTGGTCAACGCGCTGTCCTCTGACACGGTGGTGGAAGTTGCCCGCAACAAGGCGCTGTACCGCCAGCGATTTTCGCGCGGGATCACGCTGGGGCCGCTCGAGCATCTGGGCGGCACGCCAAACCGGCGCGGTACATCGGTCAGCTTTGTGCCCGATGATCAGATTTTCGGCCCCGAGCTGCATTTCAAACCCGCAAGGCTGCACAAGCTGGCCCGCTCCAAGGCCTATTTGTTTGCCGGCGTGGAAATCCGCTGGAAATGCGCAGCCGAATTAATCAGCGATGATACGCCGGCCGAAGCGGTGTTCCAGTTTCCCGGCGGGCTTGCCGATCACCTGCGCGAGCAGATTTCGGGCCGCGAATGCGCGACTGCTGATTTCTTTTCAGGCACGCAGGATTTTCCGGGCGTCGACCAGGGCCGCGTCGAATGGGCGGTTTCATGGCCGTTATGGAGCGATGGCAGCTATAGCTGGTATTGCAACACCATCCCCACCCCTGACGGCGGCACGCATGAGGCGGGCTTACGCGCCGCGTTGGTGAAGGGCATTCGCAGCTATGGCGAGATGGTCAGCCAGAAAAAGGCCAAGGAGATCACTGCCGAGGACATCATGACCGGCAGCGAGCTGATGCTCTCGGTCTTTATCCGCGAGCCGCAATTCCAGAGCCAGACCAAGGACCGACTGACCAGTCCCGACGCGGCGATCCTTGTCGAAAAGGCGGTGCGCGATCATTTCGATCATTTCCTGAGCAACAACACCGAACGCGGTAAGGCGCTGCTCGCTTATGTGATCGAGCGCATGGAAGAGCGGCTCGCGCGCAAGGCCGAGCGCGAGGTAAAGCGCAAAACTGCCACCTCGGCGCGTAAGCTGCGCCTGCCCGGCAAACTGACCGATTGTTCGTCGGATGACCCCAAGGGCACCGAAATCTTCATCGTCGAGGGTGACAGCGCGGGCGGCTCCGCCAAACAGGCACGCGACCGCAAGACGCAGGCGATTCTGCCCATTCGCGGTAAAATCTTGAACGTTGCCAGCGCGACAACGCAGAAGATCGCTGCCAATTCCGAAATTGCCGATCTGATCCAGGCGCTTGGCTGCGGCACCCGCAAAGACTGCGTGCCCGATAATCTGCGCTATGAGCGCGTCGTGATCATGACCGACGCAGACGTTGACGGCGCCCATATCGCAACGCTGCTGATGACGTTCTTTTTCCAGGAAATGCCCGATCTGGTCCGGCGTGGGCACCTGTACCTTGCCCAGCCGCCGCTATACCGGCTCACCGTTGGGGCCAAGTCGCTCTACGCCATGGATGATGCGGACCGCGCCCGGATTGAGGCTGGTCCGTTCAAGGGAAAAAATGTCGACGTGTCGCGCTTCAAAGGGCTCGGTGAAATGAACCCGATGCAGCTGCGCGAAACGACCATGGACCCCAAGACGCGCCAGATGATCCGCATCACCCTGCCCCAGGAATATGAGGAGCGGGCTGGCGTGAAGGATCTGGTCGACCGGCTGATGGGCAACAATCCCGCCCACCGTTTTGCCTTCATCCAGGAAAATGCTGCACGGGTCGACGAAGACGCGATCGACGCTTAATTGCGCCGCGCCAATTTGGTTGACCAGCAGACGAAGTAATGATTGCCTTTGATCTCAATGTACATAAGTTTCATGTAATTACTCAGCGAGGTTAACCGACATGCTGGCTGGTCTGTTCTTTTTGGCGTTATCGTATCAGGAGGCCACTGAGGACACCGACCGGCGCGTCGAAACCGACATCGTGGTCATCGGAAAACGGCTACGCGACGCAGGCGATGAGCTTGAAGACTGTATCAAGCGCAAATGCCCAACCGATCAAGACGTTGCTGCCACAATCAAAGTGGTAGAAATGCAGTTTTTGGCCGGTGAATATCGCGACGCGCGCAAAACGTTGCGGCAATCGATTGGCCGCAATTCAAAGCAGGCAAAGGCCTATCCGCTGCCCGTTGCGGCATTGTGGCGCGCCAAGGCGCGGGTCGATACCCATCTTGGCGAATATGAAGACTTTCGCAGCGGAGCGATCCAATCGTACCAGGTGCTCAAAAATGGACTGCCCGCCGACGATCTCAATGTTTTGGGTGGCCTGATCGAACTGGGTGATGCGCAGTTTCAGCTTGGCTACTGGATTTATGCTGAGGAGCATTACAACGATGCCATTGCCCGTGCTGCGCGAGCCAATAACCGCCAGATAGAGGCGATCGCTCGGTATCGGCTGGCGGGCGTTATCGCACGGCGCAACCCGAATGGCCCAAGCAGCGGTGATGAAAAGGAAGTTGCCAAAATTCTGGCGCCGCTGATCGGATCAAGCGATCCCGTGTTCGCCCGCTATGATTTCATTGCCCGATTATACAAAGCAAGGTTGGCGGAGAAACGCGGCGCAAAGGGTGCTGTTGATGTTGTGCTTGCCTCGCTGCCCAAGGGGCTCACACCACCACCCATCCTTTTGTCGTCAAGGCCCATTAACCTCGTCAGTTTTGCCGCGTCTGGTTGCGCAGAAAATGTTGCCGACCCAAATCCGCGCGCCTGCGACAACCCGCGCGACTTGGTTTCGATGAACGACGTGGAAAATCAATGGATCGACGTTGGTTTCTTGATCGATCCTGCGGGCAACGTACGTGACATAGAAATTGTACGGAAAAGCACCAAATTTGCCGGCGATTGGGGTGAGCGGGTTACCAAATCAATCGCGTCGCGGCGCTATACCCCATCGCCCTCGGTAACCGACCCGGATACTCGGGGCCGATACCGGATAGAAAGATTTACGTTAACCGCGCCCTTTATAACGGTCACCGGCTCGCGTCTGCGGGTCCGCAGCATCAACGCAACAATTGCGACGATGGATCTGACACCCGGTTAATCGGGCCATACAGGCTCAGTCCCGCGCAAACCCTGCCTTGCGTGCCGACGCGACGGCGATGGCAAAGCAACCCGCCAGCAAGCCTGCATCTTTCAGCAAGAACTGCGCGATGCCGCCGATGAACGGTGCGCCATAGCCCGGTTCCCAGATCGGTGCGCCGAGCAGAAAGCTGAGCGTGATCAGGAAGGTGCACATGCCCATCAACCCGCCGATCAGGCTGGCGCGCGCGGACCAAGCGCCGATGGCGAGGGCCACAGCCGTGGTCAATTCGATCGTGCCGATCACGTTGCTGGCACCCTGCGCGCCCCAAATGGGATACATCCAGGCAAACAGCGGATATTGGCTGGCGATTTTGGCAACGCCTTCAGCCTCATAAGTCGCGAACTTCGCAATACCGAAGAAGAAGAAGATCAAAACGAGCGCCCAGCGCAAGGCAGCAATGGCAGCGGCGTCGCTGGGAACGGGAAAACGGTTGGTCACGGTAAAGCCCCTTTGGAACGAATGGATTGCCCATCATTCGCTCGAACAGGCTGATCGGTTACACCGGGCGTGACCATTCTTCGCGCAACAGCCCCCAGATCAGGCTGTCGCGCACGCCGATATGCGTTTCCCATTCGCCCCGCAGCCGCCCTTCAAGCGTAAAGCCGAGCCGGGTCAGCAGGCCGTTGGAGGCGGCATTATCGGGATCGGTATCAGCGAAGATACGGCGATAGCCTTCAACCTCGAACAGAAAGCTGATCACCAGGCCCACCGCTTCACGGGCGAGGCCCTTGCCCCATTGGTGTCGAACGAGCGAATAGCCGATCTCCGCCACTTTGCCTTGCCGCTTTTCATGCACGCCCATGGTGCCAATGGCAGTATCGTCACCCGCCAGCGTAATCGTCCAGGCGCGCCAGTCTTCAGCCGCCAGGTTCGTGGCGAGCTTGGCCTTGGTTTCCTCAAGCCGCTCGAACGGGGCATGCGTCCACCAGGTCATCGCCTCGGTGTCGCTAAAGATGTCATGCAGCGCTTCGGCATCGTTCAGCCGCATCGGCCGCAGCCGGACGCGCGCACCATCGATGATCGGTGGATCGCTCACCGGGTGAGCGCTTCGACCAGCGCTTTCACCTTCTTCTGGCGCCATTGCGGCAGCGGGGCCACCAGCCAATAGCCCATCCGGTACGGCTTTGGATCGCCAATCACCGTAACGCGCCCCGCCGCGATATCGCGCGCGGCGATAAGTTCGGGCACCGTCGCGCGGCCCAGCCCCTGTGCCGCTGCATCAATCGCCAGCCCGGCATCGCCCACGCTGACGAGAGACAGTTCGGGGTCGTTCAGGCAACCGGGCCATGAAATCCGCGTATCCACACCGCCGCCGGGCCGCTCAACGGTGATCATGCCGTCGGATTCGAGCGCCTCGCCCTCATGCTCGCCCGGCCCCTCGCCCCAGCGGATCGCCATGTCGAGATTGGCCTCAGTAAAGTCGATTGCTTCATCGGCATTGACCAGCACGAACCGCAATTCAGGGTCGCCGCGGGCAATCTCCGCCAGGCGCGGGAGCAGCCATTTTTCGGAGAAATCGCGCGGCGCGGCAATGGTGAGCGATTTTGATGTTTGCCCGGCCTGCATCGCGCGCACCGCTTCCTCAAACTGCAGGAAACCCTGCCGCAGCGCGACCAGCCCCGCCTCTCCCTCCGGCGTCAATTCCAGCCCCTTGGTCGTGCGGCGGAACAGCACCGTGCCCAACGTATCCTCCAGCGCGCGAATTTGCTGGCCGACGGCAGCGGGGGTTACCGCCAGCTCGTCAGCAGCGCGGGTAAAGCTCAAATGCCGGGCCGCCGCATCAAGCACGCGCAGGCCATTGAGCGGCAGGTGCGTCCGCTTCATCCCGTCACCGCAGGCGCGATAAGGGAGAATTTGGGGATGTCGACATCAAAACCTGCACCGTTAGTATCGATCATATGATAGCTGCCCTGCATCGACCCGGCAGGCGTTGGCAGCGGACATCCCGATACATAATCAAAGCTGCCGCCCGGCGCGATCAGCGGTTGTTCGCCGACAACGCCCTCGCCCTCTACCGCATGGCGGTGGCCGCGCCCGTCGGTGATGATCCAGTGTCGCGTCAGCAACTGCACGGCCACATCGCCCACATTTTCCAGCCGGATATGGTAGGCCCAAAACCACCGCCCCCGCACGGGATCAGACTGTTCGGGCAGATAGCTGACCGACACGCGCACGATGACGCCGCGCGTTTCGGCGACATGGGGGAACAGCGCCTTCATGGCAACCGGCCCCGTTGTGCTCCTGCGCAGGCAGGAGCACTGGGTCGCGGGTGTCGCGCGTTATTACGCGGCGCTCCTGCCTTCGTAGGAGCACAAGGAGATGGCAACCGGCCCCGTTGTGCTCCTGCGCAGGCAGGAGCCCCGGGTCGCGGGTGTCGCGCGTTGTTACGCGGCGCTCCTGCCTTCGCAGGAGCACAAGGAGGCAGCAACCTCACAGCCCCACCACCGTCAGTGCCTGATCAAGATCGTCGATCACATCGGCCGGGTCTTCCAGGCCCACGTTCAGGCGCAACAGATTCTCGCTCACGCCCATTTCCAGCCGCTTTTCCTCCGCCACGCCGTAATGCGTGGTCGAGGCCGGGTGGGTCATCAGCGAGCGCGAATCGCCGATGTTGTTCGAAATATCGACCAGCGCCAGCGCATCGAGCAAGCCGTGCGCCTGCGTGCGGCCACCCGCCACTTCAAACGCAAAGATTGATCCGCACGCCTCCATCTGGCGCATGGCCAGGTTGTGCTGCGGGTGGCTGGGCAAGCCGGGATGCAGGATGCGCGGCACGCGCCCCTCCAGAAACCGGCCCACTTTCAGCGCGTTCTCGCTTTGGCGGCGGATGCGCAGGTCCAGCGTCTCCAACCCTTTCAGCACCACCCAGGCGTTGAACGCGCTCAGCGTTGGCCCGGTGTTGCGGGTGAAGGGCAGCAGCGTGTTGTTAATCCAGTCCGCAGAACCACACACGGCACCCGCCAGCACGCGCCCCTGCCCGTCCATCATCTTGGTGGCAGAATAAGCGACGACATCGGCGCCGAATTCCATCGGACGCTGCAGGGCGGCAGTGGCAAAGGCATTGTCGACGACAGAAATAATGCCGTGCTTGCGCGCAATCCCGCACACCGCCTCCAAATCGGCGATATCCATCGTCGGGTTGGCGGGGGTTTCGAAGAAAAACACCTTGGTATTGGGGCGTCGCGCATCATCAAATGCCTGCGGATCGCGGGCATCAATCGTCGTCGTTTCAATGCCAAATTTGGGCAGCAGCGTATCGACCAACCAGCGGCATGATCCAAACGCCGCGCGCCCTGCCACGACGTGATCGCCGGCCTGCAACTGGCACAGCAAGGCCGCCGTCATGGCCGCCATGCCCGTTGCCATGGTGCGGCACGCCTCTGCGCCCTCCATCAGCGCGATGCGTTCCTCCAGCATCTGGACGGTGGGGTTTTGCAGTCGCGAATAGGTCATCCCATCCTGCTCACCTGCAAAGCGCGCAGCGGCATCAGCCGCGCAATCATAGGCATAGCCCGATGTGAGGAACAAAGCCTCGCTGGTTTCGCCCCATTCGGAACGCGCGGTGCCACCGCGCACAGCCTGTGTTGCCGGGCGCCAGTGGCGGGTGATTTCGCGGTCTTGTCCGGTGCGGCGTTTCATGGAAGCTGCTTTGCCGGGCGCGGGCATATGCCGTCAATGGGGGCAAGGCTTGAACATGGGCGCGGGGGATGAAAGGAGCGGGTTTATGAGCACCGAATCGCGCATCTACCGGCCTTGGCCGCTTGCCCTTGTCATCGGGCTGGCCGCGCAAATCCTGTTCCTGGTCAACCTCGCGCGCCCAACCAAACAGGTGTTTGACGAGACGCATTATGTCACCGCCGCCAATTATCTGCTGCGGCTGGGTGGCCCGCTGAACATCGAACATCCCTTGCTGGGCAAGGAGATCATCGCGCTGGGCATCATGTTGTTTGGCGACCATAGTTTTGGCTGGCGGTTTTTCTCCACCATTGCCGCAACGGCGGTGGTGATGGGGGTATTTGCGATCGGCTGGCTGGTAATTGGGCGTGTGCGCCCGGCCGCCTTTGCCGCGTTGTTCGCCATCTTGAACTTCACCGTGTTCATCCAGGCGCGGATTGCGATGCTCGACGGGTTTATGGCAGCGTTTACCGTCACTGGCGTTGCTGCGCTGATCTGGGCAATGCAGACCCCATCAGAGCAGCCCGCGCGGCTATGGCGACGCCTTGCGCTGGCGGGCGTGTTGTTCGGGCTGGCGGTGGGCGCAAAATGGGCGGCGGTGCCATTTGTGGCATTTGCCGTCCTGGCGATCATGTTCGTGCCCGCTGATGACGCCCCCGCATTGCACCGCCGCCGGGTAACGGCCGTGCTGCTGTTCGGCGGGTTGAGCCTGACCGCCTATTTCATCACCTTTGCGCCTGCGTTTTTCTATGCCAGCGATCCGCTGACGCTGGCGACGCTGCTGCCCTTTCAGGCAACGATGTTTGCCCAGCAAACCCAGGCGCTGCCGCCGCACACTTATCAATCCGCATGGTGGACCTGGCCGCTCGATATCCGGCCGATCTGGTATCTGTATGAGCCTGTCGACGGCGCGGTGCGGGGGATTTTGCTGGTCGGCAATCCGGCGATCATGTGGGGCGGGCTGGTGGCGGTGGCGGCGTGCGTTTTTGCCGCTTACCAGGCAAGGTCACGCGCGGCGGGCGTGATGGCAGGGTTATGGATCGCGGCCTATCTGCCCTGGGTGATCATCCCCAAAAAAATCGGCTTCTTTTATTACTATTACCTGCCCAGCATCTTCCTGTGCCTGGCGCTGGCCGCCGCGTTTGACCATTTCGGCAAGGGCCGAATGCGGCACGCCGACGCGTGGTTCGCCGGGCTGGCGGGCGTGTTGTTCCTCTATTTCTACCCGATCATTTCGGCCGAAGCGCTCCCCAATGATCAGGCGTTTTTGCACTGGATGTGGTTTTTCAGCTGGCGGTAACGGCCGGGCCTAGGCCGTTTGCGATCACATGGCAGCACTCTCAAGCCCCTCCCCTTTAGGGGAGGGGTTGGGGTGGGGGCTCTCCTAAGGCGCGTTGGTCTCGGTGAGACTGATAGCCCCCACCCCCGGCCCCTCCCCTGAAGGGGAGGGGTGATTTGGTTTGATCACAAGCAGCCTAATACCGCCCCCAGGTAAACCGCGACGACAGCGCATAATTCCATACCGCGCCCACCAGCACGCCGACCATCGCAGATGCCGCCCAGGTGCCGGTATGCGCGTCATACAGGAATGCTGCGATGCCAATATTGGCGACCAGCCCCACCGAACAGACCACCACGAACGACACCCATCCATCCAGCAGCGCACGAAAGCCCCGCAAACGGCGGTCGCGGTAAGTGAGCGCATTGTTCAAAAAGAAATTCAGCGTCATCGCGCAGGTCGCCGCCGCCATCTGGCCGATCAGGAAAGTCGCGCCCACCGCGAGCACGACCGCCAGCACACCCATATGCGCGGCGAGCCCGACCAACCCGATCGCGCAGAACATCGCAAAACGCACCGGTACGTAGCGCCCGAACATCCGGTCATACAGCGCGATCAGAAATTCCATCGCCACGACATGGTCGAGCTTGCTTTCCCCCGCCGTGCGCACGCGGAATGTGTAGGGCAGTTCCACAAAACGCAGCGGGCGCGGGCTGCCTGTCATGATATCGAGCAGGATTTTGAAGCCAATCGCGGCCAGATTGGGCGCAAGCGAGCGGACCAGATCGGTTCGGATCATGAAAAATCCGCTCATCGGATCGGTGAGATCGGCTTTCAGCACCTGGCGCGACAACCGCGTGGCAAAGGCGGATTTGGCAACGCGGTCCTTATCCCAATCACCCGTACCGCCATCACCCACAAAGCGTGATCCGATCGCCACATCCAGCGCAGGCTCGGCATGGAGCGCATCCAGCATCTTGGGCAACAGCGTCTCGTCATGCTGCAAATCGCCGTCGATCACCGCGACCAGCGGCGCGGCGGTAGCGCACATCCCCTCAATACAGGCTGACGATAGCCCGCGCCGCCCAATCCGCTGGATCACGCGCACCCGGCGATCGGTGCGGGCAATGTCGCGGGCGGCATTGGCGGTGCCATCGGGGCTGTCGTCATCAACAAAAATGGCTTCCCACGCCCGCCCGGCCAGCGCGACATCAAGCTTGGCGACGAGCAGCGGCACGTTTGCCGCCTCGTTAAAGGTCGGAATTACCACGGCGAGTTCGAGCATTTCGGCCTTTGCGCTCAACAATCATCCCCCGGCACCCACAAGCGTTCCCGCCCTGCCCAGCCCGCAATGCCCAGCCATTGGCAATCACGCAACCGCTCTCTTCAACCGGTCAATCAGCCGCGCGCGCGATGCCAGCGCATCGGCGCGGCGATCAACCAGCACATCGCGCTCCAGAAAATGTCCGGTGATCCGCAATCCGGCGAGCACATCATCCCAATCTGCCGCACCACCCCGGACCAGAAACGCCGGCAGCGGCAGCAGCCGGGCGGCATGGTCCCCCGCCGCCGCGCTGCTCACCGCAGCCCCAGAGCGCGGGCTTACCCAGGCGAGATCATCGGTCGCGCCGGTCAGCACGCAGCGATCGAGATCCAGCCCGAAGCCAAGCTCCGCCAGCAACAGCAGTTCATACCGCACCAGCGCCCCTGCCCAGCCCCGCGCCGCCGGTGCTGCCTCAATCGCCTCAAACAGCGCGGTCAGCGCGTCGTGTAGGTGCGCAAAGGGTTGCCCCTCTGGCAGCGCCGCTGATGTCAGCACCGTTGCCCAATCAAGTGCCGCTGCGGGCAGCGGTTCGGCAAACAGCGGTGCACGGCTGTGGATCAATTCCACGGTCAGGCCGCTCAGCTGTTCCTCGGTGCGGGCGCGCCATTCGCCCAGCACCAGATTGGATGGCTGCAAAATCGGCTTAATCCGGCGCGATCGCCCACCGCGCACATAGCCCGGCTGTACCCCGTGATCGCGGGTAAGCGCGCGCACCACCGCGCCGTGTTCGCCATGCGATCGGATCGACAGGATCAGGGCTTCGGCACGGATATGCATTTGGCGGGCTATACGCGGCCAAATGCCGAGTGCGAAATCAGCGCCGCAGCCGCCTGGCCATTTTTTGCAGACCCAGCCGGTTGGTCGCGCGCTTGCCCAGCGCCATGCTGCGATTAAAGCCGCCCAGCGCCACCGTGGTCAGCCGGTTGACCAGCGATGCGCGCAGCAACAACATGTCGATGCACGCCACCCCGCCGGTGGCGAATTGGCGCTTGTGCTGGCCATCGCCCTCGGTGAAATCAAATCGGGCAAAGCGCCCCTCGTCAAACAAATCTTCCAGCGCCGCCATTTGCAGCACGCCGCCCGGCGACAGATCGTTAAACGCCGGATCATGCCCGACATGATCATAGCGCACCACGCCGCCCTGAACGGGACAGTAAAGATAGGCCGCCGGTTCGCCCGCGACATAAAGCAGCCAGGCACGCACCGAATCCGCCGCCGCCGCGCTGTACATCTGGCGCAGGAAAGCATCGTCATCGGGCAGTCCGCCGCCCAGCAGTCGTTCCTGATAGGTCCGCAGGGAAATGCGCCGCGCGATATCGTGGAACGCCGTCATCTCATCAGGCGTGCGAAACCGGCGAATATCGAGCGCACCGCCCGAAACATCAGCCACTTTGCGCGCCTTGCGCCGCATTGTTGATCGGGTGTTGGCCGACAGGCCGGCCAAGTACGCTTCAAAACCAATGGTGAAATCAATGTAATTGCGTGTGTAGCTCTGGCGGACAAAGACAATCATGCCGCCCCCCGCAAACGCCATTGCGTCGCGGCGATCAGCCGGCAGCGAGGTAATCGAATAGCCATGCGCGGTCCGGTCGAGCACCGGCAGCAGCGGTAATCTGCCCTCCATCGCCTCATCCAGCGACAATGGCACCCGCACCAGCTGACGCTGCACCGCCATCAATGTGCGCGCGCCGACCTGAAATCGCAGGGGTAGCGGCATCGCCGTCATGCGGCGCGCTCCGCCACCAGATTGGACCAGAGCTGTTCCGCCTGCCGCCAGGTGCGGCGGACCAGGTTGGGATGGACGGGCCAGTCGGATTGGCCAAGGGCCAGGGCAGGCCGATCAGAAAAATGCGTCGTCGGCAGCGCATCGCGCTGATCCGCCAGCATGTCGCACAGCGCGTCAAATCGCGCGACATGCACGGCGTTAGGGGCGGTACCCTGGCGATTGGCAAGCTCAAACCCGTGATTGACGATCGTCAGCGCGGCGTGATCATTGGCGACCGCGTGATCAAGTGCGGCGCGCATCTCAGAGGCCGAAAGCGCGCAAATCTGGAAATGTCGCAACTTGCCCGGCGCGTCCTCGATCAGCGTTACCGGCACTTCCACGATCCCCTGGTGTTCGATCGGCGCAATCTGGTCAGCGGGCAGGCCAATCGCGCTAGGCGATGGATGCGCTGCACCATTATGGCTGCTGTCATAGCAAAAGGCCAGTTCGGCCAACGCGGCCAGCGTATCATCATTTGCGCCGTAATTGCCGCCGCGAAAAGCAATCGGCGTCGGGGCACCAGCAGCAACCAGCAAGTCGCACGCGCCGCCAATCAAATCGCGCTGCGCGGCTTGTGATAAATCATTGATGTTCGCCGGGCCGTTCGCCGCGCCGCCATCGCCCAGCTTTGCACCGGTCCAATTGGGATGCAGGTGAAGCTGCACCTCCTGCCCTGCCGCCAAAATCGTCGCGACGATCCGCTTGATCGGCTCAAGTCCATACACCAAAGCGGGCATGGGATCGACAAAATAGGTCGCTTTCAGACCAAAATGTGCCAGCACGCTCAGCTGATAAGAAATCCCCACCCCCCCCGGCTCAAACGACCGGGAATACAATATCTCTGCATCATGGCCAGCAACATGGTGCCGCCACATGATTTCGGTGTCGACAGTAAGGAAGACGGGCGTCGGCATGAGGGTGGTTTAGCTGCACAGAGTGAAGAAAGTCCGAACTGTGCGGGTAATGTTTTGTAACATTGTATGTCCCAGCGCCTGAATTTTCACCGCGCATGAAAAAAGTCGTAAATCCCTTGCGCCATCGCGACGGACACGCCGGGGGCTTTTTGCAGATCCTCCAGGCTCGCATTGCGCACCGCGCGCCCGGTGCCGAAATGCATCAGCAGCGCCTTTTTGCGGGCCGGGCCAATGCCGGGCACGTCATCCAATGGGCTTGCGCCAATCGCCTTGGCACGTTTCGCTCGGTGTGCGCCGATGGCGAAGCGGTGGACTTCATCCCGCAACCGCTGAAGGTAGAACAGCACTGGCGCATTCACGGGTAGCTGGAATTCGCGCCCGTCCATCAGGTGAAACACCTCGCGCCCATCGCGACCATGATGCGGCCCCTTGGCAATGCCAACCAGGCACACATCCTCAATGCCCATTTCCTCCAGCACGCCCTTCACCGCGTTCAATTGCCCGCGCCCGCCGTCGATCAGCACCAGATCGGGCCAGTCACCGGCATCGCGGTCCGGGTCTTCGTCCTGCGCGCGGGCAAAGCGACGTGCAAACACCTCCCGCATCATCGCGAAATCATCGCCCGGCGCGGTATCAGGGTTTTTGATGTTGAACTTGCGATACTGGCCCTTGCGAAACCCTTCCGGCCCGGCAACCACCATCGCCCCCAGCGCGTTGGTGCCCTGGATATGGCTGTTGTCGTAGATCTCGATGCGATCAGGCGGTTCACCCAGATCGAACAGCTCGGCCACTTCGCGCAACAATTTGGCCTGGGTGGTGCTTTCCGCCAACCGCCGGTCCAGCGCTTCTTCAGCATTGCGCTTTGCCTGATCGAGCAGACGACGGCGCACGCCCCGCTGCGGCGTCGACAGCGAAACCTTGTGCCCCGCCGCTGCGCCCAGCGCCTCGCCCAGCAACGCCCCCTCCGCCAGATCACGATCGAGGAAAATCGCGCGTGGCGGCGGCACTTCTTCATAAAACTGGCTGAGGAAACTGGCGAGCACCTCATCCTCTGGCACGTCATTGGTATGCGCCGGGAAGAAGCTTCGATGCCCCCAATTCTGCCCGCCGCGGATGAAAAATGCTTGAATACCAATCACCCCGTTGCGATTGGCCATCGCAAAGATATCGGCATCGCCCACCCCGTCGGCGTTTATCGCCTGCGACCCCTGAATGAAGGTCAGCGCACGGAGCCGGTCGCGAAGAATGGCGGCCAGCTCAAAATCCATCGCCTCGGCTGCAGCCTGCATCTGCAGGCCCAGCTTGGTTTGCACCTCGGTCGATTTGCCGGCCAGAAACGCCTTGGCGTCGTCCACCAGCTCGGCATAATCGACCGCGTCGATCCGCCCCACACACGGCGCCGAGCATCGCTTGATCTGATACAGCAGGCATGGCCGATCACGGTTGCGGAAAAAACTGTCGGTGCAACTGCGCAGCAAGAACAGTTTCTGCAGCGCATTCAGCGTGGTGTTGACCGAGCCTGCACTGGCGAACGGCCCGTAATAATTGCCCTTTGCCCGGCGTGCCCCACGATGTTTTTGGATGCGCGGAAAATCATGGTCGGCGCGCAACAGGATGAAGGGGAAGCTTTTGTCGTCGCGCAGCAGCACGTTATAGGCTGGGCGATACCGCTTGATCAGTTGCGCTTCGAGCAGCAGCGCCTCCGCCTCATTATTTGTCGTCACGATGGTCATGCTGCGGGTTTGCGCCACCATCCGCTGCAACCGCCGCGACAGTCGATCAACCTGCGTATAATTATTTACCCGGTTCTTCAGCGCCCGCGCCTTGCCGACATACAGCGTGTCACCGCGCGCATCATTCATCCGGTACACCCCCGGCCGCGCGGGCAAGGTGGCCAGCACATTGCGGATCGCCGCGACGCCTGCATCCAGATCGGGCGCATCCGCGCCACGCACCGCAAACGCAGCCTTGTCTTCATTGAAGCGATCGGGTTGGTTGGGTTCGCGCATTTGTTTCAGTTAGGGCGGCACAGCGGACGCAACAACGGCTATATTAATCAAAACCTATGGGAATCGGAACCGACTGAATGGACCTGAACGGCAAGACGGCACTGGTAACCGGCGGCACCGACGGCATCGGGCTGGCGCTTGCGCTGGCGATGCGGGCGCGCGGCGCGCGGGTGATTATCTGCGGGCGCGATCCGGGGCGGCTGGCGGCAGCCCATGCCGAGGGGCTGGAGGCGATTGCGGCAGACCTTTCGACTGACGCAGGACGCGACCGGATTGTGGATGCGGTGCGGCAATGGCCCATCGACATCCTGGTCAATAATGCGGGCAAGGGCACCGGCTTTGATCTTGAACCCGCCGATGGCGCGGCGGCGATCGATCTGGCCAGTGTTGATGATTGCATTACCCTGAACCTGACGACGCCCATCCACCTGATCACCCGACTGATGGACGGGCTGCGCGCACGCCCTGCCGCGATGATCATCAACGTCACGTCGGGACTGGCCATTGCGCCCAGCAAAGGTGCGCCCGTTTATTGCGCGACCAAGGCGGGCCTGCGCAGTTTCACGCAGGCGCTGCGCGCGCAGCTGGCGGGCAGCAATGTCCATGTGATGGAAGTGCTG
The DNA here is from genome assembly GCA_021732465.1 of Sphingomonas sp. Classification (GTDB taxonomy): domain Bacteria; phylum Pseudomonadota; class Alphaproteobacteria; order Sphingomonadales; family Sphingomonadaceae; genus Sphingomonas. The sequence continues at coordinate 49,566 of JAKFUX010000003.1, forward strand.
CCCCCCGTCGTCGACACCCGCATGACAGCAACGCAAACCCGCAAGAAAATGTCGGTGCGTGATTGCGCCCGACAGATTGTGACGGCGATCGAGGCTGATCGGGCAGAGGCACATGTCGGCATGACCAAGCTGCTGAGCCTGGTCCACAACATCTCCCCGGCGATTGCTCGAAGGGTGATGCTGCGGTTTTAGGGGGACGGCGAGAAGGCGTGGGTCGATCATTGCCCGCAAGCCCCGCCACCACAATTAAGAATTGAGCAACCATCTTGTTGCTAACTACCCCTATGGAGATGGGCTTCGATCAGAAACCTTGGGGGGCAAGGCTACCACTGCTCGTGGAGCATTGGGGGGAAGTGCTCGGTATTGATCGACTGAGCCGCGCCGAGCGGATCCATGCCACCATTCGGCTGATCTGTTGGTACATACCGCTAAGTCTATCTACCTCGTTTGTTTTTGCGTTGTTCTTCGCGATCAAGACGGGTCGCCCGTCCGCAATTTTAGCAGCGGTGCCGGTGTTTCTGGTGGTCGCCGCGTCATCATTGGTTTTTCTGGAGAGCAAATTCACGCGGCGCTGGACGCTGCGCCCGGAACAAACAAGCGCTGCGATCAATCTTTACGCCCTTGCAATCGGGATTGCGTGGATCGCCTTTTTCACCGCCTTGGCCAACTTACCGATCGGCGGCGATGAAGTGGGGTTGGTTTGCGTCAACCTGGCCGTTCTCTGCACCGGCGGTGCTATTTTTGCGCTGGTGCCGGTTGCGGGCATTATCGTCATTTCACTGCTAGGGATCGGCCTGTCCGTCCAGCTCAGCGAAATGGTCAGCGTTCCGTGGCTCTATTCAGCCTCGATCGCGCTGCTGGGTGGTACGATTGTCGCTACCGGCTGCGTTCAGGCGCGCCAGTTTTCCGAACGCTTGCGGGCGAGCATCGACCTCGCCGCGTTGGAGGTGCGGCGGCGTGACGAGGAGCAGCAGGCGCTGAAAGCGCGTCACGCGCTTGAGCGCGATCATGAACGCTTGCGGTTAGTGGAAGTTCAGCAAATCGCCGCCGGCCGCCGAACCGAAATGGCGGATCATGCCCAGCGTTTTGAAACTTCTGTCATCGCCACGGTCGGCGCGCTGAGCGATGCCGTCAAGCAATTGCGCGGCTCAACGGCGACGCTTGCAGACCTTGGCGGCACCAGTGCGCGCCACATCGGTGCAGTGCGCGAACGCGCCGTGATGGTTACTGAATCGATGAACCAGGTGCATGCAGCGGCCGCGCGCTTGCGCGCTGCCATTGGCGAGATTGCCTGTGAAGTCGCAGGCCAGGTCAACGCCACCGCAACGGCCGAGATCGTCGCAGAGCGCGCGCGCGCCCAGGCTGAGGCATTAGCGGTCAGCAGCGCCTCTGTTCGCGGTATCACCGCAGAAATTGAACGAATTGCAGCGCGCACCAACACTTTGGCGTTGAACGCCCTGATTGAAGCCGCGCATTCAGGCGAGGCCGGGCGCGGATTTGCCGTTGTTGCCGGAGAGGTAAAGGCGCTCGCAGCACAAACCAGAAGCGCCGCGGTCGATATTGCCCGCCACATCGTCGATATGGACAACAATGCAGGGGACGTCGCAGCATCGGTTGAGGCAATTGCCCATGACGTTGGCCGGATCGCAGGCGGTGCAAACGACATCGCCCGCGCGATTAATGCCCAGAGTGCGGCAACCGACGGCATCTTTGCGAGCGTTGATCTGGCCACCGACGGTGCGCAGACGGTTCGTAGCGACCTTCTGGTACTCGAAGAACAGGCCAATGGTGCGATGGCGCTGGCCCAGAATATCACTGATGTGGCGATTGGCGTTTCGCTACAATCACAGTCGCTTGACTCGGCAAGCGTCTCATTTGGCGAACGCCTGCGAAGCGCCTAGCCGCCTGCTAGTGTGGTGGAACTGCAATTCATCACATCTCTTATCCGTCATGCTGAACTTGTTTCAGCATCCGCCTCGCCGCACTGGCCACTGGATTTGTGGCACGATGGACCCTGAAACAAGTTCAGGGTGACGGGCTTTGTGTTGAGAATTTCGATTCCACCATACAAAAGGATGATGACTTTAGGTTGACTGAAGTTACCTCCGTTCGGGCTGAGCGAAGTCGAAGCCTCTTGCTTGATAGGTGGGGCGTTGCGCGTGCCCCCTTCGGCGAAGCTCAGGCCAGGCTTCGACTGCGCTCAGGGCGAACGGTGTACGCGTTGATCCATCGTAAAGTCATCCCGCTCCAGGACTTCAAAGCATTCCCGCATCCCACAAAAAAACCGCCGATGGCCAAAGCCACCGGCGGTGCGCAACTGTCGTCGGTCGATTACTTGATCGCGGCAAGGCCGTCGGTGATCTTCTTGATCATTTCGTCAGTGATGGCGCCGCCCGAATAGGGCTGCACTGACGTCAGGCTCATTGCCTTGAACTGATCATAGCTCGGGTGCGCCGACAGGCCAGGGATGGTGCCTTCAACAACTGCCTTGGCAGCAGGATCGGCAATCAGCGCCTCAATGGGCGAATCAATGGTCAGCTTGGCAGCACCAGGGGTGGTGGTGGCAGGCGTGGTGGTCGCGGGCGCAGCCGGGGCGGTTTGCGCCATGGCGGGAGCGGCGGTCAGCGTCAGCAGGGCGGCAACAGCAAAAAGCTTCATGGGGGCGACTTTCTAGAATGAGAGGGCGCGAATCGCCCTACCGCCTAAAAGCGCAAAATTGCGGCAATAGCTAGGCCGGGCGACCCCGGGCAGATCAGTTTACGCGGGCAAGCCCAGCAATGGTGCGATCAACCAGCGGCTTATCGGCCCCTGAATCATGGCGATCCATGATGATGGCAGTGGCGGCGCGGGTGGCTGCATCAGCCGCCTTTGCGCGAACCTCTGCAATCGCACCGCGTTCAGCAGCGGCAATCTTGTCCTCCGCCATTTTAGCGCGGCGCGCCATCAGATCGGTGGCGTCGGCCTCAGCCTTGGCCAGCATGGTCTTGGCCTCAGCCTCAGCATGCGCGATAATTGCGGCGGCATCGCCCGCGCTGGCGGCACTGCGCTTTTTTGCATCGACCAGCAGGGCCTCGGCTTCGGCGCGCAGGCGGTTGGCCTCATCCAACTGCATGCGGATCGTACCGATCCGGCCGTCGAGTGCCTTGGCAATCATCGCCGGTACTTTTTGCCAGATCATCAGGCCAATCACGACCAGCATCGACAGGGCGACAAAGCCGGGTGCAGTGATGCCGAAAGCCGCTGGCATATCGTGATGCTCTGGCGCGACCTTGCCGTCGGCGAGCGTTGTTGCGTGGGTTTCAGCCATGCGCCAGGGCAACCTTTACTTGCTGTTCAACCATTGCACGATCGGTGGCCACGCCCGAAAGCTTGGCAACAATCGCCTCAACGGCTTCGACCGTGGATGCTTCGATCTCGGCGAGCGCCGCCTGCTTGCGGCCCTCAATCGATTCAGCTGCCGCCGTCAGCTTTGCAAGCGTATCGGCATCCGCCAGCTTCGACGCCGCCTCTGCCCGTGCGCTCGCTTGCGCCTTGGTTTCAGCAATCGACTTCATCGCCTGCCCCCGCGCGCCATCAAGGCCCGCATTATAGGCTTGATCGCTCACGTCCGCCGCTGATCGCGCAGCATCGGCAGCGGCGAGGTCGCCCGATACCTTGCCTTTGCGATCGTCGATGGTCTTTTCAATCTTTGGCACCATGCCCCGGCCGATTCCGAAATAAATGAGGGCGAACACGATCGCGAGCCAGAATAGCTGCGAGGCGTAGATCTCACCGATCTGGGAAAGCTGGGGCATGGCGGCCGATGCCTTACTTGACGACGAACAGGATCAGGATCGCGACAACGAACGCGATCAGGCCCAGCAGTTCCGACGCAGCGAAACCGATGAACAGACGGCCCTGCTGGCCATCGGCTGCTTCTGGATTGCGCAGTGCGCCTTCAAGGAACGAGCCAAACACGTTGCCCACGCCCAGCGCGGCAAGGCCGATACCAATCGCCGCAAGGCCGGCACCGATGTACATTGCACCAAGATCAGTCATGTAGAAAACTCCCTAGATAATCGTAACTTATTGAAAATAGGCGAAACGAAACGAACCAACCGATCCTAGTGCAGGTGCACCGCATCGTTGAGGTAAAGCGAGGTAAGCAGCGCGAACACATAGGCCTGAATGGCGCAAACCAGCAGTTCCAATGCGCTGACACCAATGATCATCACAAAGCTGAGCGCGCTGACGACGATGCCCAGCGGCCCGCCTGCGTTCAGGCCCTGCACGACGAAACTGCCGAACACTTCAAGCAGGATGTGCCCAGCGGTCATCGCGACGAAAAGCCGCAGACCAAGCGAAAACGGGCGCACCATAAACGACACGAATTCCACCGGAATGATGACGGGCATCAGCCAGCCGGGCGCGCCGTGCGGTACGAACAGCGAAAAGAAATGCAGGCCGTGCTTCCAGAAACCCACCACCAGCACGATGCCGAACGACAGGAACGCCAGCACCGCAGTGACGGTGATGTGGCTCGTCACGGCAAAGGCGTGAACGCCCGGCACGATCGCCAGCGGCAGCACGCCGATCAGGTTCGACAGCAGAATGAACATGAACAGCGAGAAGATATAGGGGGCGAACTTCTTCCCCTCAGGGCCGATGTTCACGCGCATCATATCGTCAATAAAGCTGATCACCGATTCAACCGCGACCTGCCAACGGCCGGGCACCAGCTGGCGCTTCATGCCGCCGCGCATAAACACATACAGCACGCCCAGCGTGATGAACATGAACAGCGCCGAATTGGTGAAGGACAGATCAAAGCCGCCAAGCTTCATATGGCCGAACAATGGTTCGACCAGGAACTGTTCCATCGGGTCTATCTTGCCAGCCACGCCCGCTTACCCTTGTCCAACGATAGAAGAAGCCAACATCATTCGGGCCGCTCCTTTGAAATTCTGAAGATGTTGCGGAACGCAACAACCACACTCAACGATAACAGGATGAGCAAGCCCCAGGGGGAAGTGCCAAACCAGCTATCAAAGCCCCAGCCGATAACCGCCCCACCGATCGGCGCGCCGATCAATTCCGCGAGCACCCGACTGCCCTGTTTGTACCCCTTGCCGGTCGGTGCCGCGGCGATCACCGCTGCGCCGTCCTGCGCCAGCTTCGCACGCGCAATTCGGGCCGCTAGATCATCGGGTCCGTTCTGGCGATCGTCTGCCAACGCGAGCACATCCTGATAAGAAAACGCCGCCGCGCAAAGAAGCGGGCGACGACAAGCGCCGGAAGGCCAAAGACCCCCGATGCGGGGTCCGTTTAGAAAGGGGGGGCGGGCAAGTCAACCGGGCGCGTTCGCACCTGCGATAACAGGTGGGTTACGCGCCCGGTGACCGCCGTCAGATGACTGTCAAATACAGCGCGAATCGCGTTCCGGCGGGGCGGCGGTGCGGGTTTTCCAGCCGCCATCGGGTGCCTGGTATTTTTCGCCCGGCACGGTCTTGGCGATCAGATTGCAGCCTGAAGTGAAGGCGAACTGCTCCACCGTGGCGCTGTCTGCTGCGCTGCGGGTATAGGCTGCCTTGCGCTGAATATTGATGTTGTTGACCAGCGCACGCAGGGAAGCCGTCTCGCCGCCCACAATGCCCAGATAGCCATCGGTCTGTTCACCCACCTGGCCCGATGATCGCGCCGCCTGATATTCAGGGTCGCGCTGCGCCAGTGCGGCCGTTGCCGTCAGCCCAGTGGCGAGCAGTACCGCAGCGGCAATCGCCAGCGTTGTGGGGTTGCGAGAGAACTTGGTCATCAGAATATCCCTGGATTGTTCTGGATAAGCGCCTTTGCCTCGCCGTCGAGCCGATAGACGACCTGTTGGGTGATGTTGATATTCAGATTGATGACGATCGGCTTGTCAGGCGCGGTTACGTTCACGCACCCTCCCGCCAATCCGGTTGCGCCAATCAGCGCCAGTTTCATCAATGTGCTCATATCACCCTTGGTCGGTCTCCCGGCGTCGTTCGTCAATGCAGTTTGTGTCATGGCACAGGCTCGCTTGCAGGGGGCTGAACGGGTTTGTCAGCCGTTGTTTTGGTAAAAGGCGCAGCCCGATCACGGATCGCCTTGTTTTGCGCATCAATCAAGGTCGGCAGATTGCGCTCGATCAGACGGCGCGGATCATAATAGGATTGCGCCGAATCGATAAGCTGGCGGAACGGCGCCTGAATTCGAACATTAAACACCAGCGGCAGTTTCTGCAGGCGGCGGATCAGGAAGTTGCTTTTTGCACCCGTGCCCTGGCTAATGCCGGCAAAACTCACCTCGGTGATCATTTCGCCGGTCAACGGCCCGTTCAGCGCAATCGCCAAGGTGCGATATTTCAACGATTTCAGCGCCTGAAACGCCATATTTCCCCAAAATCCCAAATCTTCCTGCGACAATTCACCGACATAGGCGATGGTGCCGCCGGTTTCGCGCACCGTCAGCCTACCATTCTCAATTCGCCCGCCTTGCTGATTGAATATCATGGGCAGTTCGCCGTCAAACGTGCCGGTCGCGTCCAGGTTTTTGAAATCAAATTGCTGCAGGAATTGCGCGGCATTCACGCCTTCGACCCGAAACGTCAGGCGGCGCTCATGGCTTTCGCCAAAGTCGAGCACGCTTGGTTCGAGCACCAGCGATCCGCCCGCAAACGGCCAGCGCGCCCCTTCCACCACCACCCGCCCCCCAGGCAGCGTTTGATACCGCACCAGCCCCTGCACCACCGGAATCCCGGGATTAACAATTCCGATCGTCGCGGTCTGGCCCGGCGCGCTTTCAAGGTTTAGCAAATCGGTGAAGCGAATCTCGCCCGACAGGCCGGTTACCGGGCCGAACGCCGCTGCCAGATCGGTATTGGTGGTGCGGAAAACGCCGTCGCTTTTGGTTCCATCCCGCGTCCAGCGGATCTGGCCGTTGCCGGTCACGGTACCCACCACATCAGCGATCACGCCGTCGGCAAAACGGGTCAACTGGCGCGGCTGCAGCGTTTCACCAAAGGCGATGCCGGGCACGGCAAGATCGGCCTGGCCGCTGCCATTATCCAGATTATGCTCGATGGAAACTTTCGTCACCTGAATGCCGGTGGTCGGGTGCAACAAACTCCCCACAGCGGTGATGCGATTATCTGCCAGCGTAAAAGCCATGTCGCGGGTCTCAAGCGGCGTAAATCGCGGCGCTGCATCAGCATCGGCCACCCGCAGCCCGCCCTGGAGGGACAGCGTGCCGCCGTCCAGCTTCCACGAACCCGCGCTGCCCGACATCAGCAACGGCACGCGGGCGATTTCCCCCGCCCCGCCACCAAA
>JAKFUX010000019.1:0-56797 GCA_021732465.1 Sphingomonas sp.
AGACGCTGGTGCCGCCCGCAACCCCCACCCCGATAGCGACGCCCAGCCCCTTATCGACACCCAGCTCCGCGCCTGCGCCCACGCCCGCGCCTGCCTATCGCGGCGATTGGCGTGATTGGCCGCTGACGCCCGGCAATTGGGTGTACCGGCAGGATGCTCGCGGCAGCATTGCGCTGTTCGGCGTGCCCGGTGCCGATGCTGATTTTACAATCCGGTGTGATCGGATTGCCGGGCTGATTTATGTGTCACGCAAGGGGGCCGCGCCCGGCAACGCGCCGCTCACCATCCGCACCTCTAGCAGCCTGCGCACGCTGGCGATGCAGCCCACCGGGGCGATCCCTGCCTATATGGCGCTGTCGCTGTTTCCGCGTGACCCGCTGCTCGATGCGATCGGATTCAGCCGGGGGCGGTTTGTGCTGGAGCAGGCGACCTTGCCCGTTCTGGTGATTCCGGCCTGGGCTGAGGTTTTGCGGGTGAGCGAGGATTGCCGCCCGTGAAACGGCGGTGGCTGGCGGTGCCAATGCTGCTCGCCGGTTGCACGCCAACGGCACCGCAGGGGGGCAATGCGACAGCGCAGGATGATGTTAGGGTCAGCATCCCAGGGCCCGACACCGTCATTGCGGCGGGCATCCTGCCCACCCCGGAGCTTGACGGTTTGGCGCTAACGGCCGGGCGGTGGCGGCTTGATGCCAATCCGGCCGGCGACACCGCCGTTTTTCGCGATTCCACCAGCCAGGTCCTGTTTGCGATTCGCTGTGGGCGGGCACAGCGCCGGTGGCTGTTTGTGATCGGGGCAGCGGCGGGTGCCGGCAGCAGCATGAAGATCATCACCGGCTCCGGTGCCGCCAGCTATCCGGCGATGCCGCGTGCTTTTGCGCCGGGAACAATGGCACGCGCGCCAATTGATGATCCGTTCATTACCACCGCACTGGCCCAGGCCAGGGGCAGTTTCGGGGTGATGCTGGACAGCCGCAAGGCACTGGTGATGCCGCTTGACCGCGTGGTGGGTGATGTAATCGAAGGCTGTTCGGGTATTCGCCAAGCACAGTCCTCTTGAATCGCTCAAAACAAAATAAATTACAAGACTTGTAGTTGCCCCACGCATGATTCAAACATGAGTCGTGCCCAGGCAGGGTACGCCGTTTTAACTAGCGAAAGGAGGTGATCCGATGTCTCATGGTTCAGCAAAGGGGTCGGTTCAGTTCGTTCGGGGGATGCGGCGCTAATCCGCCGGGCCTGACGGGGAGAATCCTCTCCCAGTCAACGTTAAGGCCCACAGGATTGGCGGCTCGCATGGTCTCCCGGGCTGGAGCTTCCGGCCGCTGACCATGTTAGGAGGTTGTCGGGGTGGTGCAATTGGCACCCCCCGGCAGCCTCTTTTCATTTTTGGGCCCTTCATCGCTACGGGCTTCAGGTCAGGGGGCTTGCGCGACCGGCGCGCGGCGATAGGCTCGATCATTATTTTCAAGGGGAATTTCATGCGCGCTCTCACCGCTTTGCTGCTGCTCACGGTTGCTATTCCGGCCAGCGCGCAGACCGCGCCAAAAGTTGAAGAGGCATCGATCGCCGATCTGAAGGCGATGATCGCCAGTGGTGCTGCCTCCAGCGAGACGATTACTCAGGCCTATCTGGCACGCATCGCCGCGATGGATCGGGCTGGGCCTAAGCTTCGTTCGGTGATCGCCACAAACCCCGATGCGCTGGCGCAGGCGCGCGCAGCCGATGCGCGGCGCAAGGCGGGCAAGACGCTTGGGCCGCTCGACGGGATTCCGGTTCTGGTGAAGGACAATATCGAAACCAGTGACCCCATGGCGACAACGGCGGGCAGCCTGGCGCTGAAGGACAATATCACCCAGCGTGATGCGCCAATGGTCGCGGCGTTGCGCAAGGGCGGCGCGGTGATTTTGGGCAAGACCAACCTGTCCGAATGGGCCAATATCCGGTCGAGCAATTCGATTAGCGGGTGGAGCGCGATTGGCGGGCAGGTGCGCAACCCCTATGCGCTTGATCGCACGCCGTGCGGCTCATCCAGCGGCACCGGCGCATCGATTGCCGCCAGCTTTGCCGCGGTGGGCATTGGCACGGAGACCGACGGATCGGTCGTCTGCCCATCGTCGATCAACGGGCTGGTCGGCCTGAAACCGACGATTGGCCTGGTCAGCCGCACGCATGTCGTGCCGATCAGCCATAGCCAGGATACGCCGGGGCCGATGGCGCGGAGCGTGTCCGATGCGGCGATGCTGTTTTCACAGATGATCGCCAGCGACCCCGCCGACGCTGTGACCAAGGATGCCGACAAGTATAAGCGCGACTACACCGCCGGGCTGGCGAGTGCGTCGCTGAAGGGTGTGCGGATCGCGGTGCGGCGGCCGAATATGGGCGCTGATCTGGCCAAGGCGTTTGATGCGGCATTAGCGGTGCTGAAGGCGCAGGGCGCGGTGCTGGTGGATGTCGAGATGCCCAAGCTTGAGGGGTTGGGGGCGGCCGAGTTTGCGGTGCTGCTGAGCGAGTTGAAGGGTGACCTGAACGCCTATCTCGCCACCACCCCGGCCGCGGTAAAAACGCGCACGTTAAAGGACGTTATTGCGTTCAATATTGCCAATTCTGCCAGCGAAATGCCGTTTTTTGCGCAGGAAACGTTCGACATGGCCGAAAAAACGCGCGGTTTGGACGATCCGGAATATCTGGGCGCGCGCGCCAAATCAAAACGGCTGGCGGGTGTGGAGGGGATTGATGCAATGCTCGCCAAGGCCGATGCGCAAATTCTGGTCGAACCAAGCTATGGCCCCGGCTGGCTGATCGAACCCGTTTATGGCGACCAGTATAGCGGCCCATCGTCCAGCGAATTGCCCGCCGTGGCGGGTTACCCCAATTTGACGGTGCCGATGGGACTGGTGCGCGGGCTGCCGGTGGGGCTGTCGTTCATTGGCACGGCGTTCAGCGAGGGCAAGCTGCTGGGGGCGGGCTATGTGTATGAACAGGCGAGCAAGGCGCGCGTCGCGCCGCGTTACCTGCCCAGCGCTGATGTGGGGCCGGGGATGGATGGGGTGCGGTAGGAGAGGTTGGGGGGCCTTCCCTCGAACCTGATGTCGCTACACTAGCCCGTTCGTCCCGAGCATCGTCGAGGGACCTGCCACAAGCGCTGCGCAGCGTGTCTCGACTTCGCTCGACACGAACGGTATTTTTAGCTGCTCCAAAAGGGGAGGGTGAGGCGCATGAATCACATTACGACCATTCCCAATCTAGTCCTTCTCTAGCAACTCCACCCGCACCCGGGTGGCGCGCAGCGACAGTCGTACCTCAATCATGAACATCACGAGGCCCGCCACCAGCAACATTGTCGCCAGGATGAAGGTGAGCGCCACGATGGTGCCGATCTTCAAACTGGTCAGCTCCGCTACGAACAACAGCGCGACGACGGTGCAGATCGCCACCGCGCTGCTGACGCACAGGAACAATGCCGCATTGATCATCGACATGCGCCGATCGAGCTGTCGCAATTCCCAGACGTGGCGATCATGCTCGGGGCCACTGCTGCTGGGGTGAAGCTTTTCCAGCGTGCGTGAACGATCAATCACACGTGCGAGGCGACCGGCGATGACGTTCAGCACCGCGCCGATCCCGGCAAGCAGGAAAACTGGCGCGATGGAAAGCTGGATCGCTTGGGCGATGGTCGAGACGGCAGGCATAAAAGGCATGGCGGCACCTGAAAGCGCAAAGACCATATCGTCAAGCGCCAACGGCTTGGTAACGATTGTTGCTGTAAATTTGCTGCATGACAAAGCCGATGCTGCTCGCCGATTTCGCGCGTTTGCCGCCCAGCATGGCGGCCATCGCTGTCGATGGCCTGTCAGCGGCGATTGATCAGGTTGCAGCGACTGCCCCGGAACGTCATCAATTCCTGCGCTATCACTGGTTTGCATCGGCGCTGGCGGCCTATGGCGGCGCGGCGCGGACAATATTGGTGGAGGCTGAGCGTGTACCGCTGATCGCGCTGCCGATCGTGGCGGTGGGGCCGCGCTGGGCCGGGGTGGCGACGGTGCCGGGCGGATATTGGCCGTTTCGCAGCTTTCCCAGCGCCATTGGCACGCCCGATGCCGCTTTTGGCGTTTTGGCGACCGCGCTGGGGCAGCGGGTGAATGCGCTGCGGATGGGGCCGGTTTATGACGGCGATCCTTCAGCCACCGCGCTGGTCGCCGCGGCGCGCGCGCAAGGCTGGGCGGTGATCGACCGGTTCGTGGCGGATAGTTTTCTGCTCGATATGGCGGCAGCGGCAAACAGCGGTTGGCCGCGCAATTCCACGCTGCGCAAAAACCGTTTTCATGAAAAGCATCTGGCGGAACATGGCGTGCTCGATTGGCGGTTTATGGATGGTGCAGCGCTGAAGGCTGGCGGATTCGATGCGCTGGCCGCAATTGAGCAGAAAAGCTGGATTGCAGCGCGCACCGACGGGCACGATGCCAAGTTTACCGCAACCGGCCACGGCGCATTCTGGCGCGCGCTGGCGGATGATCCGGTGCTGGCAACCATGATGCACGCAGCGTTGCTGTGTGTTGACGGCGTACCGGCTGCGTTTTCGTTCGATATTGACGCCGGGTCGCTGAAATATGCCGTGGCCAACAGCTATGACCCGGCCTTTGCGAAACATTCACCGGGCAAATTGCTCTATTATCGCAACCTGGTGGAAGCGATGGCACGGCGCATGACGACGGTTGATTGGGGCGCTGGCGATAGCGGCTATAAACGGGTGATTGGCGCCACCCAGGGCCCCGCAATCCGCGATTGGCTGTTGGTGCGCCCCGGCCTGCCCGCCATGCTGGGACGGCTGCTGAAGGGGCAATGGGAACGCAGCGGGCACCGCCGCTGATCCGCCATTGCTTGACGATCTGGTTGCATGGGCAATAGATAAGCCACCCGTTTTCGGAGTGGATATGTCTGGAATTGTTGCCCGCTGATCGCTGGCCGGGATTTTTTCCCGCAGCCCAGCATCGTGCATTGCCGCCGCCCGGTTCGGGCGATTGCGGCGATGAGGGCGCTAACCCCATGTTGGGGGCTGACATTTCCCATGAATATCTCAAAATACGAACAGCGCGTGCTTCACGCGCTGGCGAAGGGTGGCCGCATCGTCCACCGCCGCGATGATGGTGGCCGGATTACGCAGGTCGATTGCTTTACGCGTGAAGGCTATGTGCTTACCGATTGCACGCTGGCGCTGTTCCAGCGGCTCAGGCGGCGGGGCTTGATCGCCAGCCAGGCCGGTGGCCCCTATCGCGCGACGCGATTGGGGCTGGCATCGGTGCGGGCACAGCTCGATAACCGATAGGCCCATCACTCTGCCAGCGACGGGCCAGCAACGGGAGCATAGCCGCCATGGACGATCATGATCATGCAGGCGCGCTGCCGTTGCTGGCGGGCATTGAGCTGGGCGGCACCAAAGCGATTGCCGTGCTGGCGCGGGGGCGGACGATTGTGGCGCGTGAATCGGTGCCCACCAGTGCTGATCCTGCCGCGACGCTGGCGGCGGCGTGCAGCGTGATCGCGCGCTGGCATTTGGCATCTCCCGTTTCTGCAATCGGGATTGCGAGCTTTGGCCCGGTCGGGCTGCGCGCAGGAGCCCCGGACTATGGCCATATCCTGAAAACAACCAAGCCCGGCTGGAGCGGATATGACGTGCTGGGCACGGTTGCGGCCGCGTTCGATCTGCCAATGGTGATTGATACAGATGTCAACGCGGCGGCGCTGGCAGAGGAACGCTGGGGCGGATCTGGCGGCTGTCGTGTCCACGCCTATGTCACCATCGGCACGGGCGTTGGCGGGGGCATTGTGGTGGACGGCGTGCCGCTGCACGGCTTTTTGCACCCCGAAATCGGCCATGTCCGCGTCCCGCGTGTGGCGGGGGATGACTTTGCCGGGGCCTGCCCGTTCCACGGCGATTGCGTGGAGGGCCTTGTCGCCGGCCCGGCGCTTGCCGCGCGCACGGGCATGCGGGGTGAAGACATTGCAGATGATCACCCCGTCTGGGGCCGGGTGGCGCAGGAACTGGGCGATTTTCTGGCCAATATGCTGCTGAGCTTTGCCCCCGAACGGATTGCGCTGGGCGGCAGCGTGGTGCTGCGCCGCCCCCAGCTGATTGCTGCGGCACGCCGGACGGTGGCGACCAGGTTGGCGGGGTATCTGCCCGATCATGGCGGCTTGCCAGAGGACCGGATTGCCGTGGCAACGCTGGGCACGGATGCGGGGCCGCTGGGGGCAATCGCGCTGGCCGCGCGCGCGCTGCGTTAGTTCCGTTTGTGCCTGCTTCGGCCCATCGATGGCCGTATGGCCGATGTTATGGCGGGGGCGGGCGGCTTGGCTGGCCAGCAGATAATTTCGATGGCGATAGTGATCAATCGCGGACCCAGCCGCGCCCGTCTGGGTGTCGCACCTCTACCGCTGCCATATCCTCGGGCTCAAACAGGCGCGTATTCACGCAAGCCCAGTCGGTTGCATCGTCGATCGCGACGCAATGCGTGGTGCAGCCGCAGCCACCGCAAAAATTAAGCCGAACGAATGGATGGGCCATGCGCGGGTGGACATAACTGCCAATCTGATCGCCAGTAACGCCCACCTCCGATCGCTTGAAATAGCCCCAAGTGGCGCCATGCTTCACGCACAGTGAGCAGTTGCAATCGTTGATGTAATCGGGCGCGGTTGGGATCGTGATCCGCACCGCGCCGCAATGGCAACTGCCGGTGAGCGCCCCTCTCAAGCCGCCAGATTTCGCAGCACATAATGCAGGATGCCGCCGTTCAGGAAATATTCCAGCTCGTTCACGGTATCGATGCGGCAGCGTGTTTCGAAGCTTTCAACCGATCCGTCAGCGCGGGTGAGCGTCACGGTGACCGTCTGACGCGGGCGCAGATCAGCGACGCCGGTGATCGTGAAGGTTTCCGTGCCATCCAGCTTCAGCGTGGTGCGATCCACCCCGTCGGCGAATTGCAGCGGCAGCACGCCCATGCCGACGAGGTTCGAGCGATGGATGCGTTCAAAGCTTTCGGTAATCACCGCGCGCACACCGAGCAGGTTGGTGCCCTTTGCCGCCCAGTCACGGCTCGAGCCGGTGCCATATTCCTTGCCCGCAACCACCACCAGCGGCGTGCCATCGGCCTTGTAGCGCATGGCGGCGTCATAAATCGCCATCACTTCGCCGGTGGGAATATATTTTGTCACGCCGCCTTCGATGCCGGGCGTCATCTCATTCTTGATGCGGATATTGGCGAAGGTGCCGCGCATCATCACGTCATGATGGCCGCGCCGCGCGCCATAGGAGTTGAAGTCGGCCTTTGATACCTGATGTTCCTGCAGGAACTTGCCAGCGGGTGAATCGGCCTTGATGCTGCCTGCAGGGCTGATGTGATCGGTAGTGATCGAATCCGCGAAGATGGACAGCGGGCGAGCATCGATAATGTCGGTGACAGGGGCAGGCGTCATCGTCATCCCGTCGAAATAGGGCGGGTTGGCGACATAGGTGCTGCCTGCGCGCCACATATAGGTGTCAGACCCCGTCACATCGATCGACTGCCATTTGGCATCGCCTGCAAAGACATGGGCGTAGCGCGCCTGGAACATGCCGCGATCGATATTGGCGTCCATCACCGAACGGATTTCGGCGTTGGTGGGCCAGATATCCTTCAGATACACGTCGCTGCCATCGGTTGCCTGGCCGATCGGGGTGGTGACGAAATCGGTCGTCACGCTGCCCTTGAGGGCATAGGCGACGACGAGCGGCGGGCTGGCGAGGAAGTTCGCGCGCACATCGGGCGACACGCGGCCTTCAAAGTTGCGATTGCCCGACAGGACGGAGGCGGCGACGATGTCATTTTCGTTGATCGCGGCCGAAATGGCGGGTGCCAGCGGCCCCGAATTACCGATGCAGGTGGTGCAGCCATAGCCGACCAGGTTAAAGCCGACCGCGTTCAGATCAGCCGTCAGCCCGGCCTTGTCGAGATAATCGGTGACGACCTGCGATCCGGGCGCAAGCGAGGTTTTCACCCAGGGCTTTGGCTTCAGGCCCAGCGCATTGGCCTTACGCGCGACCAGCCCTGCGGCGACGAGAACCGAGGGGTTGGACGTGTTGGTGCAGCTCGTGATCGCCGCGATGACGACGTCGCCGTCACCGATATCGTGATCGCGGCCTTCAACATCGACGCGCTTGGGTTCGGCATGGCTGTACACCTTGGCGAGATCGGCGTTGAACACGTCATCCACTTGGGTCAGGATCACCTTGTCCTGCGGGCGCTTTGGCCCGGCGAGCGAGGGCACGACGCTGCTCATGTCGAGTTCCAGCGTGTCGGTGAACACCGGATCGGGCGCATCCGCCAGCCGCCACATGCCCTGTGCGCGGGCATAAGCCTCTACCAATGCGATCTGTTCATCGGTGCGGCCCGTCAGGCGCAGATAGGTGAGGGTGGCGTCGTCGATCGGGAAGAACCCGCAGGTCGCGCCATATTCCGGTGCCATGTTGGCGATGGTCGCACGGTCCGCAAGGCTCAATGCGTCGAGACCGGGCCCGAAAAACTCGACGAAACGCCCAACCACGCCCTTGGCGCGCAGCATCTGGGTGACGGTGAGGACCAGATCGGTCGCGGTAATGCCTTCGGCGAGAATGCCGGTCAGCTTGAAGCCGACGACTTCGGGGATGAGCATGGAGACAGGCTGGCCAAGCATCGCCGCCTCTGCCTCAATCCCGCCGACGCCCCAGCCGAGCACGCCGAGACCATTGACCATCGTGGTGTGGCTGTCGGTGCCGACGCAGGTGTCCGGATAGGCGACCATGCTGCCATCGGGGGCCTTGGACGACCACACCGCCTGGGCAATGTTTTCCAGATTCACCTGGTGGCAAATGCCGGTGCCGGGCGGCACCACTTTGAAATTGTCGAGCGCCTTGGAACCCCATTTCAGGAATTCATAGCGTTCGTTGTTGCGGGCATATTCCAGCTCGACATTGTCGTGGAACGCCTGGGGGGTGCCGAATTCA
Source organism: Sphingomonas sp. (assembly GCA_021732465.1). Taxonomy (GTDB): domain Bacteria; phylum Pseudomonadota; class Alphaproteobacteria; order Sphingomonadales; family Sphingomonadaceae; genus Sphingomonas. The sequence goes on from JAKFUX010000019.1 coordinate 9,017, forward strand.
TCGACCATCACCGAGTGATCGATGACGAGGTGGACGGGGACCAGCGGATTGATTTTTTGTGCGTCGCCGCCCAGCCGGGTGATGGCATCGCGCATCGCCGCCAGATCCACAACGCAGGGCACGCCGGTGAAATCCTGCATCAGCACGCGCGCGGGGCGATACTGGATTTCGCGGTCGGATTTGCGCTCCTGCTGCCAGTCGACCAGCGCCTGAATATCCTCCACCGTCACGGTCTTGCCGTCTTCGAACCGCAGCAGGTTTTCCAGCAGCACCTTCATCGAAAAGGGCAAGCGGCTGATATCGCCCAGCTTTGCCTCAGCCTTGGACAGGCTGAAATAGCTATAGCTCTGGCCGCCTGCGTCCAGCGTGTCCTTGGTGCCGAGCGTGTCTTGTCCAATGGCGGTCATTAAGCGGTCCTTCCCTGGTGGCCCCCATCGGCGAGGGTCAACGTGGCGGCAGTTGGGGAAACCGCTCATGCCCGCGACACCGCCGATGCGTTGCAATGCGCAGGGCCTTAGCAAGCAGGCGCGCACGGGGGAAGGGGGCGGCGCGCGCGAAGGACGTGGATGGGTGTTTGGGGTCAGAAATAGGGTGCATTACGCGCCCTGCGGCGCCACGCCCCGCCGAAGCAGATCAATCGCAGCGTCATAAGGCGCGGCGGATCGCATACCGCGCGATACCAGCAGTGCACCTTCGATCACGCTCAGCATCATGAGCGCCTGCGCATCGGCTGCGGCCGCGCCGATATGGCGTTCGAGGCCGGCAGCAATCGCCTTTTGCCATTCGCGAAAACTTGCTGCCACCGCTTCACGCACGGAAGGATTCTGGCGATCACCCTCTATCGCCGCAGCGGCGACTGGGCACCCTTGCGTCCAGCCTGTCTGTTCGGCGCCGGAGCGGAACAGCGTGGCGGCGCCGGTGATGAAATCGTCAAGCGTGGCGCTGCGTGCGGCGATCGCCTGAATCGCGTGGACGACGCCAGCTGTCACCCGTTCGAGTGCGGCGATGATCAACTCGTCCTTGCCACCCGGAAAATGGTGATAAATCGATCCGCGCGGGGCCGCCGCTTCGTTGACGATGTCCTGCATCCCGCTGGCCGATACGCCGCGCTGGCGGATCAGCGATGCAGTCGCATTGATCATCGCATCGCGCGCCGAAATTGTTCCTGTCACTCAATAAACTCCGCTTGCATTATGATGATCATCATAATAGACCTCTATGACGATCATCATATATAGGAGCTTTTATGCCGCTCGTCCAAATTTCCGTTCCCGCCGGATCGCTGAGCCCTGAGAAAAAGGCGGCGATGATTGCCAAGGTGACCGATGCCTGTGTCGAGGCCGAAGGGATTCCGGCGGTGCGCCAGTTCACCTGGGTGCACATCAACGAAGTGCCCGATGGTGGCTGGGGCATGGCGGGCCATGCGGTGACGCTGGCGCAGATGAAGGCCTCGGTCGCGGGGCAATAGCGGTGGCGCGATCCTCGGCCGGGCGGAGGGAAGGCGATGCATGAACTCGTCTTTGTGCGCCCGGGTGTGCTCGAATGGCAGGATCGCGCCGATCCTGTCATCGAGCACCCAGAGGATGCGCTCGTCCGTCCCGTCTCGGCCACACTTTGCGATCTCGACCGGCTGATCATTCGCGGCGAGGCACCGTTCAAGGGTCCTTTCGCGATTGGGCATGAAGCGATTGCCGAGGTGGCAGCGGTGGGGCCAGGAACTGTCGGCCTCTATCCCGGTCAACGGGTAGTGGTGAGCTGGCACCTCTCGTGCGGGCATTGCCAACGCTGCCACCATCATTTGCCCAACACCTGCGCCAGCCACCCGCCCGGCGCGATGTATGGCCTGCCGGTCGGCGGTAATTGGGGCGGGCTGTTCTCCAGCCTTGTCCGCGTGCCGTTCGCCAGTTTTGCGCTGACGCCGTTACCACCGGGCGTCGATGTGACGCACCTTGCTTCGCTGTCGGATAATCTGCCGTTCGGTTATGAACTGACCGTTCCGCATCTCGCGCGCAATCCCGGTGCGCCGGTCCTGATCCTGGGCGGGTGCGGATCGATTGCGCTTTATGCAGCCGCCTATGCGGTGGCGGGCGGGGCGTCGCGCGTCGACTATGTCGATACCGATCGTGCGCGGCTGGCGATTGCCGAAAAACTCGGCGCACACCCGATCGAAGGGCCGCCGCGTCGCAGCTTCGGTGCCTATCCGATCGTGGTTGATGCCAGCGCCGACGGAGCCTCGCTGTTGAGCGCGATCCGATCGACCGAGCCGGAGGGGATGTGCTCCAGTGTGGGCGGGCATTTCAGCGATATCGCGCTGCCGCTGATGGAAATGTATGCGCGCGGGATTCACTTCTACACCGGGCGGGGGCGCGGCAAGCCCAATGTCACTGCCGCCATGGACTTCGTGACCGCAGGCCGGGTGCGACCCGAACTCGTCACCAGCGAGGTCGGCACATTCGATGATGCCCCACGCGTCCTGGCCGACCCCGGTCTCAAACCCATTCTGGTGCGGCAATGACCAAAAGGCCGATTTATTATCGCCGCGATTGCAGCGGGCGCAGAATTAGCCGCTACCCCAGCACTTCCGCCACCAGATCCTTGCGGCTCAGCTTGCCGATCATCGTTTTGGGCATAGTTTCGCGCACCACCACGCTGTCGACCTGTTCAACCTTGCCGAGTTGCGGGTTGAGCCAGGCGGTGAGCTCGGCACCGGTCGCCTCGACGCCGTCGTTCAGCGTTACGTAGGCGCGGGGGTGTTCGCCGCGATAGCTGTCCGGGATGCCGATCACCAGCGCCTCCTTCACCGCCGGGTGCTTGTACAGCACGGCTTCGATCTGGCTGGGGAATACCTTGAACCCGCCAACCGCGATCATATCCTTCAGCCGGTCAACGATCTTGACGAAGCCGTCATCGTCGATCTGGCCAACATCGCCGGTGCGCAGCCATTTGGTGCCGGCATCGTCGAAGATGAATACATCGGCGTCCGCATCGGGCCGGTTCCAGTATCCCTTCATGATCTGCGGACCCGCAACCAGTATTTCGCCTGGCTCGCCTGCGCGCACCGGGTGGGCGGGGTTTTCCTTATCGACCAGGCGGATGCGCGTGGCGGGCAGCGGCTGGCCAATTGTGCCGGTTTTGCCCTCACCCAGATACGGGTTGGCGGAAACGACGCCCGATGTTTCCGACAGGCCATAGCCCTCGACCAGCTGCGCGCCGGTTATCTGCGCAAATTTGGTGCGCAGCTCGCCCGGCAGCGGCGCGCCGCCTGAAATGCACACCCGCAGGCACGAAAAATCGGTGCGGGTGATTTTGGGATGATCGAGCAGCGCCTGATACATGGTCGGCACGCCCGGCAGCGCGGTGGCGCGGGTGCGGGTGATTGCCGCCAGCGCCTGTTCTGCATTGAAACGCGGCAGCATCACGATGCACCCGCCCGACACGATGGTCCGGTTGAGGACACAGGTATTGGCGAACACATGGAACAGCGGCAGCACGCCCAAAATACGGTCTTCCATGCCGGGCTGCGGATCGATGGCGTTCACTTGCCGGGCATTGGCGCTCAGATTCTGGTGCGTGAGCATCGCGCCCTTGGGGCTGCCCGTGGTGCCGCCGGTATATTGGATCAGCGCGACGTCATTTTCGGGGTCGATGGTGGCGGGGGGCAGCTTGCCGTCATTGGCGATCAGCGCGCTGAACGCGGTGATGCGTGGGTCATGCGGCTTGGCGGCCACGTCTTTCCCGCTGAACAACCGGTACAGCGCCGACTTCACCGGCGGCAATGCGCCTGCGATTGATCCGACCACGAGCCGTTCAAGCGCGCTTTCCTCCAGCACCTTGAGCGCGGTGGGGAGCAAGGCAGACGCAGAAATGGTGAACAGCATGCGCGTGCCCGAATCAGCAACCTGATGCTCAAGTTCGGCAGCGGTATAGAGCGGCGAGAAATTCACCACCGTCGCGCCCAGTTTCAAGATGCCGTAATAAGCCGCCAGATAATGCGGCACATTGGGCAGGAACAACCCGATCCGGTCGCCAGGGCCATATCCCAGCGCGTGCAGCCCCTTTGCCACGCGGTTCGCGCCATCAAGCGTTTCGGCATAGCTGTACCGCCGCCCCATGAAATCAATCAACGGCGCGTTACCGTGCTGCTGCGCCGCCTGATCGACCAAATCAACCATCGATAAGGGCGGGAAAACCCGGTCCCATGTTCCAGGATGGCGATAGGCGTTGCGCCAGGCAGTCTCGTGCGTGATCATTTACACAGGTGTAAGCAACGGCGGAACACCGCGCAAGCGGTGCACGGCGTGCGCGTCAACTACCATGTCCGCCAATCAGGCCCGCCACTCAGGCGAAGCGCTTGGACGTCCAGGTTACGAGCACCGAAAAGGCCATCAGCCCGACATCGAAAGCAGCGCGCACTTCACGCGGGGTGGGATCACCCACCTGATGCGTAATGATACGAATGTCAGCCGACGGATGCCGCGCCGACATCGCGACCAGCAACAAAGCACATCCAGCCAAAACAACACGACGATTACGCATGGCGAATCGACCTCCTGCAGTCAGGCTTACCTTACTTTATCATGGTAAACAAGCGTCGGGTCAGGCCGCCATCGCCATATCATATCGCACCCGATCGCGCCCTTCGGTTTTGGCGGCGAACAGCGCGCGATCTGCGCGGCGATAAAGCTTTTTCCAGTCAATCTCGGTCTGAAGCAGCCCGGTACTGGCGCCAATGCTGGCGGTGACGGTAAGATCGAACGGCATTCGTTCTGCGCGCAGCCGATCCAGAATGGTTGTGGCATCAATGGCGCGATCAGCGGGCAGCAGGATGGCGAATTCTTCGCCGCCGATGCGCGCCACCAGCGCGTCGTCGGGCACAGATGCCCGCAGCGCCCGGGCAAAGACGCGCAACACTTCATCACCACCGTCATGGCCGATCGTTTCGTTGACCGCCTTGAAGTGATCAAGATCGGCGATCAGCAGGATGTGATCCCCCGCCAGCCCAATCGCGCGGTGGAGGAACGAGCGCCGATTGAGCAAGCCGGTCAGCGGATCGGTATCGGCCAGCGCGCGTGCGGCAAGCTCGCGCACCCGCGCATCATCGCGCTCGCGGCTCAGCAGGCGGATGCGGTAGGAAATGGCCAGTGATGACAGCAATGCCTCGCTCGTCATCGCCAGGATTGTCGAGTTATCGACCCAAAAGCTCCAGTCGAGAAAGTTAAGCGAGTTGGCGACGCGCAGCCCGGCAAAAAAGATCGGCGTTGCCCAGGCGACCGTGAAAATCCACAAAAACTGGCTTTTGGCCCGCCAGGCGCGCCACAGAATCGGCGGAACGAGCGCCACCATGCTGAGGAAGGAGAGCGAGAACAACCAGTGTAGATTGCCCGCCTGCCACGGTGCGAACACGGCAAACAACGTCGCGCTGCCGGTGAGCAGCGAACAGGAAACAATGATTGCCGGCGACAGCCAGCCCGCAAAGACGCGCGGCTCAAAATATGTCCGCGCAAACAGCAGCGCGAGGCTTGCCGTAGTGCCCAGCGCCAAATAGTTCAGCCGCACGCGATTAACATCGGGCATATCCGGCCAAATCCAGGCCAGTACCCCCGATGATGACAGCGCGTACACCGCAAGCGTCGCCACCATCAAGCAATAGACGAGCTGAAACCTGTGCCGCATCGCCTGCCACATGGCGAGATTATGGACAATCAGCGCCAGACACAGCCCGCCAAAGGTTGCATATACCGCTGCCATGAACAGGTTGATCTGGGAGCTTTCCTGCAGGCTGACCATTTCGGGGCCGATCAGGATTCCGCGCAAATTGGCCGATTCATCCACCCGCCACATCAGCTGAACCACCGGAGCGGACCGCGCAGGCAGCACTTGTTCAACAATCGCGCCAAGCTGCATGTGCCGCGATGTTGCGGCCCGCTCCATCGGGAGCGCGACGATGGCGCCATCGGCGTAGCGGCCAAAAAGGGTGACGCGGCGTTGCCACGCCGCCGCCGTGCGCACCGCCATGGGGCGGGCGGGGTATGACCATTGCGGCAATGCCGGTGCAACCACCCAGAAGCTACCCCGGCCGAATTTGGTCTGGCTGGTCTTGCAGTCAAACCCCGCCAGCGCGGCAAATTGCGTGCGCACCGTATCGCCGGATTCGACTTTTTTGACGCAGGTTTTCAGCGGCGCGTGGCGCGATGCGCCCTGGGCAGCGGCGGGCACGCTGCCAAAGCTGACGGCAAGCGCGCCAAGCAACACCGCGACCATGCGCCAAACAGAGAAGAACCGCCCGAAATTCATCCGATCCGGATTAGCTCACTATAGCAAAGATAGTATGAAGATGCCGGGAGAGCGGGGCGACCGTGCGGCGCTGGCCATCTGCCCCGGGCCATCTGCTGCTGGCCTGGTCTCGCCCGGTTGAACGGCGCAAGACAAATTCGTTTCGCACCCAATAAAGGGTTGACGTCTTCAAGAATCCGCGCCAATTTTAACAATGAGTCGTAGTATCGCCATGTGTATTGGCGTATTGTTGTCGGGCTGCACCGTGATTCCCACGAGCGGCCGGGCCGGTGACCATGTTTATCTTGGCTTGGTGCGCGTAAAACTCCCCAAAGCAACCGGGCCGCTTGTCGTGGCCGATGTAAAAACATTGGGGTTGGGTTTTGACGGCGCCGCGTTTCTGGGCTGGCGAAACAGTAAATTTGTCTATGCCAAGCCAGAGGAGTGCCGTGTCATCATTGTCGTCCGCGATCAGGCTGATCTGGCCAGTGTCGAGACGATCGTTAAATCAATGGAGGGGGCATGCATTACCGAAACGCCAGCGTTGCAGCACTCGCGCTGATCCTCAGCGCCTGCTCAACACCGCAACACACCAACTTGCTGATCTTTGGTACGAATACCGTTGTTGGGCTGAAGGTCGGGGCCGATGCGACGCAAACACCGGCGATTCAATTGGCGTACTCCCGGCAGGAACTGGTGCTGATGCCGCTGCTCGCGAATACATCCGCGAGCAATGGCGATAGCAAGATCCCCTGTCCTGCAATTCCAGCAGCGCAGCCGATCCAAGTGCCTGTTGGCTGTAAGTTCATTGGCGAGGGCGAGGCGGGGCTGGATTCCTATTCAGTACTTGCGAGCTTTGGTGCCAACTTCACCGCGGAACAGAGCGACACCGTTAGGAAAGCCGGTGGCGGCATAGCACAGTATTTCGCTACGGGGTTAGCCGCGCGTGCGCTTGCAGAAAACGGCGGTGCTGCCGTCGTCGCGGGCGGAGAAGCGGCGCAGTCGGCGGCAGTTTATGGCAGCCCCGACATACAAGCGCTGGTGCGCGCCAAAGGGCCGCTGGCGAAAATTGATGTCAGACGAATAAAATCGTTGCGAGCCGAGATCGGATTGAAAGTTATCGCTGCATCTGCCGCTTACGCCGCATTGATCCAACGGATGGATGCAGCGATCACGCCGACGGGCGCAACGCGGACAGATTTCGCCGATGCCTGCAATGCGCTTGACGCCAACGGCTGTGCTGCCGTGGTGCTGAATGGGTCGGCGCTGGATGCGTTGACGTTATCCGACTGGCAAGCGGCTTATACTAGCAGTCTTGGAGGGTGAGATGGCCAATACTTTTGTAAAAACATTTGGAGATCAGGACGCCGCTGCAACATGGGCGGCCGTAATGCACGAACAGGGCTACGCTGTTGCTTTAAGTAACGCATGTGATGACGTTGGCCTGATTAAGGCAGATGGAACTCCTTGGGCCAATCCACCTGTCAGACCAAATGGGTACTTCGTCGTGATGGCCTTCAATAGGGCGGCTTGAGCGGTTCCACTACCGGGGAGCAGAGCTCCCCGGTTCGGAATGCTACTTCACCTCGACCTTCTCCGCCTTACCCTTCTTCTTCGGCTTCTTCGGTGCTGCCGCGACGATTTCAAACGCCAGCGCATTGTCCTTCAGTTTGATCGTCACTTCGCCGCCATGGACGAGTTTGCCGAACAACAATTCCTCGGCGAGCGGTTGTTTGATCTTTTCCTGGATCAGGCGACCCATTGGGCGGGCACCGTAGAGCTTGTCATAGCCCTTGGTCGTCAGCCACGCCTTTGATTCATCGTCCAGATGAATGTGCACCTGCCGATCCGCCAGCTGCAATTCGAGCTGGAGGATGAACTTGTCGACGACACGGGCAACCACTTCGGGCGGCAGATAGCCGAACGGCACAATGGCATCGAGCCGGTTGCGGAATTCGGGCGTGAACATCTTGCGCACCGCTTCCTCATCCTCGCCTTCGCGCGTCACCGCGCCAAAGCCAACCGCCTCGCGTGCCATGTCACTGGCCCCCGCATTGGTTGTCATGATCAGGATGGTGTTGCGGAAATCGACCGTCTTGCCGTGGTGATCGGTCAGCTTGCCGTTGTCCATCACCTGTAACAGGATGTTGAACAGATCAGGATGCGCCTTTTCGATTTCGTCGAGCAGCAATACCGAATGTGGCTGTTGATCGACCGCATCGGTGAGCAGACCGCCCTGATCATAACCGACATAGCCCGGGGGCGCACCGATCAGGCGGCTGACCGAGTGGCGTTCCATATATTCGGACATGTCAAACCGCTGGAGCGGAATGCCCATGATGCTGGCGAGCTGGCGCGCGACTTCGGTTTTGCCGACGCCGGTGGGGCCGGTGAACAGATAATTGCCAATCGGCTTGTCCGGATCACGCAACCCTGCGCGGCTGAGCTTGATCGCCGAGCTGAGCTTTTCAATCGCGGCATTCTGGCCGAACACCACACGCTTCAGATCGGTATCCAGGCTGGCGAGTGCCGCTGTATCGTCCTTCGACACTGATTTTGGCGGGATGCGCGCCATGGTCGCGATAACCTGTTCGATTTCCTTGGCGGTAATCGTGCGCTTGCGGCGGCTTGGCGGCACCAGCATCTGCATCGCGCCCACTTCATCAATCACGTCAATTGCCTTGTCGGGCAATTTGCGATCGTTGATGTAGCGCGCCGAGAGTTCCACCGCGGTCTTGATCGCATCGGGGGTGTATTTCACCGAGTGATGCTCTTCGAACGCGGTGCGCAGGCCGGTGAGAATCTTGATCGTATCCTCAATCGTCGGTTCGTTCACGTCGATCTTCTGGAACCGGCGCAGCAGCGCGCGATCCTTTTCGAAATGGTTGCGGAATTCCTTGTAGGTGGTGGAGCCGATACAGCGGATCGTGCCGCCTGACAGCGCCGGCTTGAGCAAGTTCGATGCATCCATTGCCCCGCCGCTGGTGGCGCCAGCGCCGATCACCGTGTGGATTTCGTCGATGAACAGGATCGCGTCGGGCAGCTTTTCCAGCTCGTTCACCACCGCCTTCAGCCGCTCCTCAAAATCACCACGATACCGCGTGCCGGCCAGCAACGCGCCCATATCAAGCGAGTAGATGACGGCGGGCTTCAGCACTTCTGGCACATCGCCTTCGATGATCTTGCGCGCCAGCCCCTCGGCAATCGCGGTTTTGCCAACGCCCGGGTCGCCAACATAAAGCGGGTTGTTCTTGCTGCGGCGGCACAGGATCTGCACCGTGCGATCCACCTCTGCATGGCGGCCGATCAGCGGATCGACCTTCCCCTTGCGCGCCTTTTCGTTGAGGTCGACGCAGAATTGCTTCAGCGCGCTTTCGCCCTTGGCCTTGCCGTCCTGCTTGGCGGGTTTTTCCTCCTCGGCACCCTTTGGCGATGCGGCTTCGGTGGGGGTGCCGCCCTTGCCAACGCCGTGGCTGATGAAGCTGACCGCGTCGAGGCGGCTCATATCCTGCTGTTGCAGGAAATATACGGCATAGCTTTCGCGTTCACTGAACAGCGCGACGAGCACATTGGCCCCGGTCACTTCGTCGCGGCCCGATGACTGAACGTGGAGAATGGCGCGCTGCACCACGCGCTGAAAGCCGCTGGTCGGCGACGGATCAGTGGCCTGTTCCACCTTCAGCGCCTCAAGTTCGGTATCGAGATAATGCGCGACGGCATTTTTCAGCTCGCCCAGATCAACCCCGCATGACGCCATCACCTTACTGGCATGCTCATCATCGACCAGCGCGAGCAACAGATGTTCAAGCGTCGCATATTCATGGCGGCGCGATGAGGCGGCTTCGAGTGCCTTGTGCAGGGTCGTCTCAAGCGCGGATGCGAAAGAAGGCATTATCGTCTACTCCAAACAGGTCGTCATGGAACGACCCTTTCCAGCTATGTTGGAGGGCACCGCCCCCGCATCAAGCACTTGACAAATTTCCACCCCGGACAGGTTTTTGAGGGTCAGCCCCGGGAGTAGTCGTTGCATCACCGCCGGAATAACGCATCAGCGCTTGCGCGATGGTTAACGGCTTTTGACAAATGTCGCTGGGTGCGCTCGATCTCGGCGGTCAGCGCGGTGATGCGCGCCTCCAGCTCCTCGACCGAAAAGGGGTCGAGCTCCAGTCGGGCAAGCGCCTCCAGCGGATCGCTCGCCCGACGCGGCAAATTCTCGTCGGGCTCCATCTGCGTAACGTTGACCCGCACGACCGGCGTGTCAATAAGGCCTTGAGGGCTTTTTGATCGAACACTTGGCAAGGCGACGAAATCCATGAGCGCTAATCCCGACGCGATGCCAGATACCGTGCCAGCAACAATGATGGCGATCGATCCGGCTGCTCCGGGTGGGCCAGAGGTGCTGGTGCCGGTAATCCGCCCGGTGCCCGTGCCGGGTGCTGGTGAAGTGCTGATCCGCGTGGCCGCCGCCGGGGTGAACCGGCCCGATGTGCTCCAGCGCAAGGGAATGTACCCGATGCCGCCCGGCGCGCCCTCTATTCTGGGGCTTGAGCTGGCGGGGACGGTGGTGGCGCTGGGCGCAGGGGTTGAACGCGAGATGCTGGGCCAGCCGGTCTGCGCGCTGGTGGGCGGCGGGGGCTATGCTGACTATGCCGTCGCGCCATTGGGCACCTGCCTGCCCGTGCCCGCCGCGCTATCGATGATAGAGGCGGCGGCGATCCCCGAAACATTGTTCACGGTGTGGACCAATGTGTTTGAGCGCGGCTATGCGGCTGAGGGTGACACGATATTGGTGCACGGCGGCACCAGCGGCATTGGCACGATGGCCATTGCGCTGGGCGCGATTTTTGGCCTGACGGTGATCGTCACGGCTGGGTCGGACGAAAAATGCGCTGCCGCTTTGGCGCTGGGGGCCGCGCACGCGATCAATTACACTACGCAGGATTTTGTGGCGGAGGTGAAAGCCTTTACCGGCGGTGCTGGCTGCGCCGTCGTGCTCGACATGGTCGGCGGGGAGTATGTGCCCCGCAACCTGCAATGCCTGGCCGATGATGGCCGCCATGTATCCATCGCCGTGCAGGGCGGGCTGATGGCGACGATTCCGATGTTTGAAGTCATGCGCCGCCGCCTGACGCTGACCGGATCAACACTTCGCCCGCGCGACCTGAGCTTCAAATCAATGGTGGCTGACGAATTGTCGCGCGTCGTATGGCCGCATGTAGAGGCGGGCAAGCTGAAGCCCGTCATCGACCGGACCTATCCGCTGGCCGAAGCTGGCGCGGCCCATGCCCGAATGGAAGCGGGCGACCATGTCGGCAAAATCGTGCTCACGATGGGGTGAGGGAACGTAGCGCAGGACCAGTTTAAGCTGGGGCTTAAAGGCGAGTTTGCCCATTTTGGCATCGTGGACTTTGCGCCGAAAATCATGAACAAGATGAGCCGGAGTAAATTTACAGCGGTGTTCTTGATCCAATGCATAGAAGTGATTGGTACTTCGTCCTTATGCCTCTCGGATGCCTAGCTCTTGCGGGGCTTGCGTTAAGTGATAGTCAATACCGGGATCAGGAGCGGATAGCTGCGGAGGCCTGCGCCACCCAAAATCCCTGCAAACGGCAGCAGGCTGAGTCTGAACGCGCGGGCCTTCCCCGCTTCGCCGAGCGATTCATAAGCAATCCCGAGCCCAATGGTGTTTCAGAGAAGGAGCGTCGTGATCTCGCTGCCCAAGAAGCGAACGCAGTTTGGGCTTTTTATACCCTTCTTATAGCTGGCGTGAGCGCTGTCGTAACCGCTATTGGCACTGCCCTGCTTTACCAGCAGATCGTCCTAACCCGCAAAGCGGTTGAAGAAACTGGCCTTGCCACTGTCGCAATGGGGGAGGCCAACGAGATTGCAAGGCAGTCTATGCGGCCTTGGCTTCATGTAACGCTGACTGGATGCACCGCCGTCGTTATTATGAATAATCGGATTAAATGTTCTGCTTATTTTGAAGTAAAAAATGTCGGCAACACTCCCGCAAATATTGTGCAGATTTTTCACGAAACTTACTCCAGGACAATGAATGCTCCAGAAGTAACTCCGATTTATAAATCAAAGGCTGAAGAACACGCCTTGTCTGGGTGGGGCGAAATTCTTCCGCCAAACGGGGAAACAACACATGAGGTTGAACTTGACATCGTAATTGAAGAAGAGAATTGTATCAATGTCGGAGACAAAAAAGCTATAAATCCATCTTTACTTATCGTAGCCACATATTCCTCTGTTGGTTCTAGAAAAACTTACCAAACTGGCATATGCTTCCTTCTCGTGAGGATAAGGGATGGCCGTCCTACTGTACTTTTTATCGAGCCCGGAATTTATGGAACAGACAGTGCTGGACTTATTGTACACCCAGGCGCTAGCATTATCACTTGAAGGCCCACAAACTATGACACCCACCTCCACCAGTGATAACATTAGTCTGCGCATTGGGGCTTTTGCCAGATAACGCTGGAACCACGGCGCAGCCCGCCATAAGCGCAGCTTGTCGGCACCCTCGATAATCTGAATGGAGGCGGCGGGAACGCTGGTCTAGGGGAGCGCGACTGCAGGAGTTCGCCATGACCGACTTGATCCTTCACGAATATGCCCCGTCCGGAAACTGCTACAAAATCCGGCTTACCGCGGCGCATCTGGGGATCGCTCTGGAGCGGCGGGGTTATGACATATTGGCGGGCGAAACGCGGACGCCGTCGTTTCTGGCGAGCGTCAACGCCAATGGTCGTATCCCGGTGCTGCAGATCGGCGACCGGTTTCTGCCGGAGAGCAACGCGGCGTGTTTCTACCTTGCCGACGGATCGCCGCTGATCCCGACGGATCGCTTTGCGCGGGCGGATATGCTGCGTTGGATGTTCTTCGAACAATATAATCACGAACCCAACATCGCGACCCTGCGGTTCTGGCTGGCCTTTGTTGGCGAGCATGCGCTGAGTGATCTGCAAAAGGCGCAGATTGCGGGCAAAAGAGCGGCGGGGGATGCGGCGCTGGCGCTGATGGACGAGCAGCTGGGCCGAACGCCGTTTCTCGTGGGGGACGGGCTGACGCTCGCCGATATTGCGCTTTATGCCTATACCCATGTTGCTGCCGAGGGTGGTTTCGATCTGGTTTCCTATCCGGCCGTGATGGCCTGGATCGCGCGGATCGCCGCTATCCCGAATTATATCGGCATTCTCGATTAAAAAACCCGTGTTTCTGCGGCCCCCAACGATTCGAAATGTAACATAAACGGGGCATAGCCTCTGAACCAGCCAATGGTTCTAAGGGTTCGAGCATGGATGTTGCCCAGCTTGTTATGGATAGCGGCTTTACTGATTTAGCCGATTTCGCGCATTCCACCCCCGTTATCCCAGAAAAGACAATTGAGGGGCGTCGCCAGTTTCGTACGATCTGGATTTCGGACATCCATCTTGGCACGCGCGGGTGCAATGCCGGGATGCTGATCGATTTTCTCGATCATGTCGATAGCGAGACGCTGTATCTGGTGGGGGACATTATCGATGGCTGGCGGCTGAAGAAGAAATTTTACTGGCCTGCCGCGCATAATGACATCGTCTGGCGGCTGCTGAAACGTGCCAAGCGCGGCACCAAGGTTATCTATATCCCCGGCAATCATGATGAGGTTTTCCGCCAGTTTTCCGGCCTGGACTTTGGCGGCATTTCGATCCGGCGCAAGGCGATCCATCAGACGGCGGATGGTCGCCGCCTGCTGGTGCTGCACGGTGATGAATTTGATGCGATCACATTGGCGCATAAGTGGCTCGCGCATGTCGGCGATTTCGCCTATAATGGTCTGATGGCGCTTAATCGTGGGGTCAACGCGTTTCGTAGACGCTTCAACATGCCGTATTGGTCGCTGTCGAAGCATGCCAAGGCGAAGGTGAAGAACGCCGTCGAATTCATTTCCAATTATGAAGAGATTGTGGCCCAGGCGGCCGGCGCGCGCGGCGTTGACGGCGTTGTATGCGGGCATATCCACACAGCGGAACACCGGATGATCGACGGCGTCGAATATTGGAACGATGGCGACTGGGTGGAAGGATGCACGGCGCTTGTAGAGCATTTTGATGGCCGGATGGAGGTGCTCCATTGGGCTGACGAAATTGCCATCCGTGAGCTGCAGACAGTATCGGCGCTGGCGGCCTGACGCGCGTGCGGATCGCCATCGCCACCGATGCGTGGAGCCCGCAGGTAAACGGGGTGGTGCGGACGTTGCAGTCTGTGCGCGCCGAACTTGAGCGCCAGGGGCATGAGGTGCTGGTGATCAGCCCTGATCGTTTTTATTCGATGCCGTGCCCCACCTATCCCGAAATCCGGCTGGCATTTGCGCGCACGGCTTCGGTGGGCAAGATGCTGGCGGACTTTAATCCGCACGCGATCCATCTGGCGACTGAAGGGCCGATCTGTCTGGCGGCGCGGCGCTGGTGCCTGACGCGCGATTTTCCGTTCACCACCGCCTACCATACCCAGTTTCCTGATTATGTGTCGGCGCGGATTGGCATCGATCCGGGCTGGATTTGGCGGTACATTACCTGGTTCCACTGGCCCGCCCAGGCCGTGCTCGCGTCAACCCCCTCAATTGCCGAAACGCTGCGTGCGCAAGGGCTGACGAAGATCAAGCATTGGGGGCGCGGCGTTGATCTGGCGACTTTTGGTCCGCACATTGTGCCCGATCCCGCGGTCCGAGCGCTGGATGGCCCCATTCAACTTTATGTCGGGCGGGTGGCGATTGAGAAGAATATCGAAGCATTTCTGGATTCCGGCGTGCCGGGTACCAAGGTAATCGTGGGCGACGGACCGGCGCGCACGACGCTGGAGGCGAAATACCCCGACGCGCATTTCCTTGGTCCAAAATTCGGGGCGGACCTGGCTGCGGCCTATGCGGCGGCAGATGTGTTTGTATTCCCTAGCAAAACCGACACGTTCGGGCTGGTGATGATTGAAGCATTGGCGTCTGGCGTACCGGTGGCCGCTTTCCCGGTAACCGGGCCGATCGACGTGCTGAAACCAGATGTCGGCGCGATGGCCGATGATCTTGATCAGGCGATCACCAGCGCGCTCGCGCTCAATCGCGGCGATTGCGCGGCATATGGCCAGACATTCACCTGGGACGCTAGCGCCCGCCAGTTCCTCGAAGCGCTGGCACCAGTGCGGCTGGACGAAGCATTGGCGGCTTGAGCGCCGGGTCGCGGGGGATGGCGGCTATGCACTGTGCGACATGTTCCGCCAGTGCCAATTGATAGACCCAATTGATACACGATGCCGGTTTCGACGTTGAACGTCATCAGATGAGCGCGTCCTTTGCGTGATTGCAGTCGCTAAAGGCAAAAACCAGATTATGAAGCTTGTCGTTCCCGCCCAGCGCCCTCTCGCCCTCCGCCTCCGGTGGAGATGATCGCGCGTACACTGTTACGACAGTTTTTGCGGCTCCATCCACTTCTCGCAATGGAAGCAATTGGCATGGCCCAGCGACAATATCACCGTCCCGCTTGCCCCCACCGGCGTTCCGCATTAAGTCCACCGCATTACAGGCCGCTCCGTGAAGGGGCGGCCCTTTCTGTTTTTAAGGAGTTTATCGTGGCCCAGCCGCTTATGCCGCACGCAACCGCCTCATGGTTGGTCGACAATACCGCGCTCAGCTTTGAACAGATCGCCGAGTTTTGCGGGCTGCACATCCTGGAAATTCAGGCCATCGCTGATGATACCGCCGCGACCAAGTTGACCGGGCGCGACCCGGTTCGCGCGCATGAACTGACGCAGGAAGAGATTGAAAAGGGTCAGAACGACCCCAGTCACAGCCTGGTAATGCTGAAGGGCCCCGATCAGGTCCGCCGTACCAAGGGGCCGCGTTATACGCCGGTCTCCAAGCGGCAGGACAAGCCCGATGGCATCGCCTGGATCATCCGTAACCACCCGGAAATTTCCGACGGGGCGATTGGCAACCTGATCGGCACCACGCGTACCACGATTGCCGCTTTGCGTGATCGCAGCCATTGGAACATCGCCAACATCACCCCCAAAGACCCGGTGACGCTGGGCCTTTGTTCGCAGCGCGAGCTGGATGCGATTGTTGCCAAGGCGGCAAAGGCTGCCGGCATCCCCGCCCCGGTCGATAACCGGCTGGAGGGTGACCGTGCGGCGCTGATCACCGAATTGCGCGCCCAGCGCGAGCAGGCGGTGCGCGATGCGGAAAATGCCGGTGTCGCCGAAACCGAGCTGGAAGCGCGCGGCTTCGAAGATCCGTTCAAGCGCCGCTGAGGTGCGCGACGCGGGGGCAGGCACGTTGAACGACGCCATGTTCGTCGCCGATGAAAGCTTTGTGCCCACCAGCCATAAGGGGCTGACCTATCCGTTCGGGCATCCGGTGATTGAGGCGGATCAGCCCTTTGCCGTGGTGCCGGGTTTGCGGCTGGTGCGGCTGACGGTGCCGGGACCGCTGAAGCACATCAACTGCTGGCTGATCGACGATCATGATGATCGCGGGGCAGGGGTCGCGCTGGTCGATACCGGCATGAACCTGCCCGATGCCCGCGCGGCGTGGAAGGCGCTCGCCAAGGGCGCGCTGGCGGGAGAGCGGATTACCCGGGTGATCGGCACGCATTTCCACCCCGATCATATCGGGCTGGCCGGGTGGATGTGCGCGCACCACGATTGCCCGCTGGTAATGACCCGCGGTGAATGGCTGACGGCGCGCATGTTGTCTGCCGATGCGCGTGATACGGTGCCGGACGAGATGACGGCTTTTTGGCGCGCAGGCGGCTGGGACGATGCGCAGGTGGCGCATGGCACGTCGCGTGGCTGGAGTGGGTTTCGCCGGATCATTACGCCAATGCCGCTCGGCTATCAGCGCATTGTCGATGGCGACACACTGATGATTGGCGGGCGTCCATGGCGCATTGTGACGGGATCGGGCCACTCGCCCGAACATGCTTGTCTGTTGGATGAAGAGCGCGGCATTCTGATTTCTGGCGACCAGGTGCTGCCCCGGATCAGCTCCAACGTCTCGCTGGGCGTGACTGAGCCGAATGCTGACCCGTTGGGCGAATGGCTCGATTCGATCGCGAAGCTGAAGCATTTGCCCCACAACCTGCTGGTGCTGCCAGGGCATGGTGATGCGTTTACCGGGCTGCACGTGCGGCTTGACGCGCTTGATCGCGAGCACCGCGACCGGCTGGATGAGCTTGCGGTGTTCATCGCAGAAGCGCCGCGCCGCGCCGTGGATTGTTTCGGGCGGCTGTTCCGGCGCGCCATCGGCCCCGAAGTGCTCGGCATGGCCACGGGCGAGGCGCTGGCGCATTTGCGGCGGCTGGAGGTTGAGGGGCGCGCCGTCAAGGACGTGGTCGACGGCGTCTGGTGGTATCGCGCGCCGAATCGGGGTTGACCGAGCCCGGCGGCTCTGTTCCACTGATGTTCTGATTCAGGGGAGAGTCGCTATGGCCGCATCGCTCATCTTTTACACCAATCCCATGTCGCGCGGGCAGATTGCGCGTTGGGCGATTGAGGAAACCGGCGCGGCTTATGATACCGTGTTGCTCGATTATGCATCGACGATGAAGCAGGAACCGTTTCTGTCGGTGAACCCGATGGGGAAGGTGCCCGCAATCGTTCATGACGGCCGGGTCGTCACCGAATGTGCCGCGATCTGTGCCTATCTGGCCGATGCCTTTCCCGATGCCGGGCTCGCGCCGCCATTGGCTGATCGTGCCGATTATTATCGCTGGTTGTTCTTTGCCGCCGGGCCGGTGGAACAAGCTGTCACCAACCGTGCGATGGGCTTCACGCCGTCGGATGAACAAAGCCGGATGGCCGGTTACGGCAACTACGATCTGGCAGTCGATGTGCTCGAAAAGGCGGTGGCCGCCTCGTCCTATATCGCGGGCGACCGGTTTACCGCCGCCGATGTATATGTCGGATCGCAAGTCATCTGGGGCGTGCAGTTCGGCACCCTGCCCAAGCGCGCGGCGTTTGAGGATTATATTGCGCGGCTCTCCTCACGCCCGGCCTATATTCGTGCCAAGGCAATCGACAATGATTTGATCGCTGCGGCGCAGGCGGCGGGTTGAAGCGCGCGTGCCAGCCGCGATTGCTGACGATTGACGAAATATATAATTTATCATAAAACTGCTGTACTGGACCGATACAGGAGCATGTGATGGCACGCCCGACGACTGATGTGGACCGCGTTCGTGAAGAATTGCTCGATTGCATCGAAGCGATCATCCAGCAGCGCGGCGGCAAGGCGGTGACGTTGGCCGAACTTGCTGCTGCCGCCGATATGTCGCCCGCCAATGTGTACCGCTTTTTTGAGAATAAGGACGCACTGTACGAGGCCGTGGCCGAACGCTGGTTCGCGCCAAAGGTGCGGATCATGGAAGAAGTGATCGCCAGCGACCTGGGCGCGCGAGACAAACTTTACGAATTTTATGCCCGCCGTTTTCGCCTGATGCGCGAAAACCATGATGCTGATCCGGTGTTGTTCCGCAGCTATCTTGAGCTGGGCCGTGAGCATTTTGATGTCGTGCGCGGCTATATCGATTTGGGCGATCAGTATCTGGCGATGATTGTCGCCGACGCGATGGGTGAGGGGTATTTTACCCAGCTGACGGTCGACGAAACCGTGTCGCTCATCAACTTGATGGTCCACACTTTTTGCGACCCTGAAATGATCGTGCTGCTGCATCACAGCCTGTCAGAGCCTAAGCTGGCGCAGATCATCGATACGATTTTTGCAGGGCTTGGCCGGCATGCGGATCGCGCGGACAAGGGCGCGACTGCGCCCCGGCTGGAAGTGGTCGCGTCGCGGTAGGATTGGGCAGCTTAGCGGGTTAGAGCATCTTGCCGAGATTGAGGATTGCCCGTCACCAAGAGCGCAGCGAAGTAATCCAGCCTATCTGTGAGCACGCCGCTGGTTTGCTTCCCCCGGCTCAGGGCCGGGGTCGCAATGACGATTCATGTTTCAAGCCCGATGCTCTAACCCGGCTTTGCGCGCGGGCAGCGTTTCGAGCACGGCCTGCCGCCAGGCGGATGTTCCGCTCGCCCAACCGGCAATTTCATCAAGGTTGCGGCCGCAGCCCAGGCACCAGCCTGTTGCCGGATCGATCTGGCAGGTGTTGACGCACGGGCTTTCGATCCGTTGCGACGGCACGATCGTGACAAAGCCCGCCATTGATCTTGTCAGCTAAGCGTCGCGCGCAGAAAATCGGGGAGCGGACCATTCCAGCCGCCATCATCTTCGCCGTCATCGAGACGGGCGGGCGCAGCGGTGCGGGCCGGGCGCGACGATTCGGGCTTGGCTGCCGCCGCGCGGGGTGGCCGCGCTGTGCGAGCGGGATGTTCCTTCGCGACCGCAGCTGCGCTCGCCTCGGCGGTTACGGGTTCGGCCACAGGCACGCGAGCAGGTGATTTTGCCGCGCGCCCAGGCTTTGCAGCGCGCTCAGCCTTTGCAACGGGCTCAGCCTTTGCCGCGGGCTTGCGCGCGGGGCGTCGGCCGGATTCGCGTGGGGACTGCGCATCATCGTCAGCGGCTGGCTCAGCGGTTGCTGATCCGGCAACCCGGTCAATCTTTTGCCCGGTCAGTTTTTCGATATTGGCGATGTTTTCGGCATCGTCTGGCGTGACGAAAGTATAGGCAACGCCCGTTGCACCCGCGCGCCCGGTGCGGCCGATGCGGTGGACATAATCGTCGGGATGCCAGGGCGCATCATAGTTGAACACATGGCTGACGCCCTTGATGTCCAGCCCGCGCGCGGCAACGTCTGATGCGACCAGGATGTTGACATCGCCTGCCTTGAACCGGTCAAGCTCGGCAATTCGCTGCGATTGCTCCATGTCACCGTGGATTTCGCTGGAGCGATACCGGTCGCGCTGCAGCGCCTTGTTCAGTTCGCGCACCGTTGTTTTACGGTTGCAAAAGATGATCGCGGTTTTGACTTCTTCGCCGCTCAACAGTTCGCGCAGCTTGTCTTTTTTCTTGGATGCAGAAACCTGCACCACCCATTGCTTGATGTTCACATTGGCGGTGGCGGGGCGGGCGACCTCCACCATTTTGGGATTGTCGAGAAACTTGTCCGCCAGCCGCTTGATCGGGGCAGGCATGGTGGCTGAAAACAGCAATGTCTGGCGCTGTTTGGGCAGCTTGGTACAAATTTCCTCGATATCGGGGATGAACCCCATGTCGAGCATCCGATCAGCCTCATCAATCACCAGCAGCGAACAGCCGTTGAGCATGATTTTGCCGCGACCAAACAAATCCATCAGGCGACCGGGTGTGGCGATCAGCACGTCAACGCCCTTTTCCAGCGCTGCCATCTGATCGCTCATCGATACGCCGCCGATCAGCAACGCCATCGAAAGCTTGTGATATTTGCCGTATTTCTCAAAATTCTCCGCCACCTGCGCGGCAAGCTCGCGGGTCGGCTCCAGGATCAATGAACGCGGCATGCGCGCGCGGCTGCGGCCCTGGGCCAGAATATCGATCATCGGCAGCACAAACGACGCGGTCTTGCCGGTGCCGGTTTGCGCAACGCCAATCATGTCACGCATCATCAGGATTGATGGGATCGCGCTCGCCTGAATGGGGGTGGGCACAGTATAGCCCGAATCCTCGATGGCGCGAAGAAGTTCATCAGAAAGGCCGAGATCGGCAAAGGTCATGCTGGGTCCGGAAAAAGGGCGCGCGCAACGCGGGCCTGAAAGCATTAAAAGCGGTTGCGGATTCCGCCCCGAATGTCAAGATTTGGGGCCGCAACGACTATCGTGCGGCTTGCCCGGCGACAGCTTGGCCTAGCGCTTTGGCCGCAATTCCTTAAACGCTTCGATCCGGCAGGAATCGCCAGAGCGGGATCGCACGGCATCCCGCTTGGCACAGATCATCCCATCTGCCGTGCGCCGCAGATAGAAACCGGCATAAAAATCGATCGCGCGGCAATCATCGTCGAACCGGGCACGCAGCCGTCGCCCTTCAGCCATGATCAGATCAACGCTATCGACGCGGGTAACCGATGCAACCGCGATCATGTTGATCGGAATGCATTTTTCGGCCTTTTTTTCTTTCCACTCGATCGGCTTTTGTGACGGGCCTTGCTGCGCGCGCGGCGGATCGGGTTGGCGTGGGATGCGCACCACAATACGTTGGCGGAACGTCATTTGCGTATAGTGCAGGCGCGTATCCAGCTTGCCCGGCCTTTCCGGGGGCGGGGCGCTGAACAGCAGCATCAGGGCGGGGGAGAGGGTGAAGTAGGTCATCTGCTGCTCGCCCTGATACGCCCAATGGTTGAACAGCCGATGAACTGGCCAATCTTGTTGGGCGCAAATCCTGTCTGCAACTGGCTTGCAGCCAGGTGCCATGCTAACGATGGCGCACCATGAAATTTGATCCGTCCCCGCTGATCCAAAGCCTGACCGAACGATTGGGGCCAAAGGCGGTCATCACCGATCAACACGATATTGCCCCGTGGCTGGTTGATTGGCGCGGGCGGTTTCACGGCCAGTCTGCGGCGATTATCGCGCCGACATCGACGGCAGAGGTCTCCATGATCGTGGCGATGGCAGGGGCCGCCGGAGTCGCGCTGGTGCCGCAGGGTGGCAATACGTCTATGGTAGGCGGGGCCACGCCGCCTGCCGACGGGTCTGCGTTGATCCTGTCGCTGCGGCGCATGAACCTGATCCGGCAAGTCGATCCGGTCGGCAATCTGGCAATCGCGGAGGCCGGGGTGATCCTGGCCGATCTTCATGCTGCCGCTGAGGCTGCGGGAAGGCGTTTTCCGCTGACGCTGGGCGCGCGCGGCAGTGCAACAATTGGTGGGCTGGTGTCGACCAATGCGGGGGGCACGCAAGTGCTGCGATTTGGAACAATGCGCGCGCTGGTGGCTGGTGTTGAGGCGGTGCTGCCCGACGGATCGGTGCATGACGGGCTGGCTGCGCTGAAAAAGGACAATCGCGGCTATGAACTGACGCAGTTGCTGGTTGGCGCAGAGGGAACGCTGGGCATCATCACGGCGGCAACCCTGCGGCTGGTGCCCGCCGTTACCGCCCGCGCGGTGGCGTGGGCAGGGCTGGCGAGCCCCGATGATGCGCTGGCGGTGCTGCGGCGGATGGAAGCATCGACCGACATGATCGAAAGCTTTGAGATTGTGCCAGATCACTCGCTGGGGCTGGTGCTGGCGCATCTGCCGGGCGCGCGCGCGCCACTGGCAGGGCACCACGCCTGGCACATATTGATTGAGGCGGTGGCAACAACCGAAGCCGGCGAACCACCGGCGGCGGTGCTGGAGCGGCTGCTGGTCAGCGCCATCGCCGATGGGCTGATCGCTGATGCCGTGATTGCGGCAAGTGAGGCGCAGGCGCAGGCTTTTTGGGGATTGCGCGATTCGATTTCGGCGGCAGAGCGCGCCAGCGGCCCGGCAGTGCAGCATGACATATCGGTGCCGGTCGCGGTGATGCCGCGTTTCATGATATCGGCTGCCCGCGCGGTTGAGGCGCGCTTTGCGGGCACAAGTGCTGGCGCCTTTGGCCATTTGGGCGATGGTAATGTCCATTTCCACGTCCGCGCGCCCACAGGCGCAGATGGCGAGCGATGGTATGCCGAACAGGCACCGCTCATCACACCGTTTGTGCATGACCTGGTAACCGCCGCTGGCGGCTCGATTTCGGCCGAACACGGTATCGGACAAATGAAGCTGGCAGAGCTTGTTCGCCTGTCCTCTCCGGCACGGCTTTCGGCGTTGCGGGCGATCAAGCTCGCGCTCGATCCGGGACAGATCATGAATCCGGGAAAACTGGTAGCACTTGCGCCCGCGCCAGAGGCACCATAGAGGCGGCGATAACCGGCCTTTTGGCCAGTGCATGCTTTTTCAATGGAGATGATAATGGCCAGCGCGCCCCAGGGACTTCCGCTTTTCTACAATGCGCTTGAGCCGCTTTCGAGCCAGGCCCATGCCGATTTCAAGGTGCGCCCTGCCACAACGGCACCGTTCCTTAGCACGCAGCATGCCATTCCCGTCACCGTCGATGAATTCGCACTGGTGCAGCGGTTCATGCCCATCGTGTTTTCTGTTGGCCCCGATGCGATTCCGATTGCGCTGATGGGCCTGAACGAGGGCATCAACGTGTTCGTCGATGCAGAAGGCAAGATCAGCCGGCAGCACATGTATGTGCCGGCCTATATCCGCCGCTATCCCTATATGCTCGCCAAGCTGACGCCCACGTCCGAAGAGCTGTCGCTGTGTTTTGATCCTACATCGGACACGATCGGCAAGTTTGAGGATGGCGAGGCACTGTTCGCTGACGGCCAGCCCACCGAGCTGACCAAGAACATCCTTGGTTTCAACGAGATGTTCGAACAGGCTGGCGCGCGCACCGCGGCGTTCATGCGCGATCTGATCGAAGCCGATCTGTTGATGGATGGCGAAGTATCCATCCAGGCCGAAGGCGTTGAGCAGCCCTTCATCTATCGCGGTTTCCAGATGGTGAATGAAGAAAAGCTGATGGAAGTGCGCGGCGATCAGCTGCGCAAGATGGCCAAATCGGGCATGCTGCCATTGCTTTATGCGCATCTGTTCTCGCTGGCGCAAATGCGTGAGATTTTCCAGATGCAGGCTGATCAGGGCAAGCAATTGCCCCCTGTTCTGCCAGCCGTCTAAGCCACTGGCCCGCCGAAAATTACCCTGAAAAATACGCGGAAAAATACGCGGAAAAATACAGGGTGGTGATCGGCGGGTTTACGGGTTGAAGCGCCAATTTGCCTATCCTATATAGGTCAGGCGTGGCCTTGTGTTCCCCCCCTTTCACAGGGTTGCGCAGTCCATCCTTGGATGGGCACTCCCTGAACCTTGGCCACCTCGCGCACCTGTTGCGCGGGGTGGTTTTTTATGGGGTGACGGTTATTCCGCAGCGATGGCGGGCAGACCGGCCAGCGCCTCGTCGGCAATCGCCGCAATCATGCGCCGCAGCATCGCCGCTGCCCCCGCAAAGCCGGGGCCGGGCGCGTCGTGCGCTGCATCAAGATACAGGGTCCGATCAAATTCAATCTGGATCGCGTGAATGCCACTGTGCGGGCGCGCATGGCGATCCAGAATATGCCCACCGGCATAGGGCGTGTTGAGTGCATGGGGGATGCCCGTCGCCTCCGCTTCGCCCTCCAGCCGCGCAATAAAGCGGGATGCGGCGGATTTGCCAAACCGATCACCCAACACGATCTGGGCGGCCTCACCCGGCGCGCCAAGCGGCGGCATGGAATGAATATCAAGCAGCACCGCTACCCCAAAGCGCGCGCGTGCGGCCGTCAATAGCGTGGCCAGCGCCGTATGATAGGGCCGGTGATCTGCTATGATCCGCGCATTCACCGCTTCGCCGCTCAGTCGTTTGGCCCAGATATCGCCAGCCGCTGCAATCCGGCGGGGCACCAGCCCCAGCCCGCTGCGCAGCTTTGCCGACATGGCCGGCGATCGGGTGGGATCAGCACCGTCGTCCAGCTTGGGATCGCGCTCATGCTCTGCCCGGTTCAGGTCAATCCAGGCGCGCGCGGGGCGCTGCACCAGCAATGTTTCAGCCCCCCGTGCCGCCAGCGCAAGCTGATCGACATGACGGTCCTCCAATATCCGTAACGCCTCCACCGGCACGCGAATGGCGGCAAGCAATGCGGAAGGGTAATCCCGCCCCGCATGCGGCACCGACAGCACGACAGGGCTGTCGGGCAGCATGGCACCATGAACGTCGAAGGAATGCGCCGGGCCGGTCATTATCATCCAGCCTAGGGGGTAGGCTGCAGCTTCGCAATTGGCGTGGGCACAACAGCGCGATCACGCTGGAAATTATTAAGAGCTTTGCGCATACTGTGTCGAAGCACAAAAAATGGAACGCGCGGGATGATCAGGATTTTGCTGGCTGAGGATGATCGCGTGATGCGTGAATATCTGACGCGTGCACTCGAACGCTCGGGCTATGCTGTTACGGCGGTTGATCGCGGTACGGCGGCGATGCCGCTTCTCAAGACTGAAAGCTTTGATCTGCTGCTCACCGATATCGTGATGCCCGAAATGGATGGGATTGAACTGGCGCAAAAAGCAGGTGAGCTGTGCCCTGATCTGCGCGTCATGTTCATCACCGGCTTTGCGGCGGTCACACTGAAGGCGGGCAGGGCGATGCCGCAGGCGCGTGTACTGTCAAAACCATTTCATCTGCGCGATCTGGTGCTGGAGGTTGATCGGCTGTTCGAAACCGAAAACGTCACCCGCGGGCATTGATCAGCGGCGATCAGCGGTGAAACAGCGGTGCCGCTCCAAACGGCGCTTGCACCGGCCCCCCACCCCCGCTAAGGCCGCGCTTCCGTGGGCGTGTAGCTCAGTGGTAGAGCACTGTGTTGACATCGCAGGGGTCGCAAGTTCAATCCTTGCCACGCCCACCACCGAAAACCCCGGAGACCATCGGTTTCCGGGGTTTTTGTTTGTGTTTTACGCAGGGGTCGATTGGTACATATGTTCCAGGGTGCTCGCCGGGCGGGCGCGGCGGCGTTGATGTTCATACGGTAAATTGGCAGATTGGGATTAGCTGGGTTCGGGTATACACGATCCCAATGTAGATTACGTGCGGTCGGATGCGTACCGGCAGCCCGTTTCAGGGCGCTTGTGGGGCAATGCAGCGCCAGCGCTGCAGCGCCGGGCACGTTGCACGTGGCGTTGCTCGTATTGGGGTTTGCAGTGTGCGCAGCAGAAACAGGGGCAGAGGCAGCGAAGTGACTAACATGGAGGTTAGCCCGGCGCGTAAATTGCTTGCCCGCGACTGGTGGCGCGGTGCGACAATCTATCAAATCTATCCGCGCAGCTTTGCCGATTCGAACGGCGACGGGATCGGCGATTTGCCCGGCATCACGGCGCGGCTTGATCATGTCGCTTCGCTTGGCGTCGATGCAATCTGGCTGTCGCCCTTCTTTACATCGCCGATGAAGGATTTCGGATATGACGTTGCCGATTATCGGGGCGTCGACCCGATCTTCGGCACGCTAGATGATTTCGACGATCTGGTCGCGCGCGGGCATGCGCTGGGGCTGAAGATCATCATCGATCAGGTCTATTCGCATACGTCCGATGTGCATGACTGGTTCCAGCAGAGCCGCGCTGATCGCGCCAACCCGCTGGCTGACTGGTATGTGTGGGCAGATGCCAAGCCCGATGGATCACCGCCAAGCAACTGGCAATCGGTGTTCGGCGGGCCTGCATGGACCTGGGATGCGCGGCGTGGCCAATATTACATGCATAATTTTCTCAGCAGCCAGCCGCAGCTCAACCTGCATTTGCCCGCGGTACAGGACGCGCTGATTGATACGGCGCGTTTCTGGCTGGATCGCGGGGTTGACGGGTTCCGTATGGATGCCATCAACTTTTCGATGCACAACCCGGCGCTGACCGATAATCCACCCGCGCCGCCCAGCACCGCGCCGCGCACCCGGCCATTCGATTTCCAGCGCCACATCCATAATCAGTCGCACGCTGATATTCCGCGCTTTATCGCGCGGCTGCGCGCGGTGCTGGACGGTTACGGCGACCGGTTCACCGTCGCCGAAGTGGCCGGCGAGGATAATGATCGCGAGATGAAGGCGTTTACCGCCGACAACCGGCATTTTGACAGCGCTTATGGTTTTGACTTTCTATATGCGCCAAAATTGACTCCCGGACTGGTGCGCGAGGCGCTGGAACGCTGGCCCGATACCCCCGGACTCGGATGGCCAAGCTGGGCCTTTTCCAATCATGATGCGCCGCGCGCCATTTCGCGCTGGGCAGCGCCGGAACACCGCGATGCTTACGCCCGGCTGACGATGCTGTTGCTGCTGTGTTTGCGCGGCGATGTGTTCGTTTATCAGGGCGAGGAACTGGGCCTTGATCAGGTCGAAATCGGCTTTGACGATCTGCAGGATCCAGAGGCAATCGCCAACTGGCCGCTGACGTTGAACCGCGATGGCGCGCGCACGCCGATCCCCTGGTGCGACACCGCACCGGCGCTGGGATTTTCAACCGGCAAGCCCTGGCTTCCGACCGGGCCCCATCATGCTGCGCTGGCCGTGTCACGGCAGCAGGATGACCCTGCATCAATGTTGGCGCTGGCGAAGCGGCTGATCGCGCTGCGCCGCGGCCGCGACGCGCTGTTGCTGGGCGATATGCGGTTCATTGAGGCATCCGATACGGTGCTGGCATTCGAACGATTCGTGGACGGCGACGTGCTGCTATGTGCGTTCAACCTTGGCGCTGACGATCCAGATTGGCTGCCGGGCGTTCCGGAAAACTGGCGGATCATCGACCGTGTCGGCACGGGCAATGGGTGGCAGCTCGGCCCGTTTGGCGGGGTTGTTGCCGAACAGATCATGATATGAAGGATGGGCGGATGCCGGTTCGGATTCTGTTGGCGCTGCTGATCGCCGCCTATGGCAAATCACAGGGCGTTCGCCTGATCGGCCATCACGAAACAGGCGGTGCTGCCAGGCATGATGAGGCGCAGTGGGCGATGAAACGGCGCGCAATCTGGACATCAGTCTCGATTTCCTTGATCCCGGCCGTATGTACACCGCCCAAATCTATCGCGACGGCCCTGATGCCGACTACCGCACGGCAAAGCGCCACGCGATCGTGACCGAAACGCGCAAGGTGCGCCGCGAGGATCGCCTTACATTGGCGCTGGCCCCCGGCGTCGGGCAGGCAATCCGCTTCGTCGCATCCGGCAAGCGCCGATGATCATTTCCGGCCTTTGCCGGTGCGTGGCTGTATTGGCGTTGGCGCTGTTTGCCATGTTGGGCAGCGGTGCCGAAGCGAAGAAAAGTGCCGGTGGCCGCTTTATCGATTTACCCGCCGTCGCATCCGCCCAGATTGCGCCGCCCCACGTATCGATCTGGCTGCCGCCCGGCTATGATCGTGGGCGCAAGCGCTACGGCGTGGTGTACATGCAGGATGGCCAGAACCTGTTTTTCGCCGCCAAATCGGGTTTCGGCAAGGCGTGGGAGGCCGATAAATCGCTGCTGCGGCTGATCGCGGCGACGCAGGCGGAGCCAGTGATCATCGTTGGCATCTGGAACCCCGGTGCCGCGCGCAGCCGCCAATATTATCCCCAGGCAATTTATGCCGCCGCACCAGCGTTCGCCAAGGCGGAAGCGGATCGGCAGAATAAGGGACCGATTTTTTCCGACGCCTATCTGAAATTCCTGACGGGCGAACTGAAACCGATGATCGACCGGCAATATCGCACGCGCGCTGACCGCGATCATACGACCATCGTCGGGTCCAGCATGGGCGGATTGATTTCGCTTTATGCGATTGCCGAATATCCGCAGATATTTGGCGCTGCGGGTTGCCTGTCAACGCATTGGCCCTTGTCCAACCCCGTGATGACGGCGGCGCAGCGTGATGAAATGCTGGCGGTGTGGGACAAATATCTGACCGAACGGCTTGGCGCGCCAGATGGACGGCGCATCTGGTTCGATCACGGCGACAAGACGCTCGATGGGTTTTACGGTCCCTGGCAATCGGCAATCGATGCCAAGCTGGTGCGCATCGGCTGGCAGCCGGGCCGGGACGTTTCAACCCGGGTTTATGAAGGTGCCGCGCATGATGAGGAATCATGGGCGGCGCGGCTGGACGACGTGTTCGGTTGGCTGCTGGCCCCGCACGAATGACCGCTTCGGCAAAGGACCACCCATGGCGCTGACCCCTGCACAGGCCACTCCGGCGAGCAATGTCGATGACGCGCAAGGCGTCGATCTGCCTGATCTGCGGCTGTTTGTATTCGCGCTGTTTTTCATCTTCGGCGGCATCACCAGCCTGAACGACGTGATCATTCCCAAGCTAAAGGACCTGTTCACGCTCAGCTATGCGCAAGCCTTGCTTGTCCAGACAGCATTTTTTGCGGCGTATTTTGTCTTTTCAATTCCGGCAGCGGCGATTGTGCGGCGGGCAGGCTATATGCGGACTGCAGCCATCGGGCTGTTGACGATGACCGGCGGGTGCCTGTTGTTCATTCCCGCATCGCAATCCGGGCGGTTCGAACTGTTTCTGGTCGCGCTGTTCGTGCTCGCCGCGGGGATTACGACGGTACAGGTGGTCGCCAACCCGCTGATCTCGCTGCTCGGCGCCCCGCGCACCGCGCATAGCCGGTTGACGTTCGCGCAAGGGTTCAACTCGCTGGGGACGACGGTGTTTCCCTATGTCGGATCAGTGCTGATCCTGGGCGGGCTCGCCACCGTCAATGCCGCGTCGCTGACCGGCGCGGCGCTTGACGCCTATCGTACCGAGGAAACCCGGGTGGTGGTGTACACCTATCTTGGTCTGGCTGCCGCGCTGGTGGTTGTCGCGGGCGTCGTGTGGAGCCGCCGCCACCGGCTGACCGAGGCCCCGGCAGAAACCGGCAGCATCCTGCGCGCGTTCGATTTGCTGGCCCGGCCGCGTTTTGGCATCGGGGCGGCCTGCATCTTTTTGTACGTTGGTGCAGAAGTCGCGATCGGGTCGTTGATTGTGAACTATCTGATGCTGCCGGGGACACTGGGCCTGGCCGAACAGGCGGCGGGTAAGCACGTGTTTTTCTATTGGGGTGGTGCCATGATCGGTCGATTCATCGGGGCCTATGCGCTTCGGCTGATGTCGCCCGGCAAAATCCTGGCCGGGGTCGCGACGGGATCAATCACCCTTATCCTGCTGTCTGCAAATTCGACAGGGGCGGTGGCCGGCTGGTCATTGCTGGCGATCGGGCTGATGAATTCGATCATGTTCCCGACAATTTTCAGCCTGGCGAGCGAAGGGCTGGGGCCGCGCGCGCCCGAAGGATCGGGCGTTATTGCCATGGCGATCGTCGGCGGCGCAATCATTCCGCCGCTGACCGGGCTGATCGCCGATGGCAGCAGCTTGCAGTTCGCGCTGATCCTGCCCGCAGCCTGTTACGCGATCATCGCCGGATACGGCCTTTATGCGCGAAAACCCGCCGCGCCACTGCGCTGACGCCAGCTATGCGGATCGCGCGACCGGCCGGCCTCAGCGCAAGGGCATCACTCTTATGCCGGGCAGGTGCTGGCCAAAGAAGAAGCGTTTGTCGCGGGCGTCGCGGTAACCGCATTTCCGGCCGCGTCTCAAGAAACGCCATGAACCAAGGTTTTATGAAAAACTTTGCCGCCGCGAGCGCGTGATTTGGTGACCCCTACGGGAATCGAACCCGTGCTTCAGCCGTGAAAGGGCCGCGTCCTAACCGCTAGACGAAGGGGCCATTGCCGGGCGTGCCGGTTGGCGTGGAAAAATCGCGTAGGCAAATGATGGCGCGCGGTCAACCCGGTCTATCGTCCATTTGGCGATGGCACACCGCCTGCAGCTTATTTCCGTCAGGGTCGCGCACATAAGCGCCGTAATAATGGGGGTGATATTGCGGGCGCAGACCGGGTGCGCCCTCGTCGCTGCCGCCATGGGTGAGCGCGGCGTGGTGGAATGCATCAACGCTTGCACGATCGGGCGCGATGAAGGCGGCGTGGGTGCCGTTGCCGGTGGTGGCGGGGTTGCCGTCAAAAGGCGGCACCACGAATAATTTGGGCCCGGTCATGGTGCCGAACACCAATGTGCCAGGCGATGCAAAAGGGGATGTCAGGCCCAGCGTTGGCATGACCGCATCATAAAAGCGCCGCGCGCGTTCCAGATCATCGGTGCCCAGGGTGATGTGGCTGAACATGGCTTTCCCCCTTTGCTCACCCGTCAATCGGCCCAGGCGGCGTCATCCAGGTGTATTTCAGCGGCTGGCCGTGATGACCAGTCGTCGATTTTGGCCCGCCCGGCGATCCACAGGCGGCGGTGCGAGGCTGCCCCCAGCAATGCCAGCCCCAGCGGCGTTTCAGCCTGGCGGAAGGCGACGGTCTTGATACTTTTGCCGTCATCGCCTGCCACCACGGCGCGGACATGGCCGTTGCCGACGATATCGGCCTTGATCACCCGCACCGGCCCTGCCGCCACGCGCGGCGCTGGCCAGCCCATGCCGTACGGGCCGCCCTGTTCCAGTGCGGTGACCAGGGCCGGGGTAACGCCGCCGGGCGCGACCAGCGCGTCGACCAGCAACGCCCGGTCGCCGGTTGATCTTGCAACGCCTTCTGCCAGTCGGCCTTCAAGAAAATCGCCAAAACCGTCGATCTGGTTGGCGACAATAGTCAGCCCAGCCGCCATGGCGTGGCCACCGCCCGCAACGAGCAGCCCGTTTTCCTTTGCCGAGAGCACCGCCTGGCCCAGATCAACGCCAGACACGGACCGGCCCGATCCCTTGCCCACGCCCGCGTCATCCAGCGCGATCACGATGGCGGGCCGCCCGAATTTTTCCTTCAGCCGCCCCGCCACAATGCCAATCACGCCGGGATGCCAGCCTTTGCCAGCAACGACGATGACGGCGCGGTTGGCTTGCGAGGTTGCCATTGCCTCAGCGGCCTGCTGCACATCGCCTTCAATGGTGCGGCGATCTTCATTCAGCCGGTCAAGCTCTGCTGCAATCAACCGCGCTTCATCGGGGTCGCTGGTGGTGAGCAGTCGCACGCCCAGATCGGATTTGCCCACGCGCCCGCCCGCATTGATTCGCGGCCCAAGTGCAAAACCAAGATCAGTCGCGGTCGGCGCACGGGTAAGGCGCGATGCTTCAAGCAGCGCGTTCAGGCCGATGTTGCGGCGCGCCGCCATCACCTTCAGCCCCTGCGCCACAAACGCCCGGTTCAGCCCGCGCAATGCCGCCACATCGGCGACAGTACCCAGCGCGACGATATCGAGCAGATCGAGCAATTTAGGTTCGGCCCGGCTGGTAAAAAATCCCCGCGCGCGAAGCGTGCGGATCAGCGCGGCCCCCAGCAAAAACGCCACGCCCACAGCCGCCAGATGGCCGTGCGCTGCGCCTTCGCCCTCATCCAGCCGGTTGGGGTTCACCACCGCATAAGCCAGCGGCAGGGTGGTTGCGCATTTGTGATGATCGACCACGATCACGTCCACACCCGCCTCACGCGCCATTTCCAGCGCCTCAAAAGCCTGTGCCCCGCAATCGACCGTGACGATCAGCGAGGCTCCCCCGGCGGCGATTTTCACCAATGCCTCGCCTGACGGGCCATATCCCTCCATCAGCCGGTCGGGGATGTACGCGCTCGCCGCCAGCCCCAATTGCCGCAGCAACAGAATCATCAGCGCAGCCGAGGTGGCTCCATCCACATCATAATCGCCAAAGATCGTCACCTGTTCCTGGGCCAGCACCGCAGCGGCAAGCCGTTCTGCCGCGCGGTCCATATCACGAAAGATCGACGGATCGGGCATGAAGCCACGGATGCTGGGCAGGCGGTGCGCCTCCAGCGCGTCCCGCGGGCAACCGCGCGCCATCAGCAACTGCGTCACCAGATCGTCGGGCGAATAATCGGGGTCGCGTGCGTCTGCGCTTAGCGCGCGCCAGCGCCAGGGCTGGCCTAGGATCGATTGGGTAATGTTGAGGACGGTGTTCATCCTAGCGACCCTAGCGGCTCTAACCCGTCGACGGAACTGCGCGATGAGCCCAGTGGACTTTGCCGCCATCTTCGATGAACAAGGGGTGGTTGCGGGCGCCGTGGCCCGCTGATGATCAAAGGCGTCACCTTGCCCGAATTGCCCAGCAGCCCAGCCAATTCTGCCTTGCTATGGGCACCGCCAATGGCCCCGGCGGTGCCGCGCGACCTATGCACTGATTGCGGCATTTCGCGCACGCCCGAGCATAAGCGTTGCGGCACCGCTTGCCAGTTCATCAAGCCCGATTATCCGGCGATGGAAACGCTGGTGCATGGCCGCCCACGTGATGCTGCTAAAGGTGATGAGCTGTTTTTCGGCCCCTATCGCCGGATGCACCGTGCGCGGCTGGGCAAGGCGCTGGAGGGCGCGCAGTGGACGGGCATTACCACGCGGCTGGGCGAGAAATTGCTGGAAACCGGCGCGGTTGATGCGGTGCTGACGATGGCGCCCGATCCTGATGATCGCTGGAAGCCGGTGCCGGTGCTGGTAACCAAGGCGGCGGGAATGGCGCAGGTGCGGGGCATGCGGATGGGCTATGCGCCGCTGCTCGCGCTGCTCCAGCCAGCGCGCGATGCCGGGTATAAACGGATCGCGGTGATCGGCATTCCGTGCCAGGTCCATGCGCTCCGCAAGATTGAGGCAAGTCTGGGGTTTGAGCGGGTGTACGTTATCGGCACGCCGTGTTCGGATAACACCACGACCGAGCGGTTCCATGAATTTCTGGCGCTGCTGGCGGATGATCCCGACAGCATTATTTATTTGGAATTTCGCGCCGATTATCATGTCGAACTGCGCTTTACCGATGGCCGGGTGAAGGCGATCCCGTTCCTGCAATTGCCGATATCGAAACTGCCGCCCGATTTCTTCCCGCTCACCTGCCGGACCTGCGTTGATTACACCAATGTGCTCGCTGATCTGACGGTGGGGTATATGGCGGGCGAGGGCGAGCAGTGGCTGGTCGTGCGCAATGATCGCGGTGAAGAACTGATGTCGCTGCTGGGCGATGAGGTGCAGCTTGCCCCGCCCGGTAATGCCGGCAAGCGCGCGAGCGCGGTGAAGGGCTTCATCATGAATGTGGAGCGCGCCGCCGGGGGCCTGCCGCTGCGCCGGATGCCCGAATGGGTGCGGCCGATTGTGGGCTGGCTGATGCCGCGGTTTGGCCCGCGCGGACTGGAATTTGCGCGGACACGCGTTGAGATGAAGGCTGCCGAAACGGTGGTGCATTTGCGGCGCGAGCGGCCACGGCGGATGAAATCGATGATCCCGGCGCATATCTGGGCGCTGGTTGCCCCCTATGATCTGGCGCCCGGCGAGGGTGAATTGCCTGCGGCCAAGGGGGATGCCGCCGCCGAGTCCTGAATCTGGCCACCCACGCGCCAAGGCTGCCAAGGGCCGCTGTTGTGCGGTGGCTGGTTTGCGTTAACCAAGATGCATGTCGGCGCGGGGTGATTCGATCAGGGCTACCGTGCGCCGCCACGCGAGGCGGTGGCTTGCGTGTCTTGCGTTGCTGGCCAGTGCGGGCATCAGCGACGCGCAATCGAGTATCGCGTTTGTCGATCCGCTCAGCATTGCCGATGATGATTTTGCCCGCCAGCGCGACCCCGCCATTTGGCGCGGCCTGACGGTGCAGCGGATCATATTTACCGAAGGGGCTGCCACGTGGCGGTTCTGGCGGATCAGCAATATTGCCCAGCCCGATGGCCCATTATGGGTGGTTACGCATGATAACGAGAATGCCACTTTTGCCGCCGCGCTGAATGCCGTCAAAAGCTGGGGCGGGGTGGCGATGGTCGTCGATACGGGCCCGTCCGATACGCGCTACGCGGCGCGCTTTAATGCTGATGCGGCGGGGACGCCCATTGACCCCAACCGGCATTTTTTTGATGCTAATCCCGGCTATGTGGCGCGAATGCTGGCCGATCTGAGCGATCCGCCCCGGTTGATCGTCGCGCTCCACACCAATTCGCCCGATTTTGATCCCAACCTGTCCGATTGCCCCGCTGCACGCCCCGGCCGGGGCGCGATTTCGGTTGAGCTTTGCAACAGCCGGTATCAGCCGCGTGCGGCACGGGTGAGGGTGTGGCCGTTTGATGATGCGGACAGCCTCATGCTGCTGCCCTTCCTCAATGGACGCGCGCGCCGATCTGCCCCATGCAGCGCGCTGCTGGCGCAGACGGATGCGAACCTGGTGTTTGAAAGAGTTGCGATAAGCGATGGATCGCTGTCCAACTATGCCGCCCAGCACGGCCTCGCCTATGTCAACATTGAGACTGAGGAGCGCGGATCAACCGACTCCGGCATCGCGCTGGCCCGCGACCGATTGGTGAACATGATCGACATGGTTATGCAGCGCTGCGGGCCGGTGCCGGGCGTGGCGTTGCGGGTGGCGCGGGGGCGGTAACGGCCCTCAGCTCTTATCGGTGAAGCGCTTTACCTTGACGGGCAAATCCTTGCCCTTTGTCCGCCGCGACGGCACTTGAACCGGGTTTTTTTTCTTCCACGCCGCCCATGTCATCGGGCCATCGGGGGTGTCGATCATCTGATCGTCGAGTGAATCGCTCACGGCGCGGGCTCCCTTTGGCGAAAGGGCCAGGTGATGATGCTTCCGGCGAACAGCGCCCACCAGAAGATGACGGGCTGAAACGCCAGGCGCGGGGCGTGATAGGCCCAGCTGAGCTTTACGCCGCCGATGACAACACCTTCAACGGCATGCTTGATGTTTGCGGGGAACACGCAGACCGCGTAGGCGGCCAGCCCCCAGGCGGCGGCGCGGCGGAATCGGCCGGTCATCAGGCCGACAGCGCCTGCAATTTCAGCCACGCCGGTCAGCAATATCACTTCGCGCGGATAGGGTACCCAATCGGGCACGATCGGCAGAAAACCGCCCGGCGAGCGCAAATGGACGATACCGACGAACAGATAGGCGGCGGCGAGAAGCCAGCGCAGCACGGTGCGGACGCGTTCGGTGCCATTCATTATTCAGCCTCCACGCCGGGTTGCACGGCGCCAACATGCGCTTCACCACGATCTTTGGCGAGCTTCACTTGCCGGTGGCGTTCGGCATAGCCTGCCCGCTGATCCGCATCGCGGGTGGCGGCGCAGGCGGGGCAGCTTATCCCCTCGACATAGTCCGGCGATTGGCGATCTTCGGCGCTTATCGGCATGCGGCAGGCCCGGCACAGATCGTGGGTGCCCGGTGCCAGGCCGTGGCCCACCGCAACCCGTTCATCAAAAACGAAACATTCACCCTGCCAGCGGCTTTCGGCAGGGGGCACATGTTCAAGATATTTCAGGATGCCGCCCTTCAGGTGATAGACCTGATCAATCCCTTCCGCCTTCAGAAACGCCGTTGCCTTTTCGCAGCGGATGCCGCCGGTGCAGAACATTGCGACCTTTTTTGCACCGATTTCGGCGCGATTTGCGCGAAACCAGTCGGGAAATTCACTGAAACTGCGCGTTTTCGGGTCAATTGCGCCCGAAAAGCTGCCAATTTTCACTTCATAATCGTTGCGGGTATCGATCACGATCGTGTCGGGCGCATCGATCAGCGCGTTCCAGTCGGCGGGCGCGACATATTGCCCGACATCGGCGAGCGGATCGATATCGGGCTGGCCCATCGTGACGATCTCTCGCTTCAGCCGCACCTTCATCCGGTGGAACGGCATGGTCCCCGCCGATGCATATTTCACCTCGATATCAGCGCAGCCCGGCAGCGTGCGGATGTGCGCCAGCACCGCCGCGATGCCGGCGCCCGTGCCCGCAATCGTGCCGTTAATCCCTTCACGCGCGAGCAGGATGGTGCCCTTGATGCCCTGCCCATCGCAGATGGCGAGCAAGGGCGCGCGCAAGGCAGTTGGATCGTCGAACCGGGAAAAGCGGTACAGGGCAGCAACGGTGATCATTTGGGAAAGGTCACCGCCCACCAGGCATCAAACGCCGCGCGTTCCGCCGCCGTCAGGTGCAGCCCGATTTTTGAGCGCCGCAGCAGCGCATCTTCGGGGGTGCGTGCCCATTCGCGGTCGTGCATCCAGCGTGCCTCAACCTCGGTCAGCCCGCCGCCCAGATCACGGCCCATCGCCGCTGCATCGCTGATCCCGTCGAGTAGCTGGTGCAGCATCGACCCATAGGCGCGCGCCATGCGGTGCGACCGGTCGTTGCCCAGAAACGGCCAGGTCGCGCGCACTTTGGCGAGGAACGCGCCGAAATTGCCGATATCGCCGCCCGGAAAGGGCCGGCTGCCGGTAACGGGCCGAACGCGACAGCCCATCGGGCGCGCCAGTTTCGCCACCGCTTCCTCCGCCAGATGCCGCGCGGTGGTGATCTTGCCGCCAAAGATCGACAGCAATGCCGGGCCGTTGGTGTCGAGTTCCAGCACATAATCGCGCGTCACCGCCTTGGCCTCGCTCGCCCCGTCATCATATAATGGCCGTACGCCCGACCAGCTGGAGGTAACGTCAGCAGGCCCCACCTGTTTCACAAAATGCCGGTTCACCGCTTCACACAGATACGCGATTTCGTCCGCATCGATCACCGCATCCTCTGGCGCGTCGACGGGCACATCGGTGGTGCCGATTTCGGTCGATCCGTTTTCGTACGGAATGGCAAACACGATCCGGCGATCGGGCTGTTGCAGGATATAGGCTTGATCGCCGTCAAACAGGCTTGGCACCACAATATGGCTGCCCTTGATCAGCCGCACGCCGCTGGCCGCATTCACGCCCAGCTTGCCGAGCATCTGGTGCACCCATGGCCCCGCTGCATTCACCATGCCACGCGCCGCAATCTCGCGCCCGTCGGATAGGGTGGCGCGCCACAAATCCCCTTCGCGGCGGGCGGATACCAGCGCGGTCTGGACGATAATCTCCGCGCCATTGGCGGCGGCGTCCACCGCGTTCAGCACCGTCAGCCGGGCATCATCCACCCAGGCATCAGAATAGACGAACCCCTTGCGACCCGCCTTCAGCGGATCGGTAAAGCCGGTATCGCTCGCCCGCAGCCCGCGCGATCGCGGCAGCGACATGCGCCCGCCCAGAAAATCATACAGCAGCAGCCCCAGCCGCACCAACAACCACGGCCGGACCGCATTTTCATGCGGCAGCACGAATTGCAGCGGATAGATGATGTGGGGGGCGGCCTTGATCAGCCGTTCGCGCTCGCGCAGCGCCTCTGCCACCAGCTTGAACTCATAATATTCCAGATAGCGCAGGCCGCCATGGATCAGCTTGGTTGATGCAGATGAGGTTGCGCCTGCCAGATCGCCCTTTTCGACAAGCACCACCTTCAGGCCATTCAGCGCCGCCTCGCGCGCGATCGCCGCGCCGTTGATTCCGCCGCCGATGATGAGGAGATCATATGTCACATCTGTCCGATAGCTTGGCTACGCCACTTCGCACAGAAGGAATCTGCGAGAAGGAATTTGCCGGAAGGATTTGGTAGATCGCGCACAACCGCCTATTCCGTGGCGATGCCCAAATTCATGCCCAAGCCGACTGGCAGCCTGCCCACACCCAAACAAATCCTCGATTTCATCGCCTCTGCTGAAACCAGCGTTGGCAAGCGCGAGATTGCCAAGGCGTTTGGCCTGCACGGCGCAGAGAAAATCGCGCTCAAGGCGTTGTTGAAGGACATGGCCGATGAGGGGCTGATCGATAGCGCCCCGGGTCGCGCATTTCACCAGATGGGCGGGGTGCCCAAGGTTACCGTGCTGCGCATCACCGATGTGGGAGATGACGGCCAATGCTGGGCGGTGCCCGAAAGCTGGCAGGCGGATACGCCTGCGCCCCGGCTGCGCGTGCGGGAAAAGGGGCGGCGCGGCGCGCTGGGCATTGGCGACCGGATTTTGGCGCGGACGGAGGAGGCCGGGAATGGCTGGATCGCCCACCCGCTGAAATCGCTCGCCAAGGGTGAGGAGTTGATATTGGGCGTGCTGCGCGAAGAAGGCGGCAAGCTGTGGCTGATCGGCGTCGACAAGCGTGAACGGCGTGAACATCAGGTGTCCGATGCGGGCGGGGCGAACCCCGGCGATCTGGTGTTGGCAGAAAAAACCGGCCGCCCGCCGCGCATCACCGCGCGGGTGACGCAGGTGCTGGGCGATCCATTTGCCCCGCGCAGTTTTTCGATGATCGCCATTCACAAGCTGGGCATCCCGGTGGAATTTGCGCCTGAGGCGATTGCGGAAGCAGCCGAGGTGGCACGCCAGCCGCTGGGTGACACGCGTGAAGACCTGCGCCATTTGCCCATTGTCGCCATCGATCCGGAGGATGCCCGCGACCATGATGATGCCGTGTGGGCGACGCCTGATGATGATCCGGAGAATGCCGGCGGCTGGCGGGCGATTGTCGCGATCGCCGATGTGAGCTTCTATGTCCGCCCCGGCACAGCGATTGACAAGGAAGCGCGGCGGCGCGGCAACAGCGTGTATTTTCCCGACCGGGTGGTGCCGATGCTGCCCGAATTGCTGTCAGCCGATGTCTGTTCGCTGAAAGCGGGGGAGGACCGGGCGGCGCTCGCCTGCCACCTGCAGATCAGCAAGGGCGGTGCGCTGAAAAGCTGGCGCTTTACGCGCGCCGTGGTGCGGCTGACGGCGAACATCGCCTATGAGGAAGCGCAGGCGTTGGTGGATGCGCACGAAAGGGTAGGGGCACCCCCTTCTCCCCTCCCGCTTGCAGGAGGGGCTGGGGGTGGGTCCGAAGCAGCCTCAAACGCCAAGCTTGGGGAAAGCGCGGGCCCACCCCCAACCCCTCCCGCAAGCGGGAGGGGAGAGATAATTGAAGCCCTGCTGCCCCTGTGGTCCTGCTGGCGCGCGCTGGCGGCAGCCCGCGCAAAACGCGCGCCGCTTGATCTTGATTTGCCCGAACGGCGGGTGGTGCTCGACGAAACGGGGCGGATCATGTCGGTTGCGCCGCGGGAACGGCTGGATGCGCATAAGCTGATTGAGGAATATATGATTGCCGCCAATGTCGCGGCGGCCAAGGCGCTGGAAAAGAAAAAGGCGCCCGTCATGTACCGCGACCATGAACCACCCGCCCGCGAAAAGCTGGTCGCGCTGAAGGATTATCTGAAAACCTTCGGGGTTGAATTCGCGCTTGGGCAGGTGGTGAAGCCATCCACCTTCAACCATGTGATCGACCGGATCGGCGACAGTGATTTTCGCCCGCAGGTGATGGAGCAGATTTTGCGCACCCAGACCCAGGCCTATTATGCGCCGGGCAATCACGGCCATTTCGGGCTGGCGCTGGGCAGCTATGCGCATTTTACATCGCCTATCCGGCGTTATGCCGATCTGATCGTCCACCGATCGCTGGTGGCTGCGTATAAGCTTGGGCCCGGCCCGCTGACGGAGGCCGAAGCCGCATCGATGGACAAGATCGGCGAGAGCATTTCGATGCTCGAACGCCGCGCGATGGAGGCGGAGCGGGACACGGTTGATCGCTATGTCGCCGCTTATCTGGGTGAGCGGGTGGGCGATGTGGTGGATGTGCGGATAACGGGCGTGCAGAATTTTGGCTTTTTTGCCACGGTGGAGGGCATTGGCGGCGACGGGCTGATGCCGGTGCGTGACATTGGCCGCGAATATTTCCGCTATGATGAGGCTGCCAAGGCGCTGATCGGCGAGCATAGCGGCGATGTTTTTTCCAGCGGCATGCGGCTGCAACTGCGGCTGGCCGAAGCAAACCCCGTTACCGGCGCGCTGCGGTTTGAAATGGTGGACGGGAAAGGCAGCAGCGGCGGCGCGCGCCCGGCAGGGGATCGACCGAAGCGGATCATCAAGCATCGCGGCCGACCGGCCAATATCCGCCATCAGGGAAAAAAGCGCTGATCGGGGCTTTGGGTCTATTGCCGAGCAGCAACCAAATGATACGTATCATTGCAAGACGAGCGCGCAAACGCGTGCCATGAAGACACCATAGCCGTGGAGGGTGATGTGGGAGCAGCAGCAGCGATGGTCGCGCGAGCGCGGCGCAACGTCATCTCGCATTTCATGTCGTGCGATGCGGTGTCGGCTGCAAAGGCGGTCAGCTACACGCCGAGGCGGCCTGTCGAACGCCGCATGCTTGATCGTTATGTCCGCGCAGGCGTGATCGTGCCGACCAACGGGTCGGCCTATTATATCGATGTCCCCGGCTATGATTCGTACAGCAACAGCCGCAAGCGCAATGTGGGCGTGGCGATGGCGTTGCTAGCCCTGCTTGGCGGCGCAGTCGTTGGGATTATGGGATAAATATGGCAATGGCCCCCATGTCAGGTGCGCGGCGCTCCACCATTGAAACCGCCGCGCTGGATCGCACCCGACGGCGGCTGGCGCAGGTCTTTATGGCCAATCACGCGCTGTCACCCGAAGATGCCATTGCGTTCAGCACGACCAATGCGGCCGATGAAAAGGTGTTCGCG
The DNA here is from genome assembly GCA_021732465.1 of Sphingomonas sp. Classification (GTDB taxonomy): domain Bacteria; phylum Pseudomonadota; class Alphaproteobacteria; order Sphingomonadales; family Sphingomonadaceae; genus Sphingomonas. The sequence continues at coordinate 50,221 of JAKFUX010000019.1, forward strand.
CGGATGCTGCGCACCGGCATGGTCCGCGATGCCGGGCGCAACCGGTTCTACCTCGATCTGCCCGCCTATCATGCCCAGATTAACCGCCGCCAGCGGCTGAACGCGGTGATTACGATTGTGCTGGCGGTTTTGGTGGCACTGCTGGCGACCCGGTTTTACATTTAAGGCGGGTTGGTAAGGCGGGGTGGCGGTCGGGCTGACGAACACCTCGCCAGCCCCCCACCTGCTCACTCTGCCGTAAAGGTCAGCCCGGCCTTGTCGATCAGCCGCTTGCGCAGCGCATCGCCCATGATTGCGCCGGGCGTCCAAACGCCGCCCTTGGCCCCGGCCACGTCCTGCACCAGGCACAGCGCGCTTTCGGCGATCATCTTGCTGGTGGATCCGTAACCGGGATCACGATCACCGGTTACCACCGCGTCAATGCGCTGGCCGTCGGCCATTTCGCCGATGAACAGCACGTCATAATGGCCTGCGTCGCGTTCTTCTTTCGAGGGGCCTTCGCCGGGCTTGGGGCCCTTGTCGCCCGAAAACGGGTTCATCTTGGCGAGCGCTTCTGCCGCCGCCTTGCCCATGTCGCCGAGCCCTGCAACGACCATTTCATCATAGACGAAATCCGCGCCGTAGGATTGGCCAAGCAGAAAATTGGTGCGGTGGACGTTCTTGGTGTTGATCGCCGCCATCACGAACGGCGCGACCCAGCTGTCGATCGCCTTGTCATATTCGGGTAGCATGCCCGTGGGCTGGCTTGGCCCCTTGAAGCCCGGCGTCAGCGCAAACGGGTTGGTCAGTACCCCGATCAGCGAAGGATTGCGCGCGGCAGCGGCCATCGTCGCCTTCAGGCTGGCAGCGGTGCCGCCGGAAAAGGTGCCCTTCATCGTGCGCACCCGGCATTTGACGCGGGGGGCGGGCATGCCGAACTTTGCCTTTGCCGCTTCCTGCAGTGTCAGCACGCCCAGATCGAACGGGATCGAATCAAACCCGCATGAAAACACGATGCGCGCACCGGTTTCCTGCGCCTTGGCGTGATGTTTTTCGATCATTTCAGCCATCCACGCAGGCTCACCGCACAGATCGACATAGGCGGTGCCGGTTTCGGCGCATGCCGCTACCAGATCGCTGCCATAGAGCTGGTAAGGGCCGACCGTGGTCAGGATCACCGTGGCGCGGGCGCACATGGCGCGCACGCTGGCGGCGTCATCAGCATCGGCGGTGACGAGCGGGGTATCGGCAGGCGCGCCGATCAGGTCGCGCACCTCCTCAAGCTTGGCGAGCGAGCGGCCGGCCATCGCCCATTTGGGCTTGTCTGCACCGGGATACGCCACCGCAAGATATTCGGCGACCAGTCGGCCGGTATAGCCGGTTGCCCCATAAACGATGACGTCGAATTCGCGTGCCATGGTCGTCTCTCCCTTGTTTTCCCTCTCCCTGAAGGGAGAGGATACCGAAGCTCGCGAGCTTGCTCGCTAGCGTAGGTTGGTGAGGGCAGACCCGCTATTGATAGCGCGTTCACCCTCACCAACTCCGACTAGGCAGCAAGCTGCCAAGTCTGCGTATCCTCTCCCTCAAGGGAGAGGGTCGTTCTATCTCACGCCGCTTGGCTGAATTGCAGGCTGGCCAGCCGGGCATACAGCCCGTTTTGGCCGATCAATTGGCTGTGCGTGCCCGTTTCCACAATGCGGCCCTCGTCCATCACGATGATCCGCGACGCCGAACGCACCGTGGCGAGGCGGTGGGCGATGACCAGCGTGGTGCGATCCTCCATCAGCCGTTCGAGCGCTTGTTGCACCAGCCGCTCGCTTTCGGCATCCAGCGCGCTGGTTGCTTCATCAAGCAGCAGGATCGGCGCATTGCGGAGCAGCGCGCGGGCAATCGCGACCCGCTGACGCTGGCCACCGGACAATCGTGCGCCGCCTTCGCCCAGAAACGTATCGAGCCCGTCGGGCAGCTTGCGCAGGAATTCAGCCGCGTTGGCAGCTTCTGCCGCTCTCCAAAGCGCATCGTCGCTGGCTGACCAGTCACCATAGCGCAGATTATCGCGTGCACTCGCGCCAAAGATGACGGTATCCTGCGGCACCATGGCGATGCGCTTGCGGATTTCGGCAGGGTCTGCGCTTGGCAGGCCAACGCCGTCGATACGGATCATCCCCGAATCGGGATCATAAAAGCGCTGAATCAGCTGGAACAGCGTCGATTTGCCCGCCCCTGACGGGCCAACAATCGCCACCGTTTCGCCCGGCGCGACGGTCAACGAGAAACTGTCGAGCGCCGACACTTCCTGCCGGGTGGGATAGCGGAAGGTGACATTGTCAAACGCCACTTCACCCAGTGCTGGCACCGGCAAGGCCACAGGATGCACCGGCGCGCAAATCTCTGGCTCTTCTGCCAGCAGCTCGTTCAGCCGGGCGGCCGCGCCCGATGCGCGCAGCAGATCGCCGTACACCTCGGTCAACGCGCCGAATGATCCGGCGACGAAGCCGCCGGTAAGCACGAATGCAGTGATCGAACCGCCGGTCAGCGTGCCATTGGCGACATCGCGCACCGCATCCCACATGATCAGCACAATCGCGCCGAACAACAAACCGATGACAGCGGCAGTCATGATCGCGCGCAGGCGGAAGCGGTTCTTGGCGGTGGAAAAGCTGCGTTCGACGGCGTTTTCAAACCGGTCGCCTTCGCGCTGTTCCTGCCCGAATGCCTGAACGATTTTCATCGCGCCCAATGTTTCCACCGCGATCGAGCCGATATCAGCAACCCGGTCCTGGCTGGTGCGCGAATATTGCCGCACCCGGCGACCCAGAAATACGATCGGCAGGATAACGACAGGAATGCCGATCAGCAGCGACGCCGCCAGTTTTGGCGCCAGCGCGAAGAGATAGATCACGCCGCCAACGCCAATCACCGCATTGCGCAGCGCGACGGAGACAGTGGTGCCAACAATCTGTTCAATGATCGCGGTATCCGCCGTCAGGCGCGATGCGATTTCGGACGGGCGGTTTTCTTCAAACCATTTCGGATCAAGCCGCAGCAGGTTGCGGTGCACCGCCACGCGCACATCGGCAACGGTGCGTTCCCCCAGCCATGACACAAAATAGAACCGCACTGCCGTTGAGATTGCCAGCACCAGCACCACAACGCCAAGCCCCTGGAAATAAGGGGCGATCGATGCCGGATCGCCATTTCCGCTAAAGCCGTTATCGACCACCAGCTTGAACGTGGCGGGGATGTACAGCGTCGCGCCAGCGGCAAACACCAGCGCGATCACCGCAATGGCGATCTGCAGCGGGTATTTTGAGGCAAATCCCCAGACCATGATCAAGCTGGAAAGTTTGCGGCGGGGTTCGGGACCAGCGGTGGCGACAGCGGCGGCGACGGGGGTGTCGGCGGCTGCGGGGGCGGGTGTCGTTGTGGATGCTTCCATGATCGCTGGCCTCTAGCACCGGCGTCCGCTGCCCTCAACGTCAATCACGAATCAACTGGCATGCCCGCTGCCATCATATTGACGCACGCCATTGCTACTGCAGTGCAGCATGTTAATGCATAGCCGGTATACGGTCATTTGATCGATTTGGTTTTTAAGGGACGTCCATGCTCTACAGTGCCTATGAAATGCAGCGCTCCATGCTCGCCGGGGCCAGCGCAATGGCTGATTTTGGCGCCAGCATGCTCCAGAACCCGGCCAATCCCTTCGCCTATTTCGGCGGTGGCCCGGTGCTGGGATCGGCGCTGGAGGTCTTCGCTCATGCCGCAGCGCCGCGGGGCAAGCCCGCTTTCGGGCTCGATTCGACCGTCATCAACGGCAAAACAGTGCCAATTGATGAGCAAATCGTGCTCCGCAAACCCTTTGGCCAGCTAAAGCGGTTCGCGCGTGAAGGCGTGACCGGGGGGCCAAAACTGCTGATCGTCGCGCCAATGTCTGGCCATTACGCCACGCTGCTGCGCGGCACGGTGGAGCGGATGCTGCCTTTCGCCGATGTGTACATCACCGATTGGCGCGATGCCAAGCTGGTGCCGCTGGCGGATGGCAAGTTCGATCTGGACGATTACATCGACTATATCATTGAGTTCATGGAAACAATTGGCGCGAACGAAGGGCAGGGCGGCGTCCATATGCTTGCCGTGTGCCAGCCATCTGTGCCCTGTTATGCCGCTGCCTGCCTGATGAACGCGGACAAGAACCCGTGCCGCCCCAAAACGCTGACGATGATGGGCGGGCCGATAGACACGCGCGAAGCACCCACGGCGGTCAACACGCTGGCGACCGAACGGCCGCATAGCTGGTTCAGCCAGAATGTGATCGCAACCGTACCGATGACCTATCCGGGCGCTGGGCGCTCCGTTTATCCCGGTTTCCTGCAGCTTGCTGGTTTCATGTCGATGAACCTGGGCAGCCACATGGTTTCGCACTGGGAAATGTTCAAACACCTGGTCCAGGGTGACGAAGACAGCGCCGATCTGACCAAGGATTTCTACGAAGAATATCGCTCCGTTTGCGACATGACATCGGAGTTTTACCTCCAGACCATCGAAGTCGTTTTCCAAAAACACGCGATTGCCAATGGCACCTATGTTCATCGCGGCCGCCCGGTCGACCCGGCAGCGATTACCGATATCGCCCTGCTGGCGATTGAGGGCGAACGTGATGATATTTCCGGGCTGGGCCAGACCAAGGCTGCGCTCAGCCTGGCGAGCAAGCTGCCGCTGTCACAGAAGAAATATCTGATGGCTGAAGGGGCGGGCCATTACGGCATCTTCAACGGCAGCAAATGGCGCAACACGGTTGCACCCGTTGTAGAGGCATGGATTACCGCTCACCCTTGAGGTGGCGATGGCGGCGGGTGGGGCTGGTGACGGGCCCCTCCCTAATGGGGTGGAACTGAAATTCATCGCATCTCTTATCCGTCATGCTGAACTTGTTTCAGCATCCACCGTGCCCCATTGGCGACCGGAAAGGCGGAATGGTGGACCCTGAAACAAGTTCAGGGTGACGACAATTTTAGGAAACGCACTTCGTTTCGACCCCACTAGATGCAGCCGGCGCAGAACACATTGTCCCCTGCCATTTGAACTATGGCCCCCGCAGAGGGGGAAGCCCGCACTTGTCCATAGAAAACTACGCGGGTTGGATCGCGGGTCGGGTCGCGGCAAGGCACGCCCGGCCTGCAATGACAAACCCCAAACCCAGCGCCACGCCGGCGGCTGGCACCAAGCCAGCAATCCCCGACAGAATCGTCGCCACCGCCAGCCCCCCGCAGGTGAGCCACCACCCGGCGGCAGCGTGCATCACGCCGCCGCGAAGCAGGGCCAGCGACCAGATCGCCAGCCCGGTGAGCAGGATGAGCGAGCCTGCCATGTAAAAATCGATCCCGAACATCCGGGCATCAGGGCCGATGATCGATGCCTGACCCATCATCGCTATGGTCCATCCGAATTTTCCCCAAACGCCGATTATATCGACGGTCTGCGCAAAGATGCCGATCAGGCCGAACATCAGGCAAATGTCGATAACGGCGTAATATCCCTCCAGCCACGGGCTTTCAGGGATGTAGGGGATGAACGATGCGACAATGCGCAGGACGCCGCCGATGATCGCGCACCGGGCGGCGAGGGTGAGGAAGCCACTCACCCCTCGGTAGTCCCGGTTGGCTGCCCGGTTGATTGGTTATAGCTGACAATTTCATATTCGATGCCGTCGGGATCAAAGAAATAGAAGCGGCGGCCGGGGTGGTAATCATCATGGCTGAATGGAACGAGCCCGGCGGCCTTTGCTCGCGCCTCGACATCGCCCAGATCATCGACTTGGATGCCGACATGATTGAACGGCGCCCCCTTGGGGTAGCGCGCATTGGCGTGCATGCCGTTCGGCCCGGTATATAGGGCGATATAATGGTCTTCGCTGCCGACATGGATCGTAAAGCCGCCGTCGCGCGCCGGGCCGCGCCACCGTTCGTGCCAGCCGAGCACGTCCGCCAACAGCCGTGCGGTGCGCTCGGGATCGCTGACGACCAGGTTGATATGTTCGACAAAAGCTGTGGCCATGACGTGTCTCCGCAAGGGGTTGATTCGGGTTGACACGCATGGTTTTGCAACCTCAACCTTAGTTGAGGTCAAGCTGTTTATGGGGAGGGCGCGCGCGGCGATGCGATCAAGCGATTTACTGGCGATTGGCGATCTGGCGGCGCGGGCGGGCGTTTCGGTATCGGCGATCCGTTTTTACGAGGCGAAGGGCCTGCTCAACCCGTGGCGCAACAGCGGCGGACAACGGCGTTTCCTGCGCGCTGACATTCGGCGACTGTCGTTCATCCTGATCGCGCAGCAACTGGGCCTGACGATCGAAGCCATTCGTACCGAACTCGCCAAACTGCCCGATGGGCGCACCCCGACGGCGAAGGACTGGTCCAAGATGAGTATTGGCATCCGCGCAGTGATTGATGAACGCATCGCGACGTTAACCCGCACGCGAGACCTGCTCGACGGCTGTATTGGCTGTGGGTGTTTGTCGCTGGAGCGGTGCGCGTTGTACAATCCGGGTGACCGGGCGGGGAAGCGCGGGGCGGGGGCAAGATATGTGCTGGGGGAT
>JAKFUX010000039.1:0-54699 GCA_021732465.1 Sphingomonas sp.
AGCCTGATCGCCCGAACTTCCTCGTCATCAACGCCGATGAAAGCGAGCCGGGCAGCTGCAAGGATCGCGAGATTATCCGCCACGATCCGCACAAGCTGATTGAGGGGGCGCTGGTGGCGGGTTTCGCGATGCGCGCACGTGCCGCCTATATTTACATTCGCGGCGAATATATCCGTGAGGCCGAGACGCTGTTCGCCGCGATTGCCGAGGCCTATGACAAGGGGCTGATCGGCAAGAATGCGTGCGGATCGGGCTATGATTTCGACGTGTTCTGCCACCGTGGTGCCGGCGCCTATATCTGCGGCGAAGAAACCGCGATGCTGGAGAGCCTTGAGGGCAAGAAGGGCCAGCCGCGCCTGAAGCCGCCTTTTCCGGCGGGCGCGGGGCTTTACGGCTGCCCGACCACGGTCAACAATGTCGAATCGATCGCGGTTGCGCCCACCATCCTGCGCCGCTCGCCCCAATGGTTTTCCAGCTTTGGGCGGGAGAATAACCGCGGCACCAAGCTGTTCCAGATCAGCGGCCATGTGAACCGCCCCTGCGTGGTCGAGGAATCGATGAGCATCAGCTTTCGTGAGCTGATTGAGCTGCATTGCGGCGGCATTCGCGGCGGGTGGGATAATCTGCTTGCGGTCATTCCCGGTGGCTCCTCCGTGCCGCTGGTGCCCGCTGCCGAGATTATGGATGCGCCGATGGATTTTGACGGGCTGAAGGCGCTGGGCAGCGGCTTGGGTACCGCCGCCGTCATCGTCATGGACAAATCGACCGATATCGTCCGCGCGATCAGCCGTCTGAGCTATTTCTACAAGCACGAAAGCTGCGGCCAGTGCACCCCGTGCCGCGAGGGCACTGGCTGGATGTGGCGCGTGATGGAGCGGATGCGCACTGGCGATGCCGATGTTTCCGAAATCGACACGCTGTATCAGGTGACCAAACAGGTCGAAGGCCACACCATCTGCGCGCTGGGCGACGCGGCGGCGTGGCCGATCCAGGGCCTGATCAAGCATTTCCGCCCCGAGATGGAGCGCCGCATTGCTGAGAAGCGCGGTGACGCTGGTGAGCCTATGCTGGAGGCGGCGGAGTGACCGACGAACGCGCTGATCTGATGCTGGACATCCTGAAGGGCATCCAGAGCGATGTTGCCGCGATCAAGCGCGAACAGGTGTCGCAGGGCATTCGTTTGCTGGCGCTCGAAGATCATATTCGCGGCCTCGTCGGGACAATCTATGGCATTCAAGCGGACGTTGCCCGCCTCAAGGATCTTGTCGATCGGATCGAGGTCCGGTTGGGCCTGAAGGATACGGAACACTGATGATGACCATGTCGATAGCTGTTCTCGCGATGACGGCGATGCCCTTGGCGGCCGGGTCTTCGCCGCTGATCCCAAGTGTCGATGCGACGCGCGAGATGGCTTTGTGCGTCCTTAAAAAGGATCGCGCGAATGCGGTGGCGATTGCGGCCAGTGAACCCGCCACCGCTGCATTCGACAAGGCGGCGCGCCGGATCGAGCCTGTATTGAGCAATTGCCTGAAGCCTGAGATGCAGTCGCTGACCATCCGGATCAACGATTTGCGCGGGGTCTTTGCAGAACTGTTGTTGAAAGAGGGCGATAACGCGGCGCTGGCGCGCGTGCGGACGCTGCCTGCCGTAGCGCCGCGCCGCATCACGCTTGGCAAATATAGCGAGGTCAATGATTCGGCCTTGTTCCGCTGTGTGGCCGAGGCTGATCCGCTTCAGGCGGCAACGTTGGTACAGGCTATGCCGGGCAGCGCGGACGAAGGGGCTGCGTTCCGTGGGCTGTCGGTGGCGTTGCAGGGGTGCGTTCCGGCGAATGCCGCTATGCATGTAAAGCCGTACCAGGTGCGATTGCTGATCGCTGCTTCACTTTATGGCCGGCTCGCCGCGCTGCCCGGAGCCTGATCTAATGCCTAAACTCAAAGTCGACGGCATCGAAATCGAAGTGCCCGCTGGTGCCACCGTGCTCCAGGCGTGCGAGCTTGCCGGCAAGGAAATCCCGCGTTTCTGCTATCATGAGCGGCTCAGCATCGCGGGCAATTGCCGCATGTGCCTCGTTGAGGTGAAGCCTGGCCCGCCCAAGCCGCAGGCGAGCTGCGCGCTGCCGGCCGCCGAGAACCAGGAAGTCTTCACCAATTCGCCGATGGTCAAGAATGCGCGCGAAGGGGTGATGGAGTTTCTGCTGATCAACCACCCGCTCGATTGCCCGATTTGCGATCAGGGTGGCGAGTGCGATTTGCAGGACCAGTCAGTCGCCTATGGCCGGGGATCGTCACGCTATGACGAGAACAAGCGCGCGGTCACCGAGAAATATATGGGCCCCATCGTCAAGACGGTGATGACGCGCTGTATCCAGTGCACGCGCTGCGTGCGCTTTGCCGAGGAAGTGGCGGGCGTTGAGGAAATCGGCGCGATCGGTCGCGGTGAGAATATGCAGATCACCAGCTATCTCGAACATGCCGTGACGAGCGAACTGAGCGGCAATGTGGTTGATCTTTGCCCGGTCGGCGCGCTGACCAGCAAACCCTATGCGTTCGAAGCACGGCCCTGGGAGCTGAAAAAGACGCTGACGATTGATGTGATGGACGCGGTCGGCACCAACATCCGGCTTGATAGTCGCGGGCGGCAAGTGCTGCGCTGCCTGCCGCGCATCAATGAGGATGTGAACGAGGAATGGGCAACCGACAAGACGCGCCACGCGATTGACGGGTTGGTCCGCAAGCGGCTTGATCGGCCCTATGTACGCAAGGGCGGTAAGCTGGTTGAGGCGACCTGGGATGAGGCTTTTGCGGCCATCGCGGCGGTGAAGACGGGCGGCAGCGTGGCCGCGATTGCGGGCGACCTGGTCGATTGCGAGACGATGTATGCGGCAAAGGCGCTGATCGCCAAAATGGGCTCCATGATGCTGGAGGGCCGGCAGACCGGCATGGCCTATGACGCCACATCAATGGCGGCGGTGAATTTCAACACCAGTATTGCGGGCACAGAACGGGCTGATGTTATCCTGCTGGTCGGCACCAATTTGCGCTGGGAAGCGCCACTGGTGAACACGCGGGTGCGCAAGGCCATCAAGCGCGGCGCGAAGGTGTTCGCGATCGGGCCCGAAATGGACCTGACCTATAAGGTGGAGTGGCTGGGCAATGGCCTGTCGGCGCTGGGCAAGTTGCCCGATGCGGCGGCAGAGGCATTTAAAAATGCGCAGCGGCCGATGATCATCGTGGGGGGAGCGGCGCTGAAATCGGGGCACGGCGCGGCGCTGGCCTTTGCCAAGAAGCACAAGCTGGTGCGCACGCTGGAGGATGGCAGCGCGTGGAATGGCTTTAACGTCGTTCACATGGCGGCGGCCCGGATGGGCGGGCTGATGCTCGGCTATGCCCAACCCGGCGGGATTGCCGACATCGTCGCGGCGAAGCCCAAGCTGGTGTTTTTCCTTGGCGCGGACGAGGTGGATTTTTGGGACTTCGCCAAGAGCTTCAAGGTGTATATCGGCCACCACGGGGACAAGGGCGCGGCGCATGCCGATGTCGTGCTGCCGGGCGCGAGCTATGCTGAGAAATCGGGCACCTGGGTTAACCTGGAGGGGCGTGTGCAGCGCGGCGAGCAGGCGGTGTTTGCCCCCGGCGATGCGCGCGATGACTGGACGATCCTGCGCGCGCTTTCCGCGGTGATGGGCCAGACCTTGCCGTTCGATACGCTCGATCAGTTGCGCGCTGAAATGGCGCGGGAAGTGCCTGCGCTGGGCCAATTGGGGCTGGTAACGTTCGACTGGGCACCGCCCAAACTCGACGCCAAGGGCGAGGGCGAGATCACCTATCCCATCAAGGATTTCTACCTCACCAACGCCATCTGCCGCGCCAGCCCGACGATGCAACGTTGCTCGGCCGAATTGGTGCACGGTCAAAGCTTTGCGGAGGCGGCGGAATGACTGAGCTGATCACCACCCGTGCTCCCGCGAAGGCGGGAGCCCAGTCCGATGGCGATGCGCGTAGTAACGCGTCCGGCGCGAAGCGCCGGGTCTGGACCCCCGCCTTCGCGGGGGCACAGGAAGGGACGTCGCACCAATGACCTGGTGGTTCACTTATCTCGGCATGCCTTTTGAGGGCGCGTGGTTCCTGGCCACGCTGATCGACATATTGCTCATCGCGCTGCCGGTGATGCTCGCGGTCGCGCTCATCATTTATGCCGATCGCAAGATCTGGGCGTCGATGGCGCTGCGCCGTGGCCCCAACGTGGTTGGCCCGTTCGGCATCCTGCAGTCCTTCGCCGATGGCCTGAAGGTGTTCCTGCAGGAAACGATCATCCCGTCGAGCGCCAATAAGGGCCTGTTTCTGCTCGCGCCGATCATCACCTTTACGGTCGCGCTGATCGTATGGGCGGTGGTGCCGTTCCAGGCTGATCTGATCCTGTCGAACATCAATGTCGGGTTGCTCTATGTGCTCGCGGCAAGTTCGCTCGGGGTGTATGGCATCATTCTGGCGGGCTGGTCGTCCAACTCGAAATACCCGTTTTTCTCGGCGATTCGCGCGGCGGCGCAGATGGTGAGTTACGAAGTCGCGATCGGTTTCGTGCTGATTTCGGTGGTGCTGTGGACGGGCAGCTTCAATCTGGCCGCCATCGTTGAGGCGCAGAAGAATGTCTGGGGCTTTGCCTGGCTGCCGATCAACGGCTTTGCCTTCAACCCGCTGCTGTTCCCAATGGCGGTGGTGTTCTTCATCTCGTCACTGGCCGAAACGCAGCGTGCGCCGTTCGACCTGACCGAGGCGGAGAGCGAGCTCGTCGCCGGTTATCAGACCGAATATTCGAGCATGGCGTTCGCGCTCTACTGGCTCGGCGAATATGCCAATGTGATCCTGATGTGCGTGCTGAACGCGACGCTGTTCTGGGGTGGCTATCTGCCGCCGGTCGACTGGGCACCGCTTTACTATGTGCCGGGGATCATCTGGCTGTTTTTGAAGATGTGCTTCTTCTTCTTCCTGTTCAGCTGGGTGAAGGCGACCGTGCCGCGTTACCGTTATGATCAGCTGATGCGGCTCGGGTGGAAGGTTTTCCTGCCGCTGTCGCTCGTCTGGGTGTTTTTGGTGAGCGGCTATCTGATGCTCGTCCGCGTGGGAGTTTCGGCATGAATATCGGCCAGACCATCAAGGCCTTCACGCTGTGGGAGTTCGTTCGCGCTCACGCGCTGACCCTGAAGTATTTCTTCAAGGCTAAGGCGACGATCAACTATCCCTACGAAAAGAACCCCATTTCCCCGCGCTTCCGCGGCGAGCACGCGCTGCGCCGTTACCCCAATGGCGAAGAGCGCTGCATTGCGTGCAAGCTGTGCGAGGCGGTGTGCCCGGCACAGGCTATCACCATCGAAGCAGAGCCGCGCGACGACGGAAGCCGCCGCACGACCCGCTACGACATCGACATGACCAAGTGCATTTACTGCGGCCTTTGTGCCGAAGCCTGCCCGGTCGACGCGGTCGTCGAAGGCCCGAATTTCGAATTTGCGACCGAAACGCGCGAGGAACTGATCTACGACAAGGCGAAATTGCTCGATAATGGCGACCGGTGGGAACGCGTGATCGCGGCGAACCTTGCCGCCGATGCCCCGTACCGTTAAGCGGCCAGCGATGATCAGTTCATTCAAATCCTCCCCGGAACGGGGAGGGGGACCGGCGAAGCCGGTGGAGGGGGGGCAGCCACGTGCGCTGCGCTCGCTGCACACCCCCTCCACCACGCCGCTGCGCGTCGCGGTCCCCCTCCCCGTGCCGGGGAGGATCGCATGATCCAGATTTTTGCCTTTTATCTGTTTGCCTCGATCGTGCTGATATCGGGCGCGATGACGATTGCGTCGCGTAACCCCGTGCATTCGGTGCTGTGGCTGATATTCGCTTTTTTCAACGCCGCTGGGCTGATGTTGCTGGTGGGGGCAGAGTTTATCGCGATGCTGCTGGTCATCGTCTATGTCGGCGCGGTCTCTGTGTTGTTCCTGTTCGTCGTGATGATGCTGAACATCGACTTTGCTGAACTTCGGCAGGGATATGTCCGCTATCTTTGGCCTGGTTTCGCGCTGGCGGTTGCGTTGGCCGCCGAGTTGTTTGTCGCCCTGGGCGCATGGAAATCGGGTGGAATCGCCCTGGGTCGGCGCATTGCGCCGATGACCGGCGATGTGCCCAATATCGAAGCCATCGGGAACCTGCTCTACAGCCGCTATCTGTATATTTTTGAAGCTGCCGGGCTGGTGCTGCTGGTCGCGATGATTGGGGCGATTGTCCTCACCCACCGCCAGCGCGGCGGAGTGAAGCCGCAGAACATCGCCAGCCAGGTCGCGCGCCGTCCGCAGGATGCAACCCGCAACGTGGATGCACCGGTGGGCGAGGGGGTGAAGCTGTGATCCTGCTCGACCTTTCTACAAGCCGTCATGCTGCACTTGTTTCAGCATCCAACGCGCCGTCGCAGACGTTTGTCCGAGTGGCACGTTGGACCCTGAAACAAGTTCAGGGTGACGACCATCTTATCCGGGTTGGGGTTCGGGCATGATCGGCCTCTTCCATTATCTCGTCGTCGCGGCGATTTTGTTCACGATGGGGGTGCTCGGCATCTTCCTCAACCGCAAGAACGTGATCGTCATCCTGATGGCGATTGAGCTGATCCTGCTGGCGGTGAACATCAACTTCGTCGCCTTTTCGGCATATCTCGGCGATCTGGTGGGCCAGGTTTTCGCGATGTTTGTATTGACGGTGGCGGCGGGTGAAGCCGCGATCGGGCTGGCCATTCTCGTCATTTATTTCCGTGGCCGCGGCACGATTGCGGTCGACGATATCAACCGGATGAAGGGGTAATCATTCGGTGATCCAACTCATTGTTTTCCTGCCGTTACTCGCGGCGATAATCGCCGGGCTGGGCAACCGCGCCATTGGCAATGTGCCGGCCAAGATCGTGACCACTGCGGCACTGTTCGCATCGTGCGCGCTCTCATGGCCCATTTTCCTCAGCTTTGTGGCGGGTACCGCCAGCCCGAGCGTGACGCCCGTGTTCGACTGGATACGCTCCGGCTCGCTCGACATCACCTGGGCGCTGCGCGTTGATGCGCTGACGGCGGTGATGCTGGTTGTCATCACCAGCGTGTCGGCGCTCGTCCACCTGTATAGCTGGGGCTATATGGAGGAAGATCCTGATCCGCCGCGCTTCTTCGCCTATCTCTCGCTGTTCACCTTCGCGATGCTGATGCTGGTTACTGCCGATAACATCGTGCAGATGTTTTTCGGCTGGGAAGGCGTTGGCCTCGCCAGTTATCTGCTGATCGGTTTCTGGTTCCGCAAACCAAGCGCCAACGCCGCCGCGATCAAGGCATTTGTCGTCAACCGCGTGGGTGATCTGGGCTTCATGCTCGGCATTTTCGGCACCTATTTGGTGTTCAACACGGTGCAGATTGACGAGATTTTGCGGCTCGCGCCCGGCATGGCCGGGTCGACCATCGGTTTCCTGTGGTTCCGTGCCGATACGATGACGGTGCTGTGCCTGTTGCTGTTTGTGGGCGCGATGGGCAAATCGGCGCAGCTTGGCCTGCACACATGGTTGCCCGATGCGATGGAGGGGCCGACGCCGGTTTCCGCGCTGATCCATGCCGCCACGATGGTGACGGCGGGTGTGTTCATGGTGTGCCGCCTGTCACCGATGTTTGAGACGAGCCCGTTCGCGCTGACGGTGGTGACGACGGTGGGTGCCGCCACCTGCCTGTTCGCCGCGACGATTGGTCTGGTGCAAACCGACATCAAGCGCGTGATCGCCTATTCGACCTGTTCTCAGCTTGGCTATATGTTTTTTGCAGCCGGTGTTGGCGCTTATGGCGCGGCGATGTTCCACCTGTTCACGCACGCCTTCTTCAAGGCGCTGCTGTTCCTGGGCGCAGGCAGCGTGATCCACGCGATGCATCATGAACAGGATATGCGCTTCTATGGCGGACTGCGGAAATCCATCCCCGTCACCTTCTGGGTGATGATGATGGGCACGCTGGCGATCACCGGGGTCGGCATTCCCGGTGTGATTGATGGGTTGCCCGCGATTGGCTTTGCCGGGTTCCATTCAAAGGACGCGATCATCGAAAGCGCCTGGGCATCGGGCCAGTCGGGCGCGTCGATTGTCGGGATGATCGTGGCGTTGCTGACCAGTTTTTATTCGTGGCGGCTGATGTACCTGACCTTTTACGGCAAGCCGCGCTGGGCACAATCCGAGCATATCCAGCACGCGATGCACGCGCATGGGCACGCCCATGGGCACGCGCACGGGCATGATGATCACGGCCATGATGACCATCATGATCACGCGCACGCGGCGGATGATGGCACGGCGGGCTATCATCCGCATGAAAGCCCCTGGTCGATGCGGTTGCCGTTGCTGTTGCTGTCGGTGGGCGCGATTGCGGCGGGCTATGTTTTCCACGGGGCATTCATTGAACCGGCGGCGGGTGAGGAGTTCTGGAAGGGCAGCATCGCGTTTCGCGAGCATTTGATGCACGCCGCGCATGAAGTGCCGTTGTTCGTGAAACTGAGCGCAAGTATCGCGATGGTGCTGGGGCTGGGCGGGGCTTACTACGCCTATATCGTGCGGCCCGCATTGCCGGGGCAGATCGCGCGCAGCTTCAGCATTGTGTATGATTTCCTGCTGCACAAATGGTATTTTGATGAGCTGTACGATCTTCTGTTCGTGAAGCCTGCGTTCGCCATCGGCCGCCTGTTCTGGCACCGCGGTGATGAGCAGACGATCGACCGGTTCGGGCCAAACGGGGCGGCGTTCATTGTCGCTTCTGGCGCGCGGATGGCCGGGCGGTTGCAGACCGGATACATCTATACCTATGCATTTGTGATGCTGATCGGGCTGACCGCCGTCGTCACCTGGGCGATTGCGAGCTGATGTCGATGACTGGCCTTCCCATCCTCACCCTCATGATCGCGGTGCCCGCCATCGCGGCGGTGCTGTGCCTGTTCCTGAACGCCAGCGGCGCGCGGTGGCTGGCGCTGCTCGCAACGCTGATCGATTTTGCGCTCGGCTGCTACCTATGGGCGCATTTCGACATTGGCGGGCCGCAATGGCAGTTCGTCGAGCATGCCCAATTGCCGCTGTTCGGTCGGTTCGGCTGGGCGCTGGGGATTGATGGCTTTGCCCTGATGCTGATCATGCTCAGCGTGTTCCTGATGCCGATTTGCATCGGCGCAAGCTGGAACAATATTCAAAAGCGTGTGCCAGAATATATGGCGGCATTCCTTGTTACCGAAATGCTGATGATCGGAACATTCGCGGCGCAGGATATGTTCCTGTTTTACGTGTTTTTTGAAGCGGGCCTGATCCCGATGTACCTGATTATCGGTATCTGGGGCGGCGCGAACCGCATTTACGCGAGCTATAAATTCTTCCTCTACACGCTGCTGGGATCGGTGCTGATGCTGATCGCGATGCTGTGGATGGCGCAATATGCGGGCACCACCGATATCCCGACGCTGCTGAACACTGATTTCCCTGATTATGCCCAAACATGGCTGTGGCTGGCGTTTTTCGCATCCTTTGCGGTGAAGATGCCGATGTGGCCGGTCCATACATGGCTGCCCGACGCCCATGTGCAGGCCCCCACGGCGGGATCAGTGATTTTGGCGGGCGTGCTGCTGAAACTGGGCGGATACGGCTTCCTGCGTTTTTCCGTTCCGATGTTCCCGGAAGCATCGGCGCAGCTGACCTGGCTGATCCTCGGGCTGTCAGCGGTGGCGGTTATTTATACGTCGCTGGTCGCGCTGGTGCAGTCCGATATGAAAAAGCTGATCGCCTATTCCAGCGTTGCCCATATGGCGATTGTGACAATCGGCCTGTTCGCGTTCAACCAGCAGGGGATTGAGGGCGCAATGATCGTGATGCTCAGCCACGGGCTGGTCTCCGCCGCGCTGTTCCTGTGCGTTGGCGTGATTTATGATCGGCTCCACACGCGCGAGATCAGCCGTTACGGTGGCCTGAGCATCAACATGCCGCGTTATGCCGTGCTGTTTTTGCTGTTCACGATGGCGTCGGTTGGCTTGCCGGGCACGAGCGGCTTTGTCGGCGAGTTCCTCAGTCTGGCGGGCACCTATCAGGTGTCGACCACCGCCACCTTGCTCTGCACGACGGGGATCATTCTGGGAGCGGCGTATATGCTGTACCTGTATCGCCGGGTCGCCTTTGGCGAGATTGTGCATGAAGATGTGCGCGCCATGCCCGATCTGTCGATGCGCGAACTGGCGCTGCTGGTGCCGATTGCGGCGGCTGTGTTGTGGATGGGGGTATATCCCGAAAGCTTTCTGGCGCCGATGCGTGATGATGCCACCACGCTGGTCGCCCGCGTATCGCGCGCCACGCCAGTGGGCGATTCGCTGCCAACGCCGGGCAAAGTTGCGGCCCAACCAATGGCCGACGTGCCCCATGCGGAGGCGCACTGATGGATTACACCGCTAATCTGGTGATGACCTTGCCCGAGATTGTGCTGTCGCTCGGCGCGCTCGCGTTGATGCTGGTCGCGGCATGGGGCGGGCAGGCGGCGTCGCGGGCGATTTCATGGACGGCGGTGGCCGTACTGATAGGCGCGGCCATTGCCCTGATCGGCCCGGCATCGAACGGCGGTTCTGCATTTTACGGACTGTACAAGGCCGATGCCTTTGCGGCGTTCTGCAAGGTGCTGATTTACGGCGCGGCGGCGGTGGCGATCATCATCGCGCCACGCTTTTTCGATTCGACCGGCGGGGATACTCTGCGGCCTGAATATCCGGTGCTGATCCTGCTTTCGGCGATTGGCATGGGAATGATGGTGTCGGCAGGGGATTTGCTGACGCTGTATGTCGGCCTCGAACTCCAAAGCCTTGCCGCCTATGTGCTGGCCAGCTTTATGCGGCAGGATGCGCGTTCGGCAGAGGCTGGCCTGAAATATTTCGTGCTTGGCGCGCTGGCGAGCGGCATATTGTTGTACGGCATGTCGCTGGTATATGGTTTTTCGGGCACCACCTTATTCAGCTCAATTGCAACAGCGTATGTCGGCGGCCATTCCAAGGGGCTGACGTTCGGGCTGGTGTTCGTGTTCGCGGGCCTGGCCTTTAAGATGAGCGCGGTGCCGTTCCACATGTGGACGCCCGACGTGTATGAAGGCGCACCAACCCCTGTTACCGCCTTTTTCGGCAGCGCACCCAAGGTCGCCGCCATTGCGCTCACCGTGCGTGTTGCGGTGGAAGCGATGGGGCCTGCGGTCCTTGAATGGCGACAAATTGTGATCTTTGCCTCGCTCGCGTCAATCGTGTTGGGCGCCGCGGGGGCGATTGGGCAGACCAATATCAAGCGCCTGCTGGCCTATTCGTCGATCAACAATGTCGGCTTCGCGCTGGTTGGCCTGGCAGCGGGATCGACAGAAGGCGTGGCAGCAGTGCTCGTCTATTTGTCGATCTATGTGGTGATGACGCTGGGCAGCTTTCTGATCGTTTTGCAGATGCGCGGGCTGGACGGGCAGCCGGTTGAGACGCTGGACAGCCTGGCCGGCCTTTCGCGGACTCAGCCGCGCCTTGCGCTGGCGCTGGCGATCATGATGTTTTCACTGGCAGGCATTCCGCCGTTATTCGGCTTTTATGCCAAGTTCGCGGTGTTCTGGGCCGCTGTGCAGGCCGGGCTGTTCGCCTTTGCCGCCATCGGCATCGCCGCATCGGTCATCGGGGCCTATTATTACCTCCGGGTCGTCAAGACGATGTATTTCGATGAACCAGACGGCGCAGGCTTTGCGCCGATGCAGAGCCGGATTGAGGGCGGGCTGATCTTGGCATCGGCGGCGTTCCTGTCGCCGCTGGGCTATCTCGCCATCCCCGCGATGGGCGTGTGGAGCATGGCGGCAGCCAAGGTATTGTTCCCATCGTAACAGTCCGGACGGTCGCCGAAACTGGATCGACCAATGCCGACATGATCGCGCTTGCTGCCGCCGGGGCTGAGGAAGGGATGTGGCTGCGCGCCGAACGCCAGACAGCGGGGCGCGGTCGGCAAGGCCGGGCCTGGCAATCGCCGCCGGGTAATCTTTATGCCAGCACGCTGGTCCGGCTGCGGCCGGGTGATCCGCCACCTGCCACGCTGGCGCTGGTCGCTGCCGTGGCGCTGGAAGAAGGGGTGTCGGCGTATCTGGGGCACCAGGCCGCGCGGCTGAAATGGCCCAATGATCTGTTGCTGGGCGGGGCAAAGCTGTCGGGCATATTGCTCGAACGCTCCGGTGACGCGATCGTGATCGGGTTCGGCGTCAATCTGGCGCATCATCCGGTTGATCTGGATCGGCCCGCGACCAGCCTTGCAGCGCATGGCGTAACGCCCGACCCCGATGATTTTGTCGCAACGCTGGGTGAAGCGGTAGCCCGTTGGGTGGGCCGGTGGCGCGTCGAGGGGCTTGGCCCGGTGCGGGATCGCTGGACGCTGCGCGCGCACCCAACCGGTACGGCGCTGACAGCACGATTGCCTGATGGCAGCGCGCTGGACGGTATTTTCGAACGGCTCGATAACGACGGCGCGCTCATCCTGCGCTTGGCGGACGGCACCGCGCGTGTCATTCACGCAGGCGATGTGTTTTTGATTTGATTGCAACCCCGTTCGCCCTGCGCGAAGTCGAAGGGCAAGCGCAGCGCCGGGATTTACCCTTCGACTTTGCTTTGGGTGAACGACGGGTGGGTGAACGGATAAAGGTCTGATGGAGTCCATAATGCTGCTCGCGATTGATGCCGGGAATACCAATGTCGTGTTTGCGCTGGTGAAGGACCGCGCGATCATTGCGCGCTGGCGCATCGCCACCGATCCGCGCCGTACCGCGGATGAATATGCGGTCTGGCTCAGTCAGTTGCTCCAGCTGGAGGGGCACGACCGCGCGGAGATTGGCGGCGTGATCATTGCGACTGTCGTGCCGCGCGCGCTCCACAATCTGCAAACGCTGGCCCGCAAATATTTTGGCGGCGAACCCCTGATCGCTGGCCAGCCGCCGGTGGAATGGGGGATTGAGATTGACGTAAAGGAACCCGGATCGCTGGGGGCGGACCGCGCGGTCAACACCGTGGCGGCGCATGCGCTCTATCCTGGCGACCTGATCGTCATCGATTTCGGCACCGCGACGACATTTGATCTGATCGATTACACTGGGGCGTATAAGGGCGGCATCATCTGCCCCGGTATTAACCTGTCGCTGGATGCGCTGGTAACCGCCGCTGCCAAGCTGCCGCGGATCGCGATTGAGGCGCCGGCGGATATGAGCGTGATTGGGCGCGATACCGTCAGCCAGATGCATATCGGCATTTACTGGGGCTATATCGCGATGATCGAAGGGCTGGTCGCTCGCATGAAGGCAGAGGTTGGCCGCCCGGTAAAGGTAATCGCTACGGGCGGCCTTGCCATATTGTTTGAAAAACAGACCGATGTTTTCGACCATGTCGAACCCGATCTGACCATTCAGGGGCTGGCGATGTTGTGGGATCGCGCCCATATAGCGCAATAGAGTTTTGCAGCGGCGCCCCCGTGCGGGCCGCGCCGCTATTCCATTCTCGGCAAGATTAACGCGCGTAACCGCGCACTCCATGGCCGTCCGCAGGTGCGAGTGGCCGCAATTGAAAGAACAAGAATTTAGTGACTGTCCCTAAGAAAGAACTCCTGTTCCTGGCCCTTGGCGGGTCGGGCGAAATCGGCATGAACGTCAATCTTTATGGCTGTGATGGCAAATGGGTGATGGTGGATTGCGGCATTACTTTTGCCGATCCCAATTACCCCGGCGTCGACGTGATCCTGCCCGATCTGGCATTTATCGAGGAACGGATCGACGATCTGCTCGGCATCGTGCTGACGCACGGGCATGAAGACCATATCGGTGCGTTGCCCTATCTGGCGGAGGATCTGGGCGTGCCGTTGTTTGCATCGCCCTTCACCGCCGGCCTTATCCGCGGCAAGCTGGACGAAGAAGGCATTGCCGACCGGGTAAAGCTGAACATCGTCAAGGCTGGGAAGGATTTCCAGCTCGGGCCGTTTGGATTCCGATTTGTGCCCGTGGCGCATTCGATTCCGGAAGGCAATGCGCTGCTGATCACCACGCCTTACGGCAAGGTGTTCCATACGGGCGACTGGAAACTGGATGACAGCCCCGTCATCGGCGCGCCCGCCAGCGCAGAGGTGATGACGGCGATTGGCGACGAGGGTGTGCTCGCGCTGGTGTGCGATTCGACCAATGTGTTCAATCCCGAAGCGTCCGGCTCTGAAAGCAGTGTGCGGCAGGGGCTGTATGATGTTGTTACCGCCGCCAAGGGCCGCGTGCTCGTCACCACCTTTGCCTCCAATGCCGCGCGGCTGAAAACGCTGGGCGAGGTTGCGCGCGATACTGACCGCGCCATTTGCGTGGCCGGGCGTTCGCTCGACCGCATTTTGAAGGTCGCGCAGGCGACGGGATACCTCACCGATTTCCCAGAGTCCGTGGATTGGGACACCGCGATGCGGATGCCGCGCGACAAGGTGCTGATCGTCGCCACCGGCGGGCAGGGTGAAGAACGCGCTGCGCTGGCACGCGTGGCGTTTGGATCGCACACGATTGCGCTGGATGCGGGCGATACCGTGATATTCTCCTCAAAGCAGATCCCCGGCAATGAAGTCGCGATTGGGCGCATCCAGAATGCGCTGGCGGCCAAGGGCGTGATCATGATCACGGATCGTCAGGCGCATGTGCACGTGTCTGGCCATCCTGGTCGGCCTGAACTCGCGACGATGTATGGCTGGATTCGGCCCGAACTGCTGATGCCGGTTCACGGGGAGATGCGGCACATGATGGAACATGCGCGGTTCGGCCTTTCCCAGGGCGTGCCGCGTGCGCTGGTGCAGTCCGATGGTGATATCGTGCGGCTTGCGCCTGGCGCGCCGGTCAAGATCGGCAATGCGCCAGTGGGGCGGCTGGTGCTTGACGGTGATGTCATCCTCCCCGCCGATGGCACCACGATCAACGAACGGCGCAAGTTGGCGCTGAACGGGCAGATTTCAGTCGCGGTCGCGGTGGGCAAGAACGGCGCGCTGATGGGCCAGCCGCAGCTCAAAATTCAGGGGGTACCCGTAGAGGAAGACCGCGATCCGTTTCTGGACGAGGCAAGTGATGCTGCCGCCAAGGCCGTGCGCGATGGCGGCAAGGACCGCAACAAGACGCGCGAACAGGTGCGTCTTGCCGTGCGGCGCGTTGCGTCGCGCTGGACGGGTAAAAAGCCGATTGTCGATGTGCTGTTGATCGAGGCATAGGGCAATGCAGATCACCTCAATGCTTGCCATCTACTTCCTGATGTGGGCGTTTTCGATCTTCCTCGTCCTGCCATTCGGCGTGCGCACGGCAGATGAGGCGGGGGTAGAACGCATCCCCGGCCAGGCCGAAAGCGCGCCGCACCAGTTCAGCTTTGCCCGCATCGCGCTGCGCACCACGATTGTCGCGACCACGATGTTCGTGCTGTTCCTGTTGAACTACGAATTTGGCTGGGTGCGCGCAGAGACGTTCGATTTCTTCGGGGGCATGAAGCCTGTAACCTGACAGGGCTGCAGGGAAGCGGCGGGGGCACCCACATTGGCCCGGCCATTCGCGAAGGGTGCATTGCCGCTGCTGTGCGGCAAGGCTGTTGTCACGGATCGAGCGGGTCAGTCGCGTCCACATGAAATGCCACGGCGTTGGCCTGAAATTCGAAGCTAAACGGAAATTTCCCCGGCGTTATTCGACCGGGGTTAACCCCCATTTCGGCGACGTTTCGTTGCCGTAACTGATCGCTGCCGAGATAATTTGCTGTCATTGGATCGGTAACGATCACCGCAGGGCGGTCAGTCGGGAAGCCTGCGGCAAACAAGAGCCGAGCGCAATTGCGCTGGTTCGTTGTCGTATGTCGTGCGTGTGGTTCGATCAGGATGCGATCAGCGGGCACAGCATATTGCGCAATCATCACCTTCTTCATCTCTACAGCTTCATTAAACGCGGTGCGATTTGGATGAACATTGCCACCGCTGACGATGATGAAGGGAGCAACGCCCCGCGCATAGAGTTCCGCCGCCATTGCCATGCGAATATAGCCCAGCACCCCGGTACGCGATTGCGGATCATCCGGCCCCTGTCCGAAAACAAGAATTGCTGAATAGCGACGCTCGCGCCACCCGAACCTGCGGATTTTCGCGACGGTGTCACGATTTTCGCCGCTCAACAAAGGGCGAAAAGCGGATGCGTCCGAGCGTTCATTCATGCGGAGCAGGTTTACGGCATAGCGGAGTGGTCCGTCGAAGATCAGGTCGTCTGGCCGGGCCATTGCAGAGATAGCCTTGCCGTGCGCGTCGAGCACGCCGGAGAATTCGGGTCGCGCGGTATCAAAGATGATTGCGTCGATTTGCGGATAACGCGGTGGCTCTCCCTTTGCGTATACGGTGATCACGCGGTTCATGGCGGCTGCTGTGTCGCGCCACGCTGCTGACAGCATTGCGCCATCATCAAGTTCTGCATGAGCGGCAAAGCGTCGTGAGGGCCGCATGTGGCGACCCACCAGCGCCACCGTCATTCCTTTTGTACCGCCTATCCGGCGCAGGGCTGTGTCGACCGATGCAATCTCATTCGGGGTCCATAACCATGTATCGGCGAGGCACGATGGCCTTGGCAAACATGTTGATGCGGCGGCAATGCGCGCGTCGCGCTCCGCCGCTATTGCCTTCAACGCCGGGTCAAGGCGAAGGGCAATTGCCCAGCCCGGCGCAATGCGCAGCATTGCCAGCAAGGGAAAGTTGATCGTCTCCAACGTCTCGCCAAATGGCGCGGCATACCCCGGTGGGTCCATCGCCATCGCTACCGAGTTTGACCCCAGCGCCACCAGAGCCAGCGCGCCCGCGAACCTGCGTTTCATCCGCGCTGATTTCCACTGTGTTTTGGTGGGTGGCATCGTGTTTCGGAAGCACCCAGCCCCGCGCACCCGCCCAATCAAGCCCGCAAGCGCTCAATTGCCTGTGCCAGCGCGACGTAAAGCTTGCCCATGTCCGATGACAGCAATGTTACCCCCATCGGCGCGCCGTCGCGTTGGGCAAGAACGGTGCGGAGCATGGCTTCAAAGTCGTGGATGTAACGGTTTACCTGTTCGCGGAATGGCCCGTCATCATCATATAGGCGCGCCACATCGCGCGCTTCGCCCGTATCAAGCAGGCGGACGGCACGGCGGGTGAACACGCCGCGATCACCCTTGAGATAAGCAGACCAGGCGCTGTCGGATACTTCGGTTGAAAAGCTTTTGGCGATGTCGATCGCGCCGGAATTGAGTGACTCGATCAATAGCGACGCGCGCCGTGCAAAGCTGTCGCTCTCGGCCCTTTCGCGTTCGGCGCGGGCATCTTCGATCCGGTTTTCCACCAGCGATGTCGTTTCCGCAATTGTCAGCATCTGGCGCGTCAATCGTTCAGATGCGCGCCCGGCCGCGGTGACCGCATTGTCGGCGGCTTCGGCGATGGCGTTAACCTGGCGTTCTACCGCATTGCCCACCGCGCGCTGCATGGCCTGCGCGCTGGCGAGTTCAAGCGAACGGGCAGCCTCGGGGATTACAGTCGATAGTGTTTCGCGTGCGCGCTCTGCTGCGGTGCTGGCGGTATCACGAACGCGGATCAACGCTTCAATCAGGCGCGGGGCGGCCTGTTCGGCAAAGTCATGCGTGCGGCTGATGGCTTCATCCAGCGTGCCGCCGATCGCCCCGGCCTTGTCGCGACCGTCTTCAAGCGTCTGGAGCAACAGGCTCGATAGCTGATCAAGCGTGTGGCGCTGCGTTTGGATGACCTGGGCGATCGCTTCAATCGCGTCATGCGTGCTTTCAGCCGCCGTCACCAATGAAAGCAGTTCGGGCTTGGCACCTGCCACCACATTGCGACTGCTCGCGATACGCGCATCAAGGCGGGTGAGCGCCTCTGGCAAGGTCTCATCAATCTCGCGGGCGGCTGCGTCCATGGCGGTAAGCAGGTCTTCGGCAGTGCCGATTACCTTCATCGCCATATCGTCGCCAACCCGCAGCGTTTCGGTCATCGCTTCGGTTGATCCCCCGAGCGCGCTGATCGATGCGGCGAGCATCTGGGTGCGTTCAATTCCCTTACTGTGGAAGGCGGCGACCTTTTGTTCGACCTGGGTGAAACCGGCGTCGGCGTTGCTGACCAGCGCCTCGCTGGCGATACGCTGTTCGTCCAGCCGCGCGGCGATCCGGTCGATCATCGTTTCGATCGCGCTGATGCGGCCTGAAAGCGCCTCTACCGCTTCTTGCCCTGCATTATGCAGCGATGCCTGATTTACCTCGACCATCGCGAGCATTGCATCGCCCTGCGCCGCAATACCCTTGCGCGCCTCGTCAACGGCATCGGCGGTGCGCGACAGCAGTCCGTCGACCGCGCCAGACATGTCAGCGGTAACGCTTTCCAGCCGGGCACCAGCAGTTTCGCTGGTGGTTTCCATGCGGGTGATGTGGGAGGCAAGTTTTTGTGCGGCCATTCCGGCCATTGCATTGGCTTCGCGGGCCCGCTCCTGAAGCGCCCCCATCTGGGCATCAAGCGCAGCGGTATGTTCGCTCGCTACCAGCGCCGTTGCCTCCAGCGTTTTTGCCATACCGGCGGTTTCGCCGTGAGCCTTGGGCAGCGACGCGAGCAGCGTGGACAGATTATTCTGGGCGATGGTGATCGCGTCGGTCAACTTGCGGGCCTGATCATCAGCCGTGGCGATTTCATGCCCCATGCCGTTGCTGATCGCGACCAGCCTTTCGCTGGCGCCGTCGCCCATCTTCATCAGATCATTGGTCTGGCGGGCCAGCGCATCGCGATTGGCGTCAATCTGGCGGGATACGATGGCGATGGTGCGTTCCAGCGCTGCTGCTTCAGACCGCATTTGCCGGGCGGTTGCGCCAAAACGATGTGCTTCGGCAGTGCTTGATCGCATCGCTAGCAACCACAAAATACCAACCAGGGCAGGCGGGACGCACAAGCTGGCGACAAACTCGACCAGTTCGATCGGCGCCAGGCCCAATTCCAGCCGTGGCCAACTGAGCCACAGCATTGATGCCAGCCAGCCGACGATCGCCGCAATGGCCATGGCTGGCCCCAATATGCGGGTGAATACCCCCGTCGGCGGCGCTTCCGCATCGGGCGCATCCAATTCCGCGTCGGGTGCCGCAATGGGCGCCGAAGTGGGCGATGTCACCGGCTGGGCTGCTGACGGCGTGGGAGGCAGCAATGGTTCGGGCGATACATTGGTCACCACGATATCCCTATCTGACGCTGCACGGGCAACGTTCAACCGCAAGTCGATGATCCGCGAACCCACATTCATCGCCCTCGTTTACCATGATTTTGCGTCGCGCAAAGTAAATTGCATAAACCTTGCCTTAAGGGTTCAGGCCTATCTTCAAGGCTATGGCTTATGATCCCGGTGCAATTGATGCGACCTTGGCGGCAGCGGTGGGTGACGAGCCTGCCTTGATTGCTGAACTGCGGGAGGCATTTGTCGACAGCGCTTATCGTGCTGTGAAATCAATGGAATCATCGGTTGCACCCAGCGATTGGCGCGCAGCAGCACTGCGCCTTAAAGGGCTGGCGGCCAGTTTCGGCGCGGTGCGCCTGCTCGCTATTGCAACCGAGGCGAGCGAAAGCCTGCCGCATGCCCCCCAGATGCTGCAACGCGTGCGCCGCGCCGTGGAACGCATTTAGCCCCTTTGCCAAGCTGCGTCAGAGGCCGTAAGCGCCCCGGATGCTTGCAGGGCTGATTTTCGCAACCGACGACGCCAATGACCGGCCCGATATGCTGGCGGCAACGCTGCCCTTTGGCGGCGCGACGCTGATTGAGTTTCAGGCGCGGTTGCTGATTGGGGCCGGGGCTGGACAGCTTATCATCGTTGTTACCCGGTTAAGCCCCGAACTGGTTGGTGCAGTGGCGCGGATGAAGCGGCGCGGCATTGCTGTTGATGTCGTGCGATCCGCGCGAGAGGCGGAAGAAAAACTCCATCCGCTCGCTCGTGTGCTGGTGGTCGCAGACGGGTTGGTGACAACTGAACCGGTGATCGCGCTGTTGAGCGGGGAGGGGAGTGATACGCTGCTGGTGACCACCGATGCCGATGCGCTGCCAGGGCTTGAGCGGGTGGGCGCCAATGCAATCTGGGCCGGTTTGGCGCGGGTAGAGGCGCAGCGGATTGCCGATGTCGCCGCCTTGCCGCGCGATTATGATTTTGAATCAACACTGTTGCGGGTGACGGCGCAGGCTGGTGCTGATCATTTGTTGCTGCCCAGCGGTGAAACGCGTGACGGGCATGGCATAGAGCGCGATGCTGCCCGACTGCAATTGCGCAATGACAGCGTCGTCGCCGCCTTTGTTTCAAACCGCATTGCCTGGGTTGACCGCTATGTGATCGCGCCGATCGCACGCCGCGCGCTGCGGCCGCTAGTTGCGCGTGCGACCCCGGCATTGGCGGTTGGCGGAGTGTCCGCCGCGGTGCTGGCAGCCGGTCTGGGGCTGATCGGCTGGGGCTGGCCGTTTTTTGGGTTGCTGGCGGTGCTGCCATCGATGCTTGGCCTGTCGATCGGCGCCGTGTTGGCGTGGATGCGGGACGATGCGTTTCAGGCCCGGCTGCTGCGGGGTGCAATTGCCGGTGGGGCGGCGGCAACCGCCATGCTGCTGGGGTTCGCCAATAGCATGGCTGAAGGAACCGGGACGGGCCTGGCGCTGGCGGCGGCGCTGTGTGTGGCTGCCGGATTGGCCGAGCGCGGTGCCAATGATCGCATTCGCCGCCGATGGTGGGGCAGCCCAGCGGCCTATCCACTGGTGTTGCTGCCCTTTTATCTTTGGGGTTATCCCCAAACCGGGCTGGCAATGGCTGCTGGCTACGCCGCATTGTCACTTGCCGCGGTTATTGAGGCTTTGCGAGAAAAGCCTTAGCCTGAATTTAACGCTACATGCTTACGTCGGGAACAATGTCGATCGACCCTTCCGACACAAACGATGGCACTGATCATGGTGCCAGCCAGCTGCTCGCGCGCGGAGCGGCTGATGACGTGTGCGCCGATCGCCGGATCGTGGCGGCGATTGACGACTTTTTCGTCGATGATCAGTCCCGTCTGGACGACCGCGCCCGTGCGGCGCTGGGCGAGGCGCTGGCCGGGCTAACCGGCATGATTGAAGCAGAATTACGCCAATATGCTGGCCGCTTGCTGGTGGGCCGGGATGATCCTGAACTTGCCAACCGGGTGATCAGCGATCCGCCCTGCGTTCACTTCGCGCTCAGCCGCGCCGGGTTGCTGCGCGACGGTGAGTTGATGCGCGAGTTGCTCGCGCGGGTGCGCCAGGAGATATTGGGCGAGGCGCTGGCCCCGGTTGCGCCGGACGATCCTGATACGCCCAGTTTTGTCGCCCGGCTCGTCGGCAATCCTGATGGCGTCATCGCCACCGCGGCCACCGCGCTGCTCGCCGCCGACGCGCGTCGCCGCGCCGGGATAGAGCCGGGCGCTGTGCCGCGCAGTGATTTGCCCGCTGAATTGCATCACCGGCTCGTCTGGTGGGCGACTGCGGCTATTCGGCTGGCGATGCCGCCATCCCCGGCACTTGACCGGGCGCTGACCGAGGCCGCTTTGCGCAGCCTGGCCGCGCATGACGAAGGTGACCGGCTGGAGGCGGCCGCGATGCGGCTGGCATCGGCGCTGGGCGCGCAGCCGCATGAATTGCCCGGATTTCTAATCGAATCGCTGGGCGACCGGCGGGTTGCGCTGTTTGTTGCATTGCTCGCGCAGGCGATGGGATTCAGCTATGGTCTCGCGCGTGACATCGTCCTTGATCCCGTTGCCGATCGGCTGTGGCTGGTGCTTCGCGCCCTGGGGCTAGATCGCGCCGCCGTCGCCGCAATCGGGCTGGCGCTTTGTGAGGCAGATCCGCGCCGCGATGTGGAAGGCTTCGCCGATCAGCTCGATTCGATCTTGGCAGTTTCCCCTGATGCTGCCCGCACTGCGCTGGCGTCGCTTAGCCTCCACCCCGATTTTCGCGAGGCCATCTTGTTGCTCGCAAAGGGCCAGGCGCGATGAATGCGATCGATTCCCGGTTGCCGCCCGTGCGTGGCCTGGTCGATGCCGCCGGCCGGTTGATTGACGCGGATTCGCGGCTGCATGATTTGAATGCGCGCGCTGGCGGGGCGATTGGCGCGCCCCTCGCCGTGCCGCAACTGGCAACGCTGGTCAGGTTGGTGCAGCGGCTGCGCATATTGGTGTCGCGCGCGGTGGTCGCTGCTGATGGCGATGACGATATTGATATGTGGGTGCGCGCTGATCCTGATCCGGACAGTGGCGGGGTGCGCCTGTCGATTACAGGGTGGAAAGCGCGCCAGCCCTGGCAACCCTTGACCGATGCCGATGCGCGTGAGCGCGATTTCGTGCGCAGCGCCGCCAACTGGTTATGGGAAACCGATTCCGCGCTACGGCTCACCTATGTTTCTGCCAATGCTGGCGCGCGGCACGGCTTTGATGCTGGGCCGCTGCTCGGCCAACCGCTGACGCGCCTGTTCATCCTGGCTGAGGACGCCAGCGGCATGTTCCCCATCCTTGGTGCATTGGCGATGCGGCAGCGATTTGACGATCAGCCCGCACAAATTCGCGCCACTGGTCGCCCGGTGTTGCTATCGGCGGCCGCCCGTTCTGATTCGGCGGGCGTTTTTGCGGGCTTTGCCGGGGCCACGCAGATGGTTGAAACACCGCGCCCGCCAGCGCCCATTGTGCCGCAAACCACCGAACAGGGCTTGCCTGCTGCGTTCAGCACCCGGTTGGACAAGGCGTTGCGCGCGCCGCTGGGGCGGATCATCGCCAATGCCGACAGCATCAATGCCCAGTCGGAAGGGCCATTGCGGCAGGATTATGCTGATTATGCCGCCGATATTGCCACAGCAGGGCGGCATTTGCTGGGATTGGTCGACGATTTGGTCGATTTGCAGGCAATTGAGCGCCCCGATTTTGTCGTGGCGCACGAACCGATCGATCTGGCCGACATTGCGCGTCGCGCCGCCGGGTTGCTGGGTGTGCGGGCTGCCGCAGGTAATGTTCGGATTGATCGGCCAAGCACCCAGGAGTTTTTGCCGGCAACGGGCGAGTTCCGGCGCGTTTTGCAGGTGCTCGTCAACTTGATCGGCAATGCCGTGCGCTATTCGCCGCCTGACGGCATGGTGTGGATCCGCGCCGAACGCGACGGCAACATGGCCGCTGTTGTGGTCGCTGATCAGGGCAAGGGAATTGCCGTGGCCGATCAGGCCCGCATATTTGAGAAGTTTGAACGCATCGATGTGTCTGAACCGGGCGGTAGCGGGCTGGGGCTGTACATCGCCCGGCGGCTGGCCCGCGCGATGGGCGGCGACGTGACGGTCGACAGCGCCCCCGGCCAGGGCGCGCGGTTTGTGTTCACGCTGCCCTATCGCGGCGACTGATCAGCTCGGGGAGCGCCCAAGCCGATCAGGTCGCGGCAATTGGGCGATCAGCGCGTGCTGAGCGCTGGATAATCGCGAGCGGTAGGCCCGGTATAGAGCTGGCGCGGGCGACCGATCTTCTGCTCGGGATCTGCGATCATCTCATTCCACTGCGCCACCCAGCCAACGGTGCGGGCAAGCGCAAACAATGCAGTGAACATCGTGGTTGGGAAGCCAATCGCCGACAGGATAACGCCCGAATAGAAATCGACGTTCGGGAACAGCTTCTTTTCGATGAAATAAGGGTCGTTCAGCGCCATTTCTTCAAGCTGCAAGGCAACGTCAAAAATCGGATCGGTTACGCCCAAGGCACCCAGCACTTCGCGCACCGTTTGCTGCATCACCGTCGCGCGCGGATCGTAATTCTTGTACACGCGGTGGCCAAAACCCATCAGGCGGAACGGATCATTCTTGTCCTTCGCGCGCTCAATATAATGGGGAATGCGGTCTGGCGTGCCGATTTCGCGGAGCATGTTCAGCGCGGCTTCGTTCGCCCCGCCATGCGCCGGGCCCCACAGACACGCGATGCCCGCTGCAATGCACGCGAACGGATTTGCGCCCGATGATCCGGCCAGACGAACGGTCGAGGTTGACGCGTTCTGCTCGTGATCGGCATGCAGGATGAAAATCCGGTCCAGCGCCTTTTCAACGATCGGGTTGACGACATATTCCTCAGCCGGAACGCCAAAGGTCATCCGCAGGAAGTTGCCGGTATAGCTGAGCGAGTTCTTGGGGTAGACGAACGGCTGACCGACCGAATATTTATACGCCGCGGCCGCAATCGTCGGCATCTTGGCGATCAGCCGGTGGCTGGCGACCATGCGCTGGTACGGATCGGTGATATCGGTGGAATCGTGATAGAAAGCGCTGAGCGCGCCCACCACGCCGCACATGATGGCCATCGGATGCGCATCGCGGCGGAAACCCCGGTAAAAGGTCATCAGCTGTTCGTGCAGCATCGTGTGGCGCGAAATCGTATAGGTAAACTTATCCAGCTCATCACCGCTCGGCAGTTCACCGTTCAGCAGCAGGTAGGATACCTCCATGAAGCTGGATTGTTCAGCGAGCTGACCGATCGGGTATCCGCGGTGCAGCAGCACCCCTTCATCACCATCGATATAGGTAAGCCCGGATTCGCAGCTCGCGGTGGAGGTGAAACCGGGGTCGAAAGTAAACTTGCCGGTTTGCGCATATAGCTTTCGAATATCGATGACTTGCGGACCAACGCTGCCTGACACCACTTTGAATTCGTGATCAGCCCCAGCAACGGTGAGTTTTGCGTTATCAGTCATAGGTCCCTCTTCTTGCCTGAATTCATACGCCCCGAACGGTTACACATCACAATCAAACACCGTTGGCCTCAGCCCCGGCCATCTGGTCGCCAATTCTACCCAGGCTTTCTGCGCGGCCCAGTAGGACAAGCACGTCAAAAATCCCCGGCGATGTCTTTCGTCCCGTTAACGCCGCCCGCAATGGTTGCGCAACGGCGCCCAGTTTTACCCCGGCATCCTCCGCAACCTGCTTCACAGCAGTCTCCAGCACTTCCGTATCCCAGTCATTCACCGCGTCAAGCGCGGCGTGCACCTGAACCAGCAGATCACGTGCTTCGCCCGTCAGCAAGGCCTGCGCGGCATCATCCAGCGGCAGCGGCCGCGTGCGAAACAAAAATCCGGCCCCGTCCGCAAGTTCCAGCAAATTGGCGGCGCGCGGCTTCAAAACGGCCATGCTGCGTCGCAACAGATCGTGCCCCGCCGTGCCGATTTCGTCCCCGATCCGCTGGGCGACCAAATCAGCCAACCGGGCATCATCAGCGATCCGAATATAATGACCGTTCAGGTTCTCCAGCTTCTTTAAATCGAACCTGGATGGTGATTTTCCGACCCCGCCCAAATCAAACCACGCGGTGGCCTGTTCACGACTGATAATCTCGTCATCGCCGTGGCCCCAGCCAAGCCTTAGCAGGTAGTTGCCCAACGCCTCCGGCAGAATGCCGAGTTCGTCGCGATAGGCATCTACCCCCACCGCGCCGTGTCGTTTGGACATTTTGGCACCGTCAGTGCCGTGAATCAGCGGAATATGGGCGTAAACGGGGATGGGCCAGCCACCCTCAATCGCGTCCATCGCGTGCATGATCGGCAATTGGCGAAATGCATTGTTCAAATGGTCATCGCCGCGGATCACATGGGTGACGCCCATATCATGATCATCGACGACGACCGCCAGCATATAGGTCGGCGTGCCATCTGACCGGAGCAGCACAAAATCATCGATTTCGGCATTCTGCACAGTCACATCGCCCTGTACCCGGTCGCTGATCGTCGTCGCGCCTTCGTGCGGGGCCTTTAGGCGAACGACGAAGGGGGCACCTGCCGGTGCTTCGGCGGGATCACGATCGCGCCAGCGGCCATCATAGCGTGCCGGCTGTTTGGCGGCCTGTTGGGCAGCACGCATGGCTGTCAGCTCGTCAGCTGTCGCAAAGCATTTATAGGCATGGCCTGCGGCGAGCAGCTGATACGCCACCGCAGCATGGCGTTCTGCGCGCGCAAACTGGAACACGGTGTCGCCGTCCCAATCAAGGCCCAGCCAGCGCATGCCGTCGAGAATTGCGTCAATCGCAGGCTGGGTGGAGCGCGCGCGATCCGTATCTTCGATCCGCAGCAGGAATTTGCCGCCGTGCGCGCGGGCGAACAGCCAGTTGAACAGCGCGGTGCGCGCGCCACCAATGTGCAGAAATCCGGTGGGGGAGGGCGCAAACCGGGTAACCACCGGCGGCTGGGCGACGGGTGCAATCATGGCTGCGAAAATTTCATAACTTGCGCCACGTTGCGGCTTCTCCCAGACTTCAAAAACGATGGCCAACACAGCCTCGCGCGCCCCTAGCACGGTGATCGCCCCGCTTCAAATTGCGGTGTGGCGGCGCGTGGCGGGAATGTCCGGTTCAATTGAGCATTGGCTGGAGGCGGAGCGCGATCAATTGCCGCTTTGGCTGCCGGTAATGCTGGGCCTGGGCGCATCGCTTTGGTTGCTGCTGCCCGATCCGGCCAGCTGGGCGATGGCGGTGGCGGCTCTTGGCGGCATAGCCCTGCTTGCGCTGTCGGTGGGGCGGGGCGGGCGCGCCGCGCACATCATCGCGATCGGCAGTGCGGCAATGGTGGTGGGGCTTGCGCTCATCTGGGTCCGGGCAGAGCGCGTCGCCCAACCGCCGCTGGCGCGCACCATGATCATTCGCTTTGATGCGCGGGTTGAGCGGGTCGATCCACTGCCGCCGCGCGGGCTGGTGCGCTTGCGATTGGCGCCGGTGGCCGTGGTTGAAACGCTGGGGAGATCGGCCGTAACCCTGCTGCCGCCGCATATCCGCGTCAATATCGCGACCGATGATATACCGGTAGGGCTTTCGCGCGGCGCGGTGATCCGGCTGGGCGCGCGGCTGATGCCGCCACCGCCGCCATCGGTGCCGGGTGCCTATGATTTCGCGCGCGTCGCGTGGTTTGACCAGATTGGGGCAACGGGCAGGGGGTTCGGGCCGATCGCTGTTTTGTCCCCCGGCGATGCGGCGGCGGGCGGGCTGCGCGCCAGCTTGTCGGCGCATATCCGGACGAAATTGTCGCCTGCACCGGGCGGGATTGCAGCGGCGCTGGCAACGGGTGATCAGGGGGCGATTCCGCTTGAGGATGCAGAGGCGATGCGGCGCGCCGGCCTTGCGCATTTATTGTCGGTCAGCGGGCTGCACATCACCGCCGTGGTCGGCGCGGTGATGCTGTTGATGATGCGCCTGTTGGCGCTCAGCCCCTGGTCGGCGCTGCACCTGCGGCTGCCGCTGATTGCGGCGGCGACGGCAGCGCTGGCGGCGATTGGGTATACCGTGTTGACCGGATCGGAAGTGCCGACAATCCGATCGTGCGTCGCGGCGCTGATGGTATTGCTGGCGATTGCGCTGGGACGTGAAGCGATGACGCTGCGGTTGGTGGCGACGGGTGCTGTGATCGTGCTGGTGCTATGGCCCGAAGCGCTTGCGGGGCCGAGTTTTCAGCTATCCTTTGCCGCGATTACAGCAATTGTCGCGCTGCACGAACACCCCAGCGTCAGGGCGTGGTTCGCCCCGCGCGAGGAAGACGGGTGGGGGCGCTGGTTGCTTCGCCAGATGGCGTCGCTGTTGCTGACTGGGGTTGTGGTGGAAGCGGCGCTATCGCCGATTGCGCTCTATCATTTTCACAAGGCCGGTCTTTACGGGTCGCTGGCCAACATCATCGCCATCCCGCTGACCACTTTTGTTGTGATGCCGCTGGAGGCGTTGGCGCTGGCATTGGACCTGCTGGGGATTGGCGCCCCGGCCTGGTGGCTGGTGGAACAGGCGCTGCGGCTGTTGCTGGGCATCGCGCATGCGGTGGCAAAAGCGCCGGGCGCGGTAGCGGCATTGCCCAGCATGCCGGGCTGGGCGTTCGGTTTGATGGTGATCGGCGGCCTATGGATGGCATTGTGGCGCACGCGATTGCGCCGGGCCGGGGCACTGCCATTTGTGATTGGAGCGGCATGGGCGGTGCTGACGCCCGCGCCGGATGTGCTGATAACAGGCGACGGGCGGCATGTTGCACTGCGGACGGACGGCGGGAATGTCGCGCTGTTGCGGGACCGGGCAGGGGATTACACCCGTGCGATGCTTGCAGAGGCGAGTGGGGTGGATGGCGAACCGCTGCTGTTATCTGAACAGCCGGGCGCGCGGTGCAGCCGTGACATTTGCATTGCAGACCGCGTGGTCGATGGCCGTCGCTGGCGGATATTGGCGACCCGAAGCCCCTACCGCGTGTCCGTCGCCGAACTGATAAGCGCCTGCCGCACCGCCGATATCGTCATCAGCGATCGGCGGCTGCCCCGCCGGTGCACGCCGCGATGGTTGCGGCTTGATCGGCCAGTGCTCCAGCGAACCGGCGGGGTATCAGTTACGCTATCATCGGGCAGCGTTCGCACGGTGTTTCAGATGGGAGACCGCCACCCCTGGTTGCCCAACGCCAACCGCGCATTCCCGGTCGTTTCTCAGCTTTCGGGCCGGTTTTCTGGCTGGTATTCTGGACGGTCTTGGGCCGGGCCAGCGCGGCCATAGCGATTGCGCTGACCGATCAGTCGTACCGGCGCAGCAACCCCGCCAATTTACCCTGCACGCGCACCTGGCGTGGATCATAGCGTTGGGGATCATAGGCGCGGTTGGCGGGATCAAGCCGGATCATCGCGCCTTCGCGCCGGAAATACTTCAGCGTTGCCTCACTCTCTTCGATCAGCGCGACCACGATTTCTCCGTCGCGCGCCACTTCCGTCCGGCGGATTAGCGCGTAATCGCCATCAAGTATGCCCGCATCGACCATTGAATCGCCGGATACTTCAAGCGCGTAATGTTCGCCGCCCCCCAGCAATGCCGCGGGCACAGACAGCATCGAATGCCCCTCAAACGCTTCAATGGGGACACCAGCGGCAATCCGGCCATGCAAGGGGATTTCGATCACGTCATTGGCTGGCTGCGGCATCGCCCGCAGATTGGCGGGTACCGTGGCGGATGCACCAGCTTTAGCCGTTTGGACGTTTTCGGGCCGATCGGGCATCCGCAGCACTTCCAGCGCGCGGGCGCGGTTCGGCAGGCGGCGGATGAACTGGCGTTCCTCCAGCGCGCTGATCAGCCGGTGGACTCCTGACTTGGATTTCAGGTCGAGCGCCTCCTTCATCTCCTCAAATGATGGCGAAACGCCGGTATCGGCAAGCCGATCATTAATGAAGCAGATCAACTCGTGCTGTTTGCGCGTGAGCATTTCGTTCCTCCGTCCAGAACAGACGACGAACGTTTAGGCAACGATATTCATCAAGTCAAGCGAGCGGCAAAATCGGCACCGCCTCGCCCGGTTGGGCCGCTGGCGCAAAAGGGGGGCGCACGATCAGGCAATCGGCCTGCGCAAGCGTTTGCAGCAATGAACTGTCCTGTTTGGCGGCACTGATGACTCGACCCGCCGCCCAGCGCGCGCGCAGATAATCCTGGCGCTGATCATTGGCGGGGAGCGGCTCGCCCAGTATCGCCATTGTGGATCGCGGCAGCGGATTTGCGGCCCCGGCCAGTGCTGCGATCAATGGCCGAAGAAACAGATGCGCTGTGACAAATGCCGATACCGGATTGCCAGGCAGGCCAAGGATCACCGTGCTGCCAATTCTACCCGCGAGCATCGGTTTGCCGGGGCGCAGGGCAATCCGCCAGAAATCGATGGTGCCCCCCGCCGCTTCGATGGCAGGGCGGATCAGGTCATGATCGCCGACCGAAGCACCGCCGATCGTCACGATAATGTCGGCGTTGATTGCCGCAATTGCGCCGCTGATCAAATCAAGCTGGTCAGGCAGGATGGCCGGCAGGGACAGGTCTACCGGCAAGTCGCCGAGATGCGCGGCCAGCATCACGCCATTCGCCTCTGGCACTTGCCCGGCGCCAACGGGCGCGCCCGGTGGCACCAGTTCATCGCCCGTCGTCAGGATCGCAACCCGCACGCGCCGATTGACCAACAAGGTGCCGTGACCGGCAATTGCGGCCAGGGCGATGCGCGCCGGCGTTAGCCGCTCACCCCGCGTGACCAGCAGATCGCCATCGCTGAAATCAAGCCCCTTGTGGCGGACGTTGCGGCCGGGTGCAGACGGGCCATCACCCGCCAACATAACGCAGGTGCCATCGCGGCTCGATTCTTCTTGCACCAGCACGGTATCTGCCCCGTTGGGCATCGCTGCGCCGGTGAAAATGCGGACGGTTTCGCCGGCGCCGACGGCCCCGGCAAAGCCGTGCCCGGCTGCACTTTCGCCGATCAGGGTGAAGGGGCCGGGCAAGTCAGCAAATCGGATTGCATAGCCATCCATCGCCGACAAATCCTGCGCGGGTTGGGATCGCAGGGCAGCGATATCGCACGCAGCCCAGCGTCCTGCCGCCGCCGCCAGTTCCACCGTTTCAACGGCCACGGACGGGCCCAGCGCGAACAGCCGCTGCTGCGCTTCTTCAACGGGGAGCAAGCCGGCCATGTGTCGCTTTAACGCCCCTAGTGGAGTTTCAGGCGCGGGCGGATCACCTGATTGATCCGGCCCATCGCAACCAGTGCCACACCCTTTAGCCAACCGTGAATCGCCACCAGGTGCATGCCGTACAGCGACACATAGATGATCCGCGCAATCCGGCCCTCCACCGCCATCCGCCCGCCGACCAGATTGCCCATCAGGCTGCCAACGGTCGAATAGCGGGACAGGGATACCAGCGATCCCTTGTCCTGATACACAAAGCCCCGCAGCTTGCGGTCGGCAATCAACGCGCACAAATTGTGATAGGCGGTGCTCGCCATCTGGTGCGCTGCTTGCGCGCGCGGCGGGATGGGGCGATCGGCACCTTCGGGCACGAACCGTGCGCAATCGCCAATCGCAAAGATGCGTTCATCCCGCGTGGTTTGCATGGTGCTGGTGACCACCAATTGGTTGCCGGGCGTTGTCTCCAGCCCGCCAATGCCTTGCAGAAAATCCGGGCCCTTCACGCCTGCTGCCCAAACGCGCAGATCGGCGGGGATGAATGTACCGTCAGATGTCGCGATGCCTTCATCAGTAATTTCGGTCACTTGTCGGCGGGTTAGAACATGGACGCCAATCGCCTCAAGCTCTTCAGTGGCGGCCTGCGACAAATCTTCGGGCAGGGCAGGCAGGATACGCGGCCCAGCCTCCAGCAAAGTCACGTCGAGCCGCGATTCGTCAAACACCTCCAGCCCGTAATAGGCCAACCCCTTGGCCGCATTGAACAACTCAGCAGCCAGCTCAACGCCGGTCGCGCCGCCACCAACAATCGCCACCCGCACCCGCGCATCGCTGGCCGGATCAGCGTTCATCGCGCGCGATACGCGAAGGCACTGGTTGAGCAGGCGCTTGCGGAACCGGTCGGCCTGGGTGCGATCATCAAGATAAATCGCGTTCTCGCGCACGCCCGGCGTACCGAAATCATTGGAAACCGACCCAACCGAAACCACCAGATAATCATAGCGGATGCGGTGGCGCGCCACGATTTCACGCCCCGTTTCATCAACGATGGGTGCAATCACCACCTGCCGCGCGTCGCGATCAATCGATTCCAGCGATCCGTCGAAAAACCGGTAATTCCAGCGATAGGCGTGGCTGCGATATCCAACCTCATCCAGATTGGCGTCAAGCGATCCCGCCGCGACTTCGTGGAGCAATGGCTTCCAGATATGCGTCTGGTTGCGATCAATCAGAATGATGTCGAATTTCTTGCGGTCAAATTTCTTGCCCAGCCGCGCCACCAGGCCCAGTCCGCCGGCACCACCGCCGACCACAACGATCTGGATTTTCTTTGATTTGCCCATCCTAAGCGCGCCGGGCGATATCGCCGCTGCCGTCGCGTCCCGATGTTCAGCGGCATCCGCCATTGCAATCAAATCCCTTGATATCGCCCCACGCCCAAGGGTGCGCGATATTGCAGTGCAGCACCAGTGCTAAATTGCCTTATCCGGTGTCAGCGTCGGTGCCAGCCATTCACCCGATTTACCGCCGCGCTTCTCCAGCAACCGCACATCGCCAATGATCATGCCACGATCAATCGCCTTGGCCATGTCGTAAATCGTCAGCAATGCGACCGATACCGCCGTGATCGCCTCCATCTCTACGCCTGTCTTGCCGGTGGTGGCGCAGGTGGCGGTGACGGTGACCCCGTTATCGTCCGGTTCTAGATCAATCGCGACGCGGGTGAGCGGTAATGGGTGGCAAAGCGGGATCAGATCGCTGGTGCGCTTGGCAGCCATAATGCCCGCCACGCGCGCCACGGCGATCACATCGCCCTTTTTCGCCGCACCCTGCTGGATGGCGGTTGCCGCCTGCGCCGACATGGTAATCCGGCCGCGGGCGACCGCTTCCCGCGCGGTATCGGCCTTGCTGCCGACATCAACCATATGCGCGGCCCCTTTTGCGTCGAGATGCGTCAGGCCGGTCATCCGCCGATCAATGCCCGCGTTGCCGCCTCTATATCGTCGGCGCGCATCAGCGCCTCACCCACCAGAAAGCACCGCACACCCTTGTCGGTCATCGCATCCAGATCGGCACGGGTCGAAAGGCCACTTTCCGCGACAAAGGTGCAGCCAGCGGGGGCTCGCGCGATCAGATTATAGGTGTGCGAAAAATCGACCGAGAAATCGTGCAAATTGCGGTTATTGACGCCGATCAACCGGGATTTGAGCTTCATCGCCCGCTCCAGTTCCTTGGCATCATGCACTTCGACCAGCACATCCATGCCGCAATCGATGGCGGCGGCTTCAATCTCGGCCAGTGCCTCATCATCCAGCGCCGCCATGATCAGCAGGATGGCATCAGCCCCCAAAGCGCGCGATTCGGGTACTTGCCAGGCATCGATCATGAAATCTTTGCGGATCACCGGCAGGCTGACGACATTGCGCGCGTCCGCCAGAAAGGCATCAGCGCCCTGGAACCAATGTTCATCGGTCAGTACCGACAGGCATGCTGCACCGCCTGCCTGATAGGCAATGGCATGCGCGGGCGGATCAAAATTTTCGCGGATCAGGCCTTTTGAGGGGCTGGCTTTCTTGATCTCGGCGATCAGCGCGGGGCCATGTTCCGCGCGCGCATCAAGCGCAGCACGAAAACCGCGCGGCGCGGTTTGCTCTGCAATCATCGCATCAAGATCGGCCATGGAGATACACGCTTTGCGCGCAGCGACATCGGCCCGTTTGGTCTCAAGGATACGGTTGAGAATCGTCGTCATGAATAGGCGATCCAGCAATCGAGCAGCGTGTTGGCCAGACCGTTGTCTAACACTTCGCGGGCCTCCTCAGCGCCGTCGCTCAACGAATCAGCACGCCCAGCTACCATCAGCGCAGCAGCAGCGTTGAGCAATACGGCATCGCGATATGCACCTTTCTCCCCCAGCAGCAAGCGGCGAAGTGCTGCGGCATTATGCGCCGGATCACCGCCGCGCAGTGCCGCTATCGGGTGGCGGGGCAGGCCGGCATCTTCAGGCAAAACACGCTGGGGCAGGGTGATCGCGCCAATGCTTTCGACGATGCTGGGGCCGGCACCTGACAGCTCATCAAGCCCTTCTTCGCCCGATACAACCAACGCCGCTACGGTATGCAACTGGCTGAGCGCTTCAGCATAGACGGGCACATAATCGGGCCGGGCAATGCCGATCAGCTGTCGCGACACGCCAGCCGGATTGGCGAGCGGTCCCATCAGGTTAAAGATTGTGCGCTTGCCGATCTGGCGACGAATAGGCGTGATGCGCTTCATCGCCGGATGGTGATTGGCCGCAAACAGGAATGCGATGCCCAGATCGCGAAGGCTCGCCTCTGCCAGCCTTCCGGCCCGGTCCATGTCGAGGCCCAGCGCCTCCAATGTGTCGGCAGCACCGGCCTTGCTTGATGCTGCCCGGTTGCCGTGCTTGGCAACAGGCACGCCCGTGGCAGCCACGACCAGCGATACGGCGGTTGATACGTTCAGCGTGTGGTGGCCATCCCCGCCGGTGCCGCACACATCAATCGCACCTGCCGGGGCGTCGATGGGGATCAGCCTTGCCCGCAGTGCGCGTGCGGCCTCGGCAATCTCCAGGCTCGTCTCGCCACGTTCGCTCAGCGCGATCAGAAAATCGGCAACTGCCTGTTCAGAGGTGCGGGCATCGAGAATGTCGGCAAAGGCCTGGGCCGCATCATCGCGCGATAACGGCGCAGCGGGATCGGGCAAGCAGACCAGCGCCGTCACGCCATCGCCTTTGGATGAAGCCCCGCCAGCGTCATGAAATTGGCGAGCATTGCATGGCCATGCTCCGTCGCAATGCTTTCGGGGTGGAACTGAACGCCGTGGATAGGCAGCGTGGCGTGCCGAAAGCCCATGACCGAACCGTCATCGGCGGTGGCGTTGATGATCAGATCGGCGGGAATATCCTCAACAATCAGCGAGTGATAGCGCGTGGCGGTGAAGGGGGAGGGCAGCCCGGCAAACAGCCCGGTCCCGTCATGCGAAACAGGCGATGTCTTGCCATGCATCAGCCCGCCGCGCACCACTTGCCCACCAAAATGCTGGCCGATCGCCTGATGGCCCAGGCACACACCAAGCAGCGGTTTACCCGCGCTGGCGCAGGCCGCGACCAGATCGAGCGATATCCCGGCCTCGGTTGGCGTTTTCGGGCCGGGCGAGATCAAAAACGCATGGGCATTGCTGGCAATCGCTTCTGCGGCGGTCAGCGCATCGTTGCGCACCACGCGCACTTCGCTGCCCAGCTCCATCAGATAATGGACCAGGTTCCAGGTAAAGCTGTCATAATTGTCGATGACCAGGATCATGCGGCGCGCTTGTACCCGATGCATTCGCCAGCGCAACCAACGAGTCCGGTTCTCGCAATATTGTAGACATCTAGCCCGACTATAGTAGGCAGGATGAAATGGCTCGAGACAGATCGACGCCACGAGGGAGTGAGTAATATGCGTCGCCTGATCGCCCTTTGCGTCCTGTTGCTCCCGGCAAGCGTTGCAATCGCGCAGGATGCGCCGATTGCGGGAACGCCGCCTGCAAAGATTCGCAGCATTACGCTCACGCCAGGCGATAAATGTCCGGAATCGACCAATGGTGAAATCGTGGTCTGTCAGACAATTGACGAGCCTTATCGGATCCCCAAGGCACTTCGCCAGTCTGCGCCCGTCGCCGCAAATCGTACTTGGGCGAGCCGCGTCGCAGGAATTGACGATGCGGTCGGCGAGGCAAGCGGCCTGCCCAACAGTTGTTCAAGTACGGGCACGGGCGGCTCAACCGGATGCACCCAGCAACTCATCCAGCGCTGGTCCGCAGAGCGTCGCGAAGCTCAGCAGGACCGCCGCGAACCGCGCTAGAGCTACCTGCGTAAAATCTGAATCGTCATTGCGACCCCGGCCTTGAGCCGGGGGAAGCAATCCAGTGTGCCGCGCGCGTGGAGGCTGGATTGCTTTGCTGCGCCCGCAATGACGTCAGTTATGGAGAACTAGAGCGCGACGATCTAAGCGACACTTATAGGGTGACGCACTACTGCCCGAAATCGGGCGCTGCAGCTCTGCCGATTGCCTCACGCGCGGCAGCCAGCAACGCGCCCGCCTTGGCCTCGCATTCGCGCTGTTCATAGGTGGGGTTGCTATCGGCGACGATCCCTGCGCCTGCCTGCACATGCATCGTTCCATCCTTCACGATCGCTGTGCGAAGGACGATACAGCTGTCCATTGATCCATCGGGCGAGAAATAGCCGACCCCGCCCGCATAGGCACCGCGCACTTCGGGCTCCAGTTCTGCGATGATCTGGCACGCGCGCACCTTTGGCGCGCCTGATACGGTGCCAGCCGGAAAACCGGCGAACAGGGCGTCGATCGCATCGTGTTTTGCATCCAGTCGACCGACGACATTGGAGACGATGTGCATCACATGACTATAAAATTCGACGGTATAACTGTCGGTTACGCGAACGCTCCCAGCTTGAGCCACGCGCCCGGTGTCGTTGCGGCCCAGGTCGAGCAGCATCAAATGTTCGGCGCGTTCCTTGGGGTCGGCGAGCAGGCTGGTACGGTTTGCTTCATCCTCAGCAGCGGTTTTGCCGCGGGGGCGGGTGCCAGCGATGGGGCGGATTGTGATTTCTCCATCGCGCACGCGGACCAGGATTTCGGGACTTGATCCCGTCAGCGAGAACCCTGGTAAATCAAGGTGATATAGGAACGGCGAAGGGTTGATACGCCGCAGTGACCGGTAGAGTTCAAACGCGGGCAGGGCGAATGGCAGGGTAAAGCGCTGGGCGAGCACGACCTGAAAGATATCGCCTGCAACAATATAGTCCTTCGCCGCTGCGACCATTTCGGCATAGCGGCCCGGCGCTAGGACCGGGGTGAGCGAAACATCGTTCGGCACCGCGCGAACAGCCGGTGGAAGCGGTGCGCTGGCGAGCCGCGATGCGGTGGCATCAATCCGGTCGACTGCCTGGGCGATCAACATGTCAGCGGGTCGATCCGGATCGGGCCACACCGGGGCGACCAAAAACAATGCATCGGCCAGCCGGTCAAAGATCAGGATTACGGTAGGCCTGACGAACATCATATCGGGCAGGCCAAGCGCGTCTTCATCGGGGCGAGGGAGTTTTTCGACCAGGCCCACGGTTTCATACCCGAAATACCCGACCAG
The DNA here is from genome assembly GCA_021732465.1 of Sphingomonas sp. Classification (GTDB taxonomy): domain Bacteria; phylum Pseudomonadota; class Alphaproteobacteria; order Sphingomonadales; family Sphingomonadaceae; genus Sphingomonas. The sequence continues at coordinate 36,720 of JAKFUX010000039.1, forward strand.
GCACGCCAGCGCGCGGGGCAGTTCAGGCGGTACGTCCATCAGGCACTGGCTTACCAATGTGCGCAGCGCCGCCAGTGTCGGTTGATCGCAGGCCGAAAAGGCGGCCCGGTCTGTTTGCCAATACGGGTTGATCGCCGCTTCATTGCCGTGCGCACGGAACACCAGATCAGGGGCAAGCCCGATCAGGCTGTGCCGTCCACGGATGGCGCCACCCTCCACCGATTCGAGCAGAAAATCCCCGCGTCCGGGCTCAATCAGCTTCAGCGCGGCGGCAACCGGTGTTTCGGTGTCCGCCACTTGTCTGCGCCACAGCAAAGCGGGCTTGCCCGCCGTCAGCGCGGCCTGCGCCGCCTCGATTCCCTGAACGCTCGCGCCAAGCTCCATCGACCGGCTCAGCGCTCGCCCAACAGATCCTTGCGGGCCTGGGCAATCAGCGCGTCATTCTTTTTGACGCCAACTTCGCTGCGCGCAGCCTCAACAAACTGATTGACGAGCTCACGGCCCACGACCTTGCTGAGATCGCCGCGCATTGCCTGGAGCAACTGTGGATTAGTCACCGCTCCTGCGCGCTCGATCTGGTCAAGATAGATCACATAATAACCGGTTTTGTTCGGCGCTTCGAGCAGTTTGGCGGTTTTGTTGGCCATGCTGAACATCAACACCAGCGGTGCCGGCGCTCCCTTGGGATCGCTGGATAGCTGCGCGCGTGACGATGCGATGGGTCGGGCCGCCGGCAGCTTGACCGGCGATTGCGACAGCGCCTGCGCCAACGGCACGCCTTTATTCGCCTTGGCCACAATGTCGACCGCGATTGCGCGTGCCTGTTTCAACGCGCGGGCAATCGCGAAATCCCGAACCACCAGGTTTGAGATTTTTGCCAGCGGCGGCGGCGCGCTGGGCACGATTCGGTCGAGTGAGACGATAGCAAAGCTGCCATCCTGCCCAACCGGCGCCAGTTGCGGATCATCGCCAGGCTCAGCGATAAACCCGGCGGCGACCACCTGAGCGAGCCGTGGATCGGGGGTGACGGTGCTGTTTTCCGGATCACGCCCATCGGCCACGACCGGCACAGTCGATAGCGCCTGCAATTTGTTATCGCTGACGATTTCAGCAAAAGTCGCATTGTCGGCGATGGCATCGTCAATCTTGTCGCGCAGCCCGGTTAGCGCAGCGGCAAGCTTTTGAGCCGCGACTTCACGCGTCAAATCGGCCCGTGCCTGGTCGAGTGACTTTGCGGGGACTTTCTGCACGCTTTCCACGCGAACGATTGCCCAGCCCAGCGGCGCTTTAATGGGACCAATAATGCTGCCGCGTTCGGCGGCAAAAACCGTATTGGCGATCTCGGCGGAGGTCTGGGTTGTATAGGCTTTCTTATCAACGCTTGTCAGGCTCGCTGCTTCCAGGCCTGCTGTACGCGCTGCGGCATCAATCGCGGTGCCGCCCTTGATCTTGGCAACAAGCGCATCAGCACCGGCCCGATCACCAATAACGATTTGCGATATAGAGCGCGTTTCGCTGGCGGCAAACCGCGCCGCTTGTTCTTTATAGGCGCTGCTAATGTCCGCTTCGGTCGGCGTGGCAGCGGCCTTGACCTGATCCGGCGTCACCAATGCATAGCGGATCACGCGCCGCTGCGGGATGGTGTAGCGTGCTGCGTTGCGCTTGTAATAGGTGGCGACCTCCGCCTCGGTTGGCCGCTCGCCAACACCCACGGCGTTGGTGGGCACAAATCCAATCACCCCTGCACGCTTTTCCAGCAGCAGGGCGGCATAGGGCGCGGCAAGATTGAACGGCACCTGGCCTGCGCCTTCGGTTGGGCTGGTGAGTTGTTGGCCCAGCGTGCCGCGCGCGATATCATCACGAATCTGCGCGTCGGTAATCTGGCGCTGGCTCAGCAGCAGCTCATATTTCGATTGGCTGAACTTGCCGTCCAGCCCCTGAAGATCAGGCACGCTAGCGATTTGGCCATCCACAGCGCGCTTGCTGACCACCATGTTGACCTTGCTGCCGAACTGGGCGAGCGCGGTGCCGCTGATCAGCCGTTCCAGCGTGGCTTCAAAACCGCCGCCGTTGATGAATTGAGCCATGTCGAGTGTCGGTTGGCGCTGGCGGAAATTCTGCATGTCGTCCTGCACGCGCCGCTTCAGTTCCTCCACGCTCACATCCGCCTTGCCAACGCGCGCAACAGCACTGCCAGTGGCGGCCGGGCTGCCGTTGCTCAATCCGGTAATGTCGCTTGCCGCAAACGCGAGCGCGATAACCGCCAGGAAGGCAAAGGTGACGATGATCCCCAACCGTGAATTGATGAACCGGCGAAAAAAGCTAAGCATGCGCGGGGGAAACCGATCCTGGTTCGTGGTGACGTGGCATCGCTTTACGCAGCGTTGCGGGCAGCATCAAGCTTGTGCGTTGCGACATTCGCGTTATCGCATCGGCATAACGGAAATGCCGCTGCCGGTTTGGGCAAAGGGTCGGCGGCAAAAAGGGGCGATATGCGCAAACTGGTTGTCGGTAACTGGAAAATGAATGGCAGCATGGCATCCATGGCCGAAGTCGCGGCGATCAGCCGGGCTGCTGCTGGTTATCCCGGCGTTGATGTCGGGCTCGCATTGCCTGCTACGCTTATCGCTGCCGGGGCGGAACATGGCGCATCGCTGATGATTGGGGCGCAGGACGTGCATGCGCAGGCATCGGGCGCATTCACGGGATCGCTGTCGGCCGACATGGTAGGCGAGGCGGGGGCGGTGCTGACGATTGTCGGCCATAGCGAACGCCGCCAGATGCAGGGTGAAACCAATGCCGATGTGTGCGCCAAGGCGGTGGCCGGCATGGCCGCCGGGCTGCACGTCATCTTGTGTATCGGCGAAACGCTTGCGGTGCGTGATGCTGGCCATGCCGAGGCTGTGGTGGCGGAGCAACTGGCGCAATCGCTGCCCCCTGGTGTGTCGCCCGCCAACCTTGCCATCGCCTATGAGCCGATTTGGGCAATCGGCACTGGCAAGGTGGCAAGTGTTGCAGAGGTTGCGGCGATGCATGCCGCCATTCGTGCGAAGCTTCATGCACTGGCCGGGGCGCAGGCGGGCGATTTCCGGCTGCTATACGGCGGCTCCGTCACCGCCGCCAATGCCGCTGGCTTGCTTGCGACGGCCAATGTCGACGGCGCGTTGGTGGGCGGCGCAAGCCTGACGGCGGCGGGGTTTATCCCCATCATCGCCGCCGGGGCTGAAGCCGCCTAAAGCGCGCGCCGCCCGGTAATCAGGCGAAACACGATCACCACCAAGGCCACGACGAGCAACAGGTGGATCAAGCCGCCGGCAACATGGAAACCAAGGCCAAGCGCCCACAGGATAATCAGGATCAGTACGAGGGTCCACAGCATGTCATTGTTCCTTCAGGCTGCCTGGCGGTGCCGCCGGGCTCAGGGCATGAAGGACTAACCCGCAATCGACCCAAGCGTTCCGCGCCCGGGCCTGATGGCAACGGGTTACGCCGAGTAGCGCGCCTTCAGCATTGCCCAGCTTGCCCGCAACCCCAGCGCTTCGCCGCCCTTTGGTCGCCCCGGCTTGGCCACCGGTCGCCACGCAAAAGTGTCCAGGTGAACCCACGGGATGCCCGCAGGCACGAACCGGCGCAGGAACAGCGCCGCGGTGATTGATCCGGCGAAACCGCCATCGGGCGCATTGACCAGGTCGGCAATGTCGGATTTCAGCATATCGTCATACCCGTCCCACAGCGGCAGTCGCCATAGCGGATCAATCACCTCGCGGCCGGCGGCCAGCATTGCATCGCCCAGCGCATCGTCATTGGCAAAGGTGGCGGGCAGGTCAGGGCCAAGCGCCACGCGCGCCGCGCCAGTCAACGTTGCAAAATCAATGATCAGATCGGGCTTATGCTCGCCCGCCAGCGTCAGCGCGTCGCCCAGGATCAGCCGACCCTCGGCATCGGTATTGGTATTTTCCACCGTCAACCCGGCGCGGGTGGGCAGGATATCGCCGGGGCGAAAGGCATTGCCCGCAATCGCATTTTCCACCGCCGGGATCAGCAGATGCAGCCGCACCTTTAGCCGGCTCGCCATGATCAGCCCGGCCAGCGCCAGCGCATGCGCGGCCCCACCCATATCCTTTTTCATCAGCCGCATGCCGGATGATGGCTTGATATCCAGCCCGCCCGAATCAAAACACACGCCCTTGCCGATAACCGCGAGCCGGGGGTGCGCGGGGTCGCCCCATTCGAGCTCAATCAGGCGCGGCGCACGGTCGCGGCTGGCGGCCTGGCCAACGATGTGGATCATCGGAAATCCCTGCGCCAGCGCATCGCCGCGCGTGACGGTGATTGTCGCCCCGTATTGCGCCGCCAGTGCTTCTGCCTCTGCCTCCAATTCTGCCGGCCCCAGATCGGACGCGCCGGTGTTCACAAGATCGCGCACCTTGGCGGTGGCATTGGCCAGACGCACGGTTTCCTCAATGCGCGCAGGGTCGCTTGTTAACAGCACCCGCGCCAACGCTGGTTCTGGTTTGCGATACCGATCAAAACGATGCTGGGCGAGCATCCAGCCAAGCCCCGCGGCGCCGACCGGCCCATCCTTCAGCCGGTATGTCCCCTCTGGCAAAACGTCACCTTGCGACGCGATGCGCCACGGCGAGTTTTCGGCTTCATTACAGATAAGCAGTGCATGCCAATCATCCGCCCCGTCGCCCGGCAGCAGCGCGCGATTGCCCGGCTTGCCGGTGATTTTGTGCGCTGCCACCGTGTTGCGGATGCGGGGCGGCTGTTTTGTAAGCCAGTCGGTAAATGCATCAGGATGCACGACTTCGATCAGGCGCGCGGGCTGGCCCCGATCAGGCTGGAGCAGGCTCGAAAAATCGGTCATTGCGTTGGCATCACCAGAAATTGCTCGAACCGGCCCGTATCGCCCGGCTCGCTATAGGTAATGATGTTCAGCGTTTGGCCTTCATACACAACCTTGTAGTTGCGATTGATGAAGCCGCCGCGCGCGCGGGGCTTTCGAACGGCCTCAAACGACTTTGGCTCGCCCAGCGCGCCCAACGATGCACGGTAATCGCCCAGCGCGACATCGGTGAAATAGTAATTAGCGTTTTCGGTCATCAGGGAGCGATCAAGCGTGCCGGTGCGCAGCATATCAAACAGTTTGTGCGCCGACGCCGTCTTGGCTGCTTCAACCGCGTCGGCAGAGGCTGGCTTAGGCAGCGGCGGCAGGATCATATCGGTGATCTGGCCCGCAATGCTCGTAAAGGCGTTGCTGAAATCGCTGTTCACCAGCACGATCACCGCGACCTTCTCATCCGGAAACACGATGTTTTCTGACAGGAACCCCACCGCCTCGCCGCTATGTTCGACGAAACGGTGGCCATTCGCCACGCCCACCGAAACGCCCAGGCCGTAATTGGTCGCGGTGCCATCAGCCAACAGGGTAGGGGTTTCTTGCGCCGCCCAATCATCGGCGGGCAGAAGCGTGCGGTTCATCCGCGCGATATCCCATTTGGCGAGATCGGTTGCTGACATGGAAAGCTCCCCTGCCGCAAACAGCCAGCCTGCGGCCGCTGGCTTTTCCACGCGCACTGGCCCAAGCGCAAACCGCTGATAGCCTTGTGGATAGTTGGGCCCAATCGCATCATCCTGGCTGATTGCCTTCATGCCCAGCGGCTTGAAAACATGTTTTTGCAGAAACGAAAGCAGCGGCATTCCCGCCACTTTTTCCACGACCATACCCGCCACGACATAGCCGGTGTTCGAATATTGCCACTGGGTGCCGGGCACGTAATCGAGCGGCTTCTTGGCCCAGCGATCGACGATGCCCTGCGGCGTGGTCGGCGTGGCCATCGCCGCAAAGCTGTAATCCTGCGGCCAATAATCCTGCAGCCCAGATGTGTGGTTCAGCAATTGGCGCAGCGTGATCTTGTCGCCATCGCTGATACCGGGGATATACTGCGCAACCTTGTCGTCCAGGCTCAGTTTGCCTTGATCCTCCAGCAGCAACAGCGCAGCGCCAGTGAATTGTTTTGAAACGGATGCAATTTGATAGGGCGCATCGACGCGCGGGGTTTGGATGACCTCTGATTGCTTGCCGTAAGCCTTGGCGAACACAATCTCGCCGCCCCGCACGATTGCGATCGAGGCCGAAGGGACGCCGGTGCGTGACAGGCTCTGCGCAACGATGGTGTCGATCTTGGCGGATTCTGCTGGTGTGATCGCTTGAGCGGCCAGTGCACCGGGCATGGCGGCTGCCATCATGGACGCGAGGGGAAGGGCAAAACGAAGGCGCATGGAATGAAGCTTTCGTGACGGTGTGAGGCGGCGACCTTACAGATCATGTCGCGCGACGCCAGAGGGTGCGCTTGCCCAATTGGCATTGGCCGCTACGTTGGCCGCGACGATCCCGAACACCGGGCGCGCGATATGGGGAACCACCGATGCAGCCAGTTAGCATGCGCCAGATCACTACGGCGCTGATATTGGCGGCAGCCTCTGCGCTGGGCATCGTTGCGATTCTTAGCGTCCTGGGCCCGAACTGGGCGCAATATGCCCCGGCCACCTGCACCACGACGCGGTGTTTTTGTGAAATGCCGCGCGAGGGCGCGCTGATCGTGCAGCCTGCGAACAGTTGGTCATCCTATGGCTATGTTTTTGCAGGTTTCCTGATGATCGTACTCGCCCATGGCCGCCAATGGACGTCGGCCATGCCCCGCAATGCAGCGACGATGTTTGGCATCACCGCGATTTCCGTTGGGTTGGGTTCAGTGTTGCTCCACGCAACGCTGACATTATGGGGTCAGTTTTTCGATGTGCTGGGCATGTATCTGGTCGGATCGTTCATGCTGGTCAGCGCGCTGACACGCTGGCTGCGGATCCCCGATGGCCGGGCGATCCTGCTCTATGTGGCGCTGTGCGCCGCGCTCACCACCGCATTGATCATTGAACCAGAGGTCCGTCGCTGGCTGTTCCTGGTATTGCTGGTGACCGCCATCATCATCGAAATGGGCTTTGCGCGGCCGCGCCGGTCGGGGGTTGTGGTGGGTTTGTATCTTGCCGGAATCGTCACCAAGGCGATCGCCTTCACGATCTGGAACCTTGACCAGAACGGCATCGTCTGCGCGCCGACCAGCCTGTTGCAGGGCCATGCCGTGTGGCACCTGCTCGGCGCGACATCGATTTTCCTGACGTTCAGCTATTATCGCAGCGAGCGGCCGGGCGGCTTCGGTTCATAACGTAAAGGCAAAGAATATCGCGGTTGCCGCCGCCATCACGGCAGTCGCGCCCCAGCCAAGCAGCGTCGGCCCCAGCGGCAGCGTCAACCGCCCCATCGCACGCCGATTGCGCACGATCAGCATCATCACGATCATTGATGGCACGGCGAGCACGCCATTCACCACCGCCGCCCAATACAGCGCGCGGACAGGATCTATCCCCACCACATTCAGCGAAGATCCCGCCAGCGTCGTCACCGCAATTGTCGCATAGAAAATGCGCGCGTCGAGCGGCTTGGCATCAAGGCTGCCGGGCACGCCCAGCATCTCTGTAACCGCATAGGCCGCAGAGCCTGCCAGCACCGGTACGGCGAGCAGCCCGGTGCCGATGATGCCCAGCGCAAACATGGCAAAGGCAAACTGCCCGGCGATCGGGCGCAATGCTTCTGCGGCTTGGGATGACGTGGTGATATCGGTGATGCCGTTCGCGTTCAGCGTTGCCGCGGTCGCAAACACAATCGCCAGCGACACAATCGTGCTGAACGCCATCCCGGTCAGCGTGTCGAGCCGGATGCGGGCAATTTCTGGCCCTGCTTCCAGCGGGGTAATGCACAACGGCTTCACGTGCCGCCGCCGTCCTTCCTCTACTTCCTGTCCGGCCTGCCAGAAAAACAGATAGGGGCTGATCGTGGTGCCCAATATGGCGACAAAGGCGGTGGCATAGGCGGCGTTCCACTGAATTTCAGGCACCACCAGCGATCGCAGCGCACGCCCCCAGGGCACCCCCGCGACCACCACCACAGCAACATAGGTGAACAGCGACAGCGTCGTCCATTTCAGGACGGAGGCATAACGCGGATAGCTGAGCGCCACTTCCAGCACGATGCAGATGACGCCGAACATCAATGTATACAGCCCGGCATTACCCCCGGTCAGCAACTGCAACGCTGCGCCCATCGCGCTTAAATCCGCGCCCAGATTGATGATGTTGGCGACCAGCAACAGCGACACCACCCCCCACAGCACAGGCCGGGGATAATGGCGCCGCAGGTTGCGCGCGATTCCTGCACCCGTCACCCGGCCAATCTCGGCCGCAACCTGCTGAATCGCGACCATCAGCGGAAAGGTGAGCACGAACGTCCATGACAGGCCAAAGCCGAATTGCGCCCCAACCTGGCTGTGCGTGCCAATGCCGCTGGGATCATCATCGGCAGCCCCGGTGATCAGCCCGGGGCCAAGCCGGGCGAGGAAGGCTTTCAGGCCCGTCGTCGGTGCATCGGTTTCCGGCGGCATGGCGGGCTGGGGGTCGGACAAGGGCAGTACTCGCGACCGAAGCGGCACATTTCCGGCATTCGGCTGCCTATCACCGTTCGGCAGCCGTTGGCGAGGCGAATGTCGCACGTTGGCGATTCCCTGACCCAGATCTTGAATCTGCTGCGGACGGGAAAGGGGGCCTAGGCGGGCACACCGAACAGATCGTGCTCGTCGGCATCCTCGATGACGACGGGCACGATATTGCCCTGCGCCAGATGCCCGGCATCGCGCAGGTGAACCTCGCCGTCGATCTCCGGCGCGTCGGCCTGCGAGCGGCCGGTGGCACCGCCGGTTTCGTCATCCACGGCATCGATGATGACGTCGAGCGTGCGACCCACTTTGGCGCGCAGTTTTTCCGCTGAAATCCGGGCGGTTAGCTCCATCAGCCGGCCGTAACGTTCTTCTTTCACCGGCTCAGGCACCTGATCAGGCAGGGCGTTGGCGCTTGCGCCCTCAACCGGTTCGAAGCGGAACGCGCCCACGCGGTCGAGCTGCGCTTCTTCCAGCCAGCGCATCAGATAGGCGAAATCATCCTCGGTCTCGCCCGGAAAGCCGACCACGAAGGTCGACCGGATCGCGATATCAGGCGCGATGCTGCGCCAGCTCTTGATCCGCTCCAGCACCTTGGCATCGTTGGCCGGGCGCTTCATCCGCTTCAGCACGCTGGGGCTGGCATGCTGGAAGGGGATGTCGAGATAGGGCGTCACCAACCCTTCCGCCATTAGCGGGATCACCTGATCAACATGCGGATAGGGGTAGACATAATGCAGCCTAACCCAAACCTTGTCTTTTGGCCCGCCCAATGACCCCAGTTCGCGCGCCAGATCGGTCATGTGTGCGCGCACGTCGCGGCCATGCCATTCGCGGGGCTGGTGGCGGATATCGAGACCATAAGCCGAGGTGTCCTGGCTGATCACCAGTAATTCGCGCGTGCCCGCCGCGACCAGCTTTTCCGCCTCGCGGAGGATCGCATCGGGGCGGCGGCTGACCAGATCACCGCGCAGGCTGGGGATGATGCAGAAGGCGCAGCGATGGTTGCAGCCTTCGGAGATCTTCAAATAGCTATAGTGGCGCGGGGTGAGCTTAAGGCCGCTTTCGGGCACCAGGTTCAAGAACGCGCTTGGCGGCATCGGCGCTGCGTCATGCACCGCGCCCACCACTTCCTCATACTGATGCGCACCCGTAACCGCGAGCACGTTGGGAAATTTGGCGCGGATCATCTCCGCTTCCTTGCCCATGCATCCGGTAACGATCACGCGGCCATTCTCGGCAATTGCCTCGCCAATCGCCTCCAGCGATTCCTCCTTGGCGGAATCAAGGAAGCCACAGGTGTTGACCAGCACCACATCTGCGCCCGCATAATCAGCCGACATCGCATAACCATCGCTGCGCAGCTTGGTCAGGATGCGTTCGCTATCGACCAAATTCTTGGGACAGCCGAGCGAGACCATGCCGATTTTCGGCGGGGAGGGGAGGATAGTTGCCATGAGAGGCCGGGCACATAGAGATTTTCACGCGTTTTGAACAGAGCGCGCCGGTGGCCTTTGCGCATCGCGATTTTCAGCCTAGCATGAAGCAACTGCTACGACGTTGGGGAGCATCGTGATGGGAACGCAAATTCACTGGATCGCCATATTGGTGGCGGCTGCGAGCGGCTTTATGATCGGCGGCATCTGGTATGGGCCGCTGTTCGGCAAAGCGTGGCAAGCGGCGCGCGGGCTATCTGACGATGCGATGAAGAATGCCAACATGCCGATGATCTTTGGGCTGACATTTGTGCTGAACCTGGTTGCAGCGTTTATCCTGGATCACACGCTGGCGACATATACGGGGCTCGATACGTCGACCAAGATCATGGTCGCATCCGGCGTTGCGCTGGGGTTCATCATTCCGGCGATCGGGGTGAATTACCTGTTTTCGCGCCAATCGCTGAAGCTGTTCCTGATCGATAGCGGCTACTGGCTGGCGATTTACACCGTGATGGGGGTGGAGTTTGCGCTAATTTCGATGTGATTGCCCTTTGTGTTCCCGCGAAGGCGGGAACCCAGACTGGACCCCCGCCTTCGCGGGGGTACAAGGGACCGATGTTTGATCTGATACCCCACCCAGATACGCCACCGGCATCGATCCGCGCGGTGCAATTCGCGCTGACCGGCGATGCCGATGAAATCCTGCTGACTGTCAAGGTCGACGGAGCGGAGAACCTTGCGATTCCTGATCGGCAATCGCCAACCCGCGCGGACAATCTTTGGAAAGCAACTTGCTTTGAGATGTTCTTGAATCCTGTCGGGACGCAGCAGTATTTCGAATTCAATTTTTCGCCGTCAAGCCAGTGGGCGGCCTATAAATTCGACAGCTATCGCCAAAATATGCGCAACGTCCATTTGCCTATCGACCCGCATGTTGAACGAGGGATCGAAGCTGGCGAAGACTTCGTCATCGAAGTTGACCTCGACCTGTCCATCATGCCCCCTGGACCGCTAAACATGAACCTATCCGCCGTCATCGAAGAAATAGACGGCACCAAGTCCTACTGGGCGCTCGCGCATGCACCGGGGCCGCCTGATTTCCACAATTCCGATTGCTTTATCGCGACCCTCCCGGCACCAAACACACCATGAAATTCGGTATCGATCGCCTGCTCGCTGACCCGCTCTTGCGCAAGCCGTTGGAGGGCAAGCGCGTGGCCCTGCTCGCGCATCCCGCTTCGGTCACTGAAGACCTTACCCACAGCCTCGACGCCCTGATCGCGAGCGGCCTGAACGTCTCGGCGGTGTTCGGGCCGCAGCACGGCGTGCGGGGGGATTTGCAGGATAACATGATGGAGTCGCCCGACTTCACGGACCCGACCTACAACATCCCCGTCTTCAGCCTTTATGGCGAGGTGCGGCGACCGACCGGGCAGTCGATGGGCACCTTCGACGTGATCCTCGTTGACATGCAGGATCTTGGCACGCGCATCTACACCTTCGTGACGACGCTGCTGTACGTGCTTGAAGCCGCGGCCGAGCACGGCAAATCGGTGTGGGTGCTCGATCGCCCCAACCCGATCGGTCGCCCGGTTGAGGGGCTGACCTTGCTGCTCGGCTGGGAGAGTTTCGTCGGGGCCGGGCCGATGCCGATGCGGCACGGGATGACGTTGGGCGAATTGGGCCACTGGTTCATCGCGCATTACAAGATCGACGTCGATTACCGCGTGATTGAAATGGAGGGCTGGGCGCCTGATGCTGCGCCCGGATATGGCTGGCCGTCGGATCGCATCTGGATCAATCCCAGCCCCAATGCGCCCAACCTGAACATGGCCCGCGCCTATCCCGGCACCGTGATGCTGGAGGGCACCAATTTGAGCGAGGGGCGCGGCACCACGCGCCCGCTCGAGTTGTTCGGCGCGCCAGATATTGATGCAAAGGCGGTCATTGCCCAAATGCACGCGATTGCGCCCGAATGGCTGGACGGGTGCACGTTGCGCGACATCTGGTTTCAGCCGACTTTCCACAAACATGTCGGCCAGTTGTGCAACGGCGTGCACATTCATGCGGAGGGCGCGTTCTACAATCACCCCGCGTTCCAGCCATGGCGGGTGCAGGCGCTCGGCTTCAAGGCGATCCGCGCACTCTATCCCGATTATGATCTGTGGCGGGATTTTCCCTATGAGTATGAATTCGGCAAACTGGCGATTGATGTGATCAACGGCGGGCCGGGCCTGCGCGAATGGGTGGATGATGATGCGGCGAGGCCGGGCGATCTTGATGCGTTGACGCGGGTGGATGAGGCGGCTTGGGTCGCCACCCGCAAACCGCATCTGATCTTCTGAGTTATTTGCCGCTGAGGCTTACCAGCCCGAGCGGTCTTCGGGATAACTCATTGCAATTGCCACGCTGGCGCCAGTCGCGGGGATCGTGATCTTGTTGGCTTCAAACGTCGGGGGGCCACGGAGCTGTTCGGCGTTGGTTAGCGCGGTGCCTTCACCGAACCGCCCATCGGGACCCATCGTCATCTTTTCATCGCCGTTGGCGTCATGAAGGACCGACACGACATAGTCGCCCGGCGGGACATTTTTGATCGTCACGGTCGAGTCGCCCGCTCCGGCTACCTTGGCGACGCTGAAGAATGGCGGTTGTGCGTGAAAAAGCGTCGCCTTGTCATAAACCGCGACAATCAGGCTGCCGCCCTTGGCCTTCACGCCCGTTACCTTGACGGTCAGGTCGCCTGCATAAGCGGGAGAAGCCATTGCCAGCGTGGCCAACACGCCGACAGTCAGAACAGAACGCATGATGATCCTTCCGAGCCAGTGTATTAATCAAATACTACAGCCCTTTGGTCGGCGTCAAGCTTCCCGCCTCGGCGAAACGCCGATGATTGCCCTGTTCCGATATCGTCTAGCCCGCCAATGTCATGGCGGGCCAATCGCTCGATCCTGACCGCTGGGGTCAGGATATTGGTGGTGTCGGATCGCGATCCAAAATGCTCACCAGCCCCAGGCTGAAGGCGAATGCGCTCATGGCGATGATGACGAGATAGATGAACCAGACTTGGTCGATGGCAGGCATGACGATTGTCCCTCATTGATGATGAGGGCATTATCGTTGCCTGAAAGCTGCCATGCTTTGACCCACGTCAAACTTTTGTTCGCAACCGCTCCGGTCACCGTTTCCGCGTCAGTTCCCGCATGCCATCATCCAGCCCGGCGAGCGTCAGCGGGTACATGCGGTCTGTCATCAGTTCCTTGATGATCCGCACGCTCTGCGAATAACCCCATTGCTCCTCGGGCACCGGGTTCAGCCACACGGCGGCCGGATAGGTCGTTGTCATCCGGTGGAGCCATACCGCGCCTGATTCCTCGTTGAAATGTTCCACCGAGCCGCCCGGATGGGTGATTTCATAGGGGCTCATCGACGCATCGCCGACGAACACCAATTTATAATCATGGCCGAATTTATGGAGCACGTCCCACATCGGCGTGCGTTCGGAAAAGCGGCGGCGGTTATCCTTCCACACGCCTTCATAGGGGCAATTGTGGAAGTAGAAGAATTCGAGGTTCTTGAACTCGGTGGTCGCGGCGGAAAACAGCTCCTCACACAGCTTTACCCACGGGTCCATTGATCCGCCGACATCGAGGAACAACAGCAGCTTCACCGCATTGCGGCGTTCGGCACGCATGACGACGTCGAGCCAGCCTTGCCGCGCGGTGCCGTCGATCGTCGCGTCGATATCAAGCTCGTCCTGCGCACCTTCCCGCGCGAATTTGCGCAAGCGGCGCAGCGCCACCTTGATGTTCCGGGTGCCAAGCTCCTTGGTGCTGTCAAGGTTGCGGAACTCGCGCTGATCCCACACTTTCAGCGCGCGCTTGTGCTTGCTCTCGCCGCCAATCCGCACGCCCTCAGGGTTGAATCCGCTATTCCCGTAAGGGCTGGTACCGCCGGTGCCGACCCATTTGTTGCCGCCCTGATGCCGCCCCTGTTGTTCTTCGAGCCGCTTTTTCAGCGTCTCCATAATCTCGTCCCAGGAACCAAGCGCCTTCATGGCCTCCATCTCTTCAGGCGACAGGTATTTCTCCGCCACGGCCTTCAGCCAGTCCGCCGGAATGTCGGCGTGCGTTTCGCCAAAATTTGTGGCGATGCCGCGAAAAACCTTGGCAAAAACCTGATCGAACTTGTCGAGCAGTCCCTCGTCCTTCACGTACACCGCGCGCGACAGATAATAGAAATCTTCCGGTGTCCGGTCGATCACATCACGGTCAAGCGCTTCGAGCAGGATCAGATGTTCCTTCATGCTCGCGGGAATGCCCGCCGCGCGCAGCTCATCAAGAAAATTCAGAAACATTGTTGCGTCAATCCATTGCCCCCGGGCCAGCCGGTCGGGGGCATCCTAGCCAACCGCACGCGCCAATCAAAGTTAATCGCGCATTAGGACATCTGCCCTATTATCCGACAGGTTTGGGGAGGTGGATGCGCCATGGATGACGCCGTTGATGTGAAGGATGTCGTTCGCCGCGTCGCGCGAAGTTGCAGCACGCTGGTCGTCGAATGCGCCGATGTTGGCGGGCATGTCGCGGCCATTGCCCAACGCAAAAACCAACGGATTGGCGAGCTTTCCCGCATCGACCAGGTAACCGCGACCCTTGCGCGTGACCAGGCAAGTGTTGCCGCCGCAATCGAACAGGCCCGGCATTTGTCGCATGAAGTGAAGGAAAAACTCACCCATGGCCGATCGGCAATTCTCAATTCCGTGTCCGGCTTCACCGACCTGACCGATCTGGTGTTGCGGCTGAGCGATCGGGTCGACCGCATGGTTGATGCCCTGGTGCATGTGCAGGATGTTTCGCACCTGATTGGCGGCATCGCGCAACAGACCAACATGCTTGCGTTGAATGCCGCAATTGAGGCCGCGCGTGCCGGCGAATCCGGCAGCGCCTTTGCCGTCGTCGCCACAGAGGTGAAGAAACTCGCTCAGCACACCCGTGAGGCTACGCAGCGGATCAACGGCACGGTCGCGGCACTTTCGGACGAGGCAACCGCCTTTGGCAAGGAAATTGCCGGTGGTGTGGAGCAAAGCAGGAAGGCAACCGCCAAGTTCGAGGCGATCGAACGCACCGTGATCGATATCGGGTCGATCGTTTCGCTGGTTGACCACCAGACAGATGGCATTGCCCGCAGCGCCGTTCAAATGGAACACAGCATCGCCGCCGTTCAGCAAGAAATGGCAGCAGCAGCGGAATCGACGCGCGCCACAGGCGCTGGCTTAAACGACATCCATGGCCGCATTGAAAAACTGGAAGTCGCCGCCAATGTGATGCTTGATCAGCTTGCCGGCAGCGGTGTTCGCACCGATGACAGTGACAAGATTGAGACCGCCATTCGTGTCGCCGCTGAAATCACGGCCGTGATTGAAGGTGCGCTACGCCGGGGAAAACTGTCCGAAGCCGATGTGTTCGATTTCAACTATCGGCCGATTATCGGCACCAACCCACAGCAGTTTGACACGCGGTTCAATGATTTTGCCGATCAGCATATTCGGCCCATCCTCGATCGGATGAAGCGCGAGGGGCAGCAGGCGATTGGTTCTGTCATCTCCGACATCAACGGCTATTTGCCAACCCACCTGACGTTGCGGTCGCAACCGCAGGGAAATGACCCTGCATGGAATAGCACCTGGTGTCGCAACCGCCGCAACCTGATGGATGATTGCACCCGGCGAGCCGTGGCGAATGAATCGGCGTTTATGCTCAATTGCTACCGCATGACGCTGGGCGATGGCGCTTTTTTGCCGGTGAAGAGCGTGTTTGTGCCGCTGCGCTTCAACGGCAGGCGCTGGGGCAATTATGAATATGCGTATGTCGACGCAATGTCGGCGACGGCAGAGCTTTTGTCCCCGGCAGATCTTGACGCCACGATCGCAAAGTTTCGAGCAATGGAACTGCGCGACGCGGCCTAGCGCGCGTAGACGTCGATCAGCGCAGCGACATAATCCGGGTTGCGGCTGGTCAACTCCGGCGCCTCGCGCCCGCCATAGATGAAGCCATCAACCGGATAGCTGGTAGATCCCAGCCCCGCGGAACCGCGATACCAAACCTTCACCGCGCTCCAATCGCCCTGATAGGACACATCGGTCAACGTCACATCCTGTTCAACATGCCCGCGAACGCCATCAATCCGCGACCAGTTGGCGTGCGTGACCATCACCACGCGTTCGTCAATCACCCGGCTGATCACGGCAACATGCCCCAGCGGCAAGCGTGCCGATTGCGCAAAAACGATGACCGCCCCTTCGCGTGGCACATAACCCCGGCGGTATTTTCCTGCTGCCTTGTCCCACCATGTCCAGGCATCGCCGTAAATCTGAATGCCCGATGCAGCGCGCGCAAACGGCACGCATTCACCCACATAATCGAGCAGCGATGCCGGGGCAGGTGCAGCGACCAGCGCTGCACAAAGGGACAACAGGGGGACAATCGCACGCATGCTCATTCTTTGCACGATCATCGGTGGAAGAAGCGTTGGTCAACATGGTAAACAGGTTGTTCCGGCGGCCCGTTACCGGCCTCCAGTACGGCTCGCTTGCGCCAAAATCAGATGCGGTTCGCCTTTGCGCGCGCGCCGAGGTGATAGGCGCTGGGTTTTGGCGTGCGCTTGAAGGTGGTGCGGTCAACCGACACCAGCCCGAACCGCTGCTTATACCCATAAACCCATTCGAAATTATCGAGCAGCGACCAGTGGATGTACCCGCGCACGTCGATCCCCTCGTCCATACACGCGCGCACTGATGCCAGCGCCCGATCTGTATAGGCGATACGGCGCATATCATCATCGGTGCCGATCCCGTTTTCGGTGACATAGATTGGCTTGCCGGTTTTGCGCGCGGCATAGCGGATCGTGCCGCCCAACCCTTCGGGATAAAACTCGTAACCCGCCGCCGTCTTCTCAGCCTCTTTGGCGGGTGGCACCACGCCGTTCGCATCCACCAGAATGCGGGTATAGGTTTGCACACCGACAAAATCAGCCTTGGCGGCCTGGGCTATCCACGGGCCATAGATCAGGTCTTCGAATTCGGTTGCCTTGTTGCCAGGCCCCACACCCTGCACGTCCTGCATGCTGATCGTTACGCCGACCGGGAAATCACCGGGCCCCGATTTGATCGCCTCAAACGCCAGTTCATGCGCGCGGACTTGATTGGCTTCGCTCTTTTCCAGATCAGCAAACAGTACAGAGGCGAACCGGTCTGATCCGCTGGCCTTGGCGCACGCCGCCAGCATTGCCCTGACGAGTGGTTCGATGGCTTTCACTTCAGGCCGCGCCTGGATGAGGCGCGCGATATTGGCTTCGTTGAAGGTGGACGCGGCTGCCATTAACGGCCCCAGCTTCGCCGTCGCCCGTTCGGCAAAGCGCGCGAAAATCTGGGGGCTATCGGGATGTTCAAAACCGCCCTTGGCCGCAAACCAGCGCGGGACGGTCCAGTGGCTATAGGTAACCACCGGGGCCAGGCCATGCTTGTGGCATTCCTCCAGCACGCGCAGATAATGGTCGAGTTCCGCCTCACTGAACTTGCCCGGTTCGGGCTCTATCCGTGCCCATTCAATGCCAAAACGGTGCGCATTAAAGCCTAATTTTGCCGCCAGCGCGATATCCTCGCCGTACCGGTGATAGCTGTCGCACGCATCAAGCGATGCTTCCTGAAACAGCGTGGGTTTGACGTTTTCGGCCAGCCAGAAGTCTGAATTCGTGTTGTTGCCCTCAATCTGGTGCGCCGCCGTCGCGGTGCCCCACAGGAAACCCTTGGGCAGTGGCTTGGTTGGCGTTGAAGCGCCCAAAGCTGGTACCGGCGAAAGCGCCGCCGCCGCCAGCCCAACACTGCCCGCCATCAACGCGCGGCGCGACAGGCTGGCATCTTCATGCGTCGGCTTGGTCATCATCACTCTCCGGCTTTTTTCAGCTTTGGGGCTAGGATAGCCTATCGGGCGGCGG